>JAHITY010000124.1 GCA_018817165.1 Candidatus Omnitrophota bacterium
GAATAAGGGGTCAAATCTGTAATTACAACATTTTTTAGTTTCTTGCCAATCAAAGAGCGAGCAGAAGGTAAAACACAGCTTGAACATCCCGATCATTCGACAATTCAAAGCCTCATTCCCAGATACCCTAATTTAATATTTTACCAGCAAATTTTTCCGATAGAGCAAAAAAATACTTGCAGAAAAGAAACCCCTTTCCAAACCCGCATTGGAATAGGTTTTATTAATTTATTGATAACTAAAAATGCTATTGTTTTAAAATAAAAAGAGATATAATAAATAAAAGATCATCGTTCTTTGAAGGGCCTAAAAAAAGGCCTAAAAGTCATGGTTTCCAGAGGAGAATCATGATACATAAATCGAGCTAGGTATTATGATAGTAGTATAGGACGGTTTATCAGCCAAGATCCGATTGGGTTTGGGGGTGGGATTAATTTTTATGGATATGTTGATGGAAATCCGATAAATAAAGTTGATCCGTTCGGTCAATTCGCCTGGGTTTATAGACAATGTGGGGAAACTGTTGGTGATTGTTTTTCTAGATGTATGAATTATTTAAAAAATTACGCAGAAGATATAATCAATAAAGGATTAGATTTAGAAACTTATATAGAACTTATGGGTACATTTGGTGCAGTTCTTGTTTATAGCAAACACACAGCACGAGGAGGGTACTTGGTTTTTTCATTTTTTGGTAGAAAATTAATGGCTAAAGCACTTATATCTGCAGGTGGAGCAATTATTTTTTCTCCATTAGCTTTGTATCTTGGTATGAATATCGGGTGTGCAGTTAATTGCGCTCCTGCTCCGATAGGTTGTGACGATTGTGATTGAAAAATAGGTGCTAATTTGAAATTTTAATAAGGGAATAAGCTATGAAAAAATGCCCTGTCTGTAGAATATCGGTAAACGATAACGAGTTGATAAAAACTAGCACGGTAGATTTATTGTCTTTGGTTAGTTTTGTTAAAGTTTGTAAAAAATGTTATGCAAAATTTCAACGAAAACAAAGGTTGACTTATTTATTATTTGCAGTATTTTCAGTTGCAGGGATAATGCCTTTGAGATTACTTGGTTGGGGGCAGAATTTTGTTATTTATTTTTTGTTTTGCGCTATTTTGCTGGTTTTATTTGCTTTTAGTGTTAAATCGCCAAAGATAGAAGATGTAAAGGAAATGGAAAAGTTTTTATTTAAAGGGCAATCGAGGAGAGATGTTTTAGAAGTTTTAGGACGACCTGTTTTAGTTGCAGGCAAGAAAAATACAATAAAATATTATGATGAAAAAAGAAAAAAAATTTTAGAAATAGAGTTTGGGGAGAAATCTATTTTAGAGGAATATAGAATTACAGAAGATAAAGGGGGCACAAGTAGGTAAAACACATCTTAAATATTCCTACCATACGCCCATTTATCAAGCAATCTCCAGATACCACCTTTTCGATCTAAAAGAGAATATTTTCCCGATAGAGCAAAAAACGCTTGCACAAAACGAAAACATTCCCCGTAAATTCAGAAGAGTCCGCTGCAGCGCCTTCAAGTAGTAAAAAACCCCCGCCCGCGGTGCAAGTTTTCCAGAGCACTGACTGGGAAATTTTTACATAATGCGCGTTGATAGGAAGTATTCTCAAAGAAGCGAAAATTCAGGGCACCTACTTCAACTATAACGGGCATTATGTCAACTATTACCTACAGGAAGAACTTCGAAAGAAGTGACGGTAAGAGCCGCTTCATGGCCAAGTGCCTTCACCGTCTGCGCTATTCAAGAGCAATCAAAGAAGAAAAGCTCCGCCAGTTCAGTCACAGCCGCCTTTCAAGCTATGCGATACAATGAAGCAAGAGTATTTTATTTTGCTGCGAAGCTGGGGTTAAAAGATTACCAAACTCTGATCGTAAAAATATTGCCGAATTGCTGTCGTAAGATTATTACCATATCCCTGTCGTATTTTTTTATTTTTTCCGGCGCATCAAATGTTCGTAACGCGACTGCTAAGAAGTAACTAATCAAGATAGGCGGCGCGTGGATTCGGCGGAGCTTAACTGCCTGATAGTACTCTAAAAACGGAGGCGAAGACACATGGCAAGAGAGCGGCTCTTGCGGCACAGCATATGAGAGAGCTTGCTTTGGGATAACGATATAGGAGGCAACCCGATTAAGAGCAAAAGTTGACATAAGGCCGGTTATCGCTGAAGTAGGAGCTATATTAAAGACACGTCTTTGAGAATACTTTCTATAACCCGCCTTATGTGCAAAGCGAAAGGCCATAAGCCGATAGGCGGCGGCGCCGTAAGTATGTTAGCGGAATAAGAATTATGTTTATATTAGGCATCCCCGTTTAAGAGAGATTTAACAGCCCACTTTATTTTATCCCGATTAGATTTTTTTAATTTATTAACTCTCTGGAAGTAGTCTAAGAGCTCCAAATCAGCGATTTTAGTTTTATTGGCCAGGATTTTATCCGCACCAAATATTAGATAGTCTGTAGAGACTTCGCAGAATTTAGCAATCCGGGCAATAATATCAATCGAGGGAGTAGACCTGCCTGCTTCATACTTAGCTAACTGCTTAGAGTGAATCTTTAGCTTACCTGCAAAGTCATCTTGCGTAAGCTTCATTTCCTTTTTAAGTCGAGAAACTTCACTTAACTGATCTATTTTGGGCCGACCAGACCCAGAGAATGCTGATTCGCCATTTGCTTTAAGCTGATCTTTCCAACGATACAGTAAACTGCGTTTTACTCCTAGCTCTCGAGCCAATTCACTGCTGGTTTATCACCAATATTCAGTAATCTTACTGCTTCAATTTTAAACTCTTTAGCATATCTACCCCGTTTCTTCATCGAACACCTCCTTCGGGTATTGTACCCGTTTTATTGTGTCCGTCAAGTCCGGGCTAGCTCAACCTGACCCCATTGCTTTATTTTGGAAAAAATATAAAATTAAGTTTGAGAATTTCCAAATAATATGATAATATAATTTCCGAACCAAGGTAAATGGTTCGAAAATAATAAGTATTAGCAACATATTGCAAGTAAGCATTTTACATTAAAAGCATGTTATTTTAATGGTTCGGAAGGTTCGGAAATGGAGCACAAAATGAATACTGAAAAAATCAGAAAAGATATAGAAACAATAAGAAAAAAGAATCCGGAATTTATAACAGTAGCTAATAAAGAGTGGTATGCTTTATTTAAAGATGAAATAAGGAATTCTATAGCAATAGAAGGGGTTTTTGCTAATAGAAATGAACTATTAAGAGTATTAGGGAAAAATGAACGCGCGGATACTGAAAAAACAGCAGCGATTCTAGGCTATTTTGAAGCCGCTAGTTCTATGTATGAATATGCCCATAATCAGTATAAAGAACAAGAATTTATTTTGAGACTATCAGATATTAAACAGATTCATACCTTAATGATGAGATATGAAAAAGAAGTCGGGACATATACAGGCGATTTAGGGGAGTTTAGGCGTGGTGATATTGAAGTAGCTCAGGCAACATTTAAACCAATAGACGCATATTATATAAGGCCTGCGATGCAGCTTTTTACAATATGGCTTAATGCTAAACTCAAAGAAGATAATATTGATTATTTGAAGCTTGCTGCAATAAGCCATATATGGTTTGAAACAATTCATCCTTTTCGGGATGGAAATGGAAGAGTCGGAAGAATATTGCTTTCTTATGTACTTATTGGAAGCGGATATGTCAATATTGCGATTAAGGGGATATCAAAAAATGATCGCAATAATTATTATGATGCGTTAGAATCATGTGATAGCTGCTTTGAGAAAATAAATAGAAAGATTGAGCGGAGTAAAAAACTTTCTGTTGCAGAAGTTGATGCGTATATAGACATAGTTGATTTTTCAATATTTGAAAAAATACTGAAAAGTTGTCTAACCCAAGCTGTAAAAAGTCTAAAGAAAACTAAAAAAATTAGCTTAGGGAAAGAAGCTGTGCTTTCATTGAAAGAATTATCTGAAGCATATGACTATTCTCAAGATTATCTGCGTAATTTGATTAATCGAAAACAATTAAAAGCACATAAGCAAGGGAAACTTTGGTATGTAAAAGTTCGTGATATGCAAGAGTATGTTCAAAAGATAAAAACTTCAAAATAAGAAAACAATGTTTCCCTGAATGCTGAAAGTTATAGATATTGCCAAACAAGCTTATTAAGGGGTTTAAAGTTTTAGGCATATTATTCTTAGATTAAACTAGGAGGGTGTTCTTGAAAAAGTTATTAATATTGTTGTTGATAAATTTTTATCTCTTTATATTCAATTCACCTGTGCAGGCAGCTAATAAAAAACAAGTTGTATTATACACTGCATTGGATCAGATATTTTCAGAAACGATTATCCAGGATTTTGAACAGGAAACCGGGATAAGGGTAAAAGTGGTTTATGATACAGAAGCTGCAAAGACAACAGGGTTGGTAAACCGTTTAATCGCGGAAAAAGACAATCCCAATGCTGATGTGTTCTGGAATAATGAGATCGCCCGGAGTGTTTTATTAAAGGATAAAGGAATATTAGCTGCTTATAAATCTGCTCAGGCAAAAGATATTCCTAGCCAATTTAAAGATAGAGACGGTTTTTGGACAGGGTTTGCGGCTCGAGCTCGGGTTTTAATCTATAATAAGGATATGGTAAAGGCGGATGATCTGCCTAAATCTATTTTTGATTTAACTGATGTGCGATGGAGTGGTAACTTTTGTCTGGCTAATCCTTTATTCGGCACAACAGCGACGCATTGTGCGGCCTTGTTTGTGGCTTTGGGCGATGAAAAAGCTAAAGCTTATTTTCAGGCTTTAGCCGATAATCAGGTTGTCATGGTTTCCGGCAATTCAGTTTCCCGTGACCGGGTAGTTGAAGGGGAATTAGCCTTAGGTTTTACAGATACTGATGATGCCTGGGTAGCGATTACTGAAGGTAAGAATGTGAATATGATATATCCTGATAATGGAGGATTGGGGACATTACTTATTCCCAATACTGTTTGTTTGATAAAGAATGCCCCACATCCTGATGAGGCTAAACAGCTGATTGATTATATATTAAGTAAACAGGTTGAAGAGAAACTTGCCTTTTCTTCCAGTATGCAGATTCCCTTACGAAAAGGTATTAAAAAACCAAGTCATGTGCCGGATTATGATGCGCTATCAGTAATGGATATTGATTTTGAAGCAGTGGCGCATAAATTAAACCAATCAGGTGAATTTCTAACAGGACTATTTCTAAAGTGAGTTTTATCCCTAAACCAATAATTATTCTCTGCGCGATTTTATTTATTATTATTGTGCTTGGTCCAGTATTACTGATATTGGCTGAGACCTTTACTTCAATGGATAATCTTGCTCAGGTTTTTTTATTAAACAGCCGTCAAATAAGCTTGTTTGAAAACAGTATGCTGGTGGGACTGAGTACGGTTTGTTTTGCCTTGGTCTTGGGCGTGGGATATGGTTTTTTGATCAGCCGCACTGATATTCCATTTCAAAAATTCTTTTTATTCTCCGGATTAATCCCTTTGTTTATGCCTGCGCATATAACTGCTATTGGCTGGATAAAACTGCTAAATATTTGCGGCTTAGCCGGAAATACTTTTTTCTACAGCTGGATCGGCGTCGGCTTTGTGCTGGGCTTAGCATATTTTCCGTTTATTATGCTTTTGACTTTAACCGGTTTAAATTCAGTTGATAGTAAATTAGAAGAAGCCGCGGCTTTGATCCATTCTAAACGTCATGTAGTTAGTAAGATTACTTTGCCTTTGGCTTCGGCTTATATTGCTTCTGGCGCAATTCTGGTATTTGTTTTTAGCGTGTCTAATTATGCTGTGCCTGATATGCTTAGAGTCAATACTTATCCGGTTGAGATCTTTGTTCAGTTTAGCGCGTTTTATGATACCGCTAAAGCAGTGTTATTAGCGGTGCCTTTGATTGCGGTTTGTCTGCTGTTGGTATTTGTTCAAAGATATCTTATGGCCAATAAATCATATATAAGCTTAAAAGCGCAAAACAAACAGAAAATGTTTTTTAAATTAGGAAAAGGTAAAACCATAGCAGTATTATTTTGCGTTTTGGTTTTTGTTTTATCAGTGGGATTGCCGATGATTATGTTGATTATTGGCGCGGGTAACCTGTCGACTTACGCGGCGGCATTTAAAACTGCTTGGCCGCAAATCCGGAATAGTTTGCTGTTCTCATTTGTATCAGCAACTTTTATTTGCTTGATTAGCTTTCCTTTAGGATATGCACTAGCCAGAGCAGGTAAGAAGACTCGCTTGTTTATTGATCTTTGTTCAATAATTCCTTTTGCTATTCCTTCGGCAATTTTTGGTGTGGCAATGATCCGTTTCTGGAATAGACCTTTTACGGCAATTATTTATCAGACATTTCTGGTTTTGGTTTTTGGATATACTGCCAGGTTTTCGGCTTTTGCGATCAGGGCAATCAGCGCTAATATTTCTCAGATTCATCGTAATTTGGAAGAATCAGCAGAACTTGCTTGCCAGTCATGGAGCAAAAGACTGCGTATGATTTTATTACCCTTGGCCTGGCCGGGGATTTTAGCCAGCTGGGTTTTATGTTTTGCTTTGTGCCTGGGAGAACTGGGAGTGACATTATTGGTTATACCGGCAGGTGAGGCGACATTGCCGATACGCATATATACATTAATGCATTATGGCGCGCATAAACTTGTCTGCGGCTTATCAGTGATTTTAGTTTTAATTATCATGCTGCCGGTTTTAATAGTATATTTGTTGTATAATAAATATAAGCATAAACTTTTAATCAATGGAGAAATATGATTGAACTAAAAAACATCAGCAAATCTTTAGGTAAAAATAAAATTCTCGAAGACATTTCTTTTTCAATAAAAAAAGCCGATAAACTGGTTATTCTCGGTCCTTCCGGCAGCGGCAAGACAACTATTTTAAGGCTGATTGCTGGTTTTGAGGCTCCGGATCAGGGGCAAATATTGTTTGATGGAGAAAATATGAACCAGATTGTTCCTTCAAAACGTGGTGTAAGTATGGTTTTTCAGGATTTGGCTTTATGGCCGCATATGAGTGTTACAGAGAATATAGCATTTTGTTTAAAGGCTAAAGATAGTAAAGCGAAAATAGCCGAGATGCTCAACACCGTGGGATTAGAGCATAAAGCTAAGGCTTATCCTCAGCAACTTTCCGGCGGAGAAAAGCAAAGACTGGCCTTGGCGAGAAGTCTGGTTTTTAGTCCAAAGATACTTTTGCTTGATGAGCCGCTGAGCAGTATGGATCCTTTATTAAAAGATGATTTAAAAAAACTGATTCTTGATTTACAAAAGAAAACACGGATAACCATGATCTATGTTACTCATGACCAAGCTGAGGCAGCACAGATCGCAGAACAGGTTATTTTACTGCATCAAGGTAAAATTGAGCAAAAAGGCACATTAGAAGAAATTCGGAGTAACCCCAATAATCTATTTGTAAAAAAATTCATGGGAGTAAAGTAAAAATGATTTATTTTAAAAATAATAAACTAATCATGCTTGTGCTTATTAATATGTTCTGCTTATTATTTTTTACAACTGTTGTTTTTTCCCAAACTAAAGCTCAAGTATATTCAACATGGGATACGCTTGAAGTCGACACTTGTGCCACTGCTTGGCTGATCAAGAATTTTGTGGATAAAACCGCAATATTTAAATTTTATCCAAAGGGAGATATAATTACCGAGGGCATTGCTTTTGATACTCCGGATGCTGAGTTTAGAAGAACCGGCGAGTTTTGCGCATTTGAAACTGTAATCAATAAATATCAAATAACTGATCTCAAGATAAAGGAAATAGGTAAAATTATCCATGAAATCGAAATAAATTATTGGGCACATGATTCGGATTTAAGGCTGCAGGAGCTTAAGCAGAATGTATCAGCAGCAGTACAGTCAGCAGCAAGTCCAGAGCAGGGGATTGAACACTCGTTTCTGATTTTCAATAAACTGTATGCGGATTTATCAGGAAAATAATAAAGCTAAAAGATTGGCTGAATAAAACGATTAAATATCTAGCGGATAATTATTTAACATATAATAAATAAACCAGTTATATCTATAATTCTCTAAATATTCAGGTTTAATCCTATAATCTTAAAAGCAGCGATTTAGCTGCTTTTTTTACTGCCTTGACTGTAGGGGGTAAAACAGGTAAAATAAATGCCTAACCTAATGAAAGGCAACCATGTATATAAAAAAAGATCTTAAAAAATATATTGATGATTTATCTTCCAGCAGCTCTGTTCCGGGTGGGGGCAGTGCTTCGGCTTTGACCGGAATATTAGGCATGGCCTTGGTATCAATGGTTGCTAACTTTAACCAGGATAAAAAACTTCAAGCGCAGCTCAAGCAGCTGCTGATTAAAAATGAACTGCTTAAAAATAAGATTCAGGTTTTGATTGACCGGGATGTGGTGGTATTTTTAAAATTGCAGGATGCTTTAAAATTACCTAAAGAAGCGGCTAAAAGATTTGATATTACCCAGAAATGTTTTAAAGACGCAGCAGAAGTACCTTTTGAGATTTGCCAGCTTTGCTTTGAGGCGGTTAACTTAGCACAGATAATTGCTAAAATCGGCAATGTGCATTTAATCTCAGATACCGGCGGCGCAATTTATCTGTTAGTCGCTGCATATAAATCAGCAGAACTTAATGTAAAGATTAACTTAAAATATATTAAGGATAAAAAATTTGTAGCTAAGAAAAAAGCGGATATGAAAAAAATGCTGAATAATATATTGAAAATAGAAAAACAAATTGTTAAAAAAGTTGAAGGGTGCTTGTAGATATCATGGCAAATTTATTGCAAGGTAAAACAATAGCCGAAAAAATTAATCAGCAGGTAAGTCAGGAAGTTGTCCATCTGCGTGATAAATATAAACTCCAGCCAATGCTTTGTGCTATTCAGGTGGGCGATGATAAGGAATCAACTTTATATCTTGAATTCCAGGGTAAGGTCGCTCAAAGATTAAATATTGGTTATCTGATTAAAAAAATGCCCAAGCAGACAACAAAACAGGAATTAATTGTTTTAATCAAGCAGCTGAATAATGATCCGCAAATAAACGGGATTATTCTCCAGTTGCCATTGCCGGAGCATCTTGATCCTAATGAAATTAGAGGTAGTTTGAATCCAGCTAAAGATGTCGAAGGTGTACATCCAGAAAATCTGGGCAATATTATTTTAAAGCGCAAAGGGTTTGCCCCGTGTACTGCTTGCGCGGTTATGGAATTATTAAAAAGCCTGGATATTGATTTGTATGGGAAAGAAGCCGTGATTATTGGCCACAGTGAGATTGTCGGTAAGCCTTTAGCGATTATGTTGCTAAATGAACTGGTAACCACCACGGTTTGTCATATTGCCACTGGAAAACGGGGAGTTTTAGCCGAGCATGTTAAACGCGCGGAAATTTTGATTGTTGCTGTAGGTAAACCGAATTTAATTAAAGGTGATTGGATAAAACCCGGGGCGATTGTAATTGATGTGGGGATAAATTGTATTGATCAGAAAATTGTTGGTGATGTTGAATTTGAGCAGGCTGAAAAAAAAGCGAGTTTTATTACTCCGGTTCCCGGAGGTGTCGGACCCGTGACCGTAGCTTTGCTAATGCAAAATGTGATGCAGGCAGCTAAAGCGCAATTAAATTTAGATGGAGAGTAAAATGAAACATTTGATTATTATTGGAAATTCAGCAGCAGGACATAATGCGGCGATAACCGCTCGGGAACTGGATAAATCTTTAAAAATTACAGTGATTAGCGATGAAAAAGCCGGAGCGTATTCGCGTAATTTACTGGCCGGCGTTTTAGGGAATAATCTAAAATTTAAAGATATTGTTTTTGCTGATGAGAATTTTTATGAACAGAAAAACATTCAGTTTGTATCTGGGAAAAAAGTCGACAAAATAAATACGAATAAAAAATGGGTGACTTTTATGGATAAAACCCGTTTAGTTTATGATGCTTTGATTGTGGCCAGTGGAATGAGCATGTCTGTGCCCAAGTGTGTAAAAGGCGCAGCTAAGCACGGAGTGATTGGATTTCGCAGTATCAGCGATTTAAATGATATTACACAGCTTGTGCCAATTTCCCATACTGTATGTGTCTGGGGCGGAGGACTTGCCGGATTACAGGCAGCGGCTGCTTTGAAAAAGAAAAAAATGGAAGTTAAGATTATTATCAGTGGTAATAAGCTTATGCCTGAGATGCTAGATGAAAACGGTGAGGAGTTTTTGAAAAATAGATTAGCCCAGCAGGAAATTGAATTAATTTCAGAAAAAAATATTGTCGAGATTTTTGGCGATAGCGATGTAAAGGCCATTAAGCTGGATAATGGTAAAGTCATTGCTTGTGATATTTTAATTGTAAATACAAATTTTCTGCCGAATACTAAATTTCTCGATGAGTCTGGTTTTAGTTCTGAGGCAATAAAACAGGGATTGGCTGTGGATGTTTTTCTTAAAACGGAAATTCCGAATGTTTTTGCCGCGGGTAATGTTTTGGCAGTATCAGATAAAATCCTAGGATTAATTGATTATCCTAATTCTTGGTGTAGAGCAGCAGAGCAAGGAAAGATTGCCGGGACTAATGCGGTTGCTTTTTTGCAAGAAAAAAATGATTTAAAAACAGTATATGAGCCGAAAATCGCAAATATCTGCGAAAGCCAGATATTTGATTTGGCTGTTGTTTGTTTAGGAATTACTTTAAAACCCGATGATCAAGTATTTGAGGAATTATCTTTTGTCGACGAAGAAACAAATGTTTATAAAAAGATTATTTTCTGTGATTCGAAAATAGTGGGTTTTGTTGCTGTGGGTAATATTGCAGACCAAGATATCTTTGCTCAGCTGATTGAGCAACAAATAGATATTAGTCAGATTAAAGATGATTTGATTGATCAAGATTTTAATTCCGAAATGTTAAAGCAGCTGATTGATAAGCCTTGCGCTGTTTAGCAGTTGTTGCCTTAATTATCGGAAATATACTATTAATAATAAGGTCGTGATGTTAGCTGAAAAATTTGAACCAATTATCGTTGAGCTGCCTTTGCTGCAAATATACAGCCGCTTGGGTTATGTAAATAATAAAACTCACTTGTCTGATAAACAACGAAAGCAAATAAATGCTTATATTTCTCAGGCAGAGGCCTTGATTGAGTTAAAAGGGCTGGCGATTATTGTTGGTATAAATAAAGTCACTGAATCGGAAATTACTCTTTTTAATAATTTGATTTTAAAAAGTGATTTACTTGTCAAGTTACTATTAAATTCAAGCCAAGTTCTATTCATGGGCGCAACTAGCGGAGAAACAATAACTAAGGCTATTAGCGAGAATTCAGCTCCTGAAGGTGATATGACTCAGGCTGTTGTGTTTGATGCTGTGGCCAGTGAAATGACTGATGCTGCTTTGGATTGGATGGTGCATTATTATAATAATACAATGCGCCGGCAAAATAAAGCCTTGACCAAACGCCGATTTTCCGCTGGCTACGGTGATTTTGCTATAGAAAACCAAAAACTAATTTATGATATTTTAAACATGGATCAGTTGGGTGTTAAAATTACTGATAGTTTTTTGCTTGTGCCGGAAAAATCAGTTACAGCGATTGCGGGTATTGAGCAGATTACAGATTAAAGAGAAAGCTATGTATAAGAAAAATAAAATTTCTGATAAAAATAATAACAATATTATGGATATTAAAAAACTGATCAAACGAAAACTTTTGATCTTAGACGGTGCGACCGGGACTCAATTGCAAAAGCTGGGCATGCCTCAGGGAGTATGTCCTGAGATCTGGGCAATGGAAAATCCGGAACTTATTCAAACAGTGCATAAGAATTATGCTGATGCCGGAGCAGATATTGTTTATACTTGTACGTTTGGCGCAAATCAAATCAAACTTGATCAATATGGTAAATATGATGCGCGGATTGTAAACAAAAAACTCGCTGTTTTGGCTCGCAAAGCTGTTCCGGCTAATGTTTTAGTTGCCGGGGATATTGGGCCAACAGGGAAATTTGTTGCGCCGTTCGGGCCTTTGGACTTTGAAGCAGCGGTTAATATCTTTAAACAGCAGGTCAAAGGATTGCTGGATGGCGGAGTAGATCTATTTGTTATTGAAACAATGATGGATATTCAGGAGGCCAGAGCTGCTTTGATTGCTGTGCGCGAATTAACTGATAAATTCACGCTTGTGACAATGACTTATGAAAATGATGCTAGGACTTTGAACGGGACTGATCCCGTCAGCGCTTTGATTACCTTGCAAAGTTTAGGGGCTGATGCTGTGGGGAGTAATTGTTCCTGCGGTCCAAAACAAATGCTGGAAATAATCAAAACAATGAAACCATATGCTAAAGTGCCTTTGGTGGCCAAGCCAAATGCCGGGATGCCGCAATTAATTAATGGGCAGACCGTATTTAGCATGCAGTCAAAAGAATTTGCCGGCTTTGCTGCGAAATTTAGCGCAAATGGCGTGAGTTTTCTCGGTGGATGCTGCGGGACAAACCCGGAACATATTCAGGCGCTTAAAACAAAAATAACTAAAAATAAAATAAAGCCCATTGCTTGTGCTCGTAAATCAATCAGCGCGGTTAGTTGTGCGCGCAGTCATTTGCTGCTTGATTTGGCTAAATCTTTTTCGATTGTCGGTGAGTGCATTAATCCTACTGGAAAAAAAGTTTTGCAGGAGGAATTACGCGCCGGGAAAATGGGTTTAGTCCGCGCTTTGGCAAAACAACAGCAGGAGCAAGGCGCGAAAATGCTCGATGTTAATGCCGGAGTTGCTGGGATTGATGAGAAAAAAACATTAACTCAGATGATTAATCTGTTGAGTGTTAGTTCTGAGCTGTGTTTGGTTATTGATTCATCAACCGTTGAAGTAATTGAAAACGCGCTGCGGATTTATCCCGGCCGAGCTTTGATTAATTCCATTTCCGCTGAACAGCATAAATTAGATAAATTACTTCCGATTGCCGCAAAATATGGAGCAATGTTTATTCTTTTACCTTTAAATGATCGAGAAGTTCCTGAGAAGTTTGTCCGCCGCAGAGAAATCGCTTTGCAGATCTTTAAACAGGCACAAAAGCATGGGTTTACCAAAGACGATCTGGTGATTGATGGTTTATGCATGACCATATCTTCACATCAAGGCGCAGGGATTGAAACCATGAAAACAATTGAATGGGCAGCTAAGGTCTTTAAAGCTAATTCAATTTGCGGATTGTCGAATATTTCTTTTGGCATGCCCAGACGTTTGCTGATTAATTCCACATTTATGGCAATATTAAGAAAAAAAGGCATGTCCATGGTGATCAGTAATCCTTTGCATGAAACTGAAAAATACAATAAGCCAGCGGAAAATATATTGTTGGATAAAGATAAAAACGCGACTAAATATATCAAATATTGTCATGATTCTGAATTAAAATTAAAAGGATTGAAATTAAAACCCAAAGCAATTGAGAATTTATCGCCGAAACAAAAAGTCGCTGCCGCGATAATCGAAGGCAATAAAGAAGAAATAAAAGATTTGGCCAAAGCTGCTATTCTTGCTGGTTGCAAACCTCAGGAGCTGGTGCAGAAGATAATGATTCCGGCAATAAATCAGGTGGGAGATTTGTTTGATAAAAAGCAATTCTTTTTGCCTCAGCTGATTGCCAGTGCTCAAGCGATGAAAACTGGTTTTGAATATTTGGAACCTTTGCTGAAAAACGGCCAAGCTGAAACAGCAAAAAAAAATGTAATAATTTTAGCAACCGTGCAAGGGGATATTCATGATATTGGCAAGAATATTGTTGCTTTACTCTTAAAAAATCATGGATTTTCTGTAATTGATTTGGGTAAAGATGTCAGCGCGGAAAAAATCATTAAACAAATTAAAAAGCATAAAAATCCAATAGTCGGCTTATCGGCATTAATGACAACAACCATGGTGAATATGAAGCAAGTTATTGATTTGGCCAACAAACAGGGGATCAGCTGCAGATTTATTTTAGGCGGTGCCGTGATTACTCGGGGCTATGCTGATTCTTTGGGAGCAGCTTATGCGGGTGATGGCGTAGAAGCAGTGCGCGTAGCCAAAAGCTTGAGCAAATAATCTAACAGAGGTAATGATGAAAACTCCGATTTATAAACAAATCTCTATGAAAAATTCTTTGGTTAATACTGTATTAATTCCCACAGCCAAAGCTAATCTGATTATTGTTTCTGCTGCTCAGGGTTTTCTGATGTGCGGTTATCTTAATATCGATGTTGCTGAAAAACTTGGCGATGCTGCTTGTATTGTCAGCGGAGTTTCTACTGTTGAACAGCTTTTAGCCAAGCCGGTTGTCAAACTTACTAAACAGGCTGAGCAATTAGGTATTTGTCTGGGAGATACTGGGCAACAGGCATTAGAAAAAATGCTCTAAACAATTATTTATTATTAAGACTTTCTTCCCGGAACTAATCAATTGAAATGCGTGTACATTTTTGCTATACTGTTGAAAGGAAAAATGTTATGGAAAAAAATAAGTTAACGGTTTTAGATATTATAAAAATGAAAGCACAAGGCAGGAAGATTTCTTTGCTTACTGCCTATGATTATCCCATGGCTTGTCTGCTGGATGAGGCGGGGATTGATATTGTTTTGGTCGGTGATTCTTTGGGTAATGTGATTTTAGGGCAGGATTCGACTATAAGCGTGACAATGGATGAGATGATTCATCATACTAAGGCAGTGAAAAACGGTATTAAAAAAGCGCTATTGGTCGCTGATATGCCGTTTATGTCATATAATGTGAGCATTGAACAGACAATTATAAATGCTGGAAAGTTTTTAAAACAAGCTGGTGCTGATGCGGTAAAAATGGAAGGCGCAAATCCTGCTGTATTGAAAATGGTCAAGGCAGTAGTTGATGCCGGGATTCCGGTTATGGGACATATTGGCCTGACTCCTCAGACTGCGGGTGCTTTGGGCGGATTTAAAGTTCAGGGAAAAGACGCTAAAGCAGCGAAGCAAATTTTGGAAAACGCTTTGGCTTTGGAAAAAGCCGGCTGCTTTAGTATTGTTTTTGAATGTATTCCAGATGCTTTATCTGCGCTTATAACTAAAAGGATATCTGTGCCTACACTGGGGATCGGGGCAGGACCTTATTGTGACGGACAGGTACTGGTTATTCATGATATGTTGGGCTTGACGCAAGGATTTACTCCGAAATTTGTAAAAAAATACGCTGATCTGGCAGGAATAATTAAAAAGGCAATAGGGGAGTTTATTCAGGAAGTCAATAGCAAACAGTTTCCAGATAAACAACATTCATTTACAATTAAACCTGAGGAATTAAACGATCTTTAGCTAAAGCTTTAAAGGGGGATAAATGGAAAATTTATTTTTCGATCCTGCGCGCGAAATGCTGGAAAAGATAATTAGTTTTGTTTCTTTGAGCATGGTTGCTTTGCTGGTAGTAGTTATTGGCTGGGTTATTGCGAAAGGTTTCAGAAGTCTGGTTTCCCGGGTTTTGAAAATAATTAAGTTGGATAAGATCTCGGCAAAAGCGGGGATTGCCCGCTTTTTAAGTAAAGGCGATGTTAAATATAAATTATCCGATTTAATAGCTTTGATTGTTTATTGGCTGTTGATGCTGGTGGTGATCATGATTACAGCCAATGTTTTGGGTTTAAACAGCGTGGCTGATTTAATGGATAAAATTGTACTGTATATCCCGAATGTTTTAGCAGCAATGATTGTTTTGGTAATCGGTGCTTTGTTTGCGGTTTTTTTAAGAAAAATTGTGGAAACAACCGCGAAAAATGCCGGGCTTAGCCATGCTAAAGAAATGGGCATGCTTACACATGCGATTATAATTGTATTCTCCGTGATTGTTGCTTTAGAGCAATTGAAAATCGGAATAACAGTACTTTCTCAGTTTATCACGATTATTATTGGCTCTATTGGTTTGGCTTTGGCTTTAGCTTTTGGTCTGGGATGTAAAGACATTGCCGCAAGAAGTATGGAAACTTTTCTCGAAAAAACAAAATCGACAAACAATAAATAACCATAAAATTTAAGGTAAACTATGCGAGTCGTTATTGTTGGCCCAGGGGCAATGGGATGTCTGTTTAGCGCTTTATTTACCAAAAAAAAGCAAGCAGAAGTTTGGTTATTAGACAATCAACCCCAGCGAGCTAAAAAGATAAATAATCAAGGGATTATTGTTGAAGGCCTAGGTCAGACTTTTAACCAAAAAGTAAATATTACCAGCCAGATTAAAGATATTCCCCCAAGTGATCTAGTGATTTTATGCGTTAAATCGTATGATACCGAGAGTGCAATAAAGAAAATTAAACCTTTGCTTTCTGGGGATACAAATGTATTGACTTTGCAGAATGGTTTGGGCAATATTGAAATGATTGCTGAGATTGTGGGCAAAGACAAAGTTTTAGGCGGAGTTACTGCTAATGGGGCAACTTTGCTGGGAGATGGGCATATTCGTTTTTGCGGACAGGGAGAAACCGTAATTGGCAAAGTTGACGGACTGTTAAGTGTGCCGATGCGCGGCATCAGGGAAATATTTAATAAGTCCGGATTCAGTACCAGATTGAGCAAAGATATTAATGGAATTATCTGGAGCAAGCTGATTATAAATGTGGGGATAAATGCTTTAACTGCTCTTACTCGTTTAACCAATGGGCAGTTGATTGAATCTCCCGGAACAAGAGAAATTTTATCACAGGCAGTAACTGAAGCAGTAAAAATTGCCAAGAAAAAAAGAATTAAATTGATTTATGATGATCCGATTCAAAAAGTGGAATCAGTTTGTAAAGCAACGGCAAGCAATCTTTCATCAATGCTTCAGGATATTTTAAATAAGAAGATAACAGAAATTGATTGCATCAACGGAGCGATTGTTCGCCAAGGCAAGAGTTTGGGTATAGCCACTCCAGCAAATCTAATCTTGACTGATTTAGTTAAAGCGATTGAATCCGTTTATCTGCCAAAAAATTAAATAAGAAAGAGAGGATTATGAGTAAAAGAATTTTTATTGCCGCGACTCGGCAGGATAGTGGGAAAACAACTGTTAGTTTAGGCCTGATTTATTGTTTAAAAGAAAAGTTTAAGAACATCGGTTTTATTAAGCCGGTTGGTCAGCGTTATTTTATTGAACAAGGCTATAAAATTGATGAAGATTCGATTTTAATTGAACATGTTTGCCATATGAAGGCTGGACTTAAAGATATGAGTCCGATTGCTGTTGAGCGCGGATTTACGGAAAAATATATTAGACATCCGCATAAGAGCGGTTTGATTAAAAAAATTAAAGAAGCTTATAAACAGATTGCCAAATGTAATGAGCTGGTTATTATTGAAGGAACTGGTCATGCCGGTGTCGGCGGAGTTTTTGATTTGTCTAATGCTTTTGTCGCCAAACAATTAAAGAGTAAAGTGATCCTTATTTCTTCTGGCGGAATCGGTAAGCCGATTGATGAAATTCTCTTAAACAAAGCTTTGTTTGATCAAGAAGGCGTTGAGATAATGGGTGTTATTATTAATAAGGTTTTGCCGGAAAAATATAAGAAAGTCAATGAATTGGTCCGTAAAGGCTTAGCGAGAAAAGGATTAAAAGTTCTCGGAGTTATTCCTTATGAAAAAGATTTAACTAAACCAATGATTGGACAAATTCAGGAGGAATTAAAAGCCAATGTTATTTATGGCTCGACTTTTATGGATAATGTGGTTGAAAAAATTGTAATCGGAGCAATGGAACCGCATGCCGCATTGGATCATATAACCGATAAGAGTTTAGTAATTACTCCTGGAGATAGAGAAGATATTATTCTGACAGCGATAAGCATGCACCTTATCCATGGATCTAATGGGCCTTCAGTCTCCGGATTAATTCTTACCGGGGGGATTACTCCGCATCCTTCGGTTTTAAATCTGATAAAATGCACGGATATCCCGGTATTATTAGTTAAAGAAGATACCTATAATGTCGCGTCTCGGGTGCATGATCTGAGAATTAAGATAAAACCTCAGGATAAGACCAAGACAAATTTAGTTATTGATTTAGTTAATAAATATGTTGATATGAATGCTATTGCGCGGAATCTATAATCCTAAATTGGGAAATCTTTATATTTTTTAAATTTACGCGATATTCTGACGATAAATCAAAAGCATTAATAGGATTATTTAATTTATGGATAGGTTTGTATAATGAGAATTATAATTATTAATCCTTTTGGTATTGGTGATGTTTTATTTACCACCCCGGTCATCTCTGCTCTGAGGAAAAAATTCCCTGATAGTTTTATTGCTTATTTATGCAATCGGGCAAACGCTCCGATCTTGGAAAACAATCCGGGGATTGATAAGCTCTTTTTTTTTAGCAGGGGTGATTTTAAGAAAATAAGACGTGAATCATTATTTAAATATTTAAAAGCTTTTATCCAAGCTTTATTAACAATCCGCAAACAGAAGTTTGACCTTGCTATTGATCTGTCAATGGTTATGCAATATAGTTTTGTATTATGGCTTTTGGGCGTGCGGAAACGTTATGGTTTTGATTATAAAAAAAGAGGAAGATTCCTGACTAATAAAATCCCAGTGCAGGCTTTTGAGAATAAGCATGTGGTTGATTATTATTTTGATTTATTAAGCCTTCTGGAGATTAAGGATTTTAAAAGGGATTTAAGTTTTTTTTTATCAGCGGACGATCAGCAATGGGCGGATAATTTTTTAAAAAAACATAAGATTGATAATTCTAATCTGCTTATTGGGTTAGCCCCTTTCGGCGGTCTTAGTTGGGGAGTGGACGCGGAAAACAAACAATGGCCGATTGCCTCTTATGCCTTTGTGGCTGAACAGACAATAAAAAAACATAAGGCAACGATTGTTTTGTTTGGCACTAAAAAGGATTTGCCGAAAACAAAAATTTTTAATAAAATCTCAAATAATAATTATTTGATTAATTGTGTTGGACAGACGAGCATGGGCCAATTGGCAGCTTTGATCGATAAATGTAAATTGTTTATATCCAATGATAGCGGTCCATTGCATATTGCCTGTGCATTAAATGTGAAAACAGTATCGATTTATGGCCCGGTTGATGAAAATGTTTATGGGCCGGTAGGAGATTCAGAATTGCATAATATTGTTTGCGCGGATATTGATTGTCGTCCTTGTTATCAAAATTTCAAAAAACCAGAATGCGCAACCATGGATTGCTTGCAGTCTTTAGATAAACAAAAAGTTTTGATGGAAGTGGAAAAGCAATTATTAAAATAAAATTTTAGGATAAAAGGCGATCTTTAAGGTGTAATTTTATAATTAATTAAGGAGAATCAAAAATGAATGTTCCGTTTATTGATGTTAAATCACAAAATGCGCAATTAATGAGTAAGTCACTTGCTGGTTTGAAAAAAGTTATGGAAGCCGGTGATTTTATTCTTGGCGCTGAAGTTAAGCATTTTGAAAGCGACTTTGCCGCCTTTTGTAATGGTAAATTTGCTTTGGGAGTTAACTCCGGGACAGATGCGCTATTCTTAAGCTTATTAAGTTTAGGTATCGGCGCGGGAGATGAAGTGATTTGTCCAGTATATACTTATATTGCTACTGCTCTGAGTATATCTTATACCGGGGCAAAACCGGTTTTTGTGGATATCGATGCCCAAACTTACAATATTGATCCGGATAAAATTGAAAAAAAGATAACCAGTAAAACAAAGGCGATAATTGCAGTGCATCTTTATGGCCAGCCGGCAAATATGCTGGCAATTAAACGCATAGCTAAAGCGCATAAACTTAAAGTAATTGAAGATGCGGCTCAGGCGCATGGAGCGGCAATAAAAAATAATAAAAATCTATGGAATAAAGTCGGGGTAATCGGTGATATCGGATGTTTCAGTTTTTATCCAACTAAAAATCTCGGAGGCTGCGGTGATGGCGGATTGGTTTTAACTGACAATAAGCGCATCTATGAAAAATTGCATATGCTGCGTGATCAGGGAAGAAAAGGTAAAAATCGTTATCTGCATTTTGTGATTGGCTATAATTCCCGGCTGGATTCTTTGCAGGCAGTAATCCTCAGAGAGAAACTAAAGATGTTAGAAACCTGGAATGATGCAAGAAGGAAAACCGCGCATCTTTATTCTCAGCTTTTAAAGGATTGCTCCCAAATTACAATACCGCTGGAGATGGAGAATTATAAACATGTTTTTCATCTTTACCCGATTTTGTTAAAAGGCAGAGATGGCGCGCAGAAAAAACTGGGAATAAAAAATATCGGCACGGGAATTGTTTATCATAAACCGCTTCATTTGCAAGTTGCTTATAAAGAGCTGGGCTATAAAAAAGGAGATTTTCCGATTGCTGAGTCAGTATCTGAAAAGGTTCTTTGTCTGCCTATGCATTCGAACCTCAGTAGTAAACAAGTTGAGTATGTTGTGGATAGTTTAAAACAAGCAACATGAGTTTGGAAAAAAGGAGCTTAAATGGAATCAAAAGAAATAATAAGTAAATTGATTGCTAATATTGAAAAAGTTATTGTCGGTAAAAGGGAGGCAGTTGAACTTTGTTTGGCAACTTTGATCAGCCGGGGGCATATCTTGATTGAAGATGTCCCTGGTCTGGGTAAAACAATGTTGGCGAGGGCAATTGCTTTGTCAATAAATGCGGATTTTAAACGTTTGCAGTTTACTCCTGATATTTTACCTTCTGATATTACCGGAGTTTCGATTTATAATCAAAAAACTCAGGAATTCGAGCCGCGTCCTGGTCCGATATTCGCTAATATTGTTTTGGCCGATGAAATTAACCGAACAACTCCGCGCACTCAATCTGGATTGCTTGAGTGTATGCAAGAGGGAAAGGTTACAATCGATGGCGTAAGTTACCCCGTACCAGATCCTTTTTTTGTCATTGCCACGGAAAATCCGATTGAGTTTCAAGGCACATATCCTTTGCCTGAGGCACAGATGGATCGATTCCTTTTATGCATTAGTATTGGTTATCCGAGTGCTGAGGAAGAGAATTTAATTGTTGAGCGTCAGGTGAAAAATCATCCGATCGAAGATGTAAAAAGTGTGGTTAATTTAGAGCAAATTAAATTACTCCAGGAAAAAGTAACGAAGGTGCATATATCTCCGGAAATAATGAGTTATATTACCACAATTGTCCGGGCTACACGTCTGCACCCGGAAATTTTATTAGGGGCTAGCCCGCGGGGTTCGCTTGCTTTGATGCAGTCCAGTCGGGCGATTGCTTTGATTAATGGCAGGGATTTTGTTATTCCGGATGATGTGAAGAAAATGGCATATTTTACTTTAGGCCACCGGATTGGATTAAAGACAGAAGCCCAAGTAGAAGGCATTACCAAACAAAAAGTTATCACTGAGGTTTTACGCAGCGTTGCTGTTCCGCTGTAAAGGATAATTGTGCCAACAAAAAGAGCAATATTTGTATTCGGTTTTTCTTTAATACTTTTGGTCGGAGCCTGGGCAAGTAAACTGGTTTTGCTTTATTTTGCTTTTTCCGCGTGTATGGGGCTTATAATTTTAAGTTATATCTTCTCGAAATTTCTCTTATTTAATCTTGAACTTAAAAGAGAAATGCCGGCTCAGGCTTATGAAGGAGAGTTAATCTCTATTCAAATAAAGCTGCGCAGCCGGGTCGCATTTCTCGATCAGTCAATGGAAATAGAAGATTTGTTTACTGCTTCCGGACCTCATCATACACCGAAAACAATTTATCTTAACGGAATTTCTCGAGGTAAAATCCAATTTTCTTATCAGGAATTTTGCTATAAACGCGGACGGTATAAAATTGGGCCGTTTAAAGCAAAGATTTTTGATCCTTTGGGATTGTTTTATATGCGAAAAGAAATTTATGTCTATTCGGATTTAACTGTTTACCCCAGTATTTTTCTGGTACATAATCTACCATTTATTCTGGGGCATTTAGCTCCGAGATTTGGAGAACAAACTACACGGATTAGTGGGAATTACGAAGAATTTTATGGCATCAGAGAATATCAACAGGAAGACGGATGGCGGAGAATACATTGGCGCTCAACTGCCAGAACATCAGCACTAATGGTCAAACATTTTGAGCAAAGTTCGCAATGGAAAGCAACTCTGGTCCTTGACTGTTTTAAAGCCAATAGCATTGGTTTTGGAAAAAATAATACTTTTGAGTATGCGATTAAGATAATTGCTTCTTTAACAAAATACTTAATGTATAAAAATGCATCATTTGGCTTTTTGGCTAATACTAAGAATCATTTGAGGATAAATATAAATAAAGGAAAAAATCATTATTATAAAATTCTCGATAAGTTAGCATCGATTGATGCAGAGGGATTGATAAATGTGCACACACTGCTGGCCAAATATCAGTGGCTGCTGCCGGAGAGTTCAAGTTTAATTATTGCTTCTAATAATTTTGACCAAAGTTTGCTGAAATTTCTTAATTATTTAAAAATCCAAAAAAACATTGGGATTATTCCTATTGTTTTAAACTCAGCTTCTTTTGCTGTCGACAAGCCGGAAAAAGAAGTTTTTAGTCAAAAAATAAGACATATTAAAAATACATTTAATCAAATTAGTTCCCAGGTATATGTAATTAACTGCAATGATGATTTAAAAATGCATTTCATGAGATAAATATGAATGACAATCGAATTAAATCTGTATATTACTGGTGCACTTTTCTTTTATGCGTCTGTGCCGGATTATCCGCTGCGCCATTAATCGGAAAAGTTTATTTGGCAATATTTTTTATTGTTTGCGCTTTTGGTATTATTTTTAGTTCTCAATCAGGTCTTGAGATTAAAAAAAATCTGCGCAATCTGTTTGGCTGGATATTGCTTATAGTTGTTCCAATTTTTTTATGGAAAGTTTCTTTGGAGCAAGCTGCATTGCCCAATCTGCTTAGAGGGTTCATCCTCTTGATTATTGCGGGCTGCTTTATAATTGAAAATCCCTATACCTTAAGTTTGGTTCATTTTGAAAGTATCTTTGTCACAATTTTTTCCGCTTGTTTGCCCTTTATTATTCATCCGCGCTATCAAGTAGCGCTTTTTGGATTGGGTTTATTTGTAACTATTGTATTGTTACAAATAACTCAAATCAGCGCTTCATCGAAAAATCAAGATAGTCAATACGTGATTAATAATGTAAGTGTTTCCAGAAGATTTATCCTATCTTTTATAATTTCTTTGTTGATAGCGGGTATTGGCACAATTGTTTTTTTTATTGTGCCTAAGTATTCATTCCAGCTTGATTTAGATTTGAAAGGATCTTCGGTTGTTGATTTTAGACTTAAACCAAAAAGTAATTTACGATTAATGATGCCTTATCAAAGTGGGGAAAAAGAACTTAGTCAGGATGAGATTGTTCCGTATGTGCGTTCATTTTTTATTAAGCCAAAAAAAGATGAAAAATTGATTGCTTTTGAAACTAATCAATGGAAACAGCCTTTGATTATTGAATCAAAGAAAAAAGAAGAGATATTGGAGAACACTATTAAGCCAGGTAATAATCAAAAAGGACTAGTTTCTGAAGGGACGGACATTAGTCCTGAAGATGAAAACGATATAGTGAGTAAAGCTTTGGATAATCCTGAGGCTAAGCTTCGAACTGCGATAAAAGATCTAAAAGAGAAAATCGTGAAACAAAAGAAATTATATAATTTAATCAGTTTCTTGGGAAAAGATGATCCTAGCCAAGCCGGACAAGCTAAGGACATAGCAGCACAAATAAAAAAAGATTTACACAAACTTAGTGGTTTAAACAATGAGCTTGAGCAAAAGCAAGGACAAGCAGCTGGTAAGCAGCAATCAGAAAAACAAGGTTCTGGAGATATCGGACTTATGGCTAAGTTTTCTGGTTTAGGCAAAGATAAAGATGAACAAAAAGACAATAAAGAGGGTGCTGATTCCGGAGAGCAGGGTTTAGGGCTAGACGGTAAAGGTGATGGTGAACAAGGCAGTGGGCAGGGTACGGGGTCAGGAGAACAGGGCTCAGAACAAGGTGAAAGTCAAGGGTTGCCAGGAAATAATAGCGGAGACCAAGGTAAAGGACTTAATGATCAAGGTACTGCCCAAAATGAGCAAATAAAAGATAAAGGTCAGCCAGGTGATAGCCCAGACCAACAAGCAACTGAAGCTGAAAACAATTCTAATAATCAAGATTCAAAATCTGGGGATTATCAGCCTGATGGCAACTCGGATAAATCTAATGATATTCAAAACAAAGAAGCTAATGAAAAAGGATCAGATAGCTTGGAGGGTTCCGGAACTAGCGATCAGCCAAATCAAGAAGAAAATTTTGATGGATTAAGTGGTGATGGAAGTAGCGATGGAAGCGGCAGTAGTGATGGAAGTAGTGACGGAAGTGGCGATGTAAGCAGCGATGGAAGCGGCGATGGCAGTGACGATGGAAGTGGCGGCAGTGGAAGCGGCGATGGCAGTGACGATGGAAGTGGCGACGGAAGCG
Organism: Candidatus Omnitrophota bacterium; assembly: GCA_018817165.1. Classification (GTDB taxonomy): domain Bacteria; phylum Omnitrophota; class Gorgyraeia; order B26-G9; family B26-G9; genus JAHITE01. The sequence goes on from JAHITY010000124.1 coordinate 24,516, forward strand.
GCGATGGAAGTAGTGACGGAAGTGGCGATGGAAGCAGCGACGGGATTGGCGACGGAAGTGTCGGTAGTGGAAGCAGCGGCAGTGGAAGCGGCGGAAGTGGCGGCAGGGGTAGCGGCGTAAGTGGCGGAAGTGGCGGCAGGGGAAGCGGCGGAAGTGGCGGCAGTGGAAGCAACGGAAGTGGTGGCAGCGGCAGCGAAGGCAGTGGCGGGATTGGCGGCAGCGGAAGCGGTGGTAGTGGAAGCAGCGGAAGCAACGGAAGTGGTGGTGGCAGCGGCAGCGAAGGCAGTGGCGGAATTAGCGGTAGCGGAAGCGGCGATCAGGATGCAGCCGGGAAAGGTGATGCTAAATCAGAGGCTGAAAAAAAAGATACAGTAAAAGTTTTCTCGATAAGCTCAATTATAACCACGTATCTTTTTAAATTTGAGAACAAACCTTTATCTGAATTTAGAAAATGGATTGGTATAATTGCAAGAGGCAATCAGCCGAAGAAAGCGAGGGTGCCTTTAGCGGTTAATCAGCCGGATAAACAAGCTAATCAGATTGAATATAAAAAAAATAAAACAACTAAACAGGAAAAGCCGGAAGAACCCGAACTTTTGGTTGAACAGGCAGAAGATAAGGGTTTGAATAATAATTTCTTTTGGCATCTGTTTGTATTTTTTGCCGTATTATTCTGCGGAGGGATTTGCTGGGTATTGCTTTATTTAATTTTTTGTGTGTTTAGAAAAGTTTTTCGAGATTTAAAATTAAGGTATTATTTGATATTCAAATTAAATAAAATTATTATTTATTTGTATCGCAATCTTTTGTTTGTGTTTAAGAAAATGGGGGTAATTTCGCATGAGATTTTAACTCCCCAAGAAATTGGAGCAATTGTGGCTAAAAAATACAATTTATCTGAATCAGCGATTCAGGAGATAACTGAAGAATTTGAAAAGTCTCGATATAGTAATCATGAAATGAATGAAAATAATATTAGTGCTTGTATTAATGCCTATAATAAGTTAAAAATAGATATAATAAAGAAGCATTCTTTGCAGCAGAAAATTGTGCTGAGTTTAGATATGCTGAGCATTAAAAAATGGAGAAAATCATGATGTATGATCTTATAATTATCGGAGCCGGTCCGGGAGGATTGACTGCTTGTTTGTATGCATTGCGTTCGCGTTTAAATGTTTTATTGATTGATAAAGCTTTACCTGGTGGATATCTTGCTCAAATTCTAGAATTAGAAAATTATCCTGGATTTGAAGTGATATCTGGTTTTGAATTAGCGGAACAGATGGTAAAACAGTTAGAAAAATACAATTATCAATTCAAACAATTAGATGTAGAGAAAATTGAAAAGAACAATAGATCCTGGGATGTTATCAGTGGTCAGCAAAGAGTAACTGCCAAAGCCTTAATTATTGCCACTGGCTCATCTCCTCGCAAATTAGGGGTGGAAGGAGAACAGGAATTTATTGGTAAAGGAGTTTCGTATTGCGGAGTTTGTGATGCGCCTTTTTTTCGTAATAAAGAAGTAGTGGTTATCGGCGGAGGCAATACGGCCTTAGAAGAAGCAATTTATCTTACTAAATTCGCGAATAAAGTTACAATTGTCCACCGTCGCCAGGGGTTAAGAGCCGAAAAAATTTTAGAAGACAGAGCGCGCGAAAATGAAAAAATTAAATTTATCCTGAATGCTGTTTGCACTAAAATCAGCGGAGCAAAAACAGTAGAACAAATAAATATTGAAGATGTGAACACCGGAAATCAGGAAATCATTAAAACTCAGGGAGTATTTATTTTTGTCGGCATGGATCCTCAAACAAAGTTTTTAAATGGTTTACTTGAAACCGACAAAGCGGGCAATATTATTAGCGATAAGAATTTAGCGGCAAGTGAACAGGGAGTTTTTGTTTGTGGTGACTGTACTGATATTGCTTTACGCCAAGTTATTACTGCTTGTGGCCAAGGCGCGATTGCCGCACATTCGGTGAATAAATATCTAGAAAGTTGAACATGTTGAAAATTTTAACTAATAAAAACCCGATTTTGCGTAAATCCTCGGATTATCTTGAAAAAATAACTGCTAAAGATAAACAGGTTTTTAAACAAATGCTGGATTTGATGTATGAAAAAAAAGGCATTGGTCTGGCCGCTGTACAGGTGGGGATTTTAAAACGATTAATAACTGTTGATATCGGCGAGGGCCCGATGGTATTGATTAATCCAACTATAATCAAGCGAAAAGGCAAAAAAGTACCTATGGATGAAGGCTGTTTAAGTTTGCCTAATATCACGGTTAAAGTCTATCGGTATTCTCAAATTGTTTTAAAAACAATGAATATTTCAGGGAAAAATGTTGAGTTTGAAGCAACAGATTTATTGGCGCGGGTACTTCAGCATGAAATTGATCATCTTAATGGCAAGTTGATTATTGATTATCTGCCTTGGCATAAGCGCATTGCTTTAAAAAAAGCGTATAGCCCTTCGATTTCGCTCAGGATAAACGATTAGCGGATAGCGTTTAGGAAATTTGGGATCACGAAGTGAGGGAGACAAGATGATAGGCAAATTTTACGCAAGTCACAAATTTTCTTGATGTAAACATCAAGATCGGAAAATCCGCGCCGTATTTCTGGCACTGCGGAACTCGCCCTTAAATTTTTAATGAATAAGCTCAAACAGGTCCTCGTGCCCTAAAGGGTCCCCAAAAATCCGACACGTATTTATCTAAATTTATGAAAAGCTTAAAAATTTCCCCATCATCTTTCATAAGGTTCACGCTTGAACTTATCCAATTGCTATCTTTGGTTTCTCCTCCCTTGAAACCAAGCGATTTATTTTCTTTGATTTAGGAACGGAGATGAAGCCAGGATGGCGGAACGCCACTGAGTCAGGATGAGCGATTTGGCGGCTAACCCCGCAAATGCGGGGTGAAGTCGGAGGTACTAAATCATTAGAAAATCATCGCTGTTTCATCTGGGGGCGGGATTTCTTTGCTTCGTTTCTTTTTCCTGAAGAAAAGAAATGAAGGGTGTTTTGTTAGAGTAAAATTTGCCTATCAGAATATCGGCATTCATTTCTAAACTTATTTAAAGCTGTTCGAATAATTCCTTGAGCCATTTTAATGAGTGATTTAGAAAAGCAATGTTTGTTGTTTGTTTTCAACTGGTTACATGTTTTTACGCAGATTAATAAAGAAAGCGTCTTTAATAGTAATAGTTTTTGCTATAAACTAGTTTATTTAAAGTAAGTTACAGGGTTTACATTTAAAAAACTTTGTGATAGAATATGACAAATTGAAAGGAGGTGAGAATTATGCCAAAAACTAAAGATAGTAAAGAAAAGATAATCAATGATTTTAAGGAACATGATAAAGATACTGGATCAGCCAATGTTCAGATTGCTTTATTAACTTCAAGAATTAATGAACTGACTGAGCATCTGAAAATGCACAAAAAGGATTACAGTTCGAGAGTCGGATTATTGCAGCTTGTTTCCAAAAGAAGAAGATTGCTTGATTATTTGAAGAAAGAGGATTTCAAGAAATACAAAGCTATTCTTGATAAACTAGGTTTGAGAAAGTAGAATTGAGAAAATTATAAATAATAAAGAAGAGAAAAGAAAAGAGAAGAGAATGATAGAGAAAATAGAAATAAAATTAAGTGATGATCCAATTGTATTTGAATCAGGTCAATTAGCAAAACAGGCCAATGCTTCTGTAAAAGTTACTTGTGGTGGTACTGTTGTTTTGGTTACTGCTGTAATGTCGAAAGAAGCAAAGGAAAATATTGATTTCTTACCGTTAACGGTTGAATATAAAGAAAAGACTTATGCTGCTGGAAAAATCCCTGGAGGGTTTTTTAAGCGGGAAGGTCGGTCTTCGGAAAAGGAGATATTGACGGCGAGACTTATTGACCGTCCATTACGTCCTTTATTTCCCAAAGGCTTTCATAATGAAATCCAGATTTTTGCTATGGTGCTTTCCTGTGATGGAGTTAATGATCCGGATATTTTGGCGCTTGTTGGCTCTTCAGCTGCCTTAACCATATCAGATATTCCATTTGCTGGCCCAATTGGCGCTGTGAAAATTGGCAGGATAAATAATCAGTTTATTGTTAATCCAACTTTTGAGCAAGTTAAGGAAAGCGATTTAGAGATAGTGATTGCCGGTAGTAAAAACGGGATCAATATGATTGAAAGCGGAGCATATCAGGTAAGCGAAGAAGTTATGCTTGAGGCGATGGAGTTTGGTTATGAAAAGCTGCTGGGGCTTATTGATGTTCAGGAACAGTTTGCCAAAAAATGCGGTAAGCCGAAAGCGCAGATTGAATTTAAGCAGACACCAACTGGATTATATGAGAAAGTAAAAGAATTATCTTTAACCCGATTAAATGAAGTTTATCAAATTGGGTCTAAAGAAGAAAGAATCGAGCAATTATCGATTATTGCTAGTGATCTAGATGAAGCCTTGGTTTCCGATGATTCCGATTATAACGGAATGGATGTTGCCGCTATGCTTGGGAAAGTGGAAAAAGAGCAAGTGCGGAAAATGATTTTGAAAAACAAAAAAAGAGTTGATGGCCGCGGATATACTGATATTCGACCAATAACTTCCGAAGTATCTGCTTTACCACAAACTCACGGTTCAGCGATCTTTACTCGCGGGCAGACACAGAGTTTGGCAGTTGCTACTTTAGGTACTAGTGCTGATGAGCAAAGAATTGATGCTTTGGTAGGTGAATCCACCAAGACTTTTATGCTGCATTATAACTTTCCATCGTTTAGTGTTGGTGAAGTTCGTCCGATTCGCGGACCAGGACGCAGAGAAATCGGTCATGGGGCCCTAGCGGAAAGAGCATTAGCTCCGGTTATGCCTTCAAAGGAAAAATTTCCTTATACAGTAAGATTGGTTTCGGAAATTCTCGAATCAAATGGTTCTTCAAGTATGGCAACTGTTTGTGCTGGAACCTTGGCTTTAATGGATGCTGGAGTGCCGATTCTTAAACCTGTTTCTGGAATTGCCATGGGTTTAATTAAAGAAGGCGATGATGTCGCGGTTCTGACTGATATCCTTGGATTGGAAGATCATTTAGGGGATATGGATTTTAAAGTTACTGGAACTAGGGACGGAGTTACCGCGATTCAGCTTGATTCAAAAATCGAAGGAATCAATATTGAAATCCTGAAGAAAGCATTGGCTCAGGCAAAACAAGCAAGGCTGTTTATTTTGGATAAAATCGAAGAGACTTTAGCTGTGCCTCGAGCAGATATCTCTAAATTTGCCCCGCGGATCACTGTAATTACAGTGCCTAAGGATAAGATAAAAGATATTATCGGTCCTGGCGGAAAAATTATAAAACAGATTGTTGCTGATACTGGTGTGAAAATTGATATTGATGACGATGGAAGAGTATCTATTGCTTCTGCAGATTCTAAAGCATCACAAAGAGCAATTGATATTGTTAAAGGCCTTATTGCTGAACCTGAAGTAGGTCAAGTATATGAAGGCAAAATAACCCGCTTGATGAATTTTGGGGCATTTTGCGAAATCCTTCCAAATAAAGAAGGATTGATCCATGTATCTGAACTAGCTGACAGCTTTGTGAAAAATGTTGAAGATGTGATAAAAGTTGGAGATATTGTTAAAGTTAAAGTTATTGAAATTGATAAAATGAAACGGATTAACCTGAGCGTTAAACAGGCGATGCCGAAAAAAGATAACTCAGATAAATCTGAGTAAGGATAAGTTAACTGTATGGATACCATTTCAGTTAAGATAAAACAAAAAGAAAACTGTGCTGACTTGCCGCTGCCCAAATACATGAGCAGCGGCTCAGCCGGCATGGATCTTTATGCTGATGTTGAGGATGCGATTACGCTTGAGCCTGGACAGATTAAACTGATATCAGCAGGTATTTATATCAGTTTACCCGAGGGGTATGAGGCGCAGATCAGACCTCGCAGCGGTTTAGCAGTTAAGCATGGTATTGGGATTGTAAATAGTCCGGGTACGATTGATGCTGACTATCGCGGCTTGATAAATATTATTATGATTAATTTCGGTGCGGAACCCTATAAAATTAAAAGAGCTAGCAGAATAGCGCAAATGGTAATAAATAAAGTTACTCAGGCTGAATTTGAAGTTGTCAATGAACTTGATCGAACTGTCCGCAATACCGGGGGATTCGGCCATACCGGAGTATAATCAATGAGTGAAAAACAAGTTAGGGTAATGTGGGCGGTTATCCTTTTTGGAATTTGTAGTTTTTTATTAATCAGTTTCTTGTCTTATGATCCAACGGATATTCTCTTTAATACTTCCAGTCCTAATATGCATCTGAAGAATTTCACTGGTTATTTCGGAGCCTATCTTGTCTGGGGTTTATTGCTTTCTATCGGCTGGGGCGCCTATTTTATTCCCGCACTTTTCTGCTTATGGGCAATCGGTAAAATAATGGGCAGGATTACTTCGAATTTTTATGCCAAATTCTTCGGTTTCTTTTTTGTGATCTGGTCATTTTCCGCAATGATGAGTACGCTTACTTCTTCTTATAATGTCAGCCGTATGGCTACCGGAGGAGTTTTAGGTTTTTATACTTCCTTACTGCTTACAAAATATTTTGGTGAAATCGGAACAATGATTATCCTCGGTACTATTTTTATTCTTTCCTTATTATTAGCCACAGAGTTTTTGATTGTGCCGATTGTTTTACAGGCTTCAAAAGGTTTACTTCAACTATTGAAATTTCCGATTTTAATGAAAAGTGATAAATCCAAGGTAGTTAGGTCATCAAGACCGGTGAGGTCAAAAAAAATTGTTAAAGATGATTATCAGGAAGAAGAAGCTGCCGAAGATTATGAGGTTGATGATTTGGAACAGCCGGTTCAGTCTAATAAACGTCAGAAAAAGAAAAATGTTCCGGAAAAAGAAGAAGCAATGGTTAGTAAATTTTTAAAATCTGTGATGAAAAAGCCACAGCCAAAAATAAAAGCTAAAGCCAAAAAAGAAACTTCGCCGCGGGTGTTTGCTCAGAAATTTGTGGGTGATTATAAACTTCCGCCGCTTGATTTATTAACCGATCCTCCGCCGGTAGAAGATCGATTGATCAAAGATGACCTTGATGGTAATTCCCGGATACTTGAAGAAACTTTACGTGATTTTAATATTGAAGTAAAAGTTACAGCTGTGGAGCAAGGTCCGGTATTAACCAGATATGAATTGCAGCCTGCTCCCGGGGTGAAAATCAATCAAATAATGAATTTGGGCGATGATATTGCTTTAAATTTGAAAGCTCCGAGTGTGCACATTGTTGCTCCGATTCCCGGCAAAGGAACAGTAGGGGTTGATGTGCCGAATATCAAAGCAACCTTGGTTTTTCTGAAAGAACTGTTGGAAACTCCGGAGTTTCAAGACTCAGTTTCAAAAGTTACTTTAGCTTTGGGTAAAGATATTTCCGGAAATACTTTGGTCGCGGATTTAGCGGCAATGCCGCATTTACTGATAGCGGGAACCACTGGAGCGGGAAAAACCGTATGTGTGAATATTTTGATCATGAGTTTGTTATTTCAAGCCAGTCCTGAGGAAGTAAAATTAATTTTAGTTGATCCCAAAATGGTGGAAATGACAATGTACAATGGTTTGCCGCATTTGATCTGTCCGGTTATTAATGATGTAAAAAAAGCAGCCGGAGCATTAGAATGGGCGGTTTCAGAAATGGAAGACCGCTATAAATTGCTGGCAAAAGTGGGAGTGAGAAATATTGGCGGTTATAATCAAAAAATAAAAGAAGGGCTTAAAGAAATAGAGGATGGGGATAAGAAAATTCCTTTAGAACTAATGCCTTATATTGTTATAGTTATTGATGAATTAGCGGATATGATGCTGCTTAGTCCTAAAGAAGTAGAAGGCTCGATTACCCGCTTGGCACAGCTTTCCCGGGCAATTGGGATTCATTTAGTCTTAGCAACACAGCGTCCTTCTGTGGATGTTATTACCGGTTTGATTAAAGCTAATTTTCCCGCAAGAATTTCCTTCCGCGTAGCTAGTAAGATTGATTCCCGAACTGTTTTGGATATGAATGGTGCGGATAAACTTTTAGGTAAAGGGGATATGCTGTTCCTGAAACCGGGAAATTTTAAATTAGTTCGGGCTCAATCCGCATTGGTTAATGATGATGAAATTGAAAAAACTGTTAACTTCTGCAAACAACAGCGCTCGGCTGTTTATTCTGATGAAATTCTCAAAGATCCGGTAAAAATGTTTGCTAGTGGTAGTAAACATAAAAAAGATGCTTTATTTGAAGAAGCGGCAAAATTGGTGATTAATTCACAGCAAGCGTCGGTTTCTATGCTTCAGCGAAGGTTACGTCTGGGGTATTCAAGAGCAGCCCGTTTGATTGATATGATGGAAGAAGAAGGTATTGTGGGTGCTTTTCGCGGCTCTAAAGCAAGAGAGATCTTAGTTAATAGCTGGGATGAGATTGCCTTAAACATGCAGGAAAATGAAGAATAAACAGTAACTAATATGTGCTGATTCTTTATTGACCGAGAGTAAGTTCTCGGTCTTTATTTTTTAAACACGATTAAAAAAGTTTTAAAGTTCATAAAGTTATAAAGTAAAAACTTGTAACTCATAACTATTAAATAAAAGTCATAAGGATATAATGAAAGTAGCACTGATTAGTTTGGGATGTTCGAAAAATTTGGTGGATTCTGAGATCATGCTCGGTTTTTTAAAAAAAGCTGGATTTGAGATCAAAGCAGATGCTAATGGTGCTGATATCGCGATTATCAATACTTGTGCTTTTATTAAAGAGGCTAAGCAAGAAGCAATTGATGAAATTTTTCATCTAATTGAGTTGAAAAAGAAAAAAAAGCTTAGAAAGATTATTGTTGCGGGTTGTTTGCCGCAAAGATATGCTCAGGATTTACCGGAATTATTAAAAGAAGTTGATGGTTTTGTCGGGCCGGGAAGTATTGATAAAATTATTAGCGTGATTAAAAAAGCCGATAATAATAACTTTAAACTAATTACCGCGGAAAATCATTATTTATATAAACATACTACTCCTCGCCAATCGCTTACGCCGTCGCATTATGCCTATGTTAAAATTGCCGATGGCTGCGATAATCGTTGTACTTACTGTGTTATTCCTCAAATTCGCGGGGCTTACCGTTCTCGGACAATAGAGTCAATTACCGCGGAAGTTAAATTATTGGTTAAAAAAGGGGTAAAAGAAATTAATTTAATCAGCCAGGACTCGACTTTTTACGGCCAGGATATTTATCAAAAATTTAGTTTAGATTTATTGTTAAAACAACTGGTTAAAATAAAAGGTGATTTCTGGATAAGGATTTTGTATTCGCATCCATTACATTTTAATAAAACATTGCTCGATACGATAAAAGCAGAACCAAAAATTTGTAAGTATATCGATTTACCGATACAGCATATAAATGATAAAATTTTGAAATTAATGGGGCGGAAAGTTAGCAAACAGCAGATAAAGAGTTTAATCAAACAAATTCGCGCGAAATTGCCGGATGTTGCTTTGCGGACTTCATTAATTGTCGGTTTTCCTCAGGAAAGTGAAGCTAATTTTAAGGAATTATATGATTTTGTTAAAACCGCAGAATTTGAAAGATTGGGTGTTTTTGCTTATTCACAGGAAGAAAATACTTTGGCGGCCAAGTTAAAAGGTCAAATTCCTGAAAAAATAAAGCAAAGAAGACTTAAAAAAATTATGACTTTACAGCAGGAAATTATTATAAAAAAACATAATGCGCTGATCGGCAGAGAAATCGATGTTTTGATTGAAGAGGTTCCTGAAAAAAATCTGGCTGCTGGCCGCAGTCAATTTGATGCTCCGGATGTTGATGGGCTGATTTATGTCAATGGAGAGAACTTACAACCAGGAGATATGGTAAAAGTGAAAATAACTGATAGTATGGTCTATGATTTAATTGGAGATAAGCAATGAATCTGCCGAATAAATTGACCGTCATCCGCATTATCTTGAGTTTTGTATTTATGTTTTTTATTTTTTCGCATGGACTTTTGGCTAAATCATTGGCATTTGCCGCTTTTCTGATTGCTTCGATAACTGATTTTTTTGATGGTTATATTGCCCGTAAGTATAATTTAATTACCGATTTAGGTAAACTGCTTGATCCAATCGCGGATAAAGTTCTCGTATTAGCCGCTTTTTCTGCTTTTGTGCATATGCGGATCATTCCTGCCTGGATGCTGGTGATAATAGTATTCCGGGAATTATTAATTACCGGAACCCGGTTGATTTTAGCGCGTAAAGGTAAAGTTATCGCCGCATCAGCCTGGGGTAAATATAAAACTGTGGGGCAGATGATTTCTATTTTTATAATTTTAGGTTTTATAGTGTTAAAAGAAGCCGGGACTAATAAATATGATTTTTGGAGTCAGGCGTGGCAAATCAGTTCAATAAACATTATAAATATAGTGATGTATATTACTATTGGATTGACCATTTTATCAGGAGCTTCATATTTCATGAGGAATAAAAATGCATTCAAAAACTGAAAAACTTACCAAGCTTATTGTGACTTTTTTTTATTTGGGATATCTTCCGTATATTCCGGGGACATTCGGCTCATTAGCCGGTGTTGTTATTTTCCTTTTTTTAGGTAAGAGCAGTGTTGCGGTTATCTTGGCAACAATTTTTATTACTTTGTTGGGTTTTATTTTTTCTGGTTTAGCTGAGAACGTATTTTCCCGAAAAGATCCGTCATGTGTGGTGATCGATGAAGTAAGCGGTATGCTTTTGTGTTATTGTTTTGTGAAAATCAGTTTATTTAATGTTATTGTCGGATTTTTATTGTTTAGAATTATGGATATAATTAAACCCTTTTACATAAAGCGCCTAGAAAAGCTTAAAGGCAGTTTAGGAATAATGCTCGATGATCTTGCGGCAGGAATTTATGCTGTGATTTTTTTAAAGCTAATTACTGTTTTAATTCAGATAAATAATTGATTAAAGTTTTAAGGTCTTGATAGTTCTGTTTCAAAAATTTTAGTATAAACAGGGTTTTCATTGTTGATTTCACTTTTAAACAAAATAATTGTATTTATTTGTTCACTTATTTTTGCAGGTTGTATAGTATCAATAAGAGTATTAAGTTCAGATTTATTTTTTAGTGATTTTATTCTGGCTAGAGTAATATGGGGATGAAAATGTTTATCTCCGGCTTTTATGTTCAATGATTTTAAATCTCGTGCAATTAATGTACTGATCTGAGTTACTTGGCTGTATCCGCTGCTTATTCCTGCCCAGAGAACTTGGTGGCCATTAATATATGGGAATACCCCTAAAACCCCTAAAGATAAATCGAAGCTCTTTGTTTGCTTTGAGATATTTTTAATAATTTGCTCAATTGGCTTAATTTGTTCAGGGGAGATATTACCCAAAAAACGAACGCTGATGTGGAGATTTTCAGGTAAAGTCCATGAAATTTCACCAGAAAGATGTTGGAGTTCTTTCTGAATTTTTTTTAATTCATCTAGAAGCTTTGGGTTTAACTCAATAGCAATGAATGCCCGGATTAACTTTTTCATTTTTTTATTATATTCCATTTTTGGAATTATGGCAAGGGAATAAAGGTTTTTTTTAAAAAGACAGGTAAAATTAAAATTTTGACTTGTAAAAATCACAGCTGGGCAGTAATATGTCTTTATAGTAAATAGCATAGATTAATCGGAGATAAACAGTGTTTAGGATTAAAGTTTATAGTTGACTTAATCTGATTTCCAAAGAATTGAATACATCTTTTACTAGCGAATTGAATAAGCTTACCCTGTGTTTGGGCTTTTAATCGATATTTCTAAGCTTGAGTGTACTTAAATGAAAATAATTGCCTGGAGGAAATAAATGGCATCACTTAATATGGACGGCCCTTACTTGCTTATACCGGATAAAATAGATGAAGTTGTTCCGTTTAGGACTCCAGGAGCATTTGCTTTAGGTTATATTTCAGATGTTGATTTTGTTGTGATTTATATTGGAAGGTCAGATGTGAATTTAAACAATGAGCTCAAGGACTGGGTTTTTAGAAAGAGTGATTGTTTGTTTTTCAAGTATTCTGTTACTAAAAACGCTCAAGAAGCTTTTCAAAAAGAATGTACTGCTTACCATGATTTCGGCGGAATAAATCTTAAGTCTGAGAAACATCCTGAGCGGATGGCAGAGATGGATTGGCGATGCCCGGTTTGTGATATTTATTAATAATGATGAATAAGAGATATCGGGATAATTAATTGAATTTTACTAATTGACTTAAATCCAGGTTTGAAAGAGAAAAATGTCAGATAATTCACAAAATGAATATTATATGCTTAAAGCAATAAAGTGCGCTAAAAGAGGCATAAGTCAGGGCCAGACTCCTTTTGGGGCATGTATAGTCAATAATGATCAGATTCTGGCAATTGCGCATAATAAAGTGTGGAGAACTACTGATATTACAGCGCATGCTGAAATTGTTGCGATTAGAGCTGCTTGCAAAAAGAATAAATCAATAAGTTTAAAAGGGGCTGTGATTTATTCGACATGCGAGCCTTGTCCCATGTGTTTTTCGGCCATTCATTGGGCTGGAATTTCAATGATTGTTTATGGCTCTAGTATAAAAGATGCGAAAAAAGTTGGTTTTAATGAATTGGCAATATCTAATCTTAAAATGAAGAAATATGGTGCAAGTCGGATAAGCTTGGTTAAAAATGTATTGCTTAAAGAAAATCTTGAATTGTTTGAGACTTGGGCTGATTCATCTAAAAATAAAGTTTATTAAAAAGGAGTGTTTTGGTGAGATTTAATCAGGTTTTGGTCAGGATTATCTGTTCTACTGCGCTTTTGTCGTTTATTTTTGTGCTTAATGTGTTTGCCGGATTAACTGAGTCTGAAAGATCTGAGCTGAAACAGCTGCAATTGCTAGTGGAAAAAAATGCCGATATGTCTGAAGCTCAAATGCAAAGGTGGGAAGAGTTGTTATTAAAAGACCCGGATAATCTAAAGAAACTAAGACAAAAAGAAATTGATAAGTGGAAGGCTGAGCTCAGAGCAGAAGGGGAGCAGATTGATCAATCCAATATAGATCGTCAATTAGAAAGCGAGTGGAATGATTTTTTGGTAGAGAAAGATGAAAAAATAATTAATCTGAATGAGCAAAATGTTGTCTTGTTTCTGCGTAAGATTCGTGATTTCTGCCGGATTGAAAAACAAAATAAAGTAGAGTATCCTTTGGATTTAAATACACTGATATTAGATAATAATTCAAGCATAGAATCTGAATTATATTCGAAAATTAAAAAGATTTATAAAATTCAATACGAGAAAATATTTGAAAATTACCGTGTATGGGCTTTCCCGCTCGAATCAGGTAAGACTGGAAGAAAAAGTTTTTTACTTGAGAATAATACAATCTTTTTCACCTTGGACGGGTCAAAGCCAACTTTAAACAGTAATAGAATACTTTAATTTACTGATCAGCTCAATACAAATCTCTTTATTTACTTCGATAAAAATCTATAAGTTTACTCAATGCTATGATATAATTAACTTTAAATATATGGTTTCCATATTTAATTTTTGATTAATTTGATTAAACACAGGGATGTTTATGAATCGAAAATCAATATTCGCTTTATCGCGAATTTTTATTAGTGTAGCTTTGCTTGGTTTTTTAGCTTTCTTGATGCGCGATAAGCTGGATGATTTGCTTCAAGTCATTAAAAAAGTTAATGTTCCTTTGTTTTTTTTCTCAATATTGTTTATTCTGCCGCTTGTTTTGCTATCCAGTTTGCGGCTTCAATGTTTTTTGTCAGTCCAGGGGATTTATTTTAAGCTCCATGAAACAATTAAGTTGAACTTAATAGGGTATTTTTTTAATAATTTCATGCCTTCAACTGTTGGTGGGGACGTAGCTAAGATTTATTATGTGAAAAGACGCTCAGGGGATTATACTAGGCCGTTTTCGGCAATTCTTATTGACCGGATTATCGGCCTTGCCGCTTTGATCGTATTCGCAGCAATAGCGGTAATGTTTTGGGGAAAGTTGATCAATAGTATAGCGGCAAAATCAATTGTTTTGCTGAGTTTATTGTTTTTAATATCGGCTATATGCTTGATTTATTTTCGGATTGCTAATAATGTTTGGGGATGGTTGCTGGGATTAAGAGTTTTTATTAGGCTTAAGAAAAAAATATTAAATATATCCAAGGCAATAAATTTATACCGCGGATCAAAAGCTTTGTTGCTTGGGTTTAGTTTTTCCTGTTTATCTCATGGATTAATGGCGGTTTATGCTTTTTGCTTGGCTAAAACCTTGAATATTGATTTAGCTTTGCCGATTTTTCTTATTTTGATTCCTGTTGTCAGCCTGATCAGCTGTTTGCCATCATTAAATGGCTTAGGAATAAGAGAGGGCGCGTTTGTTTATTTTTTTAAAGAATTTATCGCTCCGGAGCAGGCGCTAGCTCTTTCTATTCTATATTTTGCTCAAATGATAATTCTGAGCTGCATTGGTGGTTTGGTATACTTATTCAATGGTGCGGAAATAATAAAGGAGGTATCTGATGATTAGTAAAGAATTGCTGGAAATACTGGCTTGTCCGGTTTGTAAACAGTCAGTTGAATTAAAGCAAGATAAACTTATCTGTCAGCAGTGTAAGCTGGCTTTTCCGATAAAGGATGATATTCCCGTTATGATTATAGAGCAGGCTTTAGCAATATAGGTATTTTATATATGAACCTCGAAAGTAAAGCTCCCAAGGTTAGTATTATCCTTCCCACATATAATCGTGCGGGGTTGATTTCCCGCGCGGTTAAAAGTATTTTGGACCAAACTTATCCTGATTTTGAATTAATTGTGATTGATGACTGTTCGAACGATGCGACAGCCTCGGTCATATCTGGGTTTAATGATCCGCGAATTAAGTATATTTTCTTAAGTAAGCATAATGGGGCTGCTTTTGCCCGAAATGAGGGGCTGAAAATCGCTTTTGGTGAGTTTATTGCTTTTGCGGACAGCGATGATGTCTGGTTAAAAGAAAAACTGGAAAAGCAGGTTAAGGTCTTAAAAAACGCGCCAGATGATCTGGGCTTGGTTTATTCCGCGATTTGGAGGGTTCAAGCAAAAAGAAAAATTTTTTTTCCTGATAGGAGTTTTGGGCTTAAACGTAGCGGAAATATTTATAAAAATCTTTTATTTGGAAATTTTGTGACGCTGCATGTTTTGTTTCGTAGGAGCTGTTTGCGACGAGTTGGGATATTTGATGAAAAACTGCCTTGCTTACAGGATTGGGAGCTTTGGCTGCGCTTATCTAAAAAATACAAGTTTTTTTACATTAATCAGCCTTTAGTCCTGGTGTATAAAACGTCAGACGCGATATCCGAAAGATCTAATGATTTTAATGAAGCTTTGGAACGGATTATAAAAAAATTCCTAAAGGATTTTTCGCTTCAGCCTAAACTGCTGGCAAAATATTATTATATTTTAGGCCGCAGTTTTTATAAAAATAATAATAAAACTAAAAGCCGGAAATATTTGGAAATGGCTTTGGATTTATCTCCCTTTGATATTAAATATATGTTTTATGTCTGGCTTCTCAGTCTTGTAAAATGAAATACAATGAATTTCTTGAAATATCCAAAAAATATAGTTATTTTAATTCTAATTGTTAATTAAATAGTAATGATTTTGCTTGATTGTCTCTAAGCGGTTTCTGATGATTTTTATCCATATGATATTTAGAACCTGGTATTATCAATAAAATAGAATGAGTTAAGCTAATGAATCTGAATAATAAATTTCCCCAGATTAGTATTATTATCCCTACGTATAATCGGATGGATTTATTGCCTAGGGCTATAGATAGTGTGCTTATTCAGGGATTTGATAATTTTGAGATTATCGTTGTTGATGATGCGTCTACGGATAAAACGCATGATATTGCCCAAAATTATAAAAATGAAAATATAACTTTTATGTTTTTGGAAAAACATGGCGGGGCTGCAAGAGCTAGAAATGTAGGTATTAAAGTAGCAAAAGGGGAGTTTATTGCTTTTCAAGATAGTGATGATCAATGGCTGCCGGATAAATTGGAAAAGCAAATGGCGGTTTTTGAGAAATCTTCTGCGGATGTTGGGGTAGTATATTGTGATATGTGGAAGGTTGGCAACGGCATTGCTGATGAATATGTGTCTATGCCCAGGATAACTCCGGAAAACGGGATTATTTATCAACAGGCTTTGGCAGGTAAGTTGATGGGGTTGGGGCTTGTTTCTGTAATAATCAGACGGGAATGTTTTAATAAAGTCGGTTTGTTTGATGAGAAATTACAAAGGCATATGGATTTAGAGCTTTTAATGCGCATTTCAAAATATTATTTGTTCGCGCATATCCCGGAGCCGCTGGTCAAATATTGCTTAACGAAAAATAGTATTTCGTTGAATTTAAATTCTTTACTTGAATCAGAAAAATTGATTTTTAAAAAATATTATAATGATATAGCCGGGCAAAAGGGACTTCTCGGCAAATATTTGTATAATATCGGTACTTTGTCTTGCCAACTAGGGCAAATGAGGGAGGGAAGAAAATATATTCTGCGTGCATTAAAGGCAGTGCCGACAAATCTTAAATTTATCGCCGCGTTTGTTTTTTCATTATTTGGGAAAAAGATATATCGGAATTTAATTGTTAAAAAAAATTTATTTTTCAAAAAGACCGTTAAAGAAAAAAATATTCCGGTAAAATCGACAATATTATTTGTAGTGCATACAACAGTAATCGGCGGAGCAGAACTTTATCTTTTAAAAGTTCTTAAGCATCTTAATAAAAATAAATTTTCCCCTGTTGTAATTGTTCCCGATGATGGCTGCTTGAACCAGCGTTTAAAACAGATTGGCGTACAAACGCAAATTGTCGCATTAGGGCCATTCCAAAGAAAAAATCCTTTCCCGCACATTCGGTCGATCATTAATTTATTTAGGCAGATAGTCAGATATAAGCCTTTAATAGTGCATTCTTTTACGCGGCCGGCACAGTATTATTGCGCTTGGGCAGCAAAGCTTACTCGTACAGCTAATATCTGCCATTTTCACGATATAATAAATTGGGATGATTATACTAAATTTTCAAAGTGGTCAGTATCTTCTGCGGATATTGTGATTGCTGTATCTTTGGCGGCTAAGGAATGTTTGCTTAAAGGCAATATTCAAGAGGAAAAAATTGTTGTTATAAATAACGGTATTGATCCAGAAGAGATCTCTCAACCGGCTGATATTAAAAAAATAAGAATGGATTTTAATCTGAAAGAAAAAGGGTTGCTAGTGGCTGCGGTAGGACGGATTGTTCCTGAAAAGGGTTTTGATGTTTTTATCAGAGCAGCGGCTGAGGTTTTAAAAAATATTCCTGATGTGAAATTTATTATAGTTGGTGAGGAACAGGCGCGATTAGGCAGCAGTTATTCTTATTTGAATAATCTTAAGTTGCTTGTTAAAGAATTGGATATTGAAAGTAATCTTTCTTTTACCGGGTTTCGTGAGGATGTGTTGAGTATAATTAAAAGTGTTGATTTGCTTGTATTGAGTTCAATTATGGATGCATGTCCTACAGTGATATTGGAGGCTATGGCTTTAGCTAAGCCTGTTGTAGCTTCTCGGGTAGGAGGTATTCCCGAAATGGTTGAGGATAATATTACAGGGGTATTGTTTTCAAACGGCAATTTTCAAGAGTTAGCTAAGCATATAATTGGTTTGCTTTCTGATGAAGAATATAGGCTGCGTTTGGGTGAATCAGGCAAAAATAAGGTTAAGAAAAGTTACTTAATCAAGGAAAAAGTTTGCCGGATAGAAGAATGCTATAATAAATTCTTAAAAAATATGGAAAAATAAATGAATATAGTTATTGACGCATTGGAAGCAAATCTGAATAATAAAGTGGGTATGGGCAATTACGCGGATAATTTAATTCGCGCTCTGGCTTTAATTGATCAAAAAAATGATTATACCTTGTATGTTAAAAATCCAGCAAATAAAGATAGTCTGGTTAAACAAAATAATTTTAAGTATAAGCAGCTTGCCAGTCCGTTGATTCGTTCGTTTTGGAGTCAATGCCGGATTCCGCTGGAACTGATTCGGGTCAAGCCGGATTTATTGCATGTGCCCACAGGTCATAAAGTCCCGTTTAATTGTCCGCAACATACTGTGGTTACAATTCACGACTTGGCTTTTCTTAAATTCCCTGATTACTTTAAAACCTCAGTTAAATGGCGGTGTGAGCAGTTTACTCGGCATGCGGTATTAAAAGCTGAAAAGATTATTGCTATCTCTGAATCAACTAAAAAAGATATTATCGATTATTATAAAGTTGATCCCAAAAAGGTCGAAGTTATTTATCATGGGGTAGAAGATGATTTTAAACCCGGGGTTAGTCAAGAAAAAATTGATTTAGTATGTGAAAAACATGGAATAACTTTGCCATTTATTTTGTTTGTGGGAGTTCTTCAGCCGCGGAAAAATATCAGCTGCCTGATCAGAGCATTTAAGCAGGTTGTGGAAGCGGGCAAGGATATGCAGCTGGTTATTGCCGGCGGTAAAGGCTGGATGTATGATGAAATCCTGAACACTGCCAGGCTTTCGGGAATCAGAGAGAGGATTATTTTTACTGGTTATACGCCTAAGTCAGATGTGATTTGTTTGCTTAATGCTGCTAAGGTTTTTGTTTTACCTTCATTGTATGAAGGATTTGGGTTGCCAATATTAGAAGCAATGGCTTGCGGGGTTCCGGTTATTGCGTCCCATGTTTCCTCAATGCCGGAAATTGTACAGGATGCCGGGATATTGATTGATCCGGATAATCAACAGAAAATCACTCAGGCTTTGCTTGATATCCTGAACAATCAGAATTTAGCCCAAATTTTGATTGCCAAAGGATTAAAAATAGCTCAAAGTTTTACTTGGGAAAAAACAGCGAGAAAAACGCTTAAACTTTATGAATCGATGCTGAAAAATGGGAAATAAAATCAAAGTATTATTTTTAACTCAAACCCGTCAAATCGGTCCGGCCAGTCGATACCGGGTTTATCAGTACATTGATTATCTGAGAGTCAATGGTATTGAATGCACACTCAGTCCTGCATTGCCGCAATCTTGTTATAAATTTTTTTATCAGAATAGTAATATCTTAAAAAAGATTTTATTATTGCCATTGATTGTTATCAAACGTATATATGATCTATCGAGAGTTAAAAAATATGACATTGTGTTTATCCAAAGAGAGATCTTGCCGCAAATTTTTCCTTTATTTGAGATTCTGATCTCTCGAATTCATAAAAATATTATATTTGATTTTGATGACGCGATATTTTTGATTCCGCCGCAAAGAAATAAACTGTTTTATTTCTTAAAAGATAAGCAGGCAATTCCGCGAATAATTAGTTTGAGCCGTCAGGTAATTGTCGGTAATGATTATTTGAAAGAATATGCTTTGCAGTTTAATAAACAGGTAGAATTAATTCCTACGGCAGTGGATACTCAAGTATGGATAAAAAATGTTAAATCTTTAAATCAATCTGATCGGCAGGCACTTCTGGGAAAGGAAAAAATTATAATCGGCTGGATTGGGACCAGACATAATCTTTTTTATCTGGAGATGCTTGCGCCGGTATTTAAACAGCTTGCGCAAAAACAGGCTATTTGTCTGCATATAATCAGTGATGCTGTTTTTAAAAGCAAAGACAAATATTTGGATATCCTGAATATTGCCTGGGATATGAATAGCGAAGTAGCGCAAGTCCAGAAATTTGATATTGCGATCGCGCCTTTGGCGGATGATGCTTGGGGCAGGGGGAAATGCGGATTAAAAGCTTTGCAATATATGGCCTGTTCTATCCCCACTGTTTGTTCCGCTGTTGGTGTATATAATCAGATTATTGAAGATGGGAATAATGGTTTTCTCGCTAAAAATCAAACTGAATGGTTAGTGAAACTAACATTGCTGATAAATGATCAAAAACTTAGGCAGAATATGGGAGCGGCGGGAAGAAAGACAGTAGAAAATAATTATTCTTTTGAGATTAATAAAATAAAACTTAAAAATATAATTACACAGATCAAATAATAAATAGTAAACCTAGATAAAGGTAAACAATGTGCGGGATATGCGGAGTTCTTAATTATAAAGGCCAAAAAATTGATGAGAATTTGATTAAGGCGATGTCTGATAAACTGGAGCATCGCGGTCCAGATTCTTTTGGCAAATATATCGATCAAAAAATCGGCTTAGGGCACAGACGGCTTTCAATTATAGATCTAAAGAGCGGACAACAACCGATTAGTAATGAAGATAAAACAATATGGCTGATTGTAAATGGGGAAATATATAATTATCGAGAATTGCGGGATCTGCTGGAAAAGCAAGGCCATGTTTTTTCTACAAATTCTGATTCAGAAGTTATCGTTCATCTTTATGAGCAGTATCAGGAGCAGGCTTTAGATTACTTAAGAGGAATGTTTGCTTTTGCGCTTTGGGATAAAAAGAAAAATAAATTATTTATTGCCCGTGATCGTATGGGGCAAAAACCTTTAGTTTACTGGCATGACGATAAGCAGTTTGTTTTTGCTTCAGAGTTAAGGTCACTTTTAATTTGTCCATGGATAAAAAGGGAAATTGATCCTGAAGCGCTAAATCTTTATTTAAGTTTTCTTTATGTTCCGGCGCCAAAAACAATGTTTAAAAACATTAAAAAATTATTGCCGGCACATTATTTAGTGGTAGAAAACGGAAAGCTGGAAATTAAAAAATATTGGAGTTTGCAGCCTCGGGTTGACCGGCGGAAAAGCCTGAAAGATTACAAACAGGGAATTATTGAGCAGCTTGATCAAGCTGTTAAATTACGCTTAGCCAGTGATGTTCCCTTGGGAGTTTTTTTAAGTGGCGGCATAGATTCCAGCGCGATTGTCAGCCGGATGAGTAAATACAGCTCAAATATCAAAACATTTTCCGTGGGTTTTGAAAATAAACTGTATAATGAACTGGGATATGCTCGGATAATCGCAAAAAAATTCTCTACAGAACATCATGAGTTGATCATCAAACCAAAAGCAATTGAAATCATGCCAAAATTAATCAGCCATTACGGCGAACCTTATGCTGATTATTCGTGCATTCCGACTTACTATATCGCTAAATTTGCCGCTAATCATATAAAAGTTGCTTTGTGCGGTGATGGCGGAGATGAGTCTTTTAATGGCTATTATCGCTATACAGCAACTAAGGTTGCTCAAGCTTTTGATTGTTTACCGCGCTTTTTGTGTAAACTGATTTCCCGCACGGCAATCGGATTGCTTCCTGATGGGAATGATATCCGGAGCAAGTCATGGCAGATAAAAAGGTTTTTTAGCGGACTGGAATATCCCCCGGTGCAACGTTATCTTAATTGGATTGCTTGTTTTAATCAGCAACAGAAAAAATATCTTTTAAATTCTGATTTTTTCTCAGAATTAAATATAAATACTGATTTGGAGTATTTACAAAATGCCTATTTACAAATACAATCTAATGATTTTAGTGATGCTACCAGACAAGTAGATATAGATACATACTTACCCAATGATCTATTAGTTAAAATGGATATAGCTTCAATGGCTAATTCTTTAGAAGCTCGCGCTCCATTTTTGGATCATAAATTTATGGAATATGCTAGCCAAATACCCCATGATTTAAAATTACATAATCTCCAAAATAAATTTATTTTAAAAAAAGCGCTGGCTGATTCTTTACCAAAAGATATTATTAATCGAAAAAAACAGGGCTTTGCCATTCCGATAGGCCAATGGTTTCGCCATGAACTAAAAGATTACGCGTATGATCAATTGCTGGATAAGGCTTGTATTGATCGAGGCTATTTTAAGCAAAATTACCTTAAGCAGATTCTAGACGAACACATTGCCGGAAAAACAGATAATGGCTATAAATTGTATACATTATTAATGTTTGAACTTTGGGCCAAAGAATTTATTGACGGATAGTTTATTAATTTACTGTAGAGTTGTATTGACAAGCTTAACTGTATATGTTAACCTGTTTCTAAGTCTAACAAAAGTCTCAACTGTAAATAGAGTCAAGGTTTATCAATACTTAAGGATAAGTATACTTAGCTAATAGCTTAATGTGACCAAAGGAGGGGCAAATGGCGCTCAAAGAGTTTTTTGTGCGTAGAAAATTTTTAATTCAAAAAGAGTTTCAATTAAAGTTTGTCGGTTTTTTAATTCTGGTAATCCTGGCAATTTCTGCTTTGGTTGTATTGACAGTTAATTTGTCAATTTGGGCTGCAGTGGAAAAAGGCGTAAGCTCTCAAGTTCAAATAGTTATTGATCAGATTCTGCATAATATGAACGTTCTGTTTATGTTTGAAATCCCAATTGTTCTGCTCATTTCAATTTTTGCCGCGATTATTTTTTCTCACAAAATAGCTGGCCCGGTTTATCGTTTACAACAGGCAGCAATTCAGGTTGTCCGGGGTGATTTGACCAGCAATGTGCATTTGCGCAGAGATGATGAATTGAAAAATCTTTCCTCAGCATTCAACTCCGTTGTCGATAATATGCATTTGTTGGTTGCTAAAGACCGCAAGTTGATTACGGCTCTTTCGGCAATAACGGATACCTTATATACTAATCTTAAAGATAAGAAGATCAGTCAGGATGAAGCGCTGGTTTTAATTCGTAAATTAAATGATCTGGTTGGCGAGCTTAGGACTTTGATTATGCAGTATAAGATAGAAAAGAGTTAAGAGTATGGAAATTCTTGAACTTATTCGTATGTCAATTGAAAAAAACGCGTCAGATCTGCATCTTACAGTAGGATTGCCTCCGATGTTGCGGATACATGGCAGATTAATGTCAACAGAAACTGATCCATTGACAGCCAACGATGTTGAACAACTTGTTAATAAAATGATGACCGATGAACATCGAGAAAAGCTGGAGGACGGAAGAAGCATTGATTTCACCTACAGCTATATTGCTCGGTTCAGAGTTAATGTTTTTTATGAAAAAGGTTATTTGGCCGCGGCGCTGCGATTTATTCCTTTTGAAATCCCTTCATTAGAAAAACTGGGCGTTCCCTTGATAGTTGCTGAATTAGCGCGAAAACAAAGGGGTTTGATTCTAGTTACCGGGCCAACCGGCTCAGGAAAATCAACAACCCTTGCGGCAATGATTGATTTAGTTAATAGAGAACAAGCCTGTCATATTATAACTATTGAGGATCCGATTGAGTATTTACATCCTCATAAAAAAAGCATTGTTAATCAAAGAGAAGTTTATTCTGATACACCTTCATGTTCTTTGGCTTTGCGGGATGCTTTGCGTGAAGATCCTGATGTGATTCTTGTTGGTGAAATGCGTGATCTGGAAACAATTTCAACCGCGATCACTGCCGCGGAAACCGGACATCTGGTTTTTGCTACTTTGCATACAAATGATGCGGTACAAACCATTGATCGAATTATTGATGTTTTTCCTGAAGGACAACAGTCGCAGATTCGTTTGCAGACTTCTTTGGCTTTGCAAGGTGTTATCTCTCAGAGATTAATTCCGACTGCTGATGGAAAAGGACGGGTGGCCGCGATTGAAGCCATGAGTGTAACTCCGGCCGTGGCTAATCTTATCAGGGAAAAGAAAACACATCAGATTTATTCAATGATTGAAACCGGGGCTAAAGATGGAATGCTGAGTATGAATCAGTCATTGGCTGATTTGTGTAAAGCTCGCTTAATTAGAATCGGAGACGCGATCACATATTCGAATAAACCTGAACTTTTAAAAAGGATGCTACTATAATTATGGAATTAAAAGAACTTTTACAGTTAACTACACAGCGTAATGCTTCTGATCTGCATATTGTCTGTGGTGTTCCTCCTGTATTGCGGATAAATGGAGACCTTACTATTTTAGAACAAGCTGGCAAAATTATGCCTCAGATTTCTAAAGATTATGCTTATCAAATGCTTAATCAAGATCAAATAAATGAATTTGAGAAAGATAATGATCTTGATTTTTCTTACGGGATTGCTGGGATTGGACGTTTTCGGGTTAATCTGCATATGCAGCGCGGCAGTATTGGAATTGCTTTTCGCCGGCTGGCTTTGGAAATTAAAAATGCTGAAGAACTAGGTTTACCGCCTATTGTTAATGAATTTGCTATGCTGGAAAAAGGCTTAGTTTTGGTTACTGGAGCAGCTGGATCAGGTAAATCTACGACAATTGCCGCAATGATTGATTTGATTAATACCCGAAGAAAAGCGCATATTATAACCATCGAAGATCCGATTGAATATTTATATTCTCATAAAACCAGCATTATTGAGCAAAGAGAAGTATCAACTGATACTAAGTCATTTGGCAGCGCTTTGAAATATGTATTAAGGCAGGATCCTAATGTTATTTTAGTTGGTGAACTTCGCGATCTAGAAACGATTTCTCATGCGATTACCGCTGCGGAAACCGGGCATTTGGTCTTAGCCACATTGCATACTACTGATGCCGTTCAGACAGTAGACAGACTAATCGATGTTTTTCCGCCTTATCAGCAGCAGCAAGTGCGGATTCAGGTTTCTTTGGCTTTGCAGGGGGTTATATGCCAGCAATTGATTATTAGCAAAGATAAACAAAGACGGATTCCGATTATTGAGACAATGGTGGTTACTCCGGCGATTAGAAATCTTATTCGCGATGCTAAAACTTTTCAGATTTATTCGTCCTTAGAAACTGGTTTAAAACTGGGGATGCAGAGTGTGGATATGGCCTTGGCTGAGGTTGTGCATAATGATTTAGTTAATGAAGAAGATGCTTTTATTAAAGCGCGTGATCCGGAAGGCTTAAAGCGGCGCATAATAAAATTAAAGGAGGCTTCTGCCCATGGCAGCTGATAAAGTAAGAAAAAAGCTGCTGGGGGAATATCTGGTTGAGCAAGGCCTGGTTTCCGAAGAGCAGATACAGCGGGCTTTGGAAGAACAAAAAAAAGCTGGCTCGCGTTTAGGTCAGACTTTGATTGATCTTGGTTTTCTTAGTGAAGA
The DNA here is from genome assembly GCA_018817165.1 of Candidatus Omnitrophota bacterium. GTDB lineage: Bacteria > Omnitrophota > Gorgyraeia > B26-G9 > B26-G9 > JAHITE01. The sequence goes on from JAHITY010000124.1 coordinate 49,609, forward strand.
GCAAATGATCATTGCTTTAGCCCGTCAGCTTGACCTTGCTCATATTGATATTTTAAGTTACAATTTGAAGCCGGATGTAGTTAATCTTATTCCGGAAAAAATCGCCCGCAGATATGAATTGATTGCCATTGATAAAATGGGGGATAGTCTGACTATTGCCATGTCTGATCCGCTTAATGTTTTTGCGATCGATGAAGTTTCCCAGCTAACCCGCTCACGCATAGATCCAGTAATTTGCTCAAGAACTAAATTACTCAAAATATTTGATAAAGCATATAATTTAAATTTGAGCGATACAGCTGAACCCGAGAGTATTGTTTCTACTGATAAATATACGCGGCATCAATCTGAAGACAAAGAAGTTCCAGCATTGGGCGGAGCGGAAATAATTGATCTGGTTAATGAAATTCTTCAATTATCTGTTCAAGCCAGAGCAACAGATATTCATATCGAGCCGGATGAACAAGAAGTAAGGATCCGCTGTCGGATAGACGGATTTCTTATGGAACTTAAAACATATCCGAAGGAAGTTCAATTACCGATTATTTCCCGGATAAAAGTTGTATCTGGTTTGGATATTTCCGAAAAAAGAATTCCTCAGGATGGAAGGTTTAAATTCCTGTTTGAAGGTCGAGAAATTGATTTGCGGGTTTCTACTTTGCCCACGGTTTTAGGGGAGAAGATAGTTTTGCGTGTTTTGGATCAAGCTATGGTAGTTGTTGATATGGATAAACTGGGGTTTTTGCCGGAAAATCTTGCTCAGCTGCAGGATTTAATTCATCGGCCTTATGGTATGCTTTTAGTGACTGGCCCGACATCCAGCGGAAAAACCACAACCTTATATTCAGCTTTAAATACAATAAATACAATTGAAAAAAATATTCTTACTGTCGAAGATCCGGTTGAATACAGACTTAAGATGATCAATCAGGTCCAGATAAATCCGCGAGCCGGATTAACTTTTGCCGCGGGTTTGCGCAGTTTTTTGCGTCAGGATCCCAATGTAATTATGATTGGAGAAATTCGTGATATGGAAACAGCGGAAATCGCGATTCAATCGGCATTGACCGGACATTTAGTTTTAAGCACAATTCACACCAATAATGCTCCCTCAACCATAACTCGGTTGATTGATATGAAAATTGACGCGTTCCTGGTTGCCTCAGCTGTAACCGGAATCCTTGCCCAGCGTTTGATTCGAACTATTTGTCCTGGCTGTAAACAGCCGTTTACTCCGGATGCGGATGTTTTGCATGGTTTGAATTTGGAACCCAAGGCTGAGGGTTATACTTTTTATAAAGGCGCGGGATGTGATCTCTGCGGCGGAACTGGGTATAAAGGCAGAATCGGGATTTATGAGATGATGATTGTTAATAATGCGATCAGAGAATTAATTCTTAGACATGCTTCTACCGCAGAGTTAACCGAAGAAGCAAAAAAACACGGTATGAAGACTTTAAGAGAAGATGGTTTTCAAAAAGTATTAAACGGAGTTACAACTGTCGAAGAAGTTTTGCGGGCAACTGCTGAAGAAGCAAAAGGATAGGATACGGATATGCTAAGACCGAACTCACTCAAAAAACGAGTGAGAACAAATCTGATGATTGCCATTCCTCTGCTGATTGTTATTCTTGTTTTTGGCGCACAGATTTTCTCTTATTATATTGTACAAGGTAATGTTAAAAATCTGGTTGATGATTCCCAAGATGTCGCTATTTTTAATAAAGTTATGTTTATTCTGGGCAAACAGATTTGGTTTTCTTCTATTGCCTCAGGCATCTTTGGAGTAATTTTGGCTTATGCTATTACCATCCCGATTAAAAAACTTACTTTCAATGCTCAACAGGTGGCAACGGGTGATTTATCGAGAACTGTACAGGTTAATACTGAAGATGAGATCGGGGCTTTGGGCAAATCGTTCAATGCGATGGTCTCTTCCTTGAATGAACATATAATCGACAGTATGACTGGTGGAGTTATAACGATTAATATGCGGGGAATGATTGCCACATTTAATCGTTCAGCTGAATTAATCTTAGGTTATGATTCAGAAGAAATTGTCGGTAAATCTGTGTTTGAAGTTTTTCCTTTGGACAGTAAAAATTCGGATTTAACTAAAATTATCAAAGATACACTTGAACAAAGACAAACTAGCTCATCGCGAGAAATAAATATTTATTCTTTGAATGGGAAAAAAATTCCCATAGGAATAACGACCTCTTTATTAAGAGATAAAAAAAATACTTTTTTGGGTATAGTGGTTACCTTTAAAGATCTAGAGCATATTAAACATTTAGAAGAACAAATGCGCCGCGCTGACCGATTAGCGGCTGTGGGTAGTCTTGCTGCCGGAATAGCGCATGAGATCAGAAATCCTTTAGGCTCGATTAAAGGATTGGTTCAGCTACTGGCGGAAGATTTAAAGGCAGATGATCAGAAGATTTCCTACGCGGCAGTGATTGTCAAAGAAGTTGATCGTCTAAATAAAGTTGTCGAAGAACTTTTAAGTTTTGCTCGTCCGGATGATTCTGAGCTGGAAGTGAATTTTGTTGAATTAAATTTAAATGAAGTTATTGATCAAACCTTGCTTTTAGCCTCACATGACAGTAAAAAAGAAAATATTAAAATCATTAAAGAGTATTCCGAGGATTTACCTTTAATCCCGGCGGATTCAAAAAAACTCCAACAGGCATTTCTAAATTTAATTATGAATGCTTTTTCCGCCATGGAAAATGAAGGAAACCTGACAATTAAAACTGAGTATAAACCGGATACAAAAATAGCAAAAGTCATATTTGCTGACACGGGTTTGGGTATTAGCCCGAATAATCTAACAAAAATATTCGATCCGTTTTTTACCGCTAAGCAGGGTGGTACAGGATTGGGTTTAACCATAACCCATCAGATAATAGCAACACATAAGGGTAAGATAGATGTTGAAAGTAAAATTAATAAAGGCACGAAATTTATTATTAGTTTTCCGGTTAAAATATTAAAAGGATAAGTATGTCTGCAAAAATTTTAGTTGTTGATGACGATCAAAGTTTTCGTTTTTTACTTGAGGAAACTTTGAAGAAAGAGGGCTATGATATTGTTTCTGCCACTTCGGGAGAACAGGCCTTGGAGCTTTATCAGCCGGATAAATTTGATTTAATTACTTTGGATGTTAAGATGCCGGGGATTGATGGTTTTGAAGTGCTTTCGCGGATCAAACAAATAAGCCCTGATCAACAAATTGTTATTATTACTGCTTATGGGGCTCAAAAAATCGCGATTGAGGCGGTAAAAAAAGGTGCCTATGATTATTTTACCAAGCCTTTTGATATTGATGAATTACGGCTAATTATTAGCCGATCATTAGAGTGTTCAAGACTTAATCAAGAAAATAAACAGCTAAAAGATGAATTGCATAAACGCTATGATTTTGATGAGATAATCGGTAGTAGCGGTAAAATGCTGGAAGTTTTTGAGATAATGAAGAAAGTGGTAAATAGCGAAGTAACTGTTTTAATCCAAGGAGAAAGCGGCACAGGCAAAGAACTGGCTGCCCGGGCAATTCATTTTAACAGCGCTCGAAAAGATAAACCTTTTGTCAAAATAAACTGCGCGGCAATTCCTGATGGTCTTTTAGAAAGTGAATTATTTGGCCATGAAAAAGGCGCGTTTACCGATGCCTCAGCTAAGAAGATCGGTAGATTTGAAGCGGCAAATACCGGAACAATTTTTCTTGATGAGATCGGTGATATGAGTTTATCAACCCAGGCTAAAGTATTAAGAGCTTTGCAGGAAAAAGAATTTGAAAGAGTAGGGTCGACCTTGCCGATTAAAGTTGATGTGCGGATTATTGCCGCGACAAATAAGGACTTATTTCGAGGGGTCAAGGAAGGTGAATTTAGAGAAGATCTTTATTATCGGATCAATGTGGTTAATCTTCAATTGCCGGCACTGCGGCAGAGGCGCGAGGATGTACCTTTATTGTTTGAATATTTTATGCATAAATTTAATCAGGAATTAAATAAAGCGATCAAGCATATTTCTCTGGAAGCAATGGAGCTTTTGATGAAATATTCATGGCCGGGGAACATTCGTGAATTGGAGAATGTTCTGCAGCGGGCGATAGTTTTAGCGGAAAAAGATATAATTACTAAACATGATCTGCCGTTTTATATTCAGTGTCTGGATAATGAAATTAAGATTGCGACAGAATCAGTTGATTTCTCTAAGTCATTGATTGATACTGTAAAAGATATTGTTGATGATGTGGAAAAACAAATAATTATCAAAGCTTTGAAAAAAACTAATTGGAATCGAACAGAGGCTTCTCGGCTTTTAAAAATAAGCCGAAAAAGTCTTTTTAATAAAATGAAAAGATCCAATTTGTTGGAAGAAGAGGATTAAATAATGCCGGTATTTGAGTATAAAGCCCGGGAAGCACAAGGAAAACTGCTGAGCGGAAAATTGGATGCGCCTAATCGGAGTATTGTTGCCGATAAGCTTAGGCAGATGGGATACTTTGTTGTCTCGATCAAAGAAGATCGCGTGCAGCAAAGTGCTTTGGATGTGGATATTTTTGAAAAATTCGCCAGAGTTAAACCGCGGGATCTGGTTATTTTTAATAATCAGCTGGCAACAATGATCGGCTCAGGTTTAACCTTGGTTACAAGTTTGAATGTGCTTTCTCAGCAGGTTGAAAATAAGAAACTGCAGGAAGTTATTATTAAAGTTCGAGATGATGTTGAATCAGGAATATCTTTTTCCTCGGCTTTAGAGAAACATCCTAAAGTATTTTCAACTCTATTTGTGAATATGATCAATGCCGGAGAAACCGGAGGTGCTTTAGAAGAAATATTGCGCAGATTAGCTTTGTTTGCTGAGCAGAGCGAAGAAATTAGTATGAATGTTAAAACCGCTTTGACTTACCCGATTTTGATTGTTACGATTACAACCGGGGTGGTCATGTTTTTGGTTATGGGGGTTTTTCCTAAATTTGAAATATTATTTAAATCAATGGATGTTGCTTTACCTCTGCCTACGCAAATTTTATTGACAATCAGTCATTGGCTGAGAGAAAAATGGTTTTTTATTATCGCTGCGCTTGTCGGGCTGATTGTGTTTTTTTTAAGATATCGTAAAACTTCAGCTGGCAAATACAATATAGAATTGTTTATTTTAAGAATTCCCATATTTGGCACTATTATTAAAAAAGCCGGAATCTCTAGATTTGCCAGAACATTGGGAACCTTGATTAATAGCGGTGTGCCGATTCTTCAGTCTTTAAGAATCGTCGAGACTACTGTGGGCAATGCGGCAATAGCCAAAATAGTTAATATTGTGGCCGATAATGTAAATCGCGGTGAAAGCATGGCTAGCCCTTTGCGAGATAATAAAATTTTTCCGCCTATGGTGGGGCATATGGTTTCAATTGGTGAAGAATCCGGTACTTTAGATACGATTTTAAATAAAATAGCGGACTTTTATGACAGTGAAGTTGACAGTACGGTCAAGCGGCTAAGCTCGATAATCGAGCCAGTTTTATTGGTTTTTATCGGAGGAATAGTCGGCATGATTGCTCTTTCTTTATTTTTGCCGATGTTTAATTTGGTTAATGTTATTAAATAGATGAAAAGTGCTATATTTGAGTAATGTTTTACTCAGATATGTTTAATTGAGTATGTTTGTACTCGAAATTTCTAGATTTTATAATTGTTTTTTCAGTTCTTTGACGAGGAAAAAAACTAGAGAATTGGCATGTTAATTGCTTTATTTTAATTAGCTTGAACATATTGCTTGACAAAAATAGGCAGATACTATATAAAAAAGGAGGGAAAAGGTGAAAACAAAAGGCTTTACGTTGATCGAACTGCTGATTGTTATAGCCATTTTAGGTATTTTAGTTTCCCTTATTTTGCCTCGGTTTGCTGATGTTCGTGAAGATGCTAATACAAAGGTCTGTGTTGCTAATATGCGCGGATTGGTTTCAGCAATGGCAATTTACGAAACTCGACAGAATGATGATGCTAATTGGGGAGTAGCGCCTTACATTGTAGCTAATTTAGTTAATTGGGGTTATGTGGCTGCTGAACCGCGGTGCCCATATGAAAATAGTGAAAGTTCTCCGGACAGTTATACCTTAGTAGCCAGCAGTGGCAGTTTGACTGATCGGGTGACTTGTCCAAATGTCGGTAGCTATACAAATCATGTATGGCCTTAATTTTAAAGCAGTAAAACAAGAGGGGGGTGAATGGTAATGAATAGAAAAGGTTTTACATTAATTGAACTTTTGATTGTAATTGCTATATTGGGTATTTTAGTTGCTCTTATATTGCCGAGATTTGCTGATGTCCGTGAAGATGCTAATACAAAGGTTTGTATTGCAAATTTACGTGGTTTGGCTTCTGCTATGGCAACATATGAAGCTCGGGAAAATGCAGAGGGCCCATGGAATACTGTTGGATATATGGCAGGGGATCTTGTGACTTTGCAGTATATTGCGGCTGAGCCACATTGTCCATATGCAGCAGAAGATGGCGCTTCTTATGTGCTGGTGGTGAATACAGCTACGACTCCTGATTTAGCAACATGTCCTAAGGTTGGTGCTCATCCAGACCATGTATGGCCTTAATAATCGGTTTTTAGGCTGATTTTTAAAGTGGACGGCAAGTGATTGTCGTCCACTTTTATATTAAGCACAGTAAATAGTATTTAAAGATTTGAGGCTAAAATGCATCGTTTTTATGTAGATACTGTTGATCTTAAAGTCAATAAAGTGTTAATATCCGCAACGGAAGCAAAGCATGCGTATAAAGTTTTGCGGCTAAAACCCAATGACCTGGTTATTGCTCTGGACGGTAAAGGTAATCAGTATAATGGTATTTTAGAATCAATTAATTCTGATCAAGCTGTTATTCTAATTCAAAAATCAGTGCATCTTGAACCGCAGTTACCGAAAATTACTTTGGCCGCGGCAATTCCTAAACAATCTAAGTTTGAGGCAATTGTTGACAAAGCTACACAGCTGGGGGTGGATAGGGTAATTCCTTTGATCAGCGAACGGACCATTGTAAAACCTGAGCTGTTTAAGCAGAATGATAAAATTATTCGCTGGCAGAAAATCGCGATTGAAGCTGCTAAACAGTGCGGCTGTTTATATGTACCGCAAATCGCTCCGATTCATAAATTCAAGCAAATTGCTAAAAACGCGAATAAGTTTGATTTATGCCTAATCGCGGCTATCCATGATGATGTGGTTTTTATAAAAGATGTCTTAAAAAAAGAAAGAGCTGATTCTGTACTGGTTTTAATTGGACCGGAAGGTGATTTTACGGAACAGGAAGTAGCATTAGCGCGTGATTATGGTGCTATTTGTGTATCTTTGGGGAAAAATATTTTAAGGTGTGAAACCGCCTCAACTATGGTACTATCGGTATTAAATTATGAATGGAAAACATAAAACTACAATAAAAATAATAATTGATGGATTATTCTATAAAACAAAGAATTTTGTTTTAAAAGAACAGCGGAAATTTCTGATAGTTTTGCTTGTGATTTTTTTGTATTTTTTTGTGGTAGTTATCTATCAGGTTTCTTCAAAAGCTCCGGTTAAGCCAGAAGAGAAAAAACCAATAAGTCAGTTGTACCTGCTGGAATTTATTAATGGGTGGCGGGATTATCAGCAGAATTTTGATGTTGAGGATTTACGTTTTGGTGAAAAATTTTTATCGTTTACAATCAATTTAAAATTAAAAACAAAATCAATATTAATTGTAAAAAAATTAGGCATGGACATGATCTTAGGCCTTGAACAGGAATATCCTGAATTGGAAGATATAAATATTAAGGTGATTTGTTTTCGTGACTTAGATAAAATAGTATACGGCACTGCTGTTTATAATCGGGATATTGATGAAGTCAGTTGGACTTATAAATAACCGTAAAAGAAATTGGCTTTTTAGATGATTTTGAACAAAAAGAAAAATAATGTAAAAACCTGTAAGTTTTACACCTTTGGCTGCAAAGTCAATCAGTATGAAACCCAATTGATCCGAGAGCAATTTTTGGCCAAGGGTTTTATCGAAACCAATAAAAATCCGGATTATTTTATTATTAATGGATGTACGGTTACTGCTGCTGCTGATCGTAAATGTCGATATCTTCTGCGTTCCTTACATAAAAAAAATCCTTCTGCCCAAATTATTGTTACCGGCTGTTTTGCGAAAAATAATCCTGATATTATCTTTCAGCCTGGAGTTGATCAGGTAATTCCACAGGAAGATAAATTAACAATTATTGAGCAAATCAATCTAAACCCTGAAAAAAAACAAAGCCTTATTGCTTCTAAATTAAATGCCGTAAATTTGAATGGCTGTGAGCAAAAAAACTTGATCAATGATTTTAAGGGGCATAGCCGGGCTTTTGTGAAAATTCAGGATGGCTGTGATAATTTCTGTACTTATTGTATTATTCCTTCCATGCGTGGTTTGCCAATAAGCAGAGATTTGGAAATTATCAAACAAGAGGTTGCTGGACTGGCAAAAAAAGGATTTAAGGAAATAGTTCTGACCGGGATAAATCTGGGGATGTGGAGTGCTCAATCACCAAAAACAAACAACCGATTATCTTATTTGATTGAGCAGTTGTTAACGATTAAACAATTGCAGCGATTAAGATTAAGCTCTGTGGAATTAATTCATGTTGATGATTTATTAATCAAGCAAATAGAAAACTCGGATAAGTTGTGCGCCCATCTGCATATTCCTTTGCAAAGCGGAGATGATCAGATCTTGAAAAAAATGAATCGACGCTATACCCGAGATTTGTTTTTAAGACAGATCAAAAAGATTAAGCATCAAGTTTCCGATATTTGTTTTACCACTGATATTATGGTCGGTTTTCCCGGAGAAAGCGAAGAAAACTTTAAGAATACGCTGGATTTTGTGAAAAAAGCGGGTTTTTTAAAAGTACATGTTTTTCCTTATAGCCCCAGACCCGGGACAAAGGCCGCAACAATGCCTGATCAGATTGATCCAAAAGTCAAAGATCTTCGCAAGAAAAAACTGGTTGATCTTGCTAATTTGACAAGTTTTGAATTGCGCAAAAAATTGATTAATAAAAAAACTTTTGTGCTTTTTGAGGAATCAAGCTATGATGGATGCTGGATGGGGTATGCTGATAACTATGTCCAGATTAAAGTAAAATCAGCGAAAAATTTGAAAAATTTTAAACTTCCGGTCATAATCAGCAATGTTACGCATGAGCAAACCATCGCTGAGCTTGTTGAATGAGAATTATTGTTTGGGATATAGATGTTTTAGTGGTGAATAATCGGAGAGCTAAGATCTTTATCAGTATGCACTTAAATATGTCTTGAATAGCTTATGGATATATGTTAAACTAAACCAACAATAAATAAATTTAAAAAGCCTCTTTTTTAAGGATTTGAATTAATTAAAAGCCATGGGACAAATAAAAAATCTATTAAATAAATTTCTAAAACAAAAGCCGAAATTTGAAGTTGGCCTTGATATCGGCAATTCTAGTGTCAAGGTTGTTCAGTTATGTTCTAAACCCAATAGCAAACTCAAAGAGCTGGTAAGCTTTGATCTGCAGCGTTTTGTTGGCCCGGTCAATAATGATGTCATTGCGGCCGCAATAAAAATAGCGATGAAAAATGCCAATATTAATAATCCGGTAGTAAATACCTCAGTTTCCGGACAGGCGGTTATTGTAAGATATATTCAAATGCCTAAAATGACCAAAGAGGAATTGGATAAAGCGCTTAAGTTAGGTATTGGGAAATATATTCCTTTCGGGGTTGATGAAGTCAACTCTGATTGTCAGATACTCGATGATTCCGATAAAAAATCTAAAATGATGCGAGTCATGCTGGTTGCGGTTAAAAAAAATATCATTAAAGAACGGATGGATATTCTTGCTCGGGCTGGATTAAAAGCTAATGTTATTGATGTTGATTCTTTTGCGATTGTGAATTCTTTTCAATTGATTAGCCAGGAAAATAAAGGGATTATTGCTGTTTTGGACATTGGCGCCGATATTACTAGTACTACGATTTTGAAAGATAATGTTCCGCATTTTAATCGCGATGTCCCGATTGGTGGCAGTAATTTCACCAGAGCAATAATTGAGGAATTTGAAATGACGGTTGAAGAGGCGGAGGAGCTTAAACATAATCCTCAGACTCGATATGGAGATTTGATTACCGCGATTCGTCCGGTTATCGATGCCTTATCTGATGAAATGCAATTATCGTTCAATTATTGCGAAAGTCAGCTGGGCGGTCCTGTCCAAAAGATTTTTTTAACTGGCGGTATGGCTAAATTTAAAGGAATTGGTAAGGTATTAAGCGGGATACTCGGAGTTGATGTGGAAATTTGGGATCCAACTAGAATATTATTGGTTAATGAAGCTTTGCCCAGAGAGAAAATAGTGGAAACTGGTCCGCTTTTAACCGTTGCGATTGGATTGGCTTTAAGAGGCTAAATAATGATAGAAATTAATTTACTTCCAGCTGAATATAAAGTATTGAAAAAATCAACGGCAAAAAATGTGCCGGTAAATTTAATACTTATTAGTACAAACGCGGTTTTGCTTGCCGTTTTATTGATTGTTACAGGGATGAATCTTTCCCGGACGATTACGCTTAATGCGCTTAATACAAGATTAAAAGGTTTAGCTCCTGAACAGCAAAAGATCATTGCTTTACAGCGGAGAATGGAAAGTTTAAAATCGACAAATGCAATGTTTAGTCCATTGGTGGATAATCGCTTTTTGTGGTCTAAAAAACTTTACTTTTTAGATGAGTTGATCCTCCCGGGTATTTGGCTGAGAAATATATCATTAGAAAGAAAAATAGTTAATACATTGCTTGAGCCTAACTATCCGGGGAATTCGGTTAATCATTTAAAAATCGGGGCAAGCGTTGTTTCGATTACGCATGATGAAATGGGTATTATCGGTAAATTTATCAGAAGATTGAAAACCAGCGATGATTTTATTAGGGATTTTAGTAATATTGAATTAGAGGGAGTTGTTAGCCGGGATATTGCCTCAATAGAAGTTATGGATTTTACTTTACTTTGTCTGTTTAAATCGGATATTAATTTATGAGTGTAGATATTTCATTTTTGAAAAAAATAAAAATTCCTATATTTCAGATTATTCTTGGGGCTATTGTCGTGGTTTGTTTGGTTTTAACTCTGCCGCAGCTGATGAACATGCAGAATTTATCCAAAGAAATTACCGATAAACGAAAAATCCTTAATGATCTTGATGCTGGGATTAAAAATTTTGATATTTTAGAAAAAGAGGAAGAGTCTTTAAGTAAAGCCTATAGTGATTTTTTAGCCAGTCTGCCCGCGCAAAAAGATTTTCCGGTTTTTTTGGAATTGATTTCAAAATTGGCGAAAAATAGTGATGTAAAGATTGCTGCGATCGAACCTCAGAAAACAACGGATGCGCAAGGTTCATTTTTTATTAAGATTCCGGTTTTTATTGATGCCTATTGCGGGTATCATGAGTTGGGTAAGTTTTTAAATGAAATTGAATATGCGGATAAATTTATGAGGATTGGTAATATAAAAATTACGAAAGATGATCCGGACAGTGATAAGCTTCAAGTATTTATCGCGATCTATGCTTTTTGTTTGAGTGAGGATAATAGTGTTTAAAAAAAGCTTAATTATTATGATGGTTTTTGCCTTAAGCTCAACAGCTTTTGCTAAGAGTGAGAGTGAGTTTGTCTATAAAGATAAAGAAACACGTGATCCGTTTATTTCTTTAGTAACAATTGATGGCAGAATCCTGCCTGGGGCCAGAGAAATTACTGAATCAACTAATATTGAACTTGGGGGAGTTATCTGGGATCCCACTGGCAAATCCTTGGCAATTATAAATGGGAAACCAGTTAAGGAGCAGCAGAGGATTATGAATTTTCAGGTTTTAAAAATAAAAAAAGATAGTGTGCTTTTGCAAAAAGAGGGGAAAGTTATTGTGCTGTATTTAAAAAAAGGAGGGGGAGATAAAAATGGGGAATGATAAAACTTTAATTTTTAAGGTTAAGTTGGCAGTAGTAGTATTTGTTTTGATTCTGGGAGTGGCATCTTTTATTGCTGCTAATGGGGTTAATGAGATGCAGGTTGAAGATGCGGGTGAAGGTAATATCAGCGTTGAGTTTAAAGACGCGGATATTCATGATGTTTTCAGAGTATTAGCTTTAAAAGGTAATGTGAGTATTGTTTCAGACCCGGATGTTAAAGGTCTGGTTACAGTTCAAATAACTGATATCCCTTGGGAAAAAGCGTTGGATGTTATTTGCCGGACATATGCCTATGCTTATGAGCGTGAAGGTAATATTATCAGAGTTACGACATTAGACAAGCAGGGCCAGGAAAATCTGGTGACCGATGTTTTTCCGTTGAATTATGCTAAAGCCGCAAGCGTAGCTTCAGCAATAGCAGAAATGCGCTCAGATAGAGGTAAAATCAAGGCAGATGATCGGGCAAACTTAATCATTGTCACTGATATCCCCACAAATATTTATAAAATCGCCCAGGTAATTAAAAGACTTGATTCAATGACTCCGCAGGTTTCGATTGAAGCTAAGATCGTGGAAACCAATATGAGTAATAGTCAAGATTTGGGAGTTAAATGGAATGCTTCATACAGTGCTGGATTGTCCACTCGTCCAACTACTTTTCCTTGGCCTGCTAATAGCGCCGGAGAGGCATATAGTAATTTCTTACCCAATGGGGATGATGCCGCGACCTTTCATCCCGGAGCTACTTCATTTCCTTTAGCTCAAGCTACTCAATTTTCCTATGGCATTCTAGATGGCAGTGCCTTCAATGTTCTGCTTGAAGCGATTCAAACCAGGGGCAAAACTAAAGTGCTTTCAAATCCCAGAATTACAACCTTGGATAATGAACCAGCAGAAATTCATGTGGGAACAGACTGGCCGATTGCTAACTATACATATAATGAGCAGACAGACAGATTTGTTATTAGCGGATGGGAATATAAAAGTTACGGGATTTTATTAAAAGTCACACCAACGATTAATCAAAATGGTTATGTTACTTTAAAACTGCACCCAGAGATCAGCGATAAAACAGGTGAAGTTGATTTTCAAGGCGCGATTGTTCCGGTGTTAAGCACTCAGACATCGGATTGTACTGTAATGATTAAAGATGGCAATACTTTGGTTATTGGCGGATTAATAAAAGATAAAGTTGTGACAACTAAAACTAAAGTGCCTTTTCTCGGCGATATTCCGATATTAGGATTATTGTTTACCCATAAATCTGAGGAAATAATTAAAAATGATCTTTTGATTTTCATTACTCCGCATATTGTGCAAGAGGAAGCTTTGGCTAAGCGTCAGGAAATAACCAAAGCCTTGGATGTGCAAAGACTGGTTAACCTTGGTGATGATGATAATTTAGTCGAAGTCAGCACCAAGGCAAAAGCAAAAGAAGATAGTTTTATTGAAGGAGAGATGTTTGTTGATAAGCCGCAGGAGGAAGTTATTATTCCAGCGGTGGTTCCGGCAGTGGAAATGGCCCAACCAAAACCTGTTGTGAGCAAAGAAAAAATAATGGTGATTGACGAAGCCGAATTCAGTCCTGAATCAGTAATGGAGACGTCTGAACCTGCGAAGCCTGTGACAAAAATGCAAAAACCGGTTGATACCGCAGTTGTTGCCGATACGGATGAAGAAAAAACTGATAAAAAAAACGCTAATAAAGGTTTTTTCTTTAAAAAATAAAGAACAGGATCACTTTTAGATCCAGGCAAAACAAAGATATAGCACTTTTAAATTTGGGCTAAGTTTTTGTTTTGCCTGTTGATAGGATTTAATGGATACTTGTAAAATAAATGTTAGTTTTAGCAAAAAGGGAATCCTGCGATATATTTCGCATCTTGATTTTATGAGATTGATTTATCGGGCATTAAGACGCGCGGAATTGCCTTTTATGTTAAGCGAAGGTTTTAATCCTCGGCCAAAAATTAAATTTGGGCAGGCTTTAAAATTAGGAGTTCCCGGGATTATGGAAGTCGTATTTTCGTTGAAAACACCAATTAGTTTGGATGAGTTTAAAACGAAAATGCATCATCAGTTAACAGAAGATATAAGGATACTAGAAATTAGTTATGGAAAGTAAAGAGATTTTAATAAGTGTAGATGAACAGGAAAAGCGGGTTGCTATTCTTGAGGAAAGCAAACTTGAGGAATTTTTTCTGGAAAGAACAGCTATCCAGCATTTGGCGGGAAATATTTATAAAGGCAGGGTAGCGCAAATTGTTAAGGGTATGGAAGCGGCTTTTGTGGATATGGGCTTGGCGAAAAACGGTTTTTTGTATGTTCAGGAATTGCTCCCGGAAAAATTTAGGGCTGATGAATATGCTGTGGAGATAGATGAGAATGTTGTTGAACTTGCTACTCCTGCGCCAAAGGTAAGTGAAGAAAGAGTAAGAATTGAAAATTTATTGAGCAAAGGACAGGAAGTATTAGTGCAGGTAGTCAAAGAACCTTTTGGAACTAAGGGTTGCCGCTTAACCAGTCATATTAGCTTGCCTGGAAGGTTTCTCGTGCTTATGCCGTATAGTAAAAATATTGGTATTTCTAAAAAAGTCACAAATGAAAAAGAACGGGCAAGACTTAAGCAGCTGCTAAAGGATATTGGCTTACCCAAAGAAATGGGCTGTATTGTTCGTACCCAAGCAGTGGGAATGGGTACGAATGAATTTAAACGTGAATTAAAATATTTACTAAGGTTGTGGAATACAATTCAAAGCAAATCAAATAAAAGTAAAGCTCCGGCTTTGATTCATGAAGAATATGATCTTGTTTTAAGAGTTGCTCGCGATATTTTCAGCGAAGAAGCGAAGACTCTGATTATTGATAGTAAAGATGATTATAAACGAATAATGAGTTTTATCAAGGCTTTGGCTCCGCAATTGCGTAATCGGATAAAATTATATAAAGACAAAATGCATTTGTTTGAAAAATTCGATGTTGAGTCTCAGATTGATCAGATTTATGCGCAAAAGATTGCTTTAAAAAAAGGCGGCTATATTGTTATTGAGCGTACAGAAGCATTAGTCTCAATTGATGTTAATAGCGGCAGTTTTGTTAATCGAGGCCGCTTGGAAGAAACAGCATTTTTAACTAATTTGGAAGCTGCCAAGGAAATTGCCCGTCAGGCTATGCTTAAGGATTTAGCCGGGATTATAGTTATTGATTTTATTGATATGCAGAAAAATTCACATCAGAAGAAAATATTACAGGTTTTGACAAAAGCTTTGGAAAAGGATAAAGCTCGTTCAACAATTTATCCGTTTTCTCCCTTGGGATTAGTCCAGATTGCCAGGCAGAGAATTCGGAAAAACATTGAAAGTGTGATTTTTCAAAAGTGTTCTATATGTGATGGTACCGGGAGGTTGAAAACAACGCAATCCGTTGCGATTAAAGTGCTAAGGCAAATAAATAATTACTTAAGAACCCATAAAAAACGTTATCTTGAGGTTAAAGTTAACCCTAAAATAGCATTACGGTTTTTAAATGAAGATAGATTGGCAATTATTAATATGGAAAAGAAATTATGGGTAAAAATAGCTATCTTTACTGATGAACAATTAGGTATTGAAGATATAGTTTTTTTATGATATACTCATTTATTGTTTTTAAAATGGATAAAACTAAAAAATAGTAATTTGGAGGTGGATAAAGTGTACGCAATATTAGAAATTGGTGGTAGGCAATATAAAGTTTCCCAGGAAGATATTATTGAAGTTAACAAGATCGAGCAGGAAGATAATAGCTCTGTTACTTTAGATAAAGTTCTTATGGTTGCTAATGGAGAAGACATCAAAGTCGGACAGCCTTATGTTGAAGGAGCAAGTGTGGAAGCCGAAGTAATGGCACAGACAAAAGCGCCTAAGTTAATAGTTTATAAGTATTTAAGAAGAAAAGATTCACATAAAAAAACCGGACATCGTCAGAAATTAACAAAGTTATTGATTAAGAAAATAAATAATTAGAGCTAAATAAATTAATTTTTAAATCAGATTAATATTGAAAAACATGATTTATGATTAAATCATGCAGTGCTAAAGGAGATATATCGATGAGTACGAAAAAAGGACAAGGTGCCAGTAGAAATGGCAGAGACAGTAATTCAAAACGCTTGGGATTAAAACGTGCTGGTGGTCAAACAGTTACAGCAGGCTCAATTTTAGTCAGACAATGCGGTCAGAAATTCAAGCCCGGTAAAAATGTTGGTATGGGCAGAGATTATACTCTATATGCTGAGGTTGCTGGT
This sequence comes from Candidatus Omnitrophota bacterium, assembly GCA_018817165.1. Lineage (GTDB taxonomy): Bacteria > Omnitrophota > Gorgyraeia > B26-G9 > B26-G9 > JAHITE01. Next base: position 65,946 of record JAHITY010000124.1, read on the forward strand.
AAGGTTTGTTTTCCTAAGCCAAAAGTCATCAGTATTGATACAAATTAAGATTGGTTGATGGGTCATGTTTGTTGACCGAGCTAAAATTTATGTTCAGGCTGGAGACGGTGGAAAAGGCTGTGAAAGCGAGTATTACAAAAAAGGCTGGCGTCATGCGCGCAGAGATGGTGGAGACGGCGGTCATGGCGGGTCAATCATAGTTAAAGCGGATGTAAATGTACATACTCTGCTTGATTTCCGTTATCGACAGCATTTTAAAGCCCAGTCTGGAAAACATGGTGGTAGTGGTAATAAACGCGGGGCCGATGCTCAGGACTCAATTATTCTTGTTCCCCCAGGCACGATTATTCGTGATGCTAATAATGACTGTTTGATTAGAGATTTAGATAAGGCTAATGAGCAGGTTATTGTAGTCAAGGGTGGTAGCGGCGGTATTGGAAACTTTAAAAGACAAGAGTCGACTCCAGGTAATCCCGGCGAACAGGTTAGGGTAAGTTTTGAGCTGAAATTAATTGCTGATATTGGTTTAATCGGATACCCTAATGCTGGAAAATCTTCCTTTATAAATAAAATTTCTAATGCTAATTCAAAAGTTGCTCAATTTCCCTTTACAACATTAAGTCCAATACTCGGAGTTGTAAACTCTTCTGTATCAGAATCCAGGATGATTATCGCGGATATTCCGGGTATTATTAAAGATGCGCATCAAGGTAGAGGATTGGGCATTGAATTCTTGCGGCATATTGAACGTACCAAAATATTATTGTTTGTAATTGATATGGCGGGAGTTGACGGCCGCGATCCGATTATTGATTATGCTGATCTTGTAAATGAATTGCAATCTTATGATCATATGCTGTTAAAAAGACCGCAATTAATAATTGCTAATAAAATGGACTTGGCTGAGGCAAAAGAAAATTTAATTAATTTTAAGAAAAGTGTAAGAAAAAGAATCTATCCGATTTCCTGTCTTGAGTCTCTGGGAATTGAAAAAATAAAAGAAGCTTTGTTTAAAAAATTAGGAAAGTTCGAGCAGGAAAACAGTGATTAAGCTAGAGAAGAACGCTATAATAGTGATAAAAGTCGGATCAAGTATTTTAGTTAATGATTCCGGCAAGCTGGATATGGTTAAACTGCAATCAATTACCAGTATGGTAAGCGGATTGAAAAAAAACGGTTATAATGTTGTTCTGGTTTCTTCTGGCGCGATTGCTTGCGGAATGGAAAAACTGGGGCTTACGCATAGACCAAAAACCATAGCGGAATCTTCTTGTGCCGCGGCTATTGGGCAAAGTCTGCTAATGTTTGATTATGAACAGTTATTTCGGAAGTCTGAACTTATTTGTGCCCAGCTATTGTTGACTTCAGATTGTTTGGATAAACGTGACCGGTATTTGAATGCGCGAACGACGATTTTGCATCTTTTGGAAAAGGGCAATGTTGTTCCGATTGTAAATGAAAATGACGCAGTGGTAACTGATGAAATTCGTTTTGGTGATAATGATAAGCTTTCCGCTAAAGTTGCTGTTCTGATTGATGCCCAGCTTTTAGTTATTCTTTCTGATGTAGACGGGGTTTATGATCCTGATGGAAAAGTTATTGACCAGATCGCGGAAATCGATCAAAGTGTGGAGAAATTAGCAGGTGATACATCGCGGCAAACCAGTACTGGCGGAATGATCACTAAATTTGAAGCAGCTAAAATCGCAACTAATGCCGGAATACTAATGGTGATTGGCAATGGACGCGATGTGAATCTAGTTCAGAATATTGTAGACGCTAAACAGATTGGCACTTGGTTTATTCCGAAAAAAGAAAAAATTTCCGGAAAGAAAAAATGGATTGCGTTTAGTTGTAAGAATTGCGGAAAAATTATTGTCGATGATGGAGCAAAAAAAGCTTTATTGGAAAAGAAGACTAGTTTATTAGCAATTGGTATTATTGATATTGAGGGTAAATTTTCTTTTGGTGATTTGGTTGTAATTTGTGATCAAAATAATAATGAGATAGCCAGAGGTTTAACCAATTATTCTAATCAAGAACTTGCTAAAATTAAAAAGGTTAAGACTGCGGATATTGAACAAATTTTAGGTTACAAGTCTTATGATCAAGTTATTGATCGCGATAATCTAGTTGTAGTTAGATAATATATTAATTACAGGGAAATTTAGGAGGATTTAATGTCTTTACAGTCTGAACTTATATGCATCGCTAAACAGGCGCAAAAGGCAGCTAGATTTTTAAGTATTGTTACTACTGAGAAAAAAAATAAGGCAATTAAAGCAATGGCTAAAGAATTGCTTAAACATAGCAAGGCAATCATTGCTGCTAATAAATTAGATATTCAATCCGCAAAAAAAGAAAAAAGAAATTCCGCTTTTATTGATCGACTCAGTCTTAATCAATCAGGGATTAAAAAAATGAGTGCTGACTTGATTTCGGTAGCTGATTTAGCTGATCCGGTATCAGAAGTGATTAAAACCTGGGAAAGACCTAATGGCTTAGTCTTGAGTAAAGTCAGAGTGCCTTTAGGCGTTATCGGGATTATTTATGAGTCTCGGCCAAATGTTACCAGCGATTGCGCGGGTTTATGTTTGAAAACCGGTAATGCGGTTATTCTTCGTGGAGGCAAAGAATCAATTCATTCTAATCTCGCTATTTATAAAGCAATTTCTCAGGCATTGAAAAAAACCGGTTTTCCTCAAGGTTGTATCAGTTTGATTAAAACAACTGATCGCCAGGCGGTAAATGAACTGCTTAAACTTAATGATTATATTGATTTGATTATTCCGCGAGGTGGAGAATCTTTAATCCGCAGTGTTGTCGAGAATTCGCGAATCCCCGTGATCAAGCATTATAAAGGGATTTGTCATACTTATGTTGATAAATATGCTGATTTTGCTATGGCCCAAGAGGTCGGGTTTAATGCCAAAGTGCAAAGACCTTCGACTTGCAATGCGATGGAATGTTTGTTGGTGCATGCTGATATTGCCCTAGATTTTTTACCAGATATGATAAAGCGTTTGCAAAAATCTGGTGTGGAAATCCGAGGCTGTGCTAAAACCGCGAAAATTATTCCTGGAATAAAACTTGCCAGTAATCAAGATTATGCTACGGAATATCTGGACTTAATCTTGAGTGTGAAAATTGTCAGTTCCTTAAAACAGGCAATTGATCATATTGCTAAATACGGAAGCAAACATTCTGAGGCAATTATTACTGATAGTCGGCTCAATGGAATAAGTTTCTTGAAATCAGTAGACGCGGCTTGTGTATATCTTAATGCCTCTACCCGTTTTACGGACGGAAATCAATTTGGTTTGGGCGCGGAAATCGGGGTAAGCACTGATAAGCTTCATGCGCGCGGTCCGATGGGATTAGAAGAATTGACAACTTATAAATATATTATAATGGGTAATGGACAAATCAGGACCTAAAAAACGTATCGGGATTCTCGGGGGGACTTTTAACCCCATTCATTTTGGTCATTTGGCAATTGCTGCTGCTGCGCTGGAACAGGTGGACCTTGATCTGGTGGTTTTCATTCCAGCGCATCTTCCTCCGCATAAGAATCCTGATAATATAATTGAGTCAAAACTGCGTTATAAAATGATAGAGTTGGCTACCAAGATGTGTAAGTTATTTATAGTCAGCGATATTGAAATTAAAAAACAGACAGTTTCGTATTCAATTGAGACATTAAAGATAATTAAGAAAAAATATACGCAATCTGATTTATTTTTTATTATTGGTTCAGATTCAGTGCCGGAATTAAAAACCTGGCGCTTGATCGATGAAATTTTTAAACTATGTAGTTTTGTGGTAGCTAAACGTCCTAATTCGCTAAGATTTGATAATGCTGATTTGCCTGAGAGTGCGATAATTTTAAACGGAGTTTACCCGAACATTTCTAGTACTGAGATTCGTAAGCGGGTAAAACTGGGTTTAGCAATTAATGATTTTCTGCCACAAATTGTTAGTGAATTTATTAAGCAAAATAAATTATACGCGGTATAGCTTATTATGAATTGTTTTGAAAATAATTAAAATCAAACGAAAAGAAATAAAATGGATTCACATCTGACTTATACATTACCAATAATTTTAGTTATTTTGGTTGTTTTATCTGCTTTTTTTGCAATGTCAGAAGTTGCTTTCGTTAGTTTGAATAAACTGCGATTGCGGCATTTACTCAGTCAAAATCGGAAAAATGCTTCAACTGTTGATCGAATTGTAAAAAAAATGGATAAACTAATCACCACGATTTTAGTTGGTAATAATTTTGTAAACATTGCTATTTCCGCTATTGGCACAGCGATTTTTATTAAGCTTTGGGGAAACAACTTTGGCTCAATTGCGATTTCAACTGTTTTAGTTACCTTGTTGGTGCTTTTTGCTGGAGAAATTACTCCAAAAATCTTTGCGGTAAAACATTCTGAAAAAGTCGCGCTGCATGTTGCCTGGCTAATGGACTTAATCATTAAAATTCTTTCTCCAGTTGTCCGGGTTTTTTTGTATTTGAGTAATCTCTTCCTTAAAATTTTAGGAGATGAACCGCCTAAACGTTCCCCTTTGGTTAGTGAGGAAGAAATTCGAGTGATGATCGAGATCGGTAAAGAAGAAGGAGTTTTAACTGATAGAGAAAGAAACATGCTTCATCGGATTTTTGAGTTTGGCGATACTTTAGTTTATGAAGTTATGATGCCGGTTGATAAAATTGTCGCGATTGATATTAATTCTAGTGCTGATGCTATTCTTGATATAATTGTCGAAGAAGGGCATTCTCGCATTCCAGTATTTGAAGGAGATATTAATAATGTTGTGGGAGTTATCTATGCTCGGGAATTGCTTACTATTTGGCGGAATAAAGATTTGATCATAATTCGTGATCTGCTGCATCAGCCGTTTGTGGTAAAAACAAGAATGCGGGTAAGCCAGCTTTTGCATGAATTTCAAAGAATTCATATTTATATGGCGATTGTTAAGGATGAAAATAACTTAACTCAGGGGTTGGTGACTTTGGAAGATTTGATTGAGGAAATCGTGGGTGAAATTGAAGGCGATGTTAGCTGATTTAATCAGCTATAATGAAATTTAAAAAGGAGATGAGCTAGTGGATAAAGTAAGAAAGATTATTGAACTTGCCGAATCAGTGAAGGCGGAGGATATTGTTGTTTTGGATTTACGCAAGATATGTACTTTTTGTGAATATTTTATAATCTGTACAGGGACTTCTTCAACGCATATTAAAGCAATAGCTGATCAGGTAAATTCAAAATTAAGAGATTTTGGATTTAAAGCCCATTCTCAAGAAGGTTATCAGGCATCTCGCTGGATAGTATTGGATTATGCTAGTGTGCTTGTGCATATTTTTGATCAGGAAACCCGTGATTTTTACGCTTTAGAAAATTTGTGGAGCAAAGGTAAAAAAGTTGATTTAAAAAAATCTGAGTTAAAACAAAAAGAAGTAAAGAAAAAGGAAGTAAAGAAAAAGGAAGTAAAGAAAATGGAGCCAAAGAAAAAGTAAATGGATCTAGTTATTTATATTTTACCGATTGCTACTTTTTTTATCGGGAGCTTTATTGGTTATCGGATATATCGTAAAGAAGAACGGCTTAGGCATCGCCGTGTATGGATGCGCTTTGAGCGCAGGAATGTTATGCGCACGATAAATTCGCTTGTTTCCGCGATTGATTTTAAGGATAAACAGACGCGAAACCACTCTGATAATGTTCGCCATTATGCTACAGCAATTGCCCAAGAGATGGGCTTATCTCAGGCCCAGATAGGTACGATTAAAGAAGCTTGTCAGGTTCATGATTTGGGTAAAATCGGAGTGCATGATAATATATTGACAAAGCCGGGGAAATTGACGGAAAGCGAATTCAAAGAGATGAAGTTGCATTCTTTGGCTGGAGCAGTAATTTTAAAGCCATTTCACTTTTTAGATAAAGTTGTGCTGATTGTTCGGCAGCATCATGAACGCTATGACGGTTTAGGGTATCCGGATGGCATAAAAGGCGACAAAATTGATATTGGAGCGAGAATAATGTCAGTAGCCGATAGTTTTGATGCTATGACCAGTAAACGCCCTTACCGTGAGCCGGTCAGCAAAGAAGAAGCTTTGGCTGAACTTGAGGCTTTTAGCGGAACTCAATTTGACCCAAAAGTTGTCGAAGTTTTTGTTAAGTTGATGAAGGTAAATGATGATTTATTTAAAAAAGCGGGAGAGTCTTCTGATGTCTTATGATTTGAAAAATACAATTATTCAATTGTTTAAAGATATTATCCAGGAAAATTCTTTAACTAATCGAGATGTTTTGATTGAAATAGAAAATTCTAAAGAGCGACAATTCGGCGATTGGTCGGTGAATGCGGCTATGAAGTTAGTAAAAGATTGCAAAAAACCGCCGATGGCAATTGCTCAGTTTCTTGTCGAAAAAATAGAGGAAAAGCTTAAGCAAAAAAAACTGGATACTAAAATTGAAAAAATCGAGATAAAGGCTCCAGGATTTATTAATATTTTTATTTCCTCTAAGGCCATGTACGATGTTCTGAGTATGATTCAAGATCAAGGTGATCACTTTGGTAGAATCGCCTTAAAAAATAAACAGAAAATTTTAATAGAATTTGTCAGCGCTAATCCCACTGGCCCTTTGAGTATTGCTCATGCCAGGCAAGCGGCAGTGGGTGAGAGTTTAGCCAGCATCCTTACTTTTTGCGGACAGACAGTTTCTAAAGAGTATTATATAAATGATGATGGGAATCAAATTAGAAATCTGGGATTAAGTCTATTGTTTCGCTATCAAGAAAAACTCGGTAAAAAGGATATTGATTTGCCGGAACAGGGATATAAAGGAGATTACTTAATTGAATTAGCGCAGCAGATGATCGATCTAGAGGGGGCTAAGTTTTTAAATGATAATAGCGAACCGACTATAAAAAAGTTTTCCGACTTTGCCGCTCAATCAATTCTTAAAGGAATTGAGCAGGAACTTAAAGGTTTTGGAGTTGAATTTGACCAATGGTTTAGTCAAAAAGACCATGTGACTAATGATAAGGTTAATCAAGTTTTAAATTATCTTAAGACCAAGAATTTAACTTATGAATTAGATGGTGCTACTTGGTTTAAGTCCACAGAATTCGGCGATGATAAAGATAGAGTAGTGATTAAAAGTGATGGATTGTTTACTTATCTTGCTCCGGATATAGCTTATCATAAAATGAAATTCGATCGCGGTTTTGACAAGCTGATTGATATTCTTGGTCCAGATCATCATGGTTATATAAACCGAATTAAAGCGGCCGCTTGTGCTTTAGGCCATAATAAAAATGATTTAGAAGTTTTAATTATTCAGTTGGCCACATTGTCTCGTGCCGGTCAGCCGGTAAAAATGTCTACGCGTGCGGGTGAGTACATTACGCTTCAGGAATTGATTGAAGAAGTCGGCTGTGATGCTGCCAGATTTTTCTTTTTGATGCGCCGTTGTGATTCTCAGCTTGATTTTGATCTGGAGCTTGCCAAAAAACATAGTATGGATAATCCTGTGTATTATGTGCAGTATGCCCATGCCAGAATTTGCAGTATTTTTGAGGCTGCTAATAATTATAAAACTAAACTGGAAAATACTCCAATTAATTTTGATCTTATTTCTGAGCCAGAAGCTTTTGATTTAATTCGTAAAATGAATGCTTTTTCTGATGTTCTTGAGATTTGCGCAAATAGCTTGGATCCTCAGCCATTGACTACTTATCTTAGGGAGTTGGCAGCTGATTTTCATGCTTTTTATAGTAAGTGTCGGGTTTTTGATGAAAGTCAATGGGAGCTGACTAAGGCGCGTTTAGTTTTAATTGAATGCGTTAAACGTGTTATTGCAATAGGCTTAAATCTTTTAGGAGTAAGTGCTCCTGAAAAAATGTAATATTTAGGCGGGTGATTGTATGGAAAATAAATATGATTTAGTTGTCTTAGGCTCTGGTCCCGGAGGATATGTAGCTGCTTTACGTGCCGCGGCTTTGGGCAAATCAGTTTGTTTGATTGAAAAAGAAAAGATTGGCGGCGTTTGTCTTAATTGGGGCTGTATTCCCACTAAGAGTTTATTAAAAAGCGCGCATTTTTTTGATTCTTTAAAGAAATCTGAAATCTATGGAATTAAAATAAATCCGGAAAGTATTGCGCTTGATTTTCTAGCTGTTCAGCAAAGAAAAAAAGAAATAGTTGATAAGCTTATAAAAGGCATAGAGTTTTTATTGCAAAAACGTAATGTGCGAATAGTTAAGGGCCAGGGGAAATTTATTAATAAAAATAGGATTGATGTTGGTGGTGAAATAATCAATTTTGATAAATGTATTATTGCTACAGGATCATATCCGGCGGAATTAAAAAATATTAAATTTGATGATGCTTTGGGGATTGTTTCTAATCGCGGGGTATTGGGCTTTGCTACTGTTCCCAAAAGCTTGTTGATCATCGGGGGTGGAGTAATCGGTTGTGAATTTGCCGATATTTATTCTGCTTTGGGCAGTGAAATAACAATTGTGGAAGTGGCTGAGCAGATTTTACCCAATGAAGATAAAGATATTGTGAGAATTTTGTCCAATGATTTTAAAAAAAGAAAAATTAAAGTTCTGACTGCAAGCAAAGTTGAATCAGTTAATAAATCAGTGAGTAGTCAGAATCTTTTAATAAAGCTTTTTTCCGGACAGGAGTTGACCGCGGAAAAAGTTCTGTTGAGTGTAGGTAGAATTCCGAATATTGGTAATTGTGGTTTGGAAAAACTGGGAGTAAAGATAAGCGATGGAAGAATCGCGGTGAATGAGCAGATGCAGACAAGTATCAGCACAATCTATGCGATTGGAGATGTTGTCGGCAAAAACTTTTTAGCTCATGTTGCCAGTCATCAGGGGATTATTGCTGCTGAGCATGTTTCTGGCATTGATGTCGCGATGAATTATGATTTTATTCCGCGGTGTGTTTATACTAATCCTGAGATTGCAAGTATTGGTATATCTCAGGAACAGGCGGAAAAATCTGGTTTAAAAATTAAGATCGGAAAATTTCCTTTGCTTGCTTCAGGGCGGGCATTGATTGAAAATGATTCTAAAGGCATGATAAAAATTATTGTTCAGGCTGAGGACGATCGAATAATTGGTGCTGGCTTGTGCGGATCAATGGCAACTGAGATTGTGCATGAAATTGCTGTAGCAATGAATGCCGGATTAACAGCAAAGCAGCTAGCAGGTTTTATCCATGCTCATCCTACGATATCTGAATCAATTATGGAAGCAGCATTAGACGCGGATGATAATGCGATTCATTTGATAAAATAAGAAAAATAGAAAACAATAATATAAACAAATGTTTTAGGTTATTTGATAACTTGATAAAAAAACTTTAAAATACTGAAAATGCAGCTTGAAAATAAAGCGTTATCATGTTAGGATTAATGGTGTTAAGATTACTAAGTTTGATGTTGAAAATTAAGCTAAATCGGAGGATATAAAATGCAAGAAATACTTATGCCGGCATTGGGAGAAGATATAGAAGAAGCAACAATATCATTTTGGCATGTTGAAGCAGGAGAACATGTAGCGAAGGGTGCTGATATCGTGGAAGTAACCACTGATAAAAGCACTTTTAATGTGGTAGCGCCATGTACCGGGGTTATAACGGAAATCCTTTGTTTGGAAGGTGAATCAGTGGCAGTAGGTGAAGTTTTAGCCCGCATGGAAGAGGAGAATTAAAATGGATAGAATATTAGAGATTCTGGAAAAAGATGCTAGGATTACCCCTGAAGAAATTGCTCAGTTGATTAAACAGGATGTTAAAACTGTAAAAAAGCAAATTAAAAAATTTGAAAAAGACGGAGTTATCCTAAGATATAAAACGATTGTTAATAAAGAAATGGTTGTGGAAAAGAATAATGAATTAAGAGCTTTAATTGAAGTGACTATTCTTCCGCAGAAAAATCTGGGATTTGATCATATTGCCGAAAGAATTTATCAGTTTCCGGAAGTTGCTAGCTGTTCTTTGCTTTCCGGAACATATGATTTGCTTTTAATCGTTGAAGGCAAAGATATGCAGACAATCTCAAATTTTGTCGCGGAAAAACTTTCACCTATGGAAAATGTGCGCGGAACAGTTACTCATTTTTTGCTGAAAAAATATAAGGAAGATGGAGTAATCTTAAAACGCAAGGAAGAAAATAAGCGGATAGCAATATCATATTAATTAACAGCAGTAAACGGAGAATTTTGTGAAGAATAGAAATTTTGTAGCTGAAAAAGTTGAAAAATTAGCTCCTTCGGGAATCAGAGCTTTTTTTGATCTTGTTCTAGGAATGAAGGATGTTATCAGTTTGGGTGTTGGAGAACCGGATTTTGTGACTCCCTGGAATATTCGAGAGACTGGGATTTTTTCTCTGGAACAAGGATATACCTCATATACCTCGAATAAAGGTTTATATAAACTTAGATTATTGATTCAAAGATCGTTAAAACAGCTCTATGGCTTAAACTATTCGCCGGATGATGATATCTTGATTACTGTTGGAGTAAGCGAGGCTCTGGATTTGGCTGTGCGGGCAATTTTAAACCCAGGGGAGCAGATCATCATTCCTGAACCATGTTATGTTTCTTATGGGCCTGTGGTTGAGTTGGCTGGCGGTGTTCCGGTATATTTACCTACTACGGCTAAAGAAGGTTTTAAGATAACTGCGGCTAAACTTGAAAAAGTTTGCAATAATCGAACAAAAGGAATAATTTTAAATTATCCTTCTAACCCGACTGGTTCTACTTATAATAAAAAAGAACTGGAAGCGATTAGTCGGGTTTGTTTGAAACATAATTTAGTTGTTATTAGCGACGAGGTATATGGTGATTTAACTTATACAGGAAAGCATCTTCCTTTTCCCTGTTTAAAGGGCGCTCAAGCAAATACCTTGTATCTTAATGGTTTTTCAAAAGCTTATGCCATGACTGGATGGAGGGTGGGGTATGCTTGCGGCCCTAAATCAATAATTTCGGCAATGACTAAAATTCATCAATATACGATTCTTTGCGCGCCTATTCTCAGCCAAATGGCTGCGTGTGAAGCCTTGCAAACAGGTAAAAAAAGTTTGGAAGATATGAAAAAAGAATACAATCGCAGAAGGGATTTTATGCATAATGGCTTAAATAAAATCGGACTTTCTTGCGAAATGCCTCAAGGAGCTTTTTATATTTTTCCTTCTATTAAAAAAACCGGACTTAGTTCTCTTGATTTTGCTAATAAGCTTTTAAAACAGCAAAAAGTGGCAGTTGTTCCCGGGGTTGCTTTTGGTAAAGATTATGACGAGCATATTCGGATATCTTATGCGACAAATTACTCAAAACTGCAAGAAGCAATTAAATGTTTGGAAGTCTTTGTCGAAAATTGTACAAAAAAATAGCAGGAGGATAAATGAGCCAGATAGTTTTTAGAAAAGCATTATTGATTATTTTAAGTTTATTAATTTTTTCTGGGTTAACCAGTCAGTGTTTTTCTTTAAATGACAGTGATCTTTTTGGCAATAATAGCGGTTTGTCTATCGAGGCCCTAACAGACAGAATGATTTATAAGACAGATCAGGAAGTTGTAGTTACCGTTTATCTTAAAAATAAGACAGAAGAGCCGATTGATATTGTTGAGCCAGCTATTGATAAATCATCATTTATGTTTGAAATAGTTTATCCTGATGGCAAGAAGGACAAGATGATTGGTATCCACGGGGTAAAATTAGAAACTATTAGGTTGTATCCTAAAAAAAGAATTAAATTTACAGCAAAATTTTTGCCGGAGACTCCTGGTAATTACGATATTAATGTCAAGTATAATGGGTATAAAACCCCGCTTAGCTTTCTTGCAATGAGGGTATTTGTAGTGGGAAATTTAGCACAGAAAGATATTACCCTAGGGGTAGAATAAATTTCTAGAGGCCTTCTCTTAATTGTTTTTCCGCATCAACTTCATTACGATTAATCATTTCCAATGATCGGGAAATATTCTGTTTAAAATTATTGCTGATAAATGGAATAGCTCGTAATTGTCTAAGGATTTGAATAACCATCCTGAAATATCTGACTATTTCTCCGGGATCAGCATTTGTCCCTTCACTGATTACAGCCAGAGATTCATTGTGTGACCATTTTTCTACGGCTGCAGAAAGATTAAAGAAAGGTTTTTTTGTTAAAGGCCGGATTTTATGTCTTTTTTCTATTTTTAAAATATCTTCAACTACCGGAGATAATGCTTTGTGTATTTGAATTATCTGGTGGGGGAGTTTAAGATTTAATTGATTTTTTCTCGGTTCAAAAACTAAAGATGTGAGCACAATATTAAGATCAATGCTTGATAGTTCTTCCAGAACTCCGCAGAAGAAAAGTTCAGTTAAAAGCAGTTCATATCCATAAATTGAAGAAGCGAATTTTCCTTTATCAGTAAGTTTATGATCTCGGATATAGTCCATCTCTTTAAGTAATCTTATTTTTGTATGCAGAATCTCTAAAGCTTTTTTCCGCGAGCGTTTATTGGCTTGATAAAAATGAAGAGTTTGCGGATAAACCTCATATAATTTATCCTGCCATTTTTGATAAAGATGTAGTAGACTGGCATAAGATAAATTAAATTGACTGAGCACTGGTTCTGGTTGTGAAAAGATCATTTTATTTATTTGATCCAATTCAATGCGCAGAGGATTTATCCTCGAATAAACAAAACCTTCAGTGTCAATGCCGCGACGCCCGGCACGACCAGCCATTTGATAATAATCTCGGGTTCTCAGATTAGCAAAGAACTGACCATAAAACTTACGCAGTTCATCAAAGATCACTGTTCTTGCCGGCATATTAATTCCCAAAGCAAAAGTTTCGGTAGTGAAAATAAGTTTAATTAGCCGACTGGTAAATAATTGTTCAACAACTTCCTTTAAACTGGGTAATAATCCCGCATGATGATAGGCTACTCCGTTTTCAACTAAACTACGCATTTTTATTGCCGACGGCTCTTTAGTTAAACCATATTTCTTAAGCAAATTAGCAAAGATATCCTTTAATTCTGCTTTTTCCTGAGCATCGAGAAAATTAAAACATCTGCTTTCATAAGCCAGTTTTTCACAGCGTTTGCGACTAAAAGCAAAGTAGATTGCCGGCATTTTGTCATTTTCTTGTAAATGACAAAGGAGTGAGGATATCTTATTGGCTGAACCAGTTTTTTCTTCATGGCTAAAATTTCGAAAAGAATGATGCTTTTTCGAGCGGGGATGTGATTTTTTTCCCTGTCTGTAAATATTTTTTTTAAGCTGTTCAAAATCATCGAGAACTCGGTTGTGGGCCTGAAAACAATGATGCAAGGGAACCGGACGTTTTTTTTCAATTATGGTTTCAACCGGATGTTTATGGATATTTCTAATCCAAGAAGATAATTGGATCGCATTGGGAATAGTAGCACTCAGTGCGAGGATTTTTATATGTTCGGGACAAAAGATAATTGATTCCTCCCAAACAGTGCCTCTTTCCGGATCATCAATATAATGGATCTCATCAAAAATAACCCAGGATATGTTTTTCAGCCGCTTTGGGTCTTCGAGTAAGGTATTGCGAAAGATCTCAGTGGTCATGATTAATATCGGGGCATTAGCGTTTAAACTGACATCACCAGTAAGGATTCCAATATGTTTGCCGTATTTGCGGGAAAAATCACGAAATTTCTGATTGGATAGAGCTTTTATCGGGGCAGTATAAACAATACCTTTATTTTCCGCTATACACTTCTCAATAACATATTCCGCAATAGCGGTTTTTCCGGCACCGGTAGGAGCGCAGACAATTACGGAATTGCCGCTATCTGTACTGTTTATTGCGCGTTTTTGAAATGGGTCATATATCATATTAATTTAATTATAGGTTAAATCAGCCTATAAAACAATGTAATTATTTAATTTCGTAGAATTACTTCTTTACAAATATGTGCTAACATGCTATTATCTAAAATGTTATGAAAGAAAAAAATAATAATAATCTTACACTGGAAGAAGTAGATATTCTTAAAGAAGTGGGAAATATTTGTGTTGGAAATTCAACCAGTATTCTCTCCCAACTCCTTGGTGGAGCTGTTGATGTGCATTTACCAGGTCTTGATTTATTATCAGCCAAAGAATTGTCTAATTATATCAAAGAAAAAGGCAAAATGGTTTATGGTGTTCATGCGCAGCTTAGTGGTTGTCTTGAAGGGACTATATTTTTGCTTTTCCCAGAAAAAGATTTACTTAAGATTATCGGCAAGTTCTTGAAAGATGTTGAAGTAGAGGGTGCGGAATCAATAAAATTTGGCATTTCAATTATTAAAGAAATATCGGGAATATCTATTTTTTCTTATATCAATACATTAAGTTCAATGATTCGCAAACTGATTACAACTTCTGTGCCTAATTTTTTAAGCGGTTCTGCTGATGAATTATTAAACATGATAATTCGGGAACAAGAACAGTTGGGAAGTATTTGTATTATTCATACTACTTTTAAAGAAAAAAGTATGGAGATAGAAGGTAGTTACTATCTAATTCTGAATAAAATATCCGCAGACATCCTTGTTGACTTTATGCGTAATCCAGTATAGTTATTTAAACTAAAAATCCTAGGAAAAGTTAAAACAAAATAATATGGAATTTCTGCTTACATTCTACAGCGTTTTCACAGCAATGCTCCAGATTTTCACAATAGCGCTTTGCGGTTTTTTATTTTATAAATGGAAATTACTCGATAAATCAGCGATTACCGGTTTATCTAATCTGAGTATAAATCTTTTTCTGCCGGCGATGATATTCAGTCATTTAATTAAAAAATTTAGTTTTACTGATCCTCTAGACTGGTGGCTTTATCCTTTTTTAGGGATGATAGTTTGTTTGATTGGTTTTATTGTGGCCAAGGTTTTTCTCCAATTTGATAAAAGCATAGTTGAAAAAAATAAATTAGCGAGTATTGTTTCCTTTCAGAACTGTGGTTATTTACCATTAATTTTAGTGATGTCTATTTTCCCAGAAAAACAAACAGCACTCTTGTTTACCTATATATTTCTTTTTATCCAGGGCTATAATCTTATATTCTGGAGCTTTGGCATTCAGTTTTTAAACAGTGATAAAAAAACAAAGTTTGAATTTAAGAAAATATTAAATCCGCCTTTTTTAGCTTTAATCTTTGCCGGGTTAATTCTTGGCTTAAATCTTAAAACTTATATTCCAACAATATTTTTACAGTCAACTGAATTGGTCGGTGGATGCACGTTGCCGGTTGCTTTGATTGTTTTAGGATCTATTTTAGCGGCTTGTGAAGGGGGCAAAGCTTATAAATTAAATGCTGTTTTGCTGATAAAAACAGTTATCTTGAAATTAGTAGTTGTTCCGACGATTGTTTTAATCCTGGTCGTGTTTTTGAAATTACCTAAATATATGTCAATATTATTGCTGATTGAAGCGGCTATGCCCGCGGCAATTAATCTCAGTGTGGTCTCTTTTAAGCAAAGTGAAACATGCGGATATATAACTCAGGCAGTATTTTTAACCCATGTTTGCGGGATTATCACTGTCCCTTTGGCGATAGCCATCATGTCTTTTTTTATCCCGCTCTGAATATAGTCAATAGCTAATCGTCGATAGTCAATAGTATTTTTAGCTTTAAACTATAAGCCATCAGCTATTAGCCAATTTCTTCTTTTTACTTTATAAACTTTAAGAACTTTATGAATTGGAGTATCCTTGTGTAAGGCTTATCCTAGAAGTATTTCAATGGTGATATGCGTATTCTTGGAGAATTTAGTAATGTCTTTGCGAAGAATTCTTGCTTTATGAGCAGAAACTTTTTTATAATCAACTTGATTTGGCTTTACCTTTAAACTTTCGATTCTATAAACAGGGTGCGCTAATTTATTGGGGTTTTGAATAATAATGCTTATCCGTCTATCCGCAAAATAGCAAGAAGTAGAGACAGTATCAGTATTTTTGAATTGTTCGCTGGTAAACTTTGGTTCAATTACCAAATCACCAAAATGTCCTTTAATCCCAAAAACCTCAGTCAGTATGGTTAAAATATACCAGCTGGCAGAACCGGTTAAATAAGAATAAAGCCCTTTTCCTTCAAGATTGAAATACTCGGGAAGGCAAGGATAGATTTTACTTACATTGGTATTAGTAGCCAAATCCATTAAACTGCTTAAAACAGCATAGCCTTCTTTTACAAAGTTGCGCTGATAAAGCGCATAAGCAAACATAACACACATATGGCTGAATATAGCGCCATTCTCTTTATCCCCATAGGAAAAGGCAAAAGCTCTTCCCAGGTCGAACTGAGGGGTTTTAAAGTTTGTGTTCAAGCGAAAAGAATTGAGCGTTTTATCCTTAAGGTATTTACTGGCTGCCGCATAAATATTTTTTATTTGTTTTTTTGAAGCCGCACCGCTCATAATCGGGAAGACCTGTCCAGTCAGAGTCATGCGCATTTGCCCGTTTATTTTGCCTTCAACCCGTTTGCCTTTATTATTGTAATATCCATTAAAAAAGCCGATTTGCTTATTTACGCTGATCCATTCTTTTTTACGTACATGAGCAAATAGCCATTGCCATTTTTGTGATAAATCGGAAATAAGATCATCAATCTTAACTGAAACTTTTTTTCCGGAAACCCGGTATTTAACTGCCTTGAAATAACTGTGTAATAAAGCGGTTTTTTTCTCAACGCTGTTATAGTTTATCGGATTTCTATGCAAAGTATCGAGCAGCATGAAAAGTTCTTTGGAAACAACAATGTTTTTCTTTTTTCTTCTTTTTTTCAGTTCAAGCAAAAGCATGGAAATTTCATAAATATTCCGGGCGTAAAAACAGGTAAAGGCAACGCTTTCACCTTTTTCACTGGCCATATCCAATCCGTCATTCCAATCAGCGTCTTCTAGCCGGATATTATTATGCTGTCCGACATTAAAAAATTGAACTAAATGCTGCACTAAAGTATGTTCCAGGATAGTGCCGCTGTAAACATGCCCATCTTTCGTATGCAGTTGTTTGCTGTGTTTAAGTTTCGGATTCCAGTCTAAATCAAGGTCCTTGGCCCGGGAAAGCTGAGAATCATAATAATAAGAGCAATGTTCAAATAGAATATCAAAATCACCGGTTTGGTGAATGTATAACTCTAAAGTAAATAAAGGCCAAACACCATGGTCCATCCATACCCGGCTGATCTTATTTCGGTCAGATATGAATACCCCAAGCTTTTTGGTGATTATCGTGGCATTAGTTCCATCAATCCTAATGCCTGAAAAGTTTGCTACCAGAATATCGCGGGTCTGCTGCGGATGGGCGAGAATAAGGGTTAAGCAGTCCTGCCATAAATCGCGCCAGCCTTTCCCGCCGCGGCCATAATCAAAATCAGGTAAAAATGAACAGCCAAAGATTTTTCTTAAAATAGGTTGTAAGGTAACCCAACGCAACCAATTATCATTTGTGATTTCTCCTGTGCAAAAACTAATCGCGTCGATTCTTTTCTTCCAATAATCAATATTTTCCGCTAAAGCGTTTTTTACTTTTTCTTTTCCGTTAAAGCGGTTAAATACTTTATTGATTTCATTTTTATTCTGGGCGATTCCCAGCATAAGAATATACGTGATTGATTCATCAGGAATTAATGTTTTAGGTTGAAAGCGTAAAGCTCCGATTGATTCTTTTCCATGATGCCGGTTTTCGATCTTTTTAAAGGGAGTAAGGTTTTCCATGATCGCTTTGGGAGCAATTAGATTACCGCCTTCTCCAATGAAAGATTCAATAGAAGGGAATTGTCCCACAGGCAAATTGCCTTTTTCATCGCAGCCTATAACAAAATAGGAAAAATAATTTTTTTCATGTCCACGTTCGTCAAAAGACATTTCTGGCTTAATGATAATTCCGTTTTTGGTCAAAGCCGTGCGGTGGAGCAAGCTGGTAACATGTCTGTGGTCACGTAAATTATCAGCAGAACGGCCGAATATCGGAATCGCGCTTGTGGGAGTAAAAGTAATTGCCCGCGCGGAAATATTAGTGATTTTTATGGTCATTAATTCTACATGATCACCTTTTGCTGGAATAAAATTAGTTACTTCAGCACTAAGCCCGATATTTTCATTCGAGCGTTTCATGCCATGCCAGAGAATCCCTGCTTTTACCGTAACGTTTTCTTCAGGACTTGAGGAGTAAGGGGCGCCGTTTATTGACCAGTAAGTATGGGGATTAAGATAAATCCAGAAATTTCTTCCGGAAAAAGTGCTGCTCAGATCCTCGCTGGTGATCGGCTGCATTAAAAAGTTATTTTGTCCGATTTTAATATCGCCTCTAAGCAGAGGAGTGATTGAGGACATAAACTCGGCTTCATTAGCCAAAGGAAAATACAGCCGGCTGATTTTATGCGCATCAGGGAAAGTAAAATCACCGTTACGATTTGTAAATTGCCATAATTGTTTTTTCATAGTACTCTATTTTTATAAATTTAAATTAAAAGAAATAGATAGAAAGGTCATTATTTATTAACAAAAAAATAGTATACTTGAAAATAGAGAAATTAGCAAGAGAAAAAGTATAGAATTTGCTTAATTTTAGCCGAAAATCAATTTTTTCCCACACAGATGATTATTTGACACTCAGAAAGATCTGTGTTAAAATTTTGTTTTATATCATCTTATAAGTTATAGTTAAACAGAAAGGTATCTTTCAATGAAAATCCTTATTACCGGCGGTTTGGGTTTTATTGGCAGTAATTTTATTCGTTATGCGCTTGCCAAATATCCTGTTATGAAAATCGTTAATCTCGATAAGCAGACTTATGCTTCTTGTTTGGCAACTTTGAAAGATCTTGCTTCTAATCCTCGGTATGCTTATATAAAAGGCGATATTTGTGATCCGAAAAAGGTTGCTCAGGCAATGAGTGACTGCACAGCGGTGATTAATTTTGCTGCGGAAACCCATGTTGATAGATCGATAAACGATGCTAGCGCGTTTCTAAACACTAATATAATCGGCGTGCAGGTTCTTTTGGATGCAGCGAGAAAATTAAAAATTAAGCGATTTATTCAGATTGGTACTGACGAGGTCTATGGCTCGCGTTTAAAAGGTTCGTTTAATGAGAATGATCGATTATTGCCGGGTCATTGATTATGTTTTAAACAAGGGGAAGATAGGCGAAATTTATAATATTGCTGCCGGAAATGAAATTAATAATATTCAGCTGACTAATTATATCTTAAAAGGATTAAATAAGAAAAAAGATTGTATCAAGCATGTTCCTGACAGATTAGGGCATGACCGAAGATATAATTTGGATATTCAAAAAATTAAAAAATTAGGATTTAAGCCGGTATTTAGTTTTGATCAGGCTTTATCCGGGACAATCGAATGGTATAAAAATAATCAACAATGGTGGGAAAAATTAAAAAAAAGATCTTAATTACAGGGATTCAGGGGATGCTTGGGCAGGACTTAAGCCAAGTATTTGATTTGGATTATGAAGTCTATGGGATAGATATTAATCCTGCCGGCGACGGTAAAAGCAGGTTTTTCTCGTCTGATATAACTGATAGAAAAGCGCTTGAGCTTCTGTTTTCGCAGATAAAACCGGCGATGGTAATTCATGGCGCGGCTTTTACTAATGTTGATCTTGCAGAGACAGAGCCAGAGCAGGCCAGAGCCGTTAATGTTCTGGGAACAGAAAATATTGCTTTTTTATCGAATAAGTATAATGCTAAATTAATTTTTATCAGCACGGATTATGTCTTTGACGGAAATAAAACAACTCCTTATCTAGAAACAGATATACCCAATCCAATCAGTTATTATGGCCGTTCCAAATTAGAAGCAGAACAGTGTATTAGTAAGTATTTGACGGAGTATATCATTGTAAGAACTAGCTGGCTGTTTGGGATTAATGGTAAAAATTTTGTCAAAGCGATTATCAATAAAGCGCGAAATGATGGCGCGCTTAAGGTAGTCAATGATCAGATCGGTTCACCGACCTATACTTTAAATTTAGCTCAAGGATTGTTCTGGCTGATTAAAGCAGTTTTTGAAACAGAGCCGGAAATGTCTAAATATGGAATTTACCATTTGACTAATTCCGGACAATGTAGTTGGTTTGAATTTGCGCAGGCCATTTTGGAAATTACTCAAATAAAAGCGAGTCTTGATCCAGTTGATTCTAATTTTATAGCGCGTGCGGCTAAAAGACCGAAATTCTCTGTTTTAGATAAAAGCCGGTTTGAGAAAATTACGGGTAAGAAGCTGTGTGTTTGGAAGCAAGGATTAGAGCAATATTTATTACAGGAAAAAAATCAAGCTGTTTAGCCTGAAGAATAGTGATTGTTTTATGTATAGAAATGAACAGGAGCTTTCTGCTGGAGCTATTGTGTTTGATTTTATCAATCAGCTGCCAGTGATTGTGATTTACTGTCGGAAGAACGCTACGCAGTGGTGTTTGCCCAAGGGGAAACTTGAATCAGGGGAAACTCCGGAACAGGCCGCTATCCGGGAAGTTCAGGAAGAAACCGGGGTTAGGGGCGAAATAATCGAGCATATTGAAAATATTCATTATAAATATATAGATGAAAAACGCCAATTAGCGCTGGATAAAACAGTTTTTTTCTTTTTAATGAAAAAAATCGCGGTAGTTTCTCAGCAGTATGATCCGGAAGTTGATGCTGTGGAATGGATCGCAATTGATAAAGCTTTTGAAAAATTGAGTTTTGAGTCAGAGCGTAGGGTTGTAGAAAAAGCGATTTTATTGCTCAGACAAAAAGGATATAAGTAATTTATGAAATTTAAACAATTGGCAGCTTATTTTCAAAAACTGGAAAATACCTCTAAACGTCTGGAAATGACGGAAATTTTAGCGGAATTATTTACAAATCTGGACCAGTCAGGAAAAGAGAAAATTGAGCAAATTATCTATCTGATACAAGGGCAGCTATTGCCCTCTTTTATAAATGTAGAATTTGGGATCAGTGAAAAGCTTATTCATCGCGCTATAGTCTTGGCAACTGGCAGTATATCCAATGATATTGAGGAAATGTTTCATAAAATTGGTGATTATGGATTAGTTGCTGAAACAGTTTGTTCAGATCATTTGGAAATTTTAAGCATTAGTCAGGTTTATGCTAATTTAGAAAAGCTCGCTAACTTCTCCGGAGACGGATCAGTTGCTAAGAAAATCGAGTTTCTCGCTGATTTATTAAAAAATGCCAGTCCGCTTGAGGCGAAATACATTATTCGGATAATTTTAGGTAAACTGAGATTGGGCGTGGGTGATCCTACGATTTTAGACAGTCTTTCTCTGGCCTATAATCAGGATAAGCTTTTACGTTTGGATTTGGAGCGGGCTTATAATCTTTGTTCTGATCTGGGCTTGGTGGCGAAAATATTATTTACTAAAGGGATTAGCAGTATTGTTGATTTTAAAGTTATGGTTGGCTGTCCGATTCGGGTGGCTTTGGCCGCAAGATTATCTGGGCCAGAAGAGATTATTGAGAAAATCGGAGCTTGTGCCGTTGAGGAAAAATATGACGGCTTTCGCTGTCAAGTGCATAAAATGGGCAATAAAGTGCAAATTTTTTCGCGTAATTTGGAAAATACAACGCATATGTTTCCGGAAATTATTCAAGGCACGCTTGATCAAATAAAAGAAAGCAATGTGATTTTTGAAGGGGAAGCTTTGGCTTATGACCCAGCTACCGGACAATGTCTGCCTTTTCAAACAACAGTACAAAGAAAGCGCAAACATGGGATTGAATCCATGCAGAAAAAATTTCCTTTGAAAATTTTTGTTTTTGATCTTTTGTACGCAGGGAAAGACTTAACTCAATACGCTTTTAGTAAAAGACGTCAAATTATGTCAGAGTTAATTAAAAAAGGCAAAGTTTTAGAGATATCTCCAGTTGAAGAAGTTCAAACCGCGGATAGATTAACTGAAATATTTGAAGATGCTATAGCTCAGGGGCGGGAAGGAATTGTTGCCAAACGTCTTGACGGAGAATATAAGGCTGGAGGGAGAAATTTTAATTGGATAAAATTAAAACAGTCGTATTCAGATAATTTAAATGATACTATTGATTGTGTTATTATCGGTTATTTTTTTGGCAAAGGATTAAGGGCTACGTTTGGGATAGGGTCATTATTAGCTGCTGTTTATGAGCAAAAGACAGATCGGTTTAAAACAATTGCTAAAATAGGTACGGGATTAAGTGATGCCGAATTGATTCGTTTTAAGGAAATTCTTGATAAAATTAAAATAAATTCTCTCCCGAAAAATGTTGATTCTATAATTGAGCCTGATGTTTGGGTCGATCCAGTTTATATTGTTGAAGTCCAGGCTGATGAGATAACTCAAAGTCGGGTTCATACATGTGGTAAACAGAGTCTTGATGGTACTGGCTATGCTTTACGCTTTCCGCGTACAGTTGGTTTTATTCGAGATGATAAGGCCGCTAAGGATGCTACTACTGTAGAAGAAATAACGAAAATGTTTAATTTGCAGGGAAGGAAATAATTACATGTTGAAGAGCGCTTTGTTTTGGGAACCATATATGAAAGATGCTGTGCGCTGTTTTTTATGTATGCGTAAATGTATTATTGATAAAGGGCAGTGGGGTTGGTGTCAGACCCGTTACAACCAGGATGGGCAGCTGATTACAATCACATATGGTAAAGTTGCTCTCTCGAGTGTTTCTCCTATAGAAACAAAGAATATGTATAATTTTTTTCCTGGCAGTTTGTGGCTTTCTCTGGGGGGGCTGGGTTGTAACTTTAAATGTCATGGTTGTCAGTCTTGGGGTTTATCGCATTGTGATGTGAAAGAAGTTGTGAATAAAACTCATGATTTAAGTCCGGAACTATTAGTTAAAAAAGCGCTGCGCAATGGCTGTAAAGGGATTGCTTTTGCCCACAATGAACCAACTATGTGGTTTGAATTTGTTTTGGATGTATTTAAATTGGCGAAAGAATCGGGCTTATCTACCTGTTTGGTTACTAATGGCTATTTGGGGTCCAAGGCTTTTGAGCAAATTGCTGAATATACGGATGGGCTTTGTATTGATCTCAAAGGTTCTTTTATGGAAAGTTATACCCGGATTGCTGATGTAACCGATATTAGTATTATATTCAGCAATGCTAGTGATGCAAAACGTAAGTATGCTATGCATGTTGAGGTTGTTACTAACGTTATTCCGGGATACAATTCCAGTGATAAAGAAATAAAAGAAATTGCTTCTTGGATATTCGCTGAATTGGGTAAAGATACTCCGCTGCATTTAACCCGATTTTTTCCTTATGGCGAATTTAAGGGGGTTGTGCCCACGCCTGTTGGTTTATTGGAAAAGGCGCAAAAGCTGGCGATTAAAGAGGGGCTGAATTATGTATATATTGGTAATATTCCTGGTCATGAGGCGGCGAATACATATTGTCAAAAATGTAAAAAAATGATAATCAGACGAAAAGAGTATGATGAGGTTGAATTTAAGCTTAAGAATGGGCATTGTCCTTATTGTAAATCGTTGATATTTGGTAGATTTTCGATGTAATTGATATTGTTTTTAATGGAGAGCTTTCTAGCCAGCAATATCCTTATCTGAAAAATAATTAAAGGGGTTTGGGGAATGCGGATACTATTGACCAATGATGATGGTATAAATTCAGACGGATTGTATGCGCTTTATCTGAGTTTGAGTAAGAAATTTGAAGTAACGGTTTGCGCTCCGGAAGCAGAACAAAGTGCGATTGGTCATGCGATAACCTTGAGCAAGCCTTTGCGTGTAAAAGAAATAATTAAAAATAAGAAATTTTTTGGTTATGCGGTTAATGGTACGCCCGCGGATTGTGTGAAAATTGCCGTACGCTGTATTTTAAAGCAAAAGCCGCATATGATTATTTCCGGGATAAATCATGGCCCGAATCTAGGTTCAGATATTATGTATTCCGGAACTGTTTCCGCGGCAACGGAGGGAACTATTCTCGGTATTCCTTCAATCGCGATTTCTTTAGCAACATATGAAAAACATGATTTTTCTTTTGCCGCGGATTTTGCCTGTACCCTGGCTAAAAAATTTGAGAAAAAAGGAATTGAGGATGGAGTATTGCTTAATGTGAATATTCCCAGTGTGGAAAAAAGTAAAATCAAAGGAGTCCGGATCACTCGCCAAGGTAAATCCTTATATAAAGAAGAATTTGTAAAAAGACTGGATCCTCGAGGCAGGATATATTATTGGTTGACGGGAAAAGTTCAATGGATTAAAAAAACCGATGATACTGATATCCGGGCAATTGAAGAAAATTTTGTTTCGATAACTCCTTTACAATTTGATTTGACAGCCTATCGAGCAATTGAAAATTTGAAAAAAATTAAATTTGGAAAATAATAAAATCAAAGGCGGCAAATAAAAAATGGAATCAAAAGAAGATCTGATAAATGTTTTAACTGTAATTTGCGAGCATGATAAAAGATATAAGTTGGATGCTTATCCGTTTATTCTGGGCGCTTTAAATTTTACAATGCAGCGTTTAAAGCGCAAAGGTCATGTTAGCGGCAAAGAATTATCTGAGGGAATCAGAGACTATGCTTTGAGTGAGTATGGCAGAATGGCTAGAACAGTGCTGGAGCATTGGGGGCTTAAAGTTACTGAGGATTTTGGGAGTATTGTGTTTAATCTGGTTGATGCTGGGGTCTTGGGTAAAACTGATGATGACCGGATTGAAGATTTTCAGAATATTTTTGATTTTAAGGTTGTGTTTGAAGATGAGTATAGCTATTAAAAATTAAAATTTTATAATCAGTAAGAAATACTTTTATAAAGAGTTGTTATTTGTTGATTTATGTGGTATAATTTATAATAGAGTCGATAAGGGCAAACTCTCTCAAGTTCATTGATTTGATATTCTGTGATTGAGATCCCACTTTGTCGGTTAATCTGGGTTTTATGATTAGCTGCTTAGCCATAAGCCATGGATTTAAGGCTGTTTATTGGGAATGTGTCATTTTTGGATGATTCATTAGGGGAGCTGAAAAGCGAGGGCGGCACTTGTTTTGATTTTTCAGAACAGTGCCCTCGAAACCAGGGTTTTGAATCTAGCTCTGTATTCGAGGCAATGCTACAGGCCTAAAGTGTTTATTCTTAAGACAGTTATTATGCCAGCCTTCATGATCGAATTGGAGGAAAAGTAATACAATGTAAACTGTCGAGGGCGGAAAGCGCAATGGTGGCTGGGTTGCCGAAAGGGAAGTTTTCCCTTACCGGCTTTTTTTTATTCTTATCCGTGTATTTCTTTAGTATCTTTCCAAATAATATACAAATCGTAGAAATTAAGCTGTCTGCAATGTGTAAAGAGTTTATACCCTTCATTTCTTTTAATCAGCTAAAAGAAACGAAGCAAAGAAAGAGCCGCCCTAGTTGAAACAGCGATGATTTTCTAATGATTTAGTAACTCCGACTTCACCCCGCATTTACGGGGTTCGCCGCCAAATCGCTCATCCTGGCTCAGTGGCGTTCCGCCATCCTGGCTCCATCTCCGTTCCTAAATCAAAGAAAATCAAATCACTTGGTTTCAAGGGGGGGGATATAAACCCAGCTATTTGATGAATTTATGTGAAAGATGATGGGTAAATTTTTAAGCTTTTCACAAATTTATGGAAATACGTGTCGTATTTTTGGGTACCCTTTAAATGAGAGACTGACTTACTGAGTGTTAGCGAAGGCAAGTCAGCCTGCTCGAATTTAGTCCGAAATATCTGCGACCTAGCTGATATTTTCGGAATCCTTATTATTTACGAACGACGCAATACTAAAGAGTTGCAGCCTTGTGACTTGCGTAAAATTTGCCTATCATATTGCGTAAGTATGTGTTTAATAAGTAAGATAACGCGTAAACGCGACAACGCGTAAACGCACTAACCCCACTTTTATACTCTTATCACTTGTTATCTGAATAAATTTTGTGTTATACTCATTACTTATGAAAAAGCTAAAAGCATTTAGTTTGATTGAAATAATAGTTGTTTTAGGGATTATCACGATGATTCTGGGGATGACAACTGTTTACTTCTTTAATTATAAAGCTGGCGCGGCGCTGAAAATCTCAGCAAATAATATTATGGCTGCGCTTAATCAAGCTCGCAGTTGGGCAATCACTCGGCAGATTGAGCATGGAGTTGTTTTTGATCTAGCTAATTCTGAATATCGTGTATTTGCTAAGCCGGATCTGGCTACCCGGCAATTTGTAAACAAAGAAATGAAAACATCATCGGGAGTTGTAATTGAAAGCACTACTTTACCAAATGATGCTTTGATCTCGAATAATCCAGTAGCAGTTTTTAATATAACCGGCAGCGCTGAAGCTAATGCTAGTATATTTCTGAAAAACTCCCAGGGAGAGTATTATACTTTGACAATTGTTAATGCTACCGGTCGGGTTAGAATATTTAATTATCAGAAATTGTAATTTTAAAATAAACATAAGGAGAAATAATGATTAGCTTTGAAGAATTTAAAAAAATGGAATTAAAAATCGCTACAATCAAAGAAGTTTTAGATCATCCGGATGCGGATAAGCTGTATATTGTAAAAATTGATGTGGGTGGAGTGGAAAAGCAGTTGGTTGCCGGCTTAAAATTAAAATACGCAAAAGAAGATTTGGTCGGTAAGCAGGTGGTGATTGTGGACAATCTGGAACCTGTTATTTTAAGAGGAGTGGAAAGCCAAGGGATGATGCTGGCTGCTTCTGATGAAAATAGCGTGGCTGTATTATGTCCGGATAAACCTGTTGCCAGTGGTAGTTTGGTTAAGTGATTATATTATGAGCTTCTTTTTTGAGGATAATTAAATGAAAAAAAAGATTAAGGTTATGACTATTCTGGGCACTCGTCCGGAAGTTGTAAAGCTGGCTCCTGTTGTTCATGAGCTTGCTAGGCATAAAAAGCAGATTAAATCACTGATTGTTTTAACTGGGCAGCACAGAAAAATGGTTGATCAGTTTTTGCAATTATTTAAAATAAAACCGGATTATGATTTAAATATTATGATTAAAAACCAGACATTAATTGATGTGTCCAGCCGTTGTTTGGATAGACTGTCAAAAGTTCTGGAAAAAGAAAGACCGGATTTGATCCTGGTAGAAGGCGATACAACCACTGCTTTTATTGCCAGCTTAGCGGCTTTTTATCTTAAAATTCCCATGGGGCATGTTGAGGCTGGCTTACGTACTTTTGACAAACATAGACCTTTTCCTGAAGAAATTAATCGGCAGATGATGACGCTGATTGCTGATATGCATTTTGCTCCGACAAAAAAAGCAAAGCAAAATTTACTCAATGAACAGATAAACCCTAAAAAGATTTTCTTAACCGGTAATCCGGTTATTGATGCCTTGCATTATGTGGCAAAGCAAAAAAAGTTGATTAATCCTGAGCTAAAAAAAATAGATTTTAAAAATAAAAAAGTCATATTGGTTACAGCGCATCGTCGAGAGAGTTTTGGACAGCCATTTAATCAGATTTGTCAGGCAATCAAGCAGATTGCTGCTTTGCCTGATGTAGAAATTGTCTATCCGGTTCACTTAAACCCCAATGTGCAGATTGTCGTAAATGAAATGCTCAAGGGGCTAGAGAATGTCCATTTATTAAAACCGCTGGATTATCAGAGTTTTGTTTATTTATTGAAGCATTGTTTTTTTGTTTTGTCAGATTCCGGCGGCGTGCAAGAAGAAGCGCCGGCTTTTAATAAGCCGATTTTAGTTATGCGTGAAGTTACAGAGCGTCAGGAGGGTATTGAGGCTGGTGTGGCTAAATTAGTCGGTATGGATACTGCTAATATTTTAAAACAGGTTAAGCTACTGTTAAATTCAGTTTCAGCCTATCAGTCAATGTCTAAAAGCGCGAGTCCTTATGGCGATGGCAGTGCGGCTAAGCGGATTGTTCAAGCAATTTTAAAGCAGTATTTACTGTGAAAAAGCTTTTAAAGCGTGATTCTGAGAAAAATAATTCTAGTTTGACATTAAAAAAGCAGTATGGTATACTTTATTAACTTTTGTAAGTAGATTAATCTGGGAAATCGCAACATTTTTGAATGCCTGAAAGGGGGTAAGTAAAGATGAGTAAAAAGTTAGGAATGAGTTTATTAGTTTTAGCAGTAATTTTTACTGCAGTAATGCCGGTTATGGCGCAAGGAACAGCAAAAACAGAATTAGCCGTAAAAGGAGGATTTTCTCCATTTGGGGTGTATTATGACAGAGGGAATAAAGGAAATCATTATGTAGGATCCGGATGGATGGGAGACTATGGTGATATTAAATTTTCCGAAAATGAAAAAGAAAATCCTTATTCGGGTAAAACATGTATAAAAATTACTTATACCGGAGAAGGAAAGCAAGGCGCGGGCTGGGCAGGAATATATTGGCAATGGCCGCCAAACAACTGGGGGGAAAAAGACGGTGGTTATAATCTGACTGGCGCGACTAAACTTAGTTTCTGGGCACGCGGGGCAAATGGCGGTGAGCAGATAATGGAGTTTAAGATCGGCGGATTAACCGGAACATATTCTGATACTGATTCAGCTAGTATTGGACCAATTGAGTTGACTGCGGATTGGCAGGAGTATTCAATTGACTTAACTGATCTTGATCTGTCATATATTAGTGGTGGCTTTGCATGGGTGACCAACTCAATGGCAAATCCAGATGGATGTGTATTCTTTTTAGATGACATTCGGTATGAATAAAATTAATTGATTTCTTCAAAGAGCAGGATAGCTAATATATCCTGCTCTTTTTTTTGTTTATTGTGAAGCGCTTAGTGATGTGATATAATTAAAAAAATGAAGACTAAAAATAATTCTGCAATAGCGCTTATTTTAAGTGTAGGAATCTTAGCAATTCTTACGCTTATTACAGTGGGTTTTTCCGCTTTTACGCGACTTGAACTGCAAGCCACGGAAAATCAAATAAATCTGCTTAAAGCCTCGTATATTGCCCAAGCTGGTATTGCTCAGGCAATTAGCGATATTAAGTATGATCCTAATTTTGGGGCAATAAATGAGCCTTATGATTCTTGCGCTGATCCCTGGTATTATCCCGGCGATGCTAATTATCATGGTTCTATTGTTGATCTAGCCACAGCAACTCATCCTTCCTATGGAGGCGATATTGATTATGCTGACGGCTCTTATCGTTTAAAAGTGATTGACTGCGGCGGTTTGATTAATATAAATTGCCCCTTACCTGATGCTGATGCGCGAACTGATCTGACAAATATGCTGCTTCAGCTGGGTTTGCCCAATGCCGCGGGTCTGATTACTTTACGTCAAACTCTTCCCGGCCAGGTTTTTACCACCAAAGAAGAAATAAAACTAGTTAATGGTATTACCCAAACTGACTATGAAGCAATAAGAGATTTTATTACCTTATGGGGTGACGCGGATGATGGGCATTCGATGAAATCATTCATAAATGTAAATACAGCCCCTTTAGAAGTGCTGCAAGCTGTGTTTAGATTAATGATGGGTAGTCCGGGCAATGATAGTCAAGCAGATGCTTTGGCTGCTGCAGTTAAAGCAAGAAGAAGCATAAATCCATTTGATGGGATTGGTGAAGAAGCTTCTGTGGTGGATAATTTTTTAAGTGCCAGGGGAGAGTTTCAGCGCTTTGTTGAATATGCTTATTCATCAGGAATTATTACACTAGCAACAAATCGGGATGCGGTTATTGCGCAAAGTGATCCGAATAAATATTCCAGTGCTAATCCAAATTCAACTAATTCCGCGATAATCGGCTTTGATGCTAATGGTTATTATGAAATTGAAGCGATTGGTACATGTCGCGGCGCAAGAAAAAGAATCAACCAAGTTGTCAGTGTGTTTCGGAAAATTAATCAAACCACTAAAGATGAATTCAGGACCAAAGCGGAATTATTGGCAACTCAAAGAGTGTCCTGGAAAGATACTTGTCCGGTTGATTTTACTCTGCTCAAGCAATTTAATTATCCTGATGATAAAATAGGCGATGCGACTAATCCGGATGATTATATTGAAAATTCTTTAAAACTGGGATTTTGGGATAATTTCCAGGAAGATTATGTTTTATCCTCTCTAGGGCCATGGCAAGAAGTGTATGAAACCTTTACAATTAATCAGGGCAATGATGGACTGCTTAGAACAGTGGTTGCTGGGGCACTAGTTCCTGTTCCTGGGCAAGATTATTTTCCAAGAGTAACTCTTGATCAAGATGTCTGCATTGTTGATGATTTTGCGATGATTGCTCGGGGTGCGGATGAGACAAGCTTAAGTAAATATGCAGTTCGGGATAATTTGCCTTGGCCGGCGATTCCTCTGGAATGGTGGTTTTTTGCTCCAGCTCCAGATGCATTAAACTGTCCGGATATTGGGAAAACTCGTAAAGATTCAGATGGTAATGATATAATAATTGATCAACAATATATATTAGATAATTTGAAATCATGGGGAATTCACGAGCAATATCTGAATACTCTCCATGTGCGATTTGGCGGGATGCATGCGGATGGGCTCGAGCGGATGTCAGCAATTTTTTGTAATGCTCCGCAGACAACTGCTATTTGGACGCCTCCACTGCCTAGTCCTCCAGAATTACCGGAAATTGCGTATAAGCAGTGGATTAATTATGATGGCTCGGGATATATTTATTTAACGCCTTCTCCTAATTATGTATTTCCTGATTGGCAAGCAATATATCAAACTTGCCGAAAACCATATTCTGTTATCAGCGGCTCTAATGTTATGGTTGCTTGTAATGAGTGGCATTATGAAGGAGGCACCGAAGCACTTTCTGTTTTTTCTGATGATGGGGTGGAGGATTTTCTAATTACGGGAAATGCTTATCAGGCGGATAAAACATTTCATTTAAAGGCAATTGGTCGGTGGCATACAAGAGGCGATGTATATTTTAATAGCACTGCGACTAGGTCTTTTGATACAACACAGCAAGTAATGGTTTGGCAAGATCGCTATTTCCAGTTTGCGGGTATGGGTAATTTCCCGGATGTGGATTATTTTAGAGTTGTGCCCAGCCAGGGTGTATATACATCCACAATATTTTCCGGATTAGCTCCGGCTTTAGAATGGGGTACAATTAGAGCGCATGTAACTTTGCCGGTAACAGCTGATCCAGCAATAGCTGATGCAACGGCCGGTAGTGAGCCGGTTTATTTAGTAGTTTTTAATAGCGCGGTTGTTTTGGCGCCAGCTCCTTCATATGTTCCGGCTTCATTTATTATGCCCAGCGGCGGAGCAATTGGCCCAACCATTAGTCAATCCATTGGCTATCAGGTATATTTATTTTCTGATTTTGGAAAACTTCATGGTGCTGATCCTGACAAGCCTGATAATCCTGATGATGCTGATTTCGAACAAGCGCCGGTTGTCGAGGATGTAACAATAACCTACTTGCCAATAACCCAAATAATATACTATAATGCGATGTAATTTAATAATTTTTTAACCAAGAGGAGGCGATTGTGGATGAAAAAAGGAAATTTACCAGATTAGAGCAGGAAATGCCGCTCCGACAAAAAGTCGAGAACTGTGATATTGTGGAGTGTCTTAAAACTCAGGATATATCTACCGGAGGTTTGCGCATAGCTACGGATACACCGCTGAATATTGGGACAAAACTGAATATTGAGGTAAATATAACCGGATCATCGAGTCCTTATTATGCAATTGGCGAAGTTGTCTGGTATAAGGAAAAAGATGAAACCGCGAATAATAAATTTGATATTGGTATTCGCTTTGTGCGGATAGTCAGCAAATCGGATTTAGACGGTTTTTAATTAAAATATTGAGCGTTAAATCCGTATTTTAATTGGGTTTAAATTAATTGTGTATTTATGCTAAAAAAGCTGCTTATGGATGAATAAGAAAATCCTTAAAAAAATATTGCCGGGTTTCATCATTATCTTCTGGATAGTGATGATCGGTTTATTGATATTGCAGCAGGTTGGTTTTAAAAATAAAACTACGGTTTATAAAACTTTTTTATCCAAAGATACTCTGCTGTCTGACTCCTGGATGGGCATATATTTTAATAGCTCACCGGTGGGTTTTGTTCATAGCGCGATCGAGCCTTTTATGATTAAAAAAGGTAAAAGCGGCTATCGAATAACCAACCGAACCTTTATGAATTTTTTCATAATGCAAAAACGCAATAAAGTCTGGTTTAATGCCCAGGCAATTGTCGACAATAATTATCAATTAGAAAACTTTAATTTTGAACTTAATTCCGGAATGCATACAGTCAATGTTTCTGGAGAAATGCTGGACAAGCAAACTCTGCAAGTGAAAATTGATTCTCAGGGAAATATTAGTGAGAAAAAAATTATTTTACCCAATAAACAGGGTGTTTTAATTGCCAGCATTATCAGTCCGTTTACTTCATTCGGCTCACTTGAAGTGGGTAATAATTATAATCTCATGGTTTTTAATCCATTTAGTTTGAGTCTTGAACCCTTGGAAGTCAGTGTGCTAAAGCAGGAAATTATCGCGCATGAAAATCAGGATATCGAGGTTTTTGTGGTAAAAAGTAAATATCGCGGCATTGAACAGACTGCCTGGGTTAATAAAAATGGTGAGATTCTTAAGCAGGAAACAGGATTAGGCTGGGTATTGATCAAGGAAAGTCCTGAATCCGCTACTCGCGCTTATGATGCGATTACAAAATCCGATATTGAGCTGACCCAGATGATCTCAATTGCCGCTAATATTGCTTTGCCCAATAAACTTTTAGAAGTACTGAATATTAAGATAAAAAATTTACCTGATGATTTTGATATTAAAAGTCAACGCCAGAAAATTATCAATGATCAGGATAATATTAAGACCATCCAAATCCGCCAAGAAAAGTTTAAGCCAGATAAGTGTTTAAACTTGCCGATCGCTGAATTTGCTGATTTAAAGCAAGCTTCAGTCTTTATTCAGGCTGATGCTCCTGAGATTAAAACTTTGGCTGAAAAAATAATCAATAAAGAAACAAATAGTTATTGGGCAGCTGTAAAAATAAATGAATGGATGTTTAAAAATATTGCTAAAGTTCCGGTGGTCAGCATTCCCTCCGCAGTGGATGTCTTAAAAACTCGAGAAGGTGATTGTAATGAACACAGTGTTTTATTTGCTGCTTTGGCCAGGGCGGTGGGCATTCCTACTAAAATTAATGTGGGACTGGTCTCGAGTAATGGCCGGTTTTATTATCATGCCTGGGTGAGTGTTTATACCGGTGTTTGGCTGGATATGGATCCGACTTTTGGTCAAAATATTGCCGATGCCGGACATATAAAATTGCTGGAAGGCGATATCAGCCGGCAATTGGATATAATTCAAGTTTTGGGAAAAATTGAGCTGGAGGTGATTAATTTTCAATGATTAAGATCGAGAATTTAAGTAAACAATTTGGTAAACTCATGGCTGTGGATAATTTAAATCTAGAAATACCTCAAGGAGAGTTTTTTGCTTTTCTTGGGCCAAATGCCGCGGGTAAAACAACTACAATTAAATTATTGATCGGGCTATTAAAGCCGACAACAGGTACGGCTTATATCTGCGGCCACAATATTCAGACGGATTACATTAAAGCCAAAGCTTTGATCAGTTATATTCCGGATTTCCCTTTTCTTTATGATAAGCTTACGGGAGTGGAATTTCTTGATTTTGTAATGAAATTGTATCCGCAATCAAATCGAAAAAAACAACTCAAGCTAATGGATGAATTATTAGCGGCTTTTGGTCTAGCTGATGCCAAAAATAATTTGATTGAGTACTATTCTCATGGGATGCGTCAGAAACTCGTATTTGCCAGCGCATTGTTGCATGAGCCTCAGGTTATGGTAATTGACGAACCTATGGTCGGGCTTGACCCGCATTCAAGCCGAGTGGTCAAGGATATTTTAAAGCAAAAAGCGCGACAAGGCGTGACTATTTTTTTGTCGACCCATACTTTAAGTGTAGCTGAAGAACTGGCAGACCGGATCGGAATAATTGATAAAGGGAAATTGCTGGCTTTGGGTAGTCTGGATCAGCTCAGTCGTTCATCGGGAGTAACCGGAAAGCTTGAAGATGTTTTTTTAAGGATAACCCAAGAAGAGCCGATTAATGGAAATACTTAAAAATATCTATACAGCGAGAATTCAGGTTTTAAATAATAAAATCCGCGGGATCAGTCAACATTCAAAACTAAAAATATTTGTCGTGGGATTTATGGCAATTGGTTTATTTTGGTTAATGTTTTTTGTTCCTTTCAGAGCTTTTTTATTTCTTGAGTCATTGGGCAGTCTGGGCTTGGTGATTATTGATCGGCTTTTATTTTTACTGTTTATGGGTTTGTTTGTAATGCTGATTTTCTCAAATTGTATTATCAGTTATTCTAGTGCTTATAAAGCGCGGGAAACTGTTTATTTTTTTACCCTGCCTCTGGAATATACGGAAATTTATTTTGTCAAATTAATTGATTCGATTATTCTCAGTTCCTGGACATTCTTGTGTTTTCTTTTGCCGATTTTAGGAGCTTATGCCGCAGTCAGGGATTTGGGATTAATTTTTTATCTGAGTTTGCTGATATTTTTCATTCCGTTCGCGGTTATTGCCGGTGCTTGGGGATGTTTGCTTACTATGTTGGCGATTAAGTTTATTCCTAAACAAGCAGTAAAATATTTTATCTGGATACTGGTCTTGCTGTTTATTGCCGGCTGTGTGGGACTTATCTTGACTGGTAAAGCAGCCGCGGACAAGGAAAATGAAGTCATGTTTTTGCTGACCAATTTTATTCCTCATTTTGGTTTTACGCAATGCGCTTTTTTGCCTAATTTCTGGATCAGCACTGGTTTATTGAACATAATCTCAGCTGACTATAAGCAGAGTCTATTCTGGTGGTTACTATTGATCAGTAATGGTTTGTTTTTTAGCTATATTGCTGTGCTTGTTTCAAAATTAATTTACTATGATAGTTGGGCGAATACTCGGTTTCAGGGGATACGTAAAACATATACGATCAGTAACAGTAAACTGGAAAAAATATTTGGCGGACTTAAATTTGTTTGTTTGCCGATCAGGGCGATGATTATAAAAGATATCCGGGTCTTTATCCGTGATCCTTTGCAGTGGTCGCAGTTTACGATATTTTTTGGTTTGCTTGCTATCTATTTCATCAATATCCGCAATCTGGGCTATCAGAATCTTTTGCCTTTTTGGAAAAATATTATCAGCTTTCTTAATCTGGCATCAACTAATTTAACTTTGGCTTCTTTGTCAGTGCGATTTGTTTTTCCTCAGCTTAGCTTGGAAGGTAAGCGGTTTTGGATTCTGGGCTTGGCTCCGGTAGCTAAGAAAACGCTTTTACTGGAAAAATTTTGGCTGAATAGCTTGATTGCTTTGTGCATAAGTTTGCCTTTAATATCGATTTCCAATTATATGCTTAATGTTTCAAGCCTCGTAAGCATATTATCGGGAATTATGGTTTTGCTTATGTCGTTTTCCTTGATCAGTATCTGTATTGGATTAGGCGCCTTGTTTCCTGATTTTAAAGAAGATAATCCCGCCGCGATTGTTTCTGGTTTTGGCGGAACATTGGCTTTAGTTTTAACTTTAATCTATATTGCGGTTAATGTTAGTGCCTTAGCAATTCCATTTCATTTACTTGTTACCCAGCAGATCAGTCAGGCTTATTTTGATAAATTAATCATTGCGGCAGTATTGTTTATCGTGATCTTAGGATTAAGCACAATCTTCGGATTTTTATCAGCTGGCGGTAAAGCGCTTGAGCGGCTGGAGATCTAAAAAGGACAAGGGGCAAGTTTGTAAAGTCGCAATGTAGGGGCCGTGCTTGTCTCGGCCCGTAATAATATAAATTATTAAAATCGGTTAAATAATTGATAATCGGGCGCCGGCAAGCAGCGCCCCTACGATTAGCTTTTTCTGGTCTCTGTTTTTGACCATCAGCCATCAGCTATCAGCAAAGCAGGCTTTTCATGCTTTCTGTTTGATTTATCCTGCAGATATGATAAAATAAATGATTAGTTTGAACGGTAGTATATGATGTTTAAATAATTAGGGGTTTTTAGATCATATATTTTTAAGGGGGTTTGATGACTGATTATAATGAAAAAAGAAGATATCTGCGCATGGGAGCTTTTTTAGACGGTACTTTTCAAACTGAAGATGCTAAAAACGGTTTAGTAATGTTGATGAACTTTAATCGAGAAGGTTTGAAAGCTGCGCTGAATCGAAATATTCCTGTAGGGCAGTTGTTAAAATTAGAAATTTGGATCCCTGGTTCAATAATTCCGATATTCGCTAAAGGTGAGGTTGTTTGGATCAGAAAAAGTGCGCAGGACTGGACTTATAATTATGATGCTGGATTAAGAATTAATGAAATTGGCCAGGATGACAGGCAAAGAATTTTAGATTATGCCTATGAGAATTGGCGCCATTCAAGGGGAAAAGTATGAGAGAATATTGGAACAGCACTAAGGTAATCTGTACAATCGGTCCGGCTTGCAACAGCCGAAAGGTAATCAAGGAATTAATTCTCGCGGGAATGGATATTGCCAGGTTTAATTTTTCGCATGGCAAGCCAGCGGATCATGTTAAATATATTAAACTGGTAAAAGCAGTTGCTCAGGAACTTAAATCTCCGGTAGCGATCTTACAGGATCTTCCCGGTCCAAAAATCAGGCTGGGAGAGTTAAGTGCCGAATCAATTTATTTGAATCAGGGGCAAATATTTACGCTAACCAGTAAAAAAGTTATTGGGACTAATTTGGAAGTATGTGTTAATCATAGTGCTTTTATCAAGGAACTGAAAAAAAATAATATTGTTTATCTTAATGACGGCTTAGTAAAACTGCAGGTGATTTCCAAAACTCCCGAAAAAGCAGTTTGTTCGGTTTTGCTTGGCGGCCGGATATATCCGCGTAAAGGAGTCAGCTGTCCAAGTCAGTTTTTTAAAATGAGCTCAGTTACTCCTTATGACTTAAAATGTTTGAAATACGGCATTGAAGCTGGAGTTGATTTTGTCGCGGTGTCTTTTGTCCAGCAGGCAAAAGATATTATAAAAGCAAAAAATTATCTAAATAAAAGAAAAAAACAAATTTCGGTTGTGGCAAAAATAGAGCGCAAAGTCGCTTTTCAGGACATTGATAATATTATTAATGTCAGTGACGTGATTATGGTAGCGCGGGGAGATCTGGGAATTGAGGCTGATTTGGAAGATGTGCCTTTTCTTCAAAAAGAAATTATTAGAAAATGCAATGCTGTGGGTAAACCGGTTATTACCGCAACCCAGATGCTCGAATCAATGGTCGTCAGTCCTCAGCCAACCCGGGCGGAAGTTACTGATGTGGCCAATGCGATTCTTGACGGGACTGATGCATTGATGCTTTCAGAAGAAACCGCGGTGGGTAAATATCCGGTGCAGACGCTTAAGATGATGCTGAAAATTGCCAACCGGGCAGAGGAAAAACTTTGTCTAAAACAAAAAGAATTAAGTTTAGCGGAACCAGACGCGGAAAATTTAGTCAGTGCTTTTAGCCGGGCAGCAGTGAATATTTCCAACAAGATAAAAGCCAAAGCGATTATTGCCCCTACGCATAGCGCTCAAGCAATATCCTGGCTGAGCCGCTGCCGGCCGCAAGCTAAGATTGTCGGCGTGACCACTGATCCGAAGGTGCTCAAACAAATGATTATGTATTGGGGAGTATATCCTTTATTAATGCCTAGGTTTGCTAAACTGGGGCAAACGCTGGATGATTGTATTAAACTAGCGAAAAAAAACAGATTAGTGAATATCAAGGATAATGTGCTGGTAATGCTTACCGAAGATAATAAGGTTTTTTGTTCAAATATAATGGAAGTCCGCAGGATTTAGCAACCAAGAAAAAGAGAGAATATTGAAATGAAATTGAATAGATATCTGATAGGGTTTTTTACAACTTGTTTAACTTTGTGTAATGTTTTAACTGCTTTTGCGGAAAATCAAATACCGGTGATAGTATCAGTATCTCCACAGTATGGGCAAACTGATGTTAGTACTGATTCCGCGATCAAGATAGCCTTTAATACTCGAATGGATAAAAAAGCTGTGAGCAAAAGCTTTAATATATATCCGGAAATAAGAGGTAAAACTATTTGGGATAATAATACTTTGGTTTTTACGCCAAATAATCCCTTGCTGGCTTCAACTTCATATTT
This sequence comes from Candidatus Omnitrophota bacterium, assembly GCA_018817165.1. Lineage (GTDB taxonomy): Bacteria > Omnitrophota > Gorgyraeia > B26-G9 > B26-G9 > JAHITE01. Next base: position 104,209 of record JAHITY010000124.1, read on the forward strand.
TGTTACTTTTACCCCAGATGTAAAATCAAAGGACGGAGTTCCTTTGGCAATAACTTATTTTTCCACACCAGCGCAAGGAGTATGTGTTGGTCCAAAGGGGAATATTAATGTTATTAGCATAAATGGAGATGTAAAAGAACTAGATGCGAAGGGAGCGCATCCGGTTTGGGCACAGGATAATACCCTGATTATTTATGATTATCAAGGGCAGCTTTGGAAAATAGATACAAATGGGCAAACTAATGAAAACCTAGTGGAAAAAGATCCGATTTATAATGCTTCTTTCGCGGAATCAAATCCTTTGCTTGACCTGGTTGCTTTCATCGGGACTAATGATGCTGAATGTTCGAATATTTATATTGTTGATTTAAAAACCAAGATAGTCCGTCAACTAACAGCTTTTTTTGAGCCTAATAAAATCGAATACCTGAATTGGTCGGCAGATGGTTTATACCTAGCTTTTCTAAGAGCTGGACAGATTTGGATAATGAATCAGGATGGTAAAGATCTGCGTAAGCTTACTACTGATGGACTGGCATGCAAAGGAAATTTTGCCTGGTCACCCGGGGGCACAAAGATTGCTTTTTCCGGTGAAAAAAATATTTGGGTGGGGGATATCTATTCTTTAGAAATTAAGAGATTGTCTTTTGATAATCCAAAAACCGGAATTCTTGCCTGGTCGGTTAATAATAAAATCGCTTTTGAAACAGAGGGAATTACGGTTATGAATGCTGATGGCAGTGATGAAATTCAGATTCCAACTGCTGCCAGAAGACCGGAATGGATCAATGAAGGCAAAACATTCAGTTTAGTTTTACCTTTGCACAATAAGGAAAACACAGCGCAGCTGTGGATAATGAGCGCGGATGGAAAAACTAAACAGAAAATAGCGGATATTGCTGATGAATTTACTAATATTTCCTGGTCTAAAAATATTGGTTTTTGGAATTTATTTTCGCCGTAAATGAGCAGCGGGAATTTTCAAGGCATTGCGGTATTTGGTTACGGTTCTCCGAGAAATCGGCATTCCTTTTTCGATGAGTAAACCGACAATATCCTGATCACTTAAAGGCTTATTTTCCGGTTCTGTTTTTACTAATTCGTCAATCGTTGCTTTAATGTTTTGATTAGACATTGAGCCCTGTTCAGTGCTGATTGCTTGAGAAAAGAATTTTTTTAAAGCAAAAGTTCCATAGGGAGTTTGCATATATTTATTCGCCACGGTCCTGCTGATTGTTGATGGATGGACTTCCAGTTTTTCCGCGATTTCTTTTAATGTCAATGGCTTTAGATTAGAAATTCCTTTTTCAATAAAATCCTGCTGATATTCAATAATACATTTTGATACACGTTCAAGCGTTTGCTCTCTTTGGCTTAAACCATTGATTAAATTTTGCGCGTTCTGCAGCTTTTCCCGGATAAACTCCAATGCCGCTTTTTCGCATTTTTTTTCTTTGAGCATTTTTTTGTAAAGCTGACTGATGGAAAGCTTGGGTAAATTTTTAGAATTGATGATCACTTCGTATTTATCTTCCGCTTTTTCTAAGATAACATCAGGGACAATGCTCAGGGCTTCAGCGGCAAAGCTGCGGCATGGTTTAGGATCAAGCGCACTAATTCTTTGGGCATATTTTTTAACTTGAGGTAGGGGCAGTTTTAATTCACTGCTGATTAGGGTATATTTTTTCGCTGCTAATTCCTTTAAGTAATTTTTTACAATCTCAGCTTCAATTGAATTTTCCCTGCTCTGGCGTTTTAGCTGGAGGAGCAGACATTCTCTTAAATCTCTGGCGCCAATCCCCGCGGGCTCAAGACCTTGAATGACATCCAGCACTTGATGGACTTTAGCTAAATCAAAATTATTTGTCCGGGAGATTTCTTCAACACTGGCCACTAAATAACCGTTTTCCGCGATATTGCCGATTATTTGCTCAGCGATTAATAAATCGTCCTCATTTTCTGACATGATCCGAAACTGCTGCATTAATTCATCTTGCATTGATGAATTATTTGTAATCATTGTCTCCTGAAAATTATGTTTTTCAATTGATTGCGAGATCTTTCCACGATCAAAAAAATCAGAAAACCAGACATTATCATTGTCCAGCCAATCCGGCTCAAGGCTAATATTCTCCTGATCGCGAATTTTAGGCATTTCTTCCGGAGGACTTTCAATGACTTCTTTATTTGTATCGCTGGGCTCTTGCAGCGAAGTGTCTTCTAATACAGGGTTTACAGCCATTTCTTCAGCGATTAACTGATCTAGCTCAACAACATTTAACTGCAAAATATGCATAGACTGCTGCATTTTTGCAGACATGATCATTTTTTGGACTTGTTTTTGAAATAGTTTCTGTTGTAATGCCATAATTCCTCCTAATTAATTATATATTAACTTATTGTTTTAATCAAGTTACGTTTGTAAACAAAATTTGAACCAGAAATAGAATTATGCTATACTAGACCAAAATGAAAAAAATATTGCTTTTAAATCCTCCAGGCAGTCGAAAATTTCTTCGGGATCAGTATTGCAGCTCAGCAACAAAGGCGGATTATTATTGGCCGGCTGTGGATTTGCTGGTTTTGAGTGGAATTTTGTCTGATCATTTTGAATTGGAGGTTTTGGATGCTATTGCTCTAAATGCAGATAAGAAAACAACAATTGAAAAGATTCTCAGCGGTTCATATGATGCTTTGATAAGCCTTAGTTCTAGCGCAAGCATGGATGAAGATTTTGCGCTTTTTGAAACAATCAAAGCGAAGAGTAATATAATTATTATTATAAATGCGGGGTTTTCGCGAGATGATCCTAAAAAATATCTTGAAGAGCATGATTTTATTGATGCGATAATTATGGATTATATAAAATTAGGGATTGTTGATTATTTGCAGGCTAAGCCAGGACCATATCAAGGCCTTGGCTATAAGTCAAATAAGCAGATTATTGGCCAAGACAGTGATCTTGAGCAAAACACTAGCTTTTCTTATCCAGTGCCCAGACATGATCTTTTTGCTTTAAAAAATTATTATTTGCCCCAAGCTAGAAAATTACCTTTTAGCTGTTGCTTGATCTCATATGGCTGTAAATATGGGTGTACTTATTGTTCAAGTGGTTCAATTGGCTTTAAATTAAGAGATATTGATAATATTATGCTTGAGCTAAAAGCAATCAAAGCTTTAGGCATATCGGAAGTTCATTTTCCGGATTTCACTTTTACAGCGGATATGACCCATGCGAGAAAGCTTTGTCAAGCGATGATTGATCAAGGCCTTGAACTTAGCTGGGACTGCCTAACTCGAGTTGATTGTTTTGATATGGCTACGGCATTGCTGCTGAAAAAAGCCGGAGCGCATACAATTCAGTTTGGAATTGAGACACAGAATGAGCAATTGCTGAAAAAAATGGGAAAGCCCATCAGCAATGAGCAGGTTAAACGCTGTTTTGCCATATGTAAGCAGGTTGGTTTGGAAACAATCGGCTTTTTTATCATTGGCTTACCGGGAGAAGATGCTAAAAGCATTAAAAAGAGCATTGATTTTGCTTGCGAGCTTGATTGTGATTACGCGGCTTTTTCGATTTATGTTCCGGATCATGGTTCTCTGCTGCGCAAACAATTGGAAACGATTGATCCTTTAATTGCCAATATTAAAAACTTTGACCGAACAATGTATCCGGTTATTGATAATCTGATTGTAAGTAGAAGAGTGATTTGGCAGTTGCGTAATTATGCGCTGAAAAAGTTTTATTTGCGGCCTAGCTATATTTGGCGGCAGATTAAAAAAATAAATAGTCTTGAAAAAATAAAATCAGTTGGTAAAATAAGTTATTCATTAATCAAAGGGATCATATAGCTTTATGGAGTATAAATAATTTGAAGATAGCAATAATCGGCGCGGGAATAAGCGGTTTAGTAAATGCCTATAGATTTTCTACCAAGCATCAAGTTACGGTCTATGAACAAACCAAGCAGATTGGAGGATTATGCTCAGGTTTTGAATCGGATGGTAAATATATTGATAAATATAATCATTTCTTTTCCAAGTTTGATAAAGAATTAATCGAACTTCTTGCTGAGCTGGGGATAAGTAAAAAAGTTTCTTGGAAAAAATCAGGGCAATGTTTATTCATTAATGATCAGCTTCAGGACTTAAGTAATCCGTTTAATCTGTTTTCAATCAAGAATCTTGGTTTGCTTGATAAAATTAAAACAGGAAAATTCTTGGTGGAAAATCTTTTTTCCAGAATGAATATGGAGTTAAATGACAAAAATGCTGAAGAATGGATTATTGATCAATGTGGTATTGCCGCGTTTAATCTCTTATTTAAGCCATTACTTAATTTTAAAACTCAGCAAACAGAAGATATTAGCGCCATGTATTTAAAGGCGCGGCTTAAAGAAAGAAAAAATAATATAATTGGAATCCTTGATGGAGGGATGCATACGCTGTTGATTGCCTTAAGAGACAGACTGCATAAAAATAAAACTCATATTTGGTTAAATTCAAAAGTTAAAAAAATAATGCGAGATGATAAAAATAAGTGGCAGGTTGTTTTAGATACCGGATCTGAGGAGTATGATCTGGTTATTGCCTGTATCTCATTGGCTGATGCGTCAGCTTTATTTGGGGGTAATCCGGGGTTTCCTGTGCCAGAGTACCTTAGTGTCGGATCTTGGGTATTGGATTTAAATAAGCCGCTTAATCAAAAATGCTGGATTTGTTTGGTTGATGATCAACAGGGAAAAAGGCATGTGGTAGTTAATACTCAGCCGCTGGACAAGGACAATCGGGCATATTTTACTTTTTATCTGCGCAATCAATCTCTAAATCAGCAAATTGAGCAGGAGATGTTTAATGCTTGCTGTGATGCCCTAAAAAAGATAAATCCAGAATTTAATCAGCAATGGATCACTCAAAAGACTTTTCACTCAGATGTCAATGTTGAGCCGGTATTTACCCAGAGATTTGTCGCTAAACTTTATGGAGCTGTGGAATCATTTAATGGATTGTATCTTCCTGATTTAGTGTACATGCCGCAGCTTTTAAAAACGATTAATACATCAATTGTAAAAAGTTTAATAATAAAACAGAGAATTAGAAAAGAATTTAAAATTTAATCAGGGAAAATTATGTATGCCACAATACAGGTTGATTTAGATAGTTTATGGACTTATGATCGATACCTGTACCAAAAAATAAATAATTATCCGGTTGATCCTGTATATTCGCAAAGTCTTCAATCTTTCCTCGATCTTTTTGCCAAATATAAATTAAAAGCCACTTTTTTCATTATTGGCAAAGATGTTCAAAATCCCAAACAAAGCAAATATATTAAAATGATAATTGAACAGGGGCATGAAATTGCCAATCACAGCATGAATCATCTGTCTGATTTCGCTGCTCTAAGCTTGGAGCAAATAAGAGAGGAAATTATCTTAGCGCATAATCTAATAAAATCAGTGATTAATAAGGATCCAGTTGGTTTCCGCGCTCCGATGTTTTCGATTAATCAACCGGTAATCCGAGTGCTTGAGGATCTGGGGTATAAGTATGATGCATCCCTGATGCCTTCAGCGATTTTCCCCCTGATGATGAACACGGCACATTCTTTATTAAAGTTAAAACCAGTTAATCTTAAATGCGGAAATATCCGCTGGGGTGATGCGCCTCGCGGAATTTATCATCCGGATAAGCAAAATATGGCAAAACCCGGGGCAATGGAAATTAAAGAGGTACCGGTCAGCGTAAGTAATTTTGCGCGTTTTCCGATGCACAGCACATATGTTTTTGTTTTTGGGAAATTTTTATTTGATTCTGGTTTTAACTATGCTTTAAAAAATAAAATAACTTTGCATTATCTTTTTCATGGGATTGATCTATTGAATATTGAACAATATTCGCTCAAATTACCTGGCTTTAAGACTTTGACTAAAAGGCAGAAAATCTGTGAGCAGATAGTTAAAAAACTTGCTGAAAATTCGCAGGTTGTCACAACCGAGAATCTGATTGCAATTGGAAAGGAAACCCATGGTATACATCCTGCTTCCGGCATTTAATGAAGCGAAAAATCTAGAACAGATGTTTACGAATATATCTTTGGTATTAAAGCAGGCAAAACAGCAGTTTTGCATATTTGTAGTTAATGACGGCAGTACTGATAATACCGCAAAAATTGTCTTAGAAAAAAACGCGGAATTTCCTTTAGAATTAATTTCTTTTGCCCAAAATCAAGGGGTAGGCCAAGTGTTTCGTCAGGGGATCAAAACTATTTGTGCCAAAGCTCAGGCTGCTGACATATTGATATCAATGGATTGCGATCAGACGCATCCAGCTAATGTTTTACCTTTGATGATTGAAAATATAAGTTCCGGATACGAGCTTGTGATTGCCTCGAGATATCATAAGCAAAGCACTACAGTTAATCTTCCTTGGATCAGGCTGATCATGAGTGACGCGATAAACGGGTTTTTAAAAGCTTGTTTTGGAATAAAAGGGGCCAGAGATTATTCGACTTTTTTCCGGGCGTATAAAATAGGGTTACTGCAAAAAGCAGAGAAATTTTATCAAACTGATTTTATTGAACAAAAGGGTTTTGCCTGTATGGCGGAAATTTTGATAAAACTGCGCAGATTTAATCCGCAAATAAAGGAAGTCCCGCTTAATCTGCGCTTTGATCTGCGTACGGGCAAAAGTAAGATGAAGGTGTTTAATACTATTTTGGGATATTTGAAGTTAATTGTAAAAGAAAAATTTAGGAAGTGAAAAATATTTACAATGGCGGATTAATAGTCAATAGCTCATGCTAATGGCCAATAGTAAAAATCTCCTGATCCGGGCAGGTAAGTTGGAATATTGTATATCTAAAATACTTTTAAGGGTAAAAAAATGCTGAAAAATTCAGAGGCAATTCCGCTTTCGATCTTTGTTGTTTATACGAGATTCATTGATTCTCCAATTATCGAAAATTGGAAATATCCATTCCTTGTCAGCGGGCTTGCGGCGCTTATTGTCATTATTTCAGTTTTACGCAGAAAAATAATATTTGATCGTATTCTTTTAGGTGTTAATCTTTATTTAATTAGCGGGGCTTTGGCCTTTATCACGCACAAATGGTGGTTATACAATCTTTACTACCAACTTCAGGCCTCAGGAATGATTGTCTGGATTATAGCTACAGGGATTGTAACTGTTTCTTTGAACTCAAAAGGTTTTATTGGTGTTGACTCATCGGATATAAATTCTATTAAAAAATATTCCGGCTATTTGCTATTGATTTGTGTATTTGCGTTTGCTTTTTCGTTCTGGCTGCGTACCAACATCTTACTTTCAGGATTCCTGCCATTTACTTGCTTATTTTTAGTCCAAAAATCATTTAAGGATACTTGTCTTAGGAAATAACCTTTTACGCCTTAGAGAATTAATTGTTTTTTCCTTAAGAACGCGGTAATGCGTCTACTCGATAACACGTAACCGTACTAGCGCACAAACTAGGTAAATCATATCGTAACTAATAATTCATAACTATACACTTCAAGATGATAGGCAATTTTTACATTATATACTCAGAGTACTCTTTTCTCTTCATTTCTTTGCTGCAGGTCAAAGAAACGAAGCAAAGAAACCCCGCCCCCAGATGAAACAGTGATGATTTTCTAATGATTTAGTAACTCCGACTTCACCCCGCATTTGCGGGGTTCGCCGCCAAATCGCTCCTCCTGGCTCAGTGGCGTTCCGCCGTCCTGGCTCCATCTCCGTTCCTAAACCAAAGAAAATAGATCACTTGGTTTCAAGGGGGGAATCTAAACCTAGCTATTAGATTAATTCATGTGAAAGATGATGGGAAAATTTTTAAGCTTCTCACAAATTTAGGTAAATACGTGTCGGATTTTTGGGGACCCTTTAAATGAGAGCCTGACTTACGGAGTGTTAGCGAAGTCAAGTCAGCCTGCTCGCTTGTCCCGCCGTTCTCTGGCGGGGAATTTAGCACGAGAAGCAGCGATTAGCTGCTGATCGTGAATCCTTATTATTTAAGAACGACGCAATACTAAAGAGTTGCAATCTTTTGTCAGCGTAAAATTTGCCTGCCATCTTTTAAAAGTAATGCGTTGGCGAGTTGATTGTTTTTTTTATGAACTCGTTAACTCGATAACACTCAAACGTGTCAACCCTGTTAAACTATTTTCTTTTTTCGAAAAGTAAATACTTGAGCATGTAGAATGAGAGTTTGCATAATTGGGGGAGTTGTTTAGGATTGAGCATTTTTTTGCAGAAAAAACCGATAAAATGCCAGCTGAATAAATAACGGGTATAGATCTGTTTTTGAAAGGTGACTAATTGTTGGGCAGTTAAATGTTTTGTGCCCCAGGGCGGGACAGAGTGCATGAAATTAAACTTATTCCAATCAATGTCTTTGATCAAACCATATTCCTGCATAATATTATAAATTTCTGTGCCGGGATAGGGACAGATAATTCCCAGCTGAAATACATCAGGTTTGATTTCTTTGATTATCTGCTCAGTCAGGGCAATATCTTCAGCAGTTTCTTCAGGATGAGAGCCGAGAATAAAAAAAGCGCAGGCAACTATTCCTGCCTTATGCGTTAGCTTGAAAGCTTGCTTGATTTGTTCTATAGTTATGTTTTTCTTCATTAGTTTTAGGATCTTAGGACTGCCGGATTCAACTCCGTAAGCAATTTTTAAACAACCACAATCCTTCATCAGAGAAATTAGCTGTTTATTGACCATGCTGACTTTAGTCTGACAATCCCAAGTTAATTTCAACTCTTTTAATCCAAAACAAATTTGTTTGAATCGATCAGGATTTAAAGTTAGATTAGTGTCTTCAAAGGTAATATGATTATAGCCCATGTCTTTGCATTGCTTTAATTCAGCAATAACATTTTCTGCGCTGCGGAATCTTGCTTTTGGACCGCTGGTTTTTTTAACAGCGCAGAATGTGCAGTCCTGAGAACATCCTCGAGAAGTAAATAAAACAGTGGGTTTTTTGCCGGCAGTATCAATGCCGGCAGCATACATATTTTTATATAAATTATGATTCAGTAGGCTGCGGTCAGGAAAAGGCAGGCTGTCTAAATCTTCAATGTCCTCAGTGGGTTGATTTATCACTGCTTGTTCGTCCTTTATAAAAGCAATGCCGCTGATACTGTCAATCGGTTGTTTGTCTCTAAGATTTTGGCAGAGTTTGAGCAAAGCGATTTCACCTTCGCGCAAAACCAGATAATCAAAACAAGGGAATTCCTCTAAGCTCTGCTTTGGCACTGCGGAAACATGCGCGCCACCGGCAATTGTAATTATATTATTATTGATTTTCTTTGTGGCTTTGGCAAGATCATGCGCATTATTAATAGTAGGCGTCATGCTGGTAATGCCGATAATCGAGATATTGGCTTCCTTGATTTTTCGGGCTAAAATATCCGGTGAAAAATGTTCGACCTCAAAATCCCAAATAATTGTTTTGAATTTATTTGCATTTAAAAAAGCAGCTAAATAGGCGAGGTTTATCGGTTCCTGAATTAGGATTTTTTCAAAAGCTCCAGTTATTTTTGGCGGACGAATAAGGGCAATATTCATGTCTTTCCTTAATTACCGATAGTAAATTTAGTCATTGTAACTAATTAAATATTATGATAGACTCTAATATTATGATAGGCTCTATAAGTATTTTGTACTTATGTTACTCTTAATATTTTCATAAGTCAACAGTGGGGTTAGAAAGCATGGAGGCTAACATTGATTTTATGCGGAACAATTGATAAAACAATCTAACTTTATAGAATAAATCTAACCAGGATAAATTTTGAAAATATTACTGTTAAATCCTATTGATATTCATATTGCTTGGCCCGTTAAAAATGACTTTGCTAAATATCTTTTTTGTAATCCAGGTATTACCTTTCCCCTCATAGCAAGATTAATTCCCAAACATCATACTGTTTTCTTTTTTGATGGGTTTTACCACCAAATCAGTCTCAAAGAGTACAAAGATTTGATAAAACAATATGATATTATTATGCTGACAATTGTCGATTCCTTAGTTGCCTTGAACTATGAAATAAGCATTAAATTAATAAAAAAACTTTTTCCTGAAAAAGTTATCATTGCCGGAGGAATACATGCGAATATTTATGCAAAAGATTGGCTGGGAAAAGGAGTTGACATTATTGTCAAAGGCGAAGCGGAAAACAGTTTACCCCAACTTATAGAAGCTATTGAATATAAAGCTTCTTTGCAGGGAATTAATGGGTTGATATATTTGGAAAATGGCGGGATCAAAGAAACCGCAACGCAAAGTTTATTGGATGATCTCGACGCAAGTCCGATTCCTAATTGGGACATTATTGATTTTAAATTATATAATTTAATGCTAAGAAAAAAAGGATATACCGCGGCTTTAGAAACATCGCGCGGCTGTATTAATGGATGTAATTTTTGTTTGGTGAATTCATTTTGGAAAAAAACCCAGAGGTATAAATCAATACCGCGTGTTTTGGAAGAATTAAAAATTTTAAAGCGTTATGATGTATCACAATTTGCGATGCTTGATGATGGATTTGCTAATGATATTGATCGCGACAGCCGGCTTTTGGAAGCAATGTTAAGTAAGGGGCTTGATTTTGCTTGGGCGTCTTTCTTAAGAATCGATACAATTATTGATCATCCGGAATTTGTTGAACTAGCGGCAAAAAGCGGTTTAAAACGGGTAGTTGTAGGTTTTGAACATACTAATGCCGCGGTTCTTAAACTGATCAATAAAGGATTAAAAGATGGTGGTTGTGATGAAGAGTATATCAAAGCAATGGATGTATTAAAGAAAAATAATATATTTACGGTTGGTCTTTTTATCGCGGGATATCCCGGTCTTAAAAAAGATGAAAAGCTTAAATACAGCAAAGCCAGAAGATATTGTACTGATGCGCGGGCCGGAAATTACAAAGCCCTGCCTAGTACTTTTGGCTATAATAATGTTTCGAAGAATTTTGACGTTGAAAATATGTTTTATCATGATGCTCGATTGACTTCTTCCGCTCAATCTTCCAAGGAACATTTTATCTTTAATGTCTTGGCTACCTTAGACCCTGTAAAATATACTATTTTATTTGATCGCCGCTATCATTACAGAGAGTATTTTTATAAAAGCCTTTTGCTTCTTTTTAGACAGATGTTTGATCTTAATTTGTCTAAAATTAAGGAATTTATAGTCTTAAAAATCTTAAATTTGCCACTTAAGGATAAAAAACAGTATTTGGTCAAAAACTATTTATCAGAGGATTTTATTAATCGGTTAATTTTAAAATAAATTTATTATGAGCAATAAACCAAATGTAATTTTGATCTATCCTAAAATTGGAGGGCCATTTATCAATCTTCGCAAAAAAAGACCAATGCCGCTGGGATTATTAAATGCATCGGTTTATTTAGTTGATGATTATGAGGTTAAAATATTTGACCAATCATTACATTCTAACTGGAAACAAGCACTTAGAAATTTAATCAATTCAAATACCTTAATTGTCGGTATTCACGCCATGGCGGGATATCAGCTGCTACATGCTCAAGATGTGTCTAAATTTATAAAATCCATTTGTAGCACCCCAATAATCTGGGGAGGGGTGCATCCTACTTTAATCCCGGAAACAGTTCTTAAAGAACCTTTTATTGATTATGTTTGTGTCGGAGAAGGTGAGCGGACATTTCCCGAATTGGTAAAAGCAATCCAGCTTAAGCAGGATATCAGTTCGGTTAAAGGAATTTATTATCGAAATAACAGCAAGAATATCTTTACCGGGGATCGGGAGTTTGTTGATTTGAATCAACTTCCTGAATTGCCGTATCATTTACTTAACCTTTCTGATTACAATGTCAGCGGGGGGGCGAGGTTTGATGAAAAGGAATTAAAACTATCTATGGAAACCTCCCGGGGTTGTGCTAATGATTGTATTTTTTGTTACAATCCCGTATTTAATAAGCGACATTGGCGAGCCCAAGATGCCGATAGAGTTATCGAACGTATCGAATTTTTAGTAAAAAATTATCATGTGACCCATATTGATTTTATTGATGATGCCTTTTTTACTGATTTGGGTCGTGTGGAAAAAATCGCTAAATCATTGATTGCTAAAAAAATCAATATTAAGTGGTTTTTACAAGGAGTGGATATTCAAAAACTTATGCAGGCCGATGATGCTTATTTGGATCTTTTAGATAAAGCCGGCTGCCGCGTTATGCGTATGGGGGCAGAATCAGGCTCCGCGAGACTCCTTGAGCAGATGCAGAAAAAAAGCACGATTGATCAAGTAATTAAGATCAATAAGCGATTGCGCGATACAAATATTGTTTGTTATTACTATTTTACAATTGGCATGCCTCAAGAGACAGAAGCGGATCTAAAAAAGACTGTGGATCTAATGCTGACACTATTAGCGGATAATCCTCAAGCTAGAATATTGTCGGCATTTTGTCTGACCCCTCAGCCAGGCACTAGATTGCTTGAAGAGGCTCAAAAGCAGGATTTTTCCTTGCCTAAAACCGTCAGTGATTGGGCAAAGATTGATGGAACAACGATTATTACGCCTTGGTTTGATAAAAAAATGAAAAAAAAAATTAAATTTCCTTTTTTTTATAAGCTTGTTTATAGATCGGAAAAATCAGGATATAATTGATTCAACTTTTATTCGGTTTTTATGTGCTGTTTATCGTCCGATTGCTTTATTTCGGATTAAGCGCCTTAATTTTAAGTTTCCTATAGAATATGCGATGTTTAATTTGCTCAAAAAAATATATTAAGAACAAATTTTGTTATTAAACATTCTAGTTGATAGAATAAATCTTAACCTTAAAAATTATAATAAAATCAAGGAAGAGTATATGCAATTTAGCAAAAAAATAAAGAAAGTCATGTTGATTTTTCCTACAGGAAAAGTCTTGAAATGGCGTTTTCATCATTGCGAAATTCCTATGGGTCTGGCATATTTAGCAGCTGTTTTAAGAGATGATTTTGAAGTTAAAGTTCTTGATGGCCGGGCAAAATTTCAAAGGATAGTCCCGAAAAACAGTAAATGGGAGTATTTTGGATATAAGCCAGAGGAGATTGCCGCGCAGGTTAAAGCGTATGCTCCGGATGTAGTGGGAATCAGCTGTCTTTCTTCATTTCATTTTTCCGATGTTGCGGATTTATTTGAACGTATTAAGCAAGTAGATAAAGATATTATTACTGTAACCGGAGGAACTCATCCGACCTTTTTAGCTGATGAAGTTATGAAAAAACACACCAGTATTGATTTTATTGTTATGGGTGAAGGTGAACAGACTTTTCGGCAGCTGCTTCTTAATATAAATTCTGAAAAAGACTATAGCCGAATGGATGGGCTGGCTTTTCGGAGTAAGGGAACTTATCAAATTAATCCCAAGACAGAGTACATTAAAAATCTTGACGAATTGCCTTATCCGGCATTTGATTTATTCCCCCTAGATTTTTATGAAAAAAAAAGCATTCCCTTTAGTGTTACCTCTCGCAGTAAGAAAACGATTCCAATTTTAACCAGCCGCGGCTGCGCGTCAAACTGTATATTCTGCGCGTCTAAAAATTATTGGGGTAACCGTTACCGCATGCGTTCCGCGGAAAATGTATTAGATGAAATAGAATATGTGGTCAAAAATTACGGCGCTCGAGAAATTCAGTTTATTGATGATAATCTTACCTTAGATAAAAATAGGGCCTGTAAAATTTTTCAAGGTTTAATTGACCGCAAGCTTGATATTCATTGGAATACGCCCAATGGTGTCGCGGTATGGACATTAGATGAAAAGATGCTTAAATTAATGAAGGCAAGCGGCTGTTATGAATTAACTGTTGCTTTTGAAAGCGGAGCGCAGGAAGTCTTGACCGATATTATTAAAAAGCCATTGGATTTAGAATACGCGAGAAAAATGGTTAATAAGATGAAAGAACTGGGTATACAGGTGCATTCATTTTTTATTTCCGGATTTCCCGGAGAAACAAAAGAGCAAATAAAAAGAAGTTTTGCTTTTGCAAAGACCATGGATTTAGACAGCGCTTGGTTTTTTGTCGCGAATCCGACACCCGGTTCTGAATTATATGATATTTGCAAAAAAGAAGGATATATTAATGATGATTTCTCATTTGAAAATATTGAGTATACTCTTTCGCACATAAAAAATAAGGAGTTTACTCCTAAGGAAATGGAAAAACTCGTAATAAAACAGTTTAGTGATTATAATTTAGGTCAGATGGTAAAACATCCTATTCGTTTTTTAAAAAAATATCTTGGGCTGATAATTTCCCACCCGATAATGTCTTTAAGGACTGTCTTGGCGGATATTTTATTTTATGTAGGTAAATGAAAAATATTAAAAAAAATATTAAAAAAGTTTTACTTATTTTTCCTCCGGTTGTCTGTTCGCAGGAAAGTCCTAAACAGATCATGCCGCCATTGGGGATCAGTTATCTGGGGGCTTATTTAGAAGGTGATTATGAGGTTAAGCTTCTTGATGCCGCTTTAGAAGGTTATGAGCATGAGCAAATAATAAGTCCAGGGTTTTTTCAATATGGACTTTCTGCGGAGCAGATAAAACAAAAAATTACTGAATTTTCTCCGGATGTTGTGGGCGTATCATGTTTATATTCCAGCCAGTTTTCCGCAGTATCCAAAATTTGTGATATAGCCAAAGAAATATCTCCGCTAATAATTACTTTGATCGGAGGCACACATCCGACTTTTCTCCCTAAAGAGTGTTTGGGATTTGAATCTATTGATTTTATTTGTTTGGGAGAAGGGGAATTGCCGACAAAAGCGCTGCTTGATAGTTTTAAAAATGGAAATTCTTATGAACATATAGATGGAATTGCTTTTCGTACAGACAAAGATATTGTAATCAATCCCCAAAAAAGAATAATTGAAAATATTGATGCTTTGCCTCATCCGGCAAGGCATCTGTTGTCTTTAGATAAATATTTTAAAATTGGTTTGCCAATGGGGCTGATCAGCCGTAAGACTCCGGCGATTAATATTATAACTTCGCGGGGCTGTCCGTTTGAGTGCTCGTTTTGTTCTTCATGCCATTTTTGGAGTAGACGCTATCGAGTGCGTTCTGTGGAAAATGTTTTAGGGGAAATGGATGAGCTTAAAAAAATGGGAGTGCGAGAGTTAAAATTCTTTGATGATAATCTAACATTGGATAAGCCGCGGGCAAAGGCTTTGTTTAAGGCTATGATCAAACGCGAATACAATTTTAGCTGGAATACCCCCAATGGGATTGCCGCGCAAACTCTTGATGAAGAATTGCTGTATTTAATGAAAGCTAGCGGGTGTTATGAGGTGACTTTAGCCATAGAAAGCGGAGATGAACAGATATTAAAAGAAGTTCTAAAAAAACCAATTGATTTAGAATATACTATAAAAATGGCTAAGCTGATTAAGAAATTGGGCATGGATACATACGGTTTTTTTATTATTGGGTTTCCTCAGGAGACTAAAAAACAAATATATAAAACTCTAAAATTTATGGATAAAATTAAACTGGATAGAATTTCCTTGTTTATCGCAAATCCGTTGCCCGGCACAGAAATATACGATGTTTGTAAAAAACAAAATTATCTGTGCGCTCAGATTACGGGTAAAGCATTAGATTATTTTAGTTCGAGTTTTGAAACACCTGAGTTTGATTCAAAGTTTCTAGAAAAAATCAGAAGAGATTGGTATTGGGCATATAATTTAAAGCTTTTATTAAGAAATCCTTTTAAATTTTTCCGAAATTATAGTATATTTATATTCAAAAGACCGTTATTTTTATTCCAAGTTTTAATAAAAAAACTAATTATTCCGAGCCTAATATATGGAAAACGCAAAACTTCAAAAAAATAAATCTAGATACATCGATCTGATTATTTGCTTAGGCATATTCTTTTTCGCGTTTTTTCTGCGCTTGATCTATCTTTATGAGTATAGAAATAATCCTTTTTTTGACAGCCCGGTAATTGATGCTTTGACTAATTATTTGTTTGCTATGCGTGCCGCTGAGGGGGATTGGCTTGTAAAGGGAGTAGTTGTTGGTCGTGGGCCGGTGTATGTGTATTTTCTGGCTGGTTTATTTAAAATTTTTGGAGCGGGTTTTACCACGGTTCGCGTATGGCAGATGGCTTTAGGCGCGGTTAATTGTATTTTAGTGTATTTTTTAGGGAAAAAGATATTTTCTCGCTCGGTTGGGGTAATCAGTGCTTTTATCTGCAGTATGTATGGGGTGCTGATCTATTTTGACGCGGAATTTTTGTACGTGGGGCTGGCAATATTTATAAATATCCTGTTGATCTTATCTTTATTGAATTCAATCGATAGACCCAAGGTTTGGAAATGGATCGGCTGCGGGATCCTTCTGGGAGCGTCTCTTCAAACAAACGCGACTATAATATTATTCTTTCCTCTGCTCTTTATATGGTTATTTTTATCCGCGGATAAGAAAAAGCAGGATGAGCAAATAAATAACAAAAAGATCAGATTTAGAAAAGCTATGGGACCATTTTTATTAATTGCTACTGGAGTAAGTCTGGTTATGCTTCCATTTACTTTGCGTAACTATTTTATGGGTGGAGATCTGGTAATGATCGGTTCAGCGGTGGGGATTAATTTGCATATTGGCAATAATCTGAATGCTGATGGTAAAAGTGTGAATGTCCCGACAAGGGATTTCTCTTATTCAAATCAGTGGGACGATAATACGCTGATTGCTGCTAAAAAAGGCGCGGAAAGGGAAATGGGAAGAGAAATATTGCCTTCTGAGGCTTCTAATTACTGGATACGCAAATCTCTGGGTTTTATGTTAACTAATCCTGTAACTGCTTTGTCTCTTTTTATAAGAAAATTTTATTATTTTTTTAATGCTTATGAGATTGCGGAAAATCAGAGTATTTATTTTTATCGTCTTTGGTCACCGCTGTTAAAAATACTGGTCTTTCATAATAGGGTACTGGCTTTTCCTTTTGGAATAATTTGCCCATTAGCTTTATGGGGAATTGCTGTTTCTGCGAAAAAAAATAAGGCAGTGATGCTGCTGCTTATTTATCTGGCGGCATTTTTAATGCTTATGATGATTTTCTTTGTTTGTAGCCGTTACCGGACGATTGCTGTTCCGGTTTTCGTGATTTTTGCGGCAGTTGCTTTGGATTGGTACGCTAAACAGATAAGAGAGCGTAAATTTAAAGTTTTATTTTTATCGTTGATACCGCTGTTTTTCCTTTATCTATTTAGTAATTCGATTGTTTTTGATATTCGCCAAGAAGATCAATCGCGGTGGTTTTTAAATCTGGGCACTGCTTATCGAAATAAAGGGGAAAATGAAAAAGCAATTAAATCCTTTAAGGCGGCAGAAAAAGTAAACCCGCGTAATCCTGACGCGGTATACAATCTCGGAGTCATATATTTGGAAAAAGAAGAATATCAAGACGCAATTGAGGAATTTAGAAAATCGATTAAAATAGATGAGTATGATTCTGCGGCTTATTCCAATGTGGGCATAGTCTTGATGAAGCAAAAAAAAATTGATGAAGCTATTGCCAGTTTTCAATCAGCACTGACCTTAGACCCGGCTGATGTAACAGCAATGGCAAATCTAGGAGCTGCTTTAATTACAAAAGGCGATTATCCCGCGGCGCTACTCGTACTTAAGCAAGGACTGGAAAGGGATGAGAATTTTCCGCCACTGCATTTGCATTTGGGCATATTGTTTGAAGAAACGGGAAAGTATGCGGAGGCAGAACAAGCATATATAAGTGCGATAAAAAAAGACCCGGAATATATTCAAGCTTATTGGGGTTTGGCTAAACTTTATGATATAATTGGACTCCCGGATAAGGCAAAGTGGGCAAGGACCAAAGCAATGTATATGGTTTCTGATAAGCTTAAATAAAATCTAAAACTTCTTTTTTATTTTTTTCCCCAAAGCTTTTGAGAGTATCCATCCGGACATAATCGCGGTAGTTATGCCGGTTCCCGGAATAGTCCAATGACCAGATAAATGTAGATTTTTAATCGGGGTTGTTTGTTTTAAACGGTAGATTAAGCTTTGTTCCGGAGAATTGGCCCAACCATACATTGCTCCACGATGACTCAAAGAGAAATCATTTAAATCTTGGGGCGTAAATATCTTTTTAATCACAATATGATCAGACAAGTTTTTGACTTTTTTTTCTACCAGTTGAATCATTTCATGGGCAATTTGCTCTTTTGCGCTGCGCCAATCACGTTCTGTTTGCCAGGGGTAGAAAAGGGTTAAAATTAATGTGCTGTGACCTTTTGGCGCTAAATTCGGTTCAAGGTGGGTCGGACTATAGGCACTTAAGCAGGGAACTAGACCTTTTTCGAATTTTTCATAACATTCTTCAAAATCAAAAGATTCGTAGAAAAAATATTCGTGTTGGGCAAACCCATGTTTAGCAATATCAAAATCAAGACCTATAAATACTTTAAAAGGTCCTACAGATGGAGTTAGTTTGGATAGTTTTCGCATATAATTTTTAGGCAGAATATCCGGATCAATCAGTTTTGTAAAAGTTTGTATTGCATCCGCATTAGAAATAACTGTTTTAGCAAATATCTTTTGGCCGTTTTCTAAGACGACTCCTTGCGCGATATTGTTTTTAACGATAATTTCTTTAACCCCAGAGTTGAGCATAACCTTGCCTTGATTTTCCTCTATGGCGCTGACAAAGACATCAGCAATTTTTTGTGAATTACCTTGAGGATAATAGGTGTGTTCGCCATATAGGCCGCTCATGCATGATACCATCCATAATCCAGAAGCTTTTTTCGGAGGCAATCCCAGATAAGGCCAACATGCCGCGAATAAAGCGGCGATGTTTTTATTTTTAGTCAGTATTTTGAAAAGTTTATCGGTAGTTTTGCGAGAATTTAAAAACCAAAACAAGCCGGTAAACGGGAAGGTTAGTTTTTTTAATAATTTAATTTTTCCATAATTACTGTTTTCAACTGATTTTTTACCTTGGAAAATCCGCCCGGTAATTAGTATGTCTTGCCGCCAGGCAATCATTGTCTTAAAAAATCGGCGGATGTCTTTCTTATGGTCAGGAGCCAGGTCAATCATAGCTTTTTCAAGCCCTTCATAACTTCCGGGCAGAGAAATTTCGCGATCAGGTAGGATTAAAGTAACAAAAGGGTCAATTCTGAAAAATTTAAGTTTATCCTTAATTTTATAATCTTCAAAAACTTGCGCGCAGTTGCCATTATCATCAACTCCGGTTAATTGATGTACTGCTACGTCAAATGTATAATCTCCGATAGGAAAGGAAGAGCAATTGCCTCCGGCAACTGAGTTGCGTTCGCAAACAACTACCTTTTGCCCAGCTCTGGCTAATCCTAAAGCCGCGGATAAACCGCCCATGCCACTGCCAATAACTATCACATCTACATTATTTTGCATATAATTAGGGTGTTGATTTCAGACTGGTTGTTTTAATTGAAAATATTTGAATGTTTCTTCGTATTTCTAGTTGAGTTACTATATTATTTTGTTGGGTGCGAAGGATTTAAATATTATTGATATACTACTGTAACTTTTTTATAATGTCAAGTAACTTCGTGATATTCTATGCGTTTTAATATGTTTTTATTAGTTTAACTTGACAAGTGACTACCATTATGGTATCTTTAAAGCAATAGATAACCTTTAAATTAGTCCAGAGAGACTAGCAAGGAGTCAAAAAAATGTTGTTTTTAGCCTGCTTAAACTATACCGATCTGAGGTAAGTGAGCAGGTTTTTTTTATGCCCAATTTAAGGAGAGACAATGCTGAAAAAAGAAGCGAATTTAATGGATGATAAGATGATAAAACGCACTTTGATGCGGATCAGTCATGAAATATTGGAACGGAATAAAGGTACTGAGGGGCTGGCGATTGTCGGTATTCAATGCCGGGGAGCTTATCTTGCTCAGCGAATAGCTGATCTGATCAAAGAAATCGACGGCTCAGATGTTCCGGTGGGCATAATGGATATAACTCTTTATCGTGATGATCTGACCATGATTGATTATTGTCCGGTTGTGCACAGCACAAAAGTTGAATTTGATATTGATGATAAAAAGATTGTTTTGGTTGATGATGTTTTGTTTACCGGCAGAACGATTCGCTGCGCTTTGGATGAATTGATTGATTTGGGTAGACCGCAGAATATTCAGCTGGCTGTATTGATTGACCGCGGACATCGAGAACTGCCGATCCGAGCGGATTATGTGGGTAAGAATTTACCGACAACTTTAGAGGAAAATGTTGAGGTCAGATTGGTTGAAGCCGATGGAAAAGATGAGATAGTTTTAATTAACCAAAAGGAAAAACGCCAATGAGTGAATGGACAAGAAAAGATCTTTTGGGAATTGAGGAATTGTCTGCGCAGGAAATTGAGCTGATTTTGCAAACCGCGGAATCATTTAAAGAAGTTTCTACTCGTTCAGTTAAAAAAGTACCGACCTTGCGCGGCAAAACAATTGTCCTATTCTTCTTTGAACCGTCAACCCGGACGAGAACAAGTTTTGAACTGGCTGCGAAAAGGTTAAGTGCCGATACTTTGAGTATTGCTACCTCAACCAGCGCGATTCAAAAAGGCGAGACGCTGAAAGATACTTTTAAAAACATTGAAGCGATGAAAGTCGATGCGATTATTCTTCGCCATTCTTCAAGTGGAGTAATGCATACCTTGGCTGATTCCATGGGACCGTCGATTATCAATGCCGGAGACGGTTGTCATGAACATCCTACACAAGCATTGCTTGATATGTTTACGATCAAAGAAAAAAAAGGTAAAATAAAAGGCCTGAATGTTTCGATTATCGGTGATATAACGCATTCTCGGGTTGCCCGGAGTAATATCTGGGGACTGAAAAAGTTGGGAGCGAATGTAACGATCTGCGCGCCGAGAACTCTCTTACCGCGGGAAATTGAAAAAATGGGGGTAAATATTACCACAGATTTATCCAAAGCACTAAAAGGCGCGGATGTGATTAATATTCTGCGAATTCAAAAAGAACGCCAAAAGGCCGGATTGTTTCCTTCGATGCGCGAATACGCGATTCAGTATGGAGTGAGCAAGGAAAAGCTGGAAAAATACGCTAAAAAAGATGTATTGGTAATGCATCCCGGACCAATGAATCGAGGCATTGAGATCATGCCTGATGTTGCTGATGGGACTTATTCCGTTATTCTTGAACAGGTGACCAATGGAATTGCGGTGAGAATGGCAGTACTCTATTTGGTATCACAAGCCAATTCTGATGAACAGGAGCAATAATATGAAATTACTGATAAAAAATGCCAGGGTAATTGACGCGAAGAGTAATCTAGATGATCAGCTGGATGTTTTAATTGAAAATAGTAAGATTGTTAAAATCGCCAAAAATATAAAAGATAAAGACGCCCAGATCATTGACGCAAAAGATAAAGTGCTGATGCCGGGTTTTGTGGATATGCATGTGCATCTTCGTGAACCTGGATATGAGTATAAGGAAACAATTAAATCTGGAACCATGGCCGCGGCTGCCGGCGGATTTACCACTGTCTGCTGTATGCCTAATACCAATCCGGTTATTGATAATCAGGGAGTTGTTGAGTTTGTGATTTCTGAAGCGAGAAAATCAGCCTTGATTAATGTGTACCCAATTGGCGCGATTACTAAAGGATTAAAGGGCGAAGAGCTCTCGGAAATAGCGGATATGCAGAATGCGGGAATAATCGCGATCTCAGACGACGGCAAGGGAGTGATGAATGCTGATCTGATGCGTCGCGCTCTGGAATATGCTTCGATGCTGAATATCCCTGTGATTGCTCATTCGGAAGATAATGATCTGGCTTTGGGGGGAGTAATGAATGAAGGCTATGTTGCCACGAAGCTGGGTTTAAAAGGTATTCCTACTCTGGCTGAATCAACGATAATTGCCCGAGATATTGAAATTGCCCGCTATACAGATACTGGTTTGCATATTGCCCATATCAGCGCGAAAGAATCAGTGGCTTTGGTAAAAAGAGCGAAAAAGGACGGGCTAAAAATTACCTGTGAAGCAACTCCGCATCATTTCAGCTTAACTGATGAGGCCGTATTGGGCTATGATACTAATACAAAAGTTAATCCGCCGCTGCGCTCAGATGTTGATGTCCAGGCAATTAAGCAGGGTTTGAAAAACGGAACAATTGATTGTATTGCCACTGATCACGCGCCGCATGCTGAATCAGAAAAAGATGTGGAATATGATCATGCGCCGTTTGGAATCATTGGTTTGGAAACAGCTTTGAGTTTAGCAATCAGCGAATTGGTTGAACCGGGGATATTGACTTTAAATCAGCTGTGTGAAAAAATGGCTTATAATCCGGCAAAGATCCTTGGTTTGGATAAAGGCTATATTGCGGAAGGCTCGATTGCAGATCTGGTGATTTTTGATCCATTAAAAGAATCAATTATCAGTGCCGCTGATTTTAAATCGAAATCTAAAAATACTCCGTTTATTGGTCAAAAAGTAAAAGGAGCAGTTTGCCTTACTATATGTAATGGAAATGTTGTTTATAATAATAATGTATCCGAAAGTGCCTGCTAGGTCGCAGTCATTTCGGACTAAATTCGCGTAGGCTGACTTGACGTCGTGAAAAGCACTCCGTAAGTCAGGCGCTTATTTATGTAATGGTGAGATTGTTTATAATAATGATTCACGAATAAGCAGCTAATCGCTGCTTCTCGTGCTAAATTCCCGGCCAAAGTACGGCGGGATAAACGCGCAGGCTGACTTGACGTCGCTAATACTCCGTAAGTCAGGCTCTCATTTAACTGGGAACTTATGAAATTTATTGCTGATTTACATATCCATTCTAAATACAGCCGCGCTACATCTCCAAATATGGATTTGCCTAATCTGGCTAAATGGGCAAAAATAAAAGGCATTGATCTTTTAGGCACAGGTGATTTTACGCATCATCTTTGGCTGGAGCATTTAAAATCAGTGCTCAAGCCGTCAGGCAATGGATTATTTGTTTATAATGATGTTCATTTTATGCTGACTGCTGAGATCAGTAGTATTTATTCTAAAAACAATCGCTGTTATCGGATCCATAATCTGATTTTCGCGTCTTCATTTGAAACAGTTGATAAAATAAATAAAGCATTGTCCGCGATCGGCAATCTGCGATCTGACGGCCGGCCGATTCTTGGCTTGGACGCGGCCAAACTGGCAAGAATTGTTTTTGATATTGATCCTAATTGTATGTTGGTGCCGGCGCATATTTGGACTCCCTGGTTTAGTTTATTTGGTTCAAAGTCAGGATTTGATTTAATCGAAGATTGTTTTGAAGAGCAGGCAAAAAATATTTTTGCTCTGGAAACCGGACTTTCTTCCGATCCGGCAATGAACTGGCGTTTGAGTGCCTTGGATAAATACAGTTTGATCTCCAATTCAGATTGTCATTCACCCCAGAAAATCGGCAGAGAAGCTAATGTGTTTGATTGTGAAATGTCATATTTTGAAATCAGAGATGTTTTAAAAACTAAAGACAAAAAAAGGTTTCTCTATACGATTGAATTTTTTCCGGAAGAAGGTAAATATCATTATGATGGACATCGTAACTGTAAGGTAAGGTTATCGCCGCAACAGACTAAAGCAAATAAAGGACTTTGCCCTGAATGCGGTAAAGCAGTTACAGTGGGTGTTACTAATCGAGTGGAAGTTTTGGCTGACCGTCCGGAAGGGTTTATTCCTGATAATGCTATTCCGTTTAAAAATTTGATTCCTTTGGAAGAAATTATTGCCGAAGCTTTAGAAGTAGGGCGCACGTCAAAAAGAGTGGCGGCTGCTTATGATCAGGCAATAAAAACATTAGGCAAAGAATTTGATATTTTGATGCATAAAACTGAAAAGGAACTTTTGTTTGCCTTGCCGCCACGAATAGCTGAGGGAATTTTAAAAGTCCGCCGGGCTGAATGTATAATCAAACCGGGATATGATGGTGAATATGGAATTATTAGTATATTTGAAAAAGATGAGACTAAAATGAAGAAAACAAGTAAAATAAAGAAGAATGATAAAATTGGAAAGAATAAAAAAGGGGAAAAGTAGTTAGATCTTTTTTAGGTTATTTTCTGGATGAATAAATACAATAGGAGAAAATAGAAAAATGAAAAGAGCAATAGTCGTTTATTATTCATATTCCGGCAATACTAAAAAAACAGCAGGATTTCTCAAAGACAAGATTACCCGTAAATTTCAAACTGATGTGCTTGAACTTAAACCCGCGGATGAATCAAGATTTTTCTTAAAACAATGTGTGCGCGCTTTTCGCAAAGTGCAGGCTGATTTGAAGCAGGATCTGATCTTGGATTTAAAGGACTATGATTTGATTGCTCTGGGCACTCCGGTCTGGGCTTTTGGTATGGCGCCGGCGATGCGTAGCTATATTGATAAATGTAAAG
Source organism: Candidatus Omnitrophota bacterium (assembly GCA_018817165.1). Taxonomy (GTDB): domain Bacteria; phylum Omnitrophota; class Gorgyraeia; order B26-G9; family B26-G9; genus JAHITE01. The sequence goes on from JAHITY010000124.1 coordinate 128,699, forward strand.
GGCTTTCGGAAAAAAAAGTAATTTTATTTGCTACATATGGCAGCGGAGTAGGCAAAGATAAATGTGTGCAGGAAATGGCGGAGATTGTCAAAGCCAAAGGGGCTGATGAAGTCAGGTCTTTTTTAATTCCGCATTATGATGTTAAAAATGGCGATGTGTTTGAGCAAAAAAGCAATGGCTTAGTTTGATATGAAAAAATCAAATTTTGAAAATACTAGGATAAGCTGATATGGAAAATATTGTTGTGCGCACAAAAAGCCGGGTGGAATTGATTGATATTACTGCGCAGATCCAGGATATTGTTACGCTTAATCATCTGGACGAAGGAATTTGTCAGGTTTTTGTTCCGCATACTACTGCCGGAATTACAATCAATGAAAATGCTGATCCTGATGTCTGTTCTGATATTATCAATTGCTTAAATAAAATGGTACCGTTTAATGATATGTATAAACATGCTGAAGGTAATTCCGCGGCGCATATTAAAGCCTCAATGCTTGGATTTTCTCTGAGTGTGATTGTTGAAGGCGGCAGGCTGCAATTAGGAACTTGGCAAGGAATTTATTTTGCGGAGTTTGACGGTCCGCGCAATCGTAAGGTTTGGGTGAAGCTATAAAACAGCTTAGCTGATGGCTGATAGCTCATAGCTTATAAAAAACTCAAAGAAGAATGTAAAGCCAAAAAATATTAGCTAACAGCTAAGAGCTATGAGCTAAATTTTTCAAGGAAAAATTTTTATGCCTGAATTGCCGGAAGTTGAAACAATTAAAACTGATTTAGAAAAAGTAATTCTTAATCAGACAATTACTAAGGTAGATGTCTTGCGGGCCAGCGTAGTCAAACAGCCGGAAATTAATAAATTTAAAGCTGGTTTAACAAACGCGCTGATAAAGCAAATAATCCGCAGAGGCAAACTGCTGGTCATAGATATTCAAACAAAAGATAAGAAAACTTTATATCTGACCATACATTTGCGGATGACCGGGCAGTTGGTTTACGGCGCTTTGGATAAAAAAGCGCGGGTAAGTTTTAAATTATCCAATGGCGATTATTTATGCTACAATGATCAGCGTACTTTGGGTGAATTAAGATTAGTTAAAGATTGGAAACAGCTGAGTGTTGTTGCTAAAATGGGCCCAGAGCCTTTATCTAGTGAATTCAAACTAAATCTATTTGCTAAGATTTTGGCTAAACGCTCCGCAAAGATAAAACCATTGCTGCTTGATCAGCATTTTATTGCCGGGATCGGCAATATTTATGCAGCTGAGGCATTGTTTTTATCCAAAATAATGCCTGATCGTTTGGCTTGCAGTTTAAAACCAGATGAAGTTAAATTATTATTTAAAAATATCAAGCAGGTTTTAAATAAAGCAATTAAATGCCGAGGATCATCTTTTAGTGATTATCGTGACGGTCATGGACAGAAGGGTAACTTTTCGCAGCATTTTTATGTATATGGCCGAAAAGCCCAGCCATGTCTGGTTTGCAAAAATAAAATTCAAAGAATTGCTTTAGGCGGCAGAGGAACTTTTTTTTGCGGGAAATGCCAGGTCTAAGTCACAAAGTCACCAGGACACCAGGTCACAAGGTAAAAGCAGAAGACAGACTATAGAAAAATAGCGGGTAAATGGTAGTCGGTGACGAAGCCCGTATTGGTAACGTTAACGGTCACGGTTAAAATTAATAAATTTTATGCCGAAAGACGTTTCCCTATAACGAAACGGGCATCGTAACCTTAACCATCACCTTTTAAAGATGTACCTTGTGTCCTTGTGAAATTTTTACGCAATATTCAATACGCACGACTCAATACTAAATAGTTAATACGGAGTAAATAGATGTTATATGATTTGAAAGCTAAAATTGAAATCAATCAGCAGCTAGCAGCCAGTGTTTATTATCTGGAATTAAGTATGGCGAGCATTCCGGCAAAACTTAAGCCTGGGCATTTTGTCCATATTCGTTTGATGCACACTAATGATCCTTTATTGCGCAGGCCTTTGAGTGTAAACCGGATTGTTGAACGTAAGATTAAGAATAAAATCGTAAAAAATATCGGGATTGTTTATAAAATTGTGGGCAAAGGGACTCATCTATTAAAAGAAATGGCAGTGGGTGAAGAAGTTGATGTTTTGGGTCCTTTGGGTAATGGATTTAATTCAAATGTTTTAAAACCTCAGCAGCCGATCATTATGGTTAGTGGTGGAATGGGAATAGCGCCCTTGGTTTTTCTCGCTCAAAAACTAATTGCCGCTAAGTCAAAAAAACAAATTACTGTTTTTCTGGGCATGGATACAAAAAAGAATTTAATTTTAGAAGAAGATTTTAAAAAACTTGGCTGTGCGATTCAGATATCTACTGATGATGGAAGTAAGGGGTTTAAAGGTTATGTGTCAGATTGTCTGGAAAAATATTTATCTAAAACCTATACCCTAAATCCTAAACCCTATATTTACGCCTGCGGTCCAAAACCGATGCTCAAAGCTTTGGGGATTGTGGCTAATAAATTTGATATTCCGGGGCAAGTTTCTTTGGATGAAATGATGGGCTGTGGAATTGGCGCGTGTCTGGGGTGTGTGGTTAAAACTCATGATCCAAAGCAGGAAAAAGATTTTGTCTATAAGCGGATCTGTAAAGACGGCCCGGTATTTGATATTAATGAAATTATTTGGGAGGAATAATTTATGAACCTGGGATTTGTCCTGATGGGGCTTGTCGCTGGAATATTTGGCGGTTTTTTCGGCATTGGCGGAGCAGTGGTAATGGTTCCTTGTTTGGTTTTTTTATTTGGATTTTCGCAACATCAGGCCCAAGGTACGACTTTGGCAGCAATGATTCCTCCCATCGGTTTGCTGGCTGCTTTAAAGTATTATTCTCAGGGGCATGTTAAGGTTGTGCCAGCCATGCTGATTGCTTTGGGATTTTTCTTTGGCGGATATCTTGGTTCAATACTGGTGGGTAAAGTGTCGGAAATGATGCTGAAAAAAATGTTTGGTTTTTTTCTTTTGGCAATGAGTTTTCGATTAATTTTTTTTAAATAAAGGCAGTTTAAATTTATGCAGACAAGTGTAAACCTAGGTAAATTAAAATTAAAAAACCCTGTAACCGTTGCCTCTGGAACTTTTGGTTATGCTCAGGAATTTAAAGATCTGGTTGATCTGGATTCATTGGGCGCGATAATTACTAAAACAATTACTTTAAATCCTCGCGCGGGAAATCCCACTCCCAGACTTGCGGAAACTTCTTCCGGTATGCTCAATGCGATTGGTTTGCAGAATGAAGGTTTGGATAATTTTATCAGCGTAAAGTTACCAATGCTTCAGAAAATTAAAACTAAGCTAATTGTCAGTGTTAGCGCGAATTCAGCCGATGAGTTTATTCACTGCGTGGTTGCTTTGGAAAAAGCAGATGTAGAGGCGGTAGAATTGAATCTGTCCTGCCCGAATATAAAATACGCCAAGCTTAAAAGCCACAAGGGCAAGGCTAGAATCTTTGCTCAGGATGAAAACGATACATTCCGCTTGATTAATGCGGTTGCTAAAAAAACCAATCTGGTTTTAATTGCTAAATTAAGCCCAAATGTTACTGATATAACCAGTATTGCCATGGCCGCACAAAAAGCCGGGGCGCATGCTCTGAGTTTAGTAAATACATTTTCCGCTATGGCGATTGATATAAATACGCTTAAGCCTCGATTAGCTAATGTGAACGGCGGTTTAAGCGGTCCGGCGATCAAGCCGATTGCCGTAAAAATGGTTTATGATGTCGCGCAGGCAGTGAATATTCCGCTATTGGGTATGGGCGGGATAATGAATGCTGATGATGCTATTGAATTTATTTTGGCCGGAGCAACCGCAATCAGCGTGGGAACTGCGAATTTTGTTCAGCCCAATGTTTCCATGGAGATTATTAAAGGAATTGAGCGGTATTGCCAAAAAAATAATATTAAAGATATTAATAAACTGATTGGCAAGTTTAGAGTATAATAAGATTTAATCTAGTATATGCAATAGAAATAATTTAAATAATAAGAGTTAAGCTGAAATAATTAATAAATCAGAGGTAAAATGAAAACACAATTAATTGTTGCTTTGGATGTCCCGGATTTAAAACAAGCAGAAGATCTTGTAAAAGAATTATCCCCTGTAGTTAAATATTTTAAAATCGGCATGCAGCTATTTACGGCTTGTGGTCCAAATGTTGTGCGGATGGTGCGCAAATATAATTCTGATGTTTTTCTTGATTTGAAATTTCATGATATTCCCAATACAGTGGCTCAGGCAGCCTTGAGTTCTTTGCGTTTGGGTGTTTCGATGTTTAATGTGCACGCTCTGGGCGGAGATGTAATGCTGGCCACTGTGATCCAGGCAATCAATAAAGAAATTGAACAGACTAAACAGCCGTCGCCGATCGTGCTCGGGGTTACTGTTTTGACCAGTATGGACAGGCAGCAGTTAAACCGTGTGGGGGTTATCCGCAGTGTGAAAAATGAAGTTGTTGGTTTGGCGGGATTATGTAAAAAAGCGGGTTTAAGCGGAGTGGTTTGTTCGGGCAAAGAGATAAAATTATTACGCCGAGTCATGGGAAAAGATTTCATTTTAGTGGTACCTGGGATCAGACCATTGGAAGCTAAAGCTGATGATCAAAAAAGAATTGTTACTCCAACTCAGGCAGCAGAGTGGGGAGCGGATTATATTGTTGTGGGTCGTCCGATAACTCAAGCCACAAACCGGATTCAGGCAGCAAAAGAAATTTTAAGTGATTTAAATAAAGCTTAAGGAGAATTATGGAAACAGGGAAAAAAGTCAGTCAGAGTCTGATTATATCTTTGTGTCTGACTACGGTTATTCCGATTTTGGTAGCGGTTTATCTGATCAAGCCTGATCTTTTTTTTGTTTCCGGTAAAGTCAATGCTCCGCTGATCATAGGGATTACGGTAATTATTATTGCTATGGGCGTGTATATTATGTTTCGGATAAGTCAAGCGATCAATCAATTATCGAATAATGCGACTTTATTGGCTAAAGGTGATTTAGCTTCGGTAAATAAAGCGCCAATACCCATAGAACTAAAAAAACATTCAGATGTCAGCGGTTTATCGGAATCTCTGAATCTGATTACTGAACAGCTGATTTTCAATGTCGATGAATTGGAAAGCAAAGCAATCCTTTTAGAGCGGACTAATCGGGCCTTAGAAGAAATAAATAAAACTAAAGATAAATTCATTTCATTGATGTCGCATGAGCTGCGCGCTCCTTTGATTAATATAAAACAATGTTCGTCGATGATTTTGGAAGGGCATTTTGGGACGCTGGTTTCGCAGCAAAAGGAAAGTCTGCTGATGATCAAGAATAATTCACAAAGACTGATAGCGATGATTGCTGATTTGCTTGATGTTAGCAAGCTTAATTCCCGCCAATTAAATTATTCACAGGTTAATATTCATGATTTGCTTGATGATGCTTTATCTACAGTCAATCATTGGTGTCAAAGCAAAGGGATAAAAATTAGTTTAAAAGGGTTGACAAAGGAGATGCAGGTTTATGCTGATTATGAAAGAATCAGGCAAGTCTGTACTAATTTACTGAGTAATGCGATTAAATATACTCGTCCACGCGGAATAATTGTAATTTCCGTAAGGATGCTCAAGGAAAAGCAAACGGAAAGTCAATTGCATGAATTTAATCAACAACCATTTGTGGAAATAGAAGTAAAAGATAATGGGATTGGGATTGCCGAAGCTGATCTGGTTAAAATCTTTGATCGGTTTGTTAAAATCAAGAATCCGGATTTCAACAATAGTTTAAACAGTACAGGTTTAGGGCTTTCGATTGTTAAGGAAATTGTGGAGATGCATGGCGGAAGTATATCCGTAAAAAGCGCAATTGAAAAAGGCAGTAGCTTTATTGTTTCATTGCCTTTAATCGAGGCTAAACAGCAGGAAGTTAATGTTGCTGTCTAATGTATGGATATGTTTAGTTGACTTAAAATCGATAATTAAGTATACTATATGTTTGATTTAAATAACTTTTAAAAACCTAAGTTATGAATTTTAAAACCAAAAAGGACGGATAAATTGATAAAGAGTATGACGGGTTTTGGCAAAGGCAAGGCTGCTTATGCCGGTGGTAATATTCAGATTGAATTAAAAACATTTAATCATAAATATTTCGAGGCAGGCTATAAATTGCCGGATAATCTCCAGGAAATCGAAACCCAGGTTAAAAATACGCTTAAAAATCAGATTTGCCGCGGTAAGCTGTATCTCTGGGTGCATTATGAACAGCTGCAGGATAATAGCAATGATATTATTATTGATCAGAAAAAACTCAAACGTTACTATAAATTATTAAATGATATTAAAAAACAGCTGCACTTGAAAGATGAGATCAGTTTGGCGCAGCTGACAGCTTATTCAGATATTATTGTTACCAAGCCGGCCAAAGAAAATAAAAAAGCTTTGTTCAAAGCAGCCAATATGGCAATTAGCCGGGCTTTAGCGGCTTTAATCGGCATGCGTAAAAAAGAAGGCTTGGCTTTATACAAAGATCTTAATACCCGGGCACAGACTATTGAAAAATCATTGCAGAAAATAAGCGTTTATCTACCGGAAGAAATAAAAGGTTTTCGGGTCAAGCTGAATAAAAAAGCCAAAGAATGTGCTGATAAAAACGGAATTAAAAAAGAGCGAATTGAAGCGGAAGTGGCTTTATTTGCTAAAAGTTGCGATATTGCGGAAGAGATTACTCGCTTAAAATCGCATTTAGCTAATTTTAAATCGTCTTTAAAAAGCGCCGGAGAAGTGGGAAAAGTACTTGATTTTATTGCTCAGGAAATTCAAAGAGAAATTAATACTATTGGCGCTAAATCCTCTGATTTTCGGATTGCCAAAGAAGTGATAAAAGTAAAAGGCGAGGTTGAAAAGATCAGAGAACAAGTTCAGAACGTTGAATAAATTAAAAACATATTTATTTTATTGATGTTTCGCCAAACCGTAGCTTAAAGAATTGTGATAAATATGGCTAAAAACCACGGCAGATTGTTTGTGATTTCTGCTCCTTCTGGAGCCGGTAAAACTACCTTAGTAAATAAGGTACTTAAATTATGCCCGAATATTGTACGCTCTGTGTCGATGACTACCCGTCAAATCAGAAAAGGAGAAGCAGCAGGCCGGGATTATTTATATGTAAGCAAAGAAAAATTCGAAAGCCTTATCAAAGTCAACGGATTTTTAGAATATGCTCAGGTATTTGGCAATTATTATGGCAGTCCGAGAAAGTTCATTGAGGCTCAACTTAGACAAAAAAAAGATGTTATTCTGACAATTGATGTTCAGGGCGCAATGAAAATTCAAAAAAGCATGGCAAATAAGGCAGTATTTATTTTTATTTTGCCGCCTAAATTTTCGGATTTAAAAAAACGCTTGTTAAAGCGTAAATCTGACAGCTCTAAAGAAATAGCCAATAGATTGAGAATTGCCAAACAGGAGATGAAATATTTAAAATATTATGACTATCAAATTATTAATGATGATATAAAAATTGCTTATCAGCAATTGCTGTCGATTTTTATATCTACAAAATGCAAGATATTGAAATAGGAGATTGGATTATGGAAGAGATGGAAAAATTAGTCAAGCAAACTGGCAGTATCTTTAAATTAGCGATTTTGGCGGCAAAAAGAACTTGTGAGCTTAATAATGGTTTTAAAGCCAAAATTGATGATATTAAAGGCAAAAAATTGGCAACAATAGCTTTAGAAGAAATTGCTGAAGGTAAAATCGAATTTACTACTGATGCTGCGAGTGATGTTTGATTTGTTGTTTAAAAATAAATAATTTTAAGAAAAATTTAAAATGAAAAAAGCAAATAAACAAATTTTGATCGCGGTTACCGGAGGAATCAGTGCTTATAAAGCTTGTGAGCTGGTGCGTGATCTGATGAAAAAAGGTCATAGTGTAAGCGTGATGATGACACGGGAAGCAACGCAGTTTGTTACTGCCTTGACATTTCGCACTTTGACCAATCAGCCGGTAATCGTGGACATGTTTGATCCGGATCTAAAATGGGATCCTTGTCATATTGCATTGGCTGAGCGGGCTGATATTGTCGCGGTTGTTCCTGCCACAGCTAATTTTATTGCTAAGCTGGCCAATGGGCTTTGTGATGATATCTCAAGCTGCGTGATTATGGCGACAAAAGCTAAGATCCTAATTGCCCCGGCAATGAATGATAATATGTACAGCCATCCGGCTTTTAAGCAAAATCTGGAAAAGGTTAAAAACTTTGGCTATCGAATAGTTTCCCCAATCACGGGTGCTTTGGCTTGTGGTAAAACAGCTATGGGGCATTTAGCGCCTGTTTCTAAAATTAGTCAGGAAATCGAAAAGCTGCTTGAATGAAATTAAAAAAATCTGCTTTAAATGTCTTAATCAGTGCTGGGCCTACACGGGAATTTATTGATCCAGTGCGTTTTATTTCCAATAGTTCTACGGGTACCTTTGGCTATTTATTGGCCAAAACCGCAAAACAGCTGGGTCATAATATTGTGCTTCTGATGGGGCCGAGTAATTTTAAACCAATTCCTGGAATTGAAACAATAAATTTTATTAGTGCTTTGGATTTAAAAAAACAAATGGATGATTATTTTGATTGGGCTGATTGTATTATATGTTCAGCGGCAGTGGGTGATTTTAGGCCAGTTATCAGAGCGAAACATAAAATTAAAAAAAATCAGATGATGGCGCGGATCAAGCTTCGGCCGAATCCGGATATTTTAAAAGCTTTGGGTAAAAAGAAAAAGAATAAGATTTTAGTTGGTTTTGCTTTAGAAAGCGAGAATTTGTTAAAAAACGCTCAAGCTAAATTAAAAGCGAAAAACCTTGATTTAATTATTGCTAATCAGATTGACAGCGATAAAAACCCTTTTGGCTCAGGTTTGACCAATGCTTACTTGATTGATTCTGCTGATTTTAAGCAATATGATAATATTTCTAAGGCAAAACTAGTTAGAATTATCCTTGACAGGATAAGCTCATTATGATATTATTTTAATGTCATAAACGTTATATTAATATAACAAAGGAGGTAGTAATGTTAAAAAGAAGTAAGGGGTTTACGTTAATTGAATTATTGGTTGTAATGGCTGTTATTGCTATTTTAGCAGGCGCTTTATTGCCGTCATTAGGCAGAGCCAGAGAGCAAGGCAGAAGAACGACATGTATGAATAACCTTAAACAAATTGGTTTGGGAATAGCGATGTTTAGATTAGATAATGGCGATAACTATCCCGCAGGTTTAGATGATTTATTTAATGTTGCTTTGCCGAGTGATGGATATATTGATAATATTAATGTATTTGTTTGCCCAAGTTCGGGTAGTGCAGTTCCAGCATTACCATCTGCTGGTGATTATACTTATATTCAGCCGGCTTTAACTGCTGCGTCAACAATAATAATGTGTTCTGACGCTACTGGAAACCATGGTACTCCGGGTACTGGTGGAAATCAGCTTTCAGTCGATGGTCGCGTAGCTTGGGATCCGACTATATAGTAATTATGTGATATTGTAATTATAAACATATTAAGCACTTAAGTTTATATACGCTTAAGTGCTTAATTTTTGGTTTTTTGCTGATTTAGATTTTATGGCGGCGTAGCCAAGTGGGAAGGCAGAGGTCTGCAAAACCTCTATTCAGCGGTCCGAATCCGCTCGCCGCCTCCATGAACCATTCGCTGTGCTCAGGCTTTGCCCTGTACTGCATTGCAGTACAGGGTTCATGTCACTGCCAGAAAGAAGAGCTGCGAGCGATGTGCGATTTCCCTCGCCGCCTGCTTTTGACCCAGAGCGAGCGTATTGAGTCGAAAGACCAAGGGAAAATAAAAAAACAGTAAAAAATGTTGTTATTTTGATATAAAATGTGTTAGAATAACTACTTCAGCAATACTGGGTGAGTGGTGGAATGGCATACACGACGGACTTAAAATCCGTTGACTGTAATGGTCTTGAGGGTTCGAATCCCTCCTTGCCCATTTATTTTAAACTAGGCAATGGGGTAAAGGTTTTCTGCTTTTACCCCATAATCCTAATAGGGGCGGTTAGCTCAGTTGGTTAGAGCGTTGCGTTGACATCGCAAAGGTCACAGATTCGAGTTCTGTACCGCCCACCATAAACCACTCGCCAAAAAGCGGCTTGGGTTCATGGCACGGCCATTTAAGAACGAAGAATCTGAAAAGAGGATTTTAGGGAGAAAGATTGCTCCGTCGCTACGCTTGTCGCAACGAAGATAATTTTGTGCGTTGGTTTCTCCCTATCGGCGTACTTGAACTTCCTGCCATGAACCAAAGCGAAGCTTGGTACATGGCAAGCGGAAGGAAAAGGAATATTAAGGGAAAACCATAAGGGTTGTCCCTTAAGGAGTGCGCACCTGAGCACGGCGCTGTTTTACAAGCGTTAGCGGAGGGTGCAAACGACAGATTGGAGTTCTGTACCGCCCACCATAAACCACTCGCCAAAAAGCGGCTTGGGTTCATGGCACGGTCATTGAAGGAACGAAGAATCTGAAAGTAAAACAAAAACTGGGATTGTTAACTCGTTAACGCGTTAACTGTATAATTTTTATGGTTGATTTATCTACATTAAGACATAGTTGTTCGCATATCATGGCGCAGGCTGTAACTGAGTTGTTTCCTGAGGTTAAAGTGGCGATCGGTCCTTCGATTGAGGACGGGTTTTATTATGATTTTGAAAAACCTGAGCCGTTTAATCCTGAGGATCTGCTGAAAATTGAAAAAGTAATGAAGCATATTATCAAGCAGAATCAGCTGTTTACCAGTGAACAATGGACTAAACAGCAGGCGATCGACTATTTTACGCAGCACAAAGAAACTTATAAGCTGGAATTGATCGAGGCAATTGCTGATGATCATGTGACTGTCTATAAAACCGGAGATAAGTTTTTAGATCTTTGCCGCGGACCGCATATTGGTTCAACCGGAGAGATTAAAGCATTTAAATTATTATCGATTGCCGGGGCTTACTGGCGGGGTGATGAAAAAAACCCCATGCTTCAGAGAATTTACGGCACTTGTTTTGAAACTAAAGAATTACTTGATGAATATTTGACCAGACTGGAAGAAGCCAAGAAGAGAGATCATCGAAAACTTGGCACAGAGCTGGAGCTGTTTGAAATGTCTGATGAAATGGGCGCGGGATTGGTATTGTATCATCCTAAAGGCACGGTATTGCGCGGGATACTTGAAGATTATGAAAAAGCTGAGCATCGTAAACGGGGTTATCACCAGATAATCGGCCCGATGATCATGAAGTCTGATATTTGGATAAAATCCGGACATTATGATTACTATAAAGAGAATATGTATATTTTCTCAGTAGAAGGCAAAGAATTCGCGATAAAGCCGATGAATTGTCCTGGACATATCATGGTTTATAAATCTAAGAAACGCAGTTACCGTGAATTGCCATTACGTTTATTTGAACTAGGCACTGTGCACAGACATGAAAAATCCGGAGTATTGCATGGATTATTAAGAGTTCGCGGTTTTACTCAGGATGACGCGCATTTATTTTGTACAGCGGATAATCTGAAATCGGAAATTAAAGATATTATTGATTTTGTTATTGATACGATGAAGGTATTTGGTTTTAAAGAATGGCATATTGAACTGAGTACTCGTCCGGAAAAAAGCATTGGAACTGATGCTGATTGGCAGCAGGCAACTGAGGCTTTAGCTGAATCGTTGAAAGAAAAAGAATTAAAGTTTGATATCAATGAAGGTGACGGAGCTTTTTACGGACCAAAGATCGATATTAAATTAAAAGACGCGATCGGTAGGCAATGGCAGTGCGCGACAATTCAATGTGATTTTGCTCTGCCGGAGCGGTTTGATTTAAAATATGACGCGGCTGATGGTACTCAGAAAAGGCCGATCATGCTGCACCGCGTATTATTGGGCAGCTTGGAAAGATTCTTTGGCTGTTTGATCGAACAGTATGCCGGGGCTTTTCCGGTATGGTTGGCACCAGTGCAGTTAAAAGTTGTTCCGATTTCGGAAAAACAGCATGATTACGCGCAAGCGGTATATCAGAAATTATTTGATTTAGGGATTAGATGTGAAGCTGATAGGCGTAATGAAAAAGTCGGCTATAAAATTCGCGACGCGGTAAAGCAAAAAGTTCCTTATATTTTGGTTGTGGGGGATAATGAGATTGCTAATCAAACTGTGGCTGTGCGCTATGAACGCGGCGCGGAAAAAGGCCAGACAGTCAATGATGTTAAATTAGAGGATTTTATTAAGACTATTAACGAAAAGATCGAATCACGAATAGTAGAATAACTAATGAAAGGAAGGTGGGAATATTTCGAAGTTTGTAAAAGTGAATGAGCAAATCAGAGCCAAAGAAGTAAGGTTAGTCGGAGCTGAAGGGGAGCAAATAGGGATAGTATCGATATTTGATGCAATGAGCAAAGCCAAAGCCGTGGAGCTCGATTTGGTGGAAGTAGCTCCGGATTCAACTCCTCCGGTTTGTCGGATCATGGATTACACTAAATTCCGCTATGATCAGAAGAAACAGCAGCGGGAGGCTAAGAAAAAGCAAAAGGTTGTTCAGACTAAGGAAATTAGACTTAAGCCGAAAATCGGAGAACATGATTATCAGGTAAAAGTAAAAGCCTTAAAGAAATTCCTTGAGCATCATGACAAGGTTAGAGTAAGAATGACTTATCGGGGCAGAGAAATGGCGCACATGGAATTTGGCCAGAAGATATTAGACCGGATTGTTCTGGATGCCGCGGAATTTGGAGATTTAGAACGCGCTCCTGTCAGAGAAGGTCGTAATGTTATATTGACATTTAAGCCGAAATAATTAGGCGTAAAAAGGAAGAGGAAAGCAATGCCGAAGATGAAATTAAAGACTAAAAAAGGGGTAAAAAAGCGTTTTAGTTTTACTAAGAAAAATAAAGTAAAACATGATAAGGCGAATAAAGGTCATTTGAAATCAGCGAACAACGCAAAGAATACGAGAAATACCCGTAGAACTGGCGTGGTATCAAAATCTGAAACAAAAATGATCAAGACTTTAATGCCGTACAATTAAATTTTTTTTACTTGAGTATATGCAGCAAGACGCCTTAGTCGGGTTCTTTTTGATAAAAGTTCTCTGGCAAGGTCCACAAGTTCGCAACAAATATACTCAGGACTGTTCTGCTGTGCAGAACGCATAAGGAGGTAAATAAAATGCCAAGAGTAAGAAGGTCACCAGCTACAAAAAAGAGAAAGAAAAAGATTATAAAAGCCGTTAAAGGCGCGTTTGGTCTGCGGAAAAATGTTTATCGCAGAGCAAAGGAAACTATCCAAAGAGCTTTACAGTTTGCTCAACGTGACCGTAAAACTCGCAAACGTGAGTTCAGACAGCTTTGGACCGTCAGAATTAATGCCGCTGTACGCGAACAGGATATGTCTTATAGCCGTTTTATTGGCGCTTTGAAAAAAGCCAATGTGCTTGTAGATAGAAAAATGATGGCTGAGCTGGCAGTTAATGATAAGCCGGCATTTGCCGCTTTGGTTAATGTGGCCAAATCAGTAAAGTAATATCTTTTAGACGATTAACTTTTTAACCAAAAAGACTAACATGGATGATAAACTAAAAGCTATAGAGCAGGAATTCAAACAGGCGATTAGTAATGCTGATTCTCAGGAAATCCTTGAGAATATCCGGATTAGGTTTTTAGGCAGAAAAGAAGGACTGGTAACAAATATTTTTAAACAGCTGGGAACAGTTTCCCCTGAGCAAAAACCTTTGTACGGTCAGAAAATTAATCAGTTAAAAGACCTGGTAACTCAGGAAATAGACAATAAAGCCAAACAAATTGAAGGGCAGATCGCCAAGGGAGTCAGCCAAAAAGCAAGTAAAGGTTTTGATATAACCTTACCGGCTTTTAAGCAGACAATTGCCAAGGCACATCCTCTGACATTAGTCAGGGATGAGATCTGCTCTTTGTTTATTGAAATGGGTTTTAATATAGTCGAAGGTCCGGAGATCGAGACTGAATACTATAATTTTGAAGCTTTGAACATTCCTTTAGAACATCCATCAAGAGAATCTTTTGATACATTCTATTTGGATAAAAAGCATTTACTGCGCAGTCATACATCACCCGTCCAGATCCGCTACATGGAAAACAAACAACCGCCGATCCAGATCATTGTTCCCGGCAAAGTATATCGCCCGGATGCTACTGATGCCACGCATTCATTTATGTTTCATCAGTTGGAAGGCTTATTAATTGATAAAAACATCACTTTAGCCCATCTTAAAGGGGTTTTAAGCGTATTTGCTAAAAAATTGTTTGGAGCAAAGACCAAAACCAGATTTCGTCCGCACTTTTTTCCGTTTACTGAGCCATCCGCGGAAATGGATGTAAGCTGCATTATCTGCGGCGGCAAAGGCTGCAGAGTCTGTAAACACAATGGCTGGATTGAAATCTTGGGCTCGGGCATGGTGCATCCTAAGGTTTTAAAAGCGGGAAATATAGACAGTAAAAAATTCTCGGGTTTCGCGTTCGGCATGGGCATTGAAAGAATTGCCATGCTTAAATACGGGATTGATGATATTAGATTATTTTATGAAAATGATTTAAGATTTGTCAAACAGTTCAGCTGTTAACAATCAACATAAAAAAAGAAAAGTGAATATGAAAGTATCCTTAACTTGGCTTGAACAATATATAGACATTAAGATTCCGATTAAAACATTGGTGGATAAATTAACTGATGCAGGGTTGGAAGTCGGAGCAGTGGAAAAAGTCAATAATGACACTGTTTTTGAGATCGAGATCACGTCTAATCGTCCGGATTGGCTGAGCTTGCTGGGCATTGCCCGGGAAGTTGCCGCGGTTACTGGTACAAGGAAAATAATTCAGCCAGACGCATTACCTCAGATGAATAAATCAAGCAAACAAAAAAAATCTTATTCGATTGAAATCCAGGATAAAGCAGCTTGTCCGAGATATGTCGGTAGGTTGATCCGCGATGTGCAGATCGCTCCATCCCAAGAAAACATTAAAACTTATTTAGAGAATATTGGCTCAAGACTGATCAATAATGCGGCGGATATTACTAATTACTGCTTGTATGAAACCGGTCAGCCGATGCATGTATTTGATTTTGATAAAATCAAAGGCGCAAAGATCATTGTCCGCCGAGCAAAAAAGGGCGAGACGATTACGACAATCGATGGGGTTAACCGCAAGCTAGATGAATCTATCTTAGTTATTGCGGATGCTGAAAAACCGATTGCTATTGCCGGGATCATGGGTGGACTTGATACTGAAGTAACTGATTTCACAAAAAATATTTTGCTTGAATCGGCTTATTTTGATCCAGTGACTATTCGCCGCGGTTCAAGAAAGCTGGGATTATCCACAGAGTCTAATTATCGTTTTGAACGCAAAGTCGATACTGGTAATATTGTGTTTGCATCATGCCGAGCCGCATACTTATTGCAGGATATTTGTAAAGGCAAGGTAGAAAGCTTTTATTTGGATGTGAATTATTTAAAAGATAAAGTTAGAAAAGTTGATATTCAGGTAGAGCATGTGGAAAGACTCATTGGCATAAAAGTTTCAACTTCTAAAATTAAAAGCATACTCCTGCCTTTAGGGTTTAAAGTTGCTAATGCTAAAAAGAAAAACACTTTGACTGTGACTGTTCCTAGCTTTAGAACCGATGTAAGCATCGAAGAAGACCTGATCGAGGAAATAGCCAGGGTAGAAGGGTTTAGCAGCATAATAGAGTCATTGCCGCCGATTCAGGCGCATATCAACAGCGCCTGCACTGATCAATATATGGCAAAAACCAAGATCAGTAATCTTTTGCTCGGACAGGGAATCAATGAGATCATTACCTTGACCTTGATGAGCACAAAAAACTTGGATGATGCGTTTATCCCTGCTGATAAAAGGGTAATATTGATCAATCCTTTGAGCATTGAGCAGGAAGCATTAAGAACCTCGCTGTTGCCATCAACCCTTAAAGTGATCAATACTAATCTTAACCGCAAGGTCAAAGATCTAAAAGTATTTGAAATCGGCAATATTTATGAAAAAGCTACTAATAAATTCCTGGAAACAGAATCAGTTGCCATAGCTCTTACCGGCAATGCTTATCAAAACTGGAAAGACCATAACCGCAAAGTCAGTTTTTATGATTTAAAAGGGATTGTGGAAAATGTTTTAGATAGTTTTGGTGTGGATGGTAATTGTAAATTGGAAGCCAAAGTATTGGCTTATTTTGATCCTGAGCAATCAGCGGTTATTACAGTAGATAATAAAGTCATTGCCGAGCTGGGCAAGGTAAATAAAAAAGTTACTAAAAATTATGATATATCTGAGCCGGTTTATTTTGCTCAGTTAAATATAGCTGATATCGTATCACTGCAAAGAACCGCTTTTCGCTACAACTCAGTACCAAAATATCCTTCGGTAAACCGAGATATTGCTCTGGTAGTTGATAAGCTTATTTCCGCACAGTCTGCCTTGGATATTATCAAACAAGTCGCAGGCGCTCTTGCCGTAAAAATCGAACTCTTTGATCTGTATACAGGCGATCAAGTGCCTGATAATAAGAAGAGTCTTGCATTTTCTATTGAATACCAAAGCAGTACCGCTACACTTACTGAGGAAGAAGTATCTAAAGTACATAATAATGTACAGGATGCGCTTCTGAGTAAGTTGGGCGCGAGTCTTAGGTAAGTAAAGTCACAAAGACACCAGGACACAAGGTCACAAGAACGAAAAAAATACGTAGGGGCCGGCCTTGCGTCGGCCTGATAATAATCATAAATAAACCTGTAGGGACAGCCCCGAC
The DNA here is from genome assembly GCA_018817165.1 of Candidatus Omnitrophota bacterium. Taxonomy (GTDB): domain Bacteria; phylum Omnitrophota; class Gorgyraeia; order B26-G9; family B26-G9; genus JAHITE01. Next base: position 145,584 of record JAHITY010000124.1, read on the forward strand.
GAAGGAGGGGTGCGAAGCAGGCACTGCCCTGTCCTATAATAAAAATACAAAATGCCGCAATCCAATGCGGGTTTGGAAAAACATGTTGGCTGTTGGCTTATAGCTAATAGTAAAAAATATAAACAATCGGGTTAATTTCTAATGAAGGATTTTTTGTTATGGCAAAACAAAGATCAATTGTAAAAATTAGTAAGATTGAACAGCGTATTTTATTAATGCGTGGTGAGAAAGTGATGATAGATGCGGATCTTGCTGAATTTTACGGGGTGTCGACTAAACGCTTGAATGAACAGATAAAACGCAATATTAAGCGTTTCCCTGAAGATTTTATTTTTCAGTTAACAGAAAATGAGAAAGCCGAGGTGGTCGCAAATTGCGACCACCTTTTAAATTTGAAATATTCAAAGTCATTGCCCTATGCTTTTACCGAACATGGAGCGATTATGGCTGCAAGTGTTCTTAATTCAGCCCGCGCTATAGAGGCTAGTATTTTCATTGTAAGAGCGTTTGTTCAGCTTAGAGAAGCAATTGCTTCAAATAAAGAAATCGCCTTAAAAGTAGCCCAGCTTGAGCGAAAACTTGCCGACCATGACGGACAAATCTTGGCATTAGTAGAAGCGATAAAGGAATTTTTGGTTTTTAAGCCTGTGCCGAAAAAAAGACAAATAGGGTTTAATCCGGATGAATGATTAGTTGTAGTGTCCTGGCGACTTTGGATAAAGATAGCCAATAGAATGGAAAGTTTATGAAGTGAAATTGTAAAGCTTGTATTGCGTAAAACCGAAGTACGAGGGACGACCGCTGCGCTAAGACGATGGACGATTAAGCAAAAAATGCAGAAAAACCGATATTATCAGATCATCTGATTTACTGGTATTACATAGCAAATAAGATGTATTTAGACATAATATGGCTGTTTTAGATGCAAAATTTACTAATTATAGTGGGTTTTTTCAGTAAACAAGATGGTCGTATATTAAGTGTTATAACAAACAAAAATGCAAAAATTAAAAACCAGAAAATTAAACAGATTTAAAAATTATAATTATTCAACGAATGGATATTATTTTGTAACCATTTGTTCAAATGACAGACAAGATATATTCGGTAATTTTACAAATAACGTAGGGGCGCCGCTTGCCTGCGCCCGTATAGAATTATCAAAAATCGGTCAAATAATCAATAACCAATGGAATGATATCCCTAATCAATATGATAATGTCGAAATAATCGAATACGTTATCATGCCGAATCATATCCATGGAATAATTAAATTAGGGGCGACCGCCAGGGTCGCCCCTACAGGATTAGGTAAAATTATTGGTACATTTAAATCAAAATGTTCAACTAAATATTTACGATATATTAAAAATAATGATATTGGTACATCCGCGGATATCTGGCAGCGAAACTATTATGACCATGTTATTCGAACGGATTCATCATTAAAACAAATATGTGAATATATTCGCACAAATTTATTTACATGGTCAACCGATACAAAAAATCCAGAAAATAACAAAAGCACATAACCATTCGCTCCAGGGTAATCGCTACCCGCCGCCAAATGGCGTCGGTTCGCTCTGACTAAAATCAAGTGTTATGGGAATTATAACAGGAATTTTAAATGAAAGGAGAAGATTATGGGACCGATGATGACAGTAATAGCTGGCGTAGTTTTATTTATATTTTTTCTGGGGATTCGGATTGTAAGACCTACACACCGGGGGTTAATTGAAAGGTTGGGTAAATACAATCGCTTTGCTAACTACGGATTTAACTGGATTGTGCCAATTATTGATAATATGTATATGGTTAATGTTACAGAACAAATGGTTGATGCTGATCCACAGGAAATAATTACAAATGATAATCTAAATGCAACTGTTGATGCTCAAGTTTATTTTAAGGTAAAAGCTGATGAGGAAAGCGTTAAAAGTTCTCAATATCATGTTAATGATTATCAATCACAAATCGTTAATCTTGCTCGAACAACTTTAAGAAATATAATAGGTACTCTTACTTTGAAGTCTGCTAATAGTGAAAGAGGAAAAATTAATAATGAATTACATAAAACCCTTCGAGAAGAAACAACTACTTGGGGGATTGAAATTGTCCGCACTGAATTAAAGCAAATCGATCCGCCAAAAGATGTGCAGGAAACAATGAATAAAGTTGTTAAGGCGGAGAATGAGAAAATTTCGGCTATTGATTATGCAACAGCCAGAGAAACCGTGGCTGACGGAGAGAAAAGAGCAAAGATAAAAGAAGCTGAAGGGGTAAAAAGAGCCAGGATTCTACAGGCAGAAGGTGAATCGGAAGCTATAAAATTAGTAAATGAAGCTGCAGAGAAATATTTTGTTGGCAATGCTCAAATTTTAAGAAAGATTCAGATGGTTGAAACTTCATTAGAAGATAATGCTAAGGTAGTTATTCCCACTGGGACTGACTTAGTTAATGTAGTCGGTGAATTAGCGGGTATATTACCTCTTAAGACAAAAGAAAAATAAATACATAATAAATCACTTCCCCTTCATAGAACGGCGGGATAAACCCCGAATGAGAAAGTTGTGGGATAAACAGGCAATCCAAAAAATAGCGATTAGGAGTTAGCGAATAGCGGTATTTTGTTTTTTCAAACGCTTAACGCTATCCGTTAATTTTAGCCTTAGCTTGGGATATGAGAGCTTATCTGGACATTTCAGCCGAAAAAGAGTAGACTTATTAAGTTGAAATGGCAAAACAGTACTTTCCTTTAACAGCTGCACAAAATCAAAAAATTGGAGCAATATGCTAAAACAAGTTATTTTTATTTGTCTAATAATCCTAATCCCCCTGATTGCTGGATGTTCCACACCAAGCAATTCTTTAAAAGTGGATTATTCAGATATTTCAAAATTGTCGAGTGCCGGGAATCTGGAAGTAGTGGTGATCTGTAAAGCTAAGACGGCGGAAAAAGAAATAGTGAAAATTGGCGATGCTGTAGTCAGTCAGTTGAAAAATATCGGGGTTTTTAAAAATGTCTATGGCGTGCAATCTAACGGGAGGATGACTTCTGATCTTAGATTAGAAGTAACAATAACCGCGCTTAAACCGGTTTCAAAATCAGCTCGTTTTTTGATTGGGGCTTTGGCTGGACAGGGAAAAATAGAAGCAAGGATTGATCTGCTTGATTTGGCTGCCAAGCGTCAGGTGGTCTGGGCAAATGTCTCTGGTTCAACCTCAACTGGATCAGCCTTGGCGGGAACAACCGAAGAAGCGATTGATCAGCTGGCTGCGGCAATTGCTAAAATTTTTCAGGAAAAAGTATTAAAACAAACAGTTGTTAAAGATAGCGATAAAGCTTGTGTGCAGCCTTTTTTAATCAAAGAACTGGGTGAAAATCTGCCGGCTAATTAAAGATAATGGTGGCTAGTCTTGAATTTTTAGTTTTACTGTTTACTAAACGCTGTTTTTAGCCTAAGCTAAAATTTTAGATGGAATATGAAATAAAAAAAATTATATTTCAATCAATAACAACTCGTTTCAGATAAACCGATAAAAAAATAAAAACTATCAGTTCTTGACCATTAGCTATTGAGCGTATAGAATATATGAAATAACTCAACTTAACTTAACTTAAACAAAAAGGAGGAATAAATGGTAGAAGCAAAAGGATTAAGTAAGCCGGTAAAGCTAAAAAGTGATCTTGCGGCATTCTTGGGAAAGAAAGAACTTCCTAGAACAGAGATTACAAAAAAACTATGGGATTATATTAAAAAGAATAAATTGCAGACAAAGTCTGTTAATGGGAAACCGGAGAATGCAGGTAAGTACATTGTAGCAGATGCTAAATTGCTGCCTATTTTCAAGAATACCAATTCGAAAAGCAAGTCAGGTTCAATCACTAATCTTACTGCGATGAAAGAAGGCCAGACAATCAATATGATGCAGATGGCAGCTGTTGTCGGAGCAAATATCGAATAAGCTGAATTGTTAATAAAAATCCAGAATAAATCAGTTGTAGCTAATCGATGATAGTCGATGGTCAATGGTAATAAATTATAAACCATCGGCTATCGGGTTTTATCTAAATATTTTGAGTTAAAACATTTAAATAATAAAAATGAGGAAATTATGTCAGTATACTTTTTGGCGGAAATTACTGAAATTACCGATGAGAAAATGTATCAGGAGTATATTAAAAAAGCCAAGCCGATTGTCGGTAAGTTTGGCGGGAAGTATGTGCTGAAATCAGATAAATTAATTCCTGTAACCGGAGACTGGGATTTAGAGAAGATAATCCTAATTAATTTTGAAAGCAAAGAAAAAATCCAGGAATGTTTTCAGTCAAAAGAATATAAAGCAATAAAGCACTTAAGAATTGATTCGACTGAATCTAGAGCTTTGATTGTTGAAGAATAAATGTTTAAGAGTAATGCTATGTGCTCTTGTCTGGACAGCCGCATACTAGATTAAATCAGAAGGGTGAATGATGAAAAAAATAAAACTTAGTCTATTGGTTTTAATTTGGTTGATAATCTTTGTTTTTCCTGTATATGCCGGAATGGGTTACTCATTAAAATGTTCTAGTTGTGGGCTGGAAGAATAATTATTTTTTGAATCAGGAATGCTGATGCGTGTTATTGCTAATGGCTATTGTACGAATTGTAATAAATTTCAGCGAATTAGCTGCGGGACAGTCAAGAATCAAGAAGGATTATATGTGAATTCTAATGGCACGACAATGACTTCAGAAGAAATTAAGAGTTTAGAAACCCCCCTGGGCTATGTTTATTGTCCATATTCAAAAACAAATAAGGCATTATATTCCTGTCCCAGTTGTGGCAAACCTTTTATGGCAATTGATGAGGATGATTTTGGAAGTTTCGAATCCCCGGAAAACTTATATTGTCCTAAGTGTCATAAAAACACGTTGCTAGGACAATCTGGAATACTCTGGGATTAAAACCTGAACAGCTATCTGTCAAAGTAAAATTATAAACAGCGTTGGGAAATTAAAAGTGGATATATTTATTTTAATTGGAATAGCCGTAGGCTTATCATTAGACGCATTTACAGTCTCTGTTACAAACAGCACAATAATCAAAAATCTGGAACTTAGACATGGTTTAAGGATGTCTGTATTTTTTGGATTTTTTCAGATGATAATGCCGATAATCGGATGGGCCGCAGGACTTACCTTCAGTCAATATATTCAGGGGTTTGATCATTGGATTGCTTTTGGATTATTAGCTTTTGTCGGAGGAAGAATGATTTGGTCGGGCTTGCCGATGAACAAGCAAACTGACTCAAGTAATAATGAAAATAATCAGGATTGTCGGAATTTACCAACACTGTTTGTTTTATCAATCGCGACAAGTATTGATGCCATGGCAGTGGGCTTGAGTTTTGCCTTGATTGAAATATCAATTATATTCCCGGCAATCATAATTGGAATTATTACATTTCTCATGTCTTTAATTGGTTATTTTATTGGCAAAAGAATCGGGGAAAAGCTGGATTTTAAATTAGAAGTAATCGGAGGGATAATCTTAATTGGAATTGGGATTAAAATTCTTTTTGACCATATTATGTAAGAAAGAGATAAAGATTTTTTTTAACAAATGTTTAATCAATTAATGAAAATAAGTGTGAAAGATTAATATGAGTTGGACTTGTCCTCATCAAATAAAAGATAATTTTTGTGAATTGCGCAAAAAAGAATGTGAATCTGGTGCTGTTGGGTGTGTTTTGTCAAAAAAATTTAAGTTTATTGGTGATCAAACAGTACCCGACAAAATTAAGAATAAAGGAAATATTAAAAAATATACCATTAAAAATGAGAAAATGTGAAAGAAACAAGCAAATAATTGCGGACATTTTACAGCTTAATTATGAAAAACTTTATTAATTGTAATTCAAAAACTATTTTAATCTGGATTATTACGGCTTGTTTTATTTTTGACGTTTCTCAGTCAGCTTTAGCTGCGTCTGCAATATTCAGCAAGCCTTATCCCGTCCAAATCAAAGGTTTACCTCTGGGGGTTGATAATACACCAATCAGCACTGAAGAACCTTTTATTTCCCGTGACGGTAGATTTTTATTTTTTAATACCGCGGCAAGTGAAAACAATAAAGATTTGCATTTTGCTGAGTTTATTCAAAATCAATGGGTATATCGAGGTCCAATCGGTCCGGATGTTAATACTGCTAAGTATGTTGAAGGCAATCCGACAATGGATAGAAGAAACAAGTTTTTATATATTGATACAGCTGTTGACCGTATGGTCAGAAGTGCTAAGTTTTCTTCTGAGACAGGGCAACTTAGTGATATAAAAGAGTTTCAAACCATTCCCAATCGCCAGATAGACCTGGTCTACCAGAAATTTCAAGGGAATATGGGCGTAGAGATCAGTGCTGATGGGAAAACTATATACTTTTCTCGGGCTGTCTGGGAAATGCGCGGTATGGAATTGGGAAGAATGGTTGGCTCGGATATTCTTTTCCTTACTAAAAAAAATGGAACTTATCTTTTTGACAAGATATGGGTAAAAAATATTATGCAGAATATAAACACAACTGATTTGGAGTATGCAGCTTCAATTTCCGCAGATGGTCTGGAATTGTTTTTTACCAGGATGGAGCTTGAAGGTTTAAAAAAAGGCAAAATAAGCTCAAGAATCATGCATGCAGTAAGAACTTCTTTATCAGAACCATTTGGTCATCCGGTAATGATTCAGACAATCGGTAGCTCTAATTTTGTGGAGGGGCCAGCGATATCTCCGGATGGGAAAGAATTATACTACCATAAGTATAATGGGAGAAAATTTCGAATTTTTAAAGTTAGACGTTATAATTAATGTCGGAGAATTTAAAGTAAGATAATAGCATAAAGGGAATTTTTTTATGCAGTTAGATTGTAAGGAGATAGAATGATCAAACACATTGTAATTTGGAGTTTAAAGGAAAATGCTAATGAAAACTCTAAACAAGTCAATGCTCAGATTATCAAAGAAAAGCTGGAAGCATTACGAGGTAGGATTCCGGGCTTGTTAAACATAGAAGTCGGTATAGATTTTTCTTTTACAGCGAATAGCGGCGATATTGTGCTTTATTCAGAGTTTACATCTAAGCAAGCGCTTATTGAATATCAAATCCATCCTGAGCATAAGGCTGTTGTTCCTATGGTTGTCGAAGTTTGCAGTTCAAGACAAGTAGTTGATTATGAAATTAACTAATAAAATTAATTAATGAAATAAAGTTGATTATTTTATGGAGAGGCAAATGTCTAAACAAAATAAAATCTGGTTTAATGCTTATAGTCGGACGCTGTGGATACCGGTTTGCTGGCAAGGCTGGGTGGTGATTCTTGCGTTTTCAGCTTCAATTGGATTGATTTATATAACTAATAATGTCTCGGATAATGTGCCGTTTGATTTTGCTAAACATTGGCCGCTATTAGTCGAGTTGGCAAGTGTATTTATTTCAGTTAATCTTATCTCTAAGGGGCATATAGATAAAAAATATTGAAAAAAACACAAAAAAGCAGTCTGAAATTACGCCAGGAAAAAAGACGATTTAATGCTATTTACTCCATTTAATTTTGGCGCACATGCTTGCGCAGCATTGCCTTTAGATTGTATTTATCCTGGCAATGTTAGTATATTTTAAGGCTATAAGCAAATATAAGAAATCTAACCCTGAGGTAAAACATGAATAATCAAATTAAATGTCCTAACTGCGGTCACAGCTTTGATGTGGAAGAAGCGCTTTCTGGAAAAATGGAAGCGCATTTTAAAGCTGAATATGAAAAAAAAGTAGCTGAGCAGGCAGATAAATTTAATCAGGAGAAAAATAAGCTGGATGCGGAAAGGCGCTTGTTTGCTCAAAAACAAGCTGAACAGGCTGAATTGTTTGAGGCAGAATTGGCTAAACAGCTAAAACAAGAAAAAGCCAAGATCGAAAGTAAAGCCTTGGAGTCAGTTGAGCAAGAAATGAAATCTCTCCAGCAAGAAAATGATAAAAGAAAAGCTGAGAATAAAGCTTTAAAAGAAAAAGAAGTTCAGCTGTTAAAACAAGAAGCAGCGCTAAAAGAAAAGCAGGAAGATTTGCAGCTTAGCATGGAAAAACAGATGTTGGAAAGACAAAAAGAAATTGAAGATAAAGCCAGAGCAAAAGAAAGAGAAAGCTTTGAGCTGGAAAAAGTTAAGCTGGTCAAACAGCTTGATGACCAAAAAAAATTAACTGAAGAAATGAAACGGAAGCAAGAGCAAGGCTCTATGCAGATGCAGGGTGAAGTCCAGGAACTGGCTTTAGAAGATTTATTATCCAGGACTTATCCATTTGATAAAATTTCTGAGGTACCTAAAGGGGTTAGAGGTGCTGACTCAATTCAGCTGGTAGTTAATGCCCTGCAGCAGGACTGCGGTTCGATTGTCTATGAAAGCAAAAGAACTAAAAGCTTTGCTAATGACTGGATTGATAAGCTAAAACAAGATCAGATTATTTGTAAAGCTGATATCGCGGTTCTTGTTACAGAATCATTGCCCAGCGATATGGATCGGTTTGGCGAGAAAAATGGAGTATGGATCTGCGGGTTTAATGAAGTTAAGAGTTTATCTTTTGTTTTGCGAGAAATGCTGATTAAAACTCATTCAGTGAAATTAGCCCAGGTGAACAAGGGCGATAAAATGGAATTGCTCTATAATTACCTTACCAGCAATGAATTTGTGCAAAATATCAAAAGAATTGTGGAAAACTATGATGAAATGATCAATCAGCTGAATTCGGAGAAAAAAGCAATGCAGAAGATCTGGGCAATAAGGGAAAAACAGATATGGGTAGTACAGGAAAATATATCCTCTTTGTTTGGCTCAATTAAAGGCATTGCCGGTAATGCTTTGGATACAAGCAGTGTATTGCAATTGCCTGATGCGACAATAGACGCATAAGCCGGAAATATAATTGAGTAGTATATTTATTTGATTTAAAGGATTGTTAGATGCGATTATTAATATTATGTTTAATGATTTTGTTTTTGCGTGTTTTGAGTGTTTATGCTTTGGACGGCATTGCATTAGAAAACCAAGTGATTATGGAATCTGAATGGATGCCAACAAAAGTCCAGACTCAAGCGGCCTTGGTTCATGTTTTTAATTATATAACTAATATTAAAGCGAATACTGATAATCTGCATTTAATTGATTCTTCAGAAGATATTCTTAAAAATATTAACAATTATCGAGTTCAGCTTAAAGGCATAATCAAAGATAATAAACAGATAATTTATTGCAACTTTTTCCCGGTAAACTCGATTAGTTTGGAATTTGTAAATTGGAAAGAAAATCTTATCTATGTTTATGCCGGTGGTTTTTGGTTTTGGCAGATTGAATATGATTTGCAGTCAGAGCGATGCTTTAATTTTGCTGTAAACGGAGATGCTTGAAATATATACTTGTGAAATGTATTTGTAAATCAAAGCCAATCTATTCCAATAAATTAAGCGAGATATTCAGTGCTTTATTAATCATTGTATACATGATAAAATGATAACTGTAGTAGAAATCAATAATGAAAAACTGCATCATAACTGAGCAAACAATAGAAGGAAGTAAATTATGGATCTAGACAAAATTTTAATAACTAAAATGATGTGGACTGTGCTTTTTCTTTTGGGCATATTTTTTATGTCTGTGCTGACTAAGTCAAAGGTAAAGCAAATCCAGGAAGAAAAGCAGCTGGCGAAGAGCCGTTATTATACAATCAAGCGCCTGGTCAGTATTTTTTCCGTGATTCTCGCTATTGTCTTGATGGTTGCCCTCTGGGGTATAAATATCAGGCATTTATGGGTAAGCATCACTAGTGTTTTAGCGATGATTGCGGTAGCATTTTTTGCTGTTTGGAGTTTGGTCGGTAATATTCTAGCGGGAATTATTATCTTTTTTACTGAGCCGTTTAAAATTAATGATCGGATTGAAGTTCTTCCGGAAAACATTAAAGGCAAAGTGATTGCGATCAATACTTTTTTTACTCTGATCCATGATGAAGAGGATAATATTATTAATATCCCTAATTCCATGGTGTTTCAAAGGTTTGTTAAAAGACTTAAACGTAAGAAACATTAAGATAATATCGTAAAATTTATTAATTTAATAAGCGTATTTTAAATCGATGAGGTGAATATGAAAGTTTTAGCAATTAATGGTAGTCCCAGATTAAATGGCAATACTGATGAATTAATTAAAACAGTTTTTACGGCTTTGGAAGCAGAGGGCATTGAAACTGAATGTATTCAGATCGGAGCTAAAAACATTAAAGGCTGCATTGCTTGTTATAAATGTTTTGAAAATAAAGATAAAAAATGCGCAGTTAAGAATGATATTGCTAATGAGGTGATCACTAAGATATTGGAAGCTGATGGCTTGATTTTAGCTTCGCCGACTTATTTTACGGATATTACTGCTGAGTTAAAAGCTTTGATTGACAGATTAGGATTAGTTGCCATTGCTAACGGCGGATTATTGAGACACAAAGTCGGAGCCGCGGTAATTGCGGTTAGAAGGGGCGGCGGTATTCATGCTTTTGATACAATAAATCATTTATTTCAGATCAGCCAGATGTTTATTGTTGGTTCAACCTATTGGAATTTGGGCTTTGGTCGGAATAAAGGCGAAGTATTAGGTGATGATGAAGGCTTGAAAAATATGACTAATTTAGGACAGTCAATGGCTTTCTTACTGAAAAAATTAGATGCAAAGGATATTTAAATGTCAGAAGACAGAGCGAGTAAAGAGTTTCAACACCATCATAAAGGCAAGACTTCAGAAGCATTATTGGATAAAAATATTATCTTAAATGCTTTAAACCTAACTTGCGGTCAGACAGTTATTGATGCGGGTTGCGGTAATGGCTATATGGCTAAAAAATTTGCTGAATTAGTCAAACCAAATGGGCGAGTGTATGCCATAGATATTGATCAGCAAGTGATTGAACAGTTAAAAATAGAAATAGGTAATTCGCTTATTCAGCCAATGATTGCTGATATTACCCAGTCTATACCAATAGCAGATGGTTCAATTGATTTAATTTATTTGTCAACAGTGTTTCATGGCTTTTCTCTGGATCAGATCAAGGGCTTTGTTGATCTAGTGAAAAGATTATTAAAACCTAATGCTGTTTTGGTAATTTTGGAAATGGAGAAAAAACAAACTTCTTTTGGACCGCCTTTAAACATTAGGGTCTCTGCTCAGGAACTAAAGCAATTGATTAGGCTTGAGCCTAAAAAAACAATTAAAATAGGTGAAGATTTTTATTTGCAGTTATTTATCAATAAACCGCTTTAATGTTTAATTAGGTTGATTTGGTTTTAATTTAATTGTAAATTATGAGGAAGTTAAAATGCTGGATTTAAAGACGCTTAAATGTGAAGCTTGTCAGACAGGGGCGCCTATATTGACTGAAGAGCAAATAAAACAGTTTATGGAACTTATTCCTTTGTGGAATATTGTTGAGCAGGAATCAATTAAAAAGCTTGAGCGAATGTTCACGTTTAAGGATTTTAAGCAGACTTTGTCTTTTGTTAATAGGATAGGGGAGATTGCAGAGGAAAATGGACATCATCCTTTGTTATTGGTTGGTTATAATCAACTGATAGTTTGGTGGTGGACGCATAAAATTAATGGTTTACATCAGAATGATTTTATTATGGCAGCAAAAATTGATGGATTGGTTGTTTAACCCGGGAGGTTTGATGAATTGGTATTTGGCTGTATTAAAAAAATATGCGGTTTTCAAGGGCAGGGCAAGAAGAAAAGAGTATTGGATGTTTTTTTTGTTTAATCTGATTATTGCTTTTGTTCTGGGTATGGTGGAAGGGTTTTTGGGAATTAATCCCACTGGTGGTCAAAGTATATTAGCGGATATTTATCAGCTGGCGGTTTTATTGCCTTCAATTGCTGTGGGCATACGCAGAATGCATGATGTGAATAAAAGCGGCTGGTTTATTCTAGTACCAATATATAATCTGTTTTTAGCAGTTAAACAAGGCGATGTTGGAGAAAATAGATTTGGTCCTGATCCATTGGAAGTAGTAAGTTAAGATTAATTGAGGGGGCAATATGAAAAAAATAATTATAGGATTAGTTTGTCTGGGGTTTATTATCGGAATAACCGACATTAGCAGTGCGGATTCCTGGAACGCGAGAAAAAATAAAGTAAAGCAATTGCTGAAGAAAAATAATCTGGTAGGTTCTGATCGCTTTGAATTAGTTTATGCGCAGAAAATTACTGATCGGATGTCTAATCATTTTGTTTATATTCTTCAGGATGAGCTAACCAAGAGGGAGTATTTAATTTATACAGTTGGCGATGGAGATTCAACAGCTATCAATAATCTGGCAATTACCCCATTATTGCTGGCGGAGCCTGGGCAGACTCTGACTATTAATAAAACCAGTACTCAGTCAGCCATGGACGATGCTGATGAGGAAGAAGATACTTTAGAAGATGTGGAAGAGGCTGAGGTTGCAGATGATGCTACAAAATAGATGATTATGCGAAAGTTGAAAAAAGATCTAAAGTGAAATATCTATTTCTGTTTTAAACGTAAACCAGGAGGTATGTTATGAATTTTGATACTTTGCTGCGGATATTAGGATGGTGTAGTATTATTAATATCGGAATTTTATTTTGGTGGTTTGCGATTATTGCATTTGCCGGGAAATGGGTATATAAAATTCATAGTAAGTGGTTTAAAATACCTGAAGAACAGTTTAATGCGATTCATTATAGCGGGATTATGTATTATAAAATAACTATATTTGTGGTTTTTATAGTTCCTTATATTGTTTTGCGAATTATTAGATGAATTTAATTTGGATTGATTATGGCTTTAGATCGAAAAAAACTGGCGCTGATTCATATAATTAAAAAAAATCTGGGTCTAAGTGATGAACTTTATCGGGAGATTCTTTTTCAGGCAGCTGGGGTAAGAAGCGCCAAGGATCTGAATGAACAGAGTTTTCATAAGTTGATGAAGCACTTTGTGCGGAGTTCTTATTTTCAGAAAAATCAGTATGGAATAACCCTTAAACAAAAGATGTATATTGATTATTTGAGTGAGAAAATTGATTGGACTCAAGACCATTTGATTAATTTTATCCGCAAGTATTATCATAAAACTGATCTTGATCATTTAACTAGAAAAGATGCGGCTAAGACTATTGAGGCATTGAAAAATATACGCTTGCGCCAGGGATAAAAATAGATGAATATTAAAAATAAGAAAGGGAATAACAATGAATTTAAATAATGTTTTTAATCGGGATGATAGTACTTCATCTGGACAGACAATCAGCGCGAATATATACAATCTGGTAATTGGTTTGGTATTATGCTGGGGTTTTTTTATTAATTATTTGATTATTAAAAATGTCGCGTATCAGTCCATTGCGCAGATAAATCCGATTTTATTTTTTATCGGATATATTGGTAGCTGTTTTCTCGGTATATCGATGTTTAAGTCATCGGATAATCCTTTGATTAGTTTTGTTGGATATAATTTTGTGGTAGTTCCTTTTGGCTTTGTGATAAATCTGATAGTGTCTCAGTACGATCCAATGATTGTCCAGGAAGCGATTAGAGTTACCGGGTTAGTAACTGCTTTTATGATGCTTTTGGGGACTTTGTTCCCAGATTTCTTTAAGAAAATCATCGGGGGGTTAACTATTGCATTGTTTGCGGTGATAATTATTGAGTTGATTGAGGTTTTTATTTTTAAAATGCATCATGGTTTTTTAGATTATATTGTTGTTTTGATTTTCTGCGGCTATATTGGTTATGATTGGGCCAGAGCGAACAATATTCCCAAAACACTGGATAATGCCGTGGATAGCGCGGCATCATTGTATATTGATATTATAAACCTGTTTATCAGAATACTCAGAATCATGGGCAGAAGAAATAACTAATTAGTTTTTGAGGAATATATGAATAAGCAATCAATCATAATTATAATTTTGGGGCTGGCGGCTGCTGCCTGGGGGGGATGGCTGACTTATAATAGCTATCCGCTGATGTTAGACAGTATCTTAATGTTTTCACAAACAGCTGAGCAGATTGGGAAATTTAAAGCAGGAATTTATTTGTTTGTGCAGGTGATTCCTGTGTTTTTTTTGCTGGGAGGGATGGGCCTGCTTTTACTCAAAGGCTGGGGTTTAAGATTAGTTCATACAACTATTTTTATTGATATTTTTATCAATCTTTTTAGGTTGGGTAGGCATGTTTATTTTTGGTTTAAGCCGTTGGAAACTATTGAAATATCTGTTTTGCAGTATTTTTTTGACCCGGCAATGATGGTAATCAGTATGCTGGTTTTAGTCGAAATTATTGCGATAAATTTTTCTACGCATTTGAAAAATGGATTGATTAATTGAATTAGCAGAGTAGTATTCTTAAAATAAGCGAGGATGCATGTATGGATAGAATTCAAATAGCATATACTGTTTTAGGATCATTGGGGTTGATTTTAGCTACTCTCGGCTATCTGATAAAATACAAAAAAATGATTAATTTGGTTGCCGGAGTTTGTAAAAACGATAAGAGAATTAAAAATAAGATTGGTTTCGCCCGTTTTGTCGGAGGCAATGTTATGGCCTTGGGCATTGTGTTTTTTATCGGGTCTTTGATGATTTATAGTAATTATCAACACAAGATTTTAATTGAGACATTTTTTTTAGTGGGCGTATTTATGGTTATTAGTATAACTTTCAGAAATGCGAAAAAATATATTAATCAAGAAGAAAATCATGAAAAATAAGCAAATACAAATTATTTGGTTAAATTATTAGATGAAAGATATTGTTCTTGCCACTATCAATGCTCGATATACCCACTCTTCTATTGCCTTAAGATATTTATATGCGAATCTTAAAGCGCTTAAGGGTTCAGCTGTTATTCAGGAATATGATATATCCGATAATCCGCAGCAGATTGCTGAGCAGATATTAGCTTTAAAACCCAAGCTTGTATGTATGGGGATTTATATCTGGAATGCGCGGGAATCCCAAGCTGTGATTGAAATCATTAAAAAGGTTTGTCCTGAGATATTTATTATTCTCGGTGGCCCGGAAGTTAGTTATCAGCCGTTCAGAGTTGATTTTGGCAAAGCTGATTATATTATTCAGGGCGAAGGAGAAATCACGCTTTATAATTTAGCGGTACAATTATTGAATAATCATAAGCCGCCTAATCGGATTTTTAATCCAAAAGCGGTTGACCTTGAATTAATTGAATTGCCTTATGCCTATTATACTGACGAGGATATTAAAAATAGAATAATTTATGTTGAGGCATCGCGCGGCTGTGCTTTTAACTGCGAATTTTGTTTGTCTTCAATTGATAAACAGGTCAGGTCTTTTAATCTAGATAAAATCCTTGCTGAACTGGATAAGTTGTGGGAAAGGGGCTGTTGCTCCTTCAAGTTTGTTGATCGGACATTTAATCTTGATATTAAAGTAACTAATAGAATTCTTGATTTCTTTTTGGCAAAACAAATGCCTTATTTTGTTCATTTTGAAGTGATCCCCGAGAATTTTCCCGAAGAATTTAAGCAGAGAATTAAACAGTTTCCCCCCCAAGCCTTGCAATTGGAAGTAGGAATTCAAACCCTGAATCCGCAAGTGGCTAATAATATTAAAAGAAATCTGGATATGGAAAAGATTAAACAAAATTTAATCTTTCTGGAAACTCTGACTAATGCGCATTTGCATGTGGATTTAATTGTCGGGCTGCCGGGACAAACCATTGAGAGCTTTGCTAATGATTTAAATCAATTAGTTTCGATTATGAGTTCTAAAATTCAACTGGGTGTGCTGAAAAAACTTTCGGGAACCACTATATCGCGGCATGATCAAATTCATGGCATGGTTTATTCTGATTTGCCGCCTTATGATATCTTAAAAAATGATTTAATTTCGTATGAGCAGATGCAGAAATTAAAACGCATGGCGCGTTTTTGGGAAATAACTTATAATGGCAATAACTTTTCTCAGAGCGTCAAGTTGCTTTGGCCCGATGGAGATGTGTTTAAAGGTTTTTTTGGCTTTTGTGAATGGGTTTATAACCAGACTCAATCAACTTATCAAATATCGTTAAATAGGCTGGCAGAATTGTTGTTTATGTATATAATAAAGCTAGAGCCGAGAACGGATAAGGAAAAGACGGAATTAGCAAATTTAATGGTTGCTGATATTTTAAAACGCAAACTTAGGAAAATTCCGGGATTTTTACGCGATTACGCGTCAGATATCCCGATTATTAAAAAATCAAGTTATGGTGTTTAATGGGGGTAGTTAAATTAAAAAGAAAGGACAGTTATGAGGGATTTTTTATTTTTTAGGAAATTAGTCACTCCGGTTATTGTGCAGATTTTATTTTGGATGGGGATAAGCGTATGGTTGTTTAAAATGTTTGGTTTGGTTAATGAACTAAGACTAGGCCAAAGCAATATAATGGCAGCTTTAACTTTAATCGTGGTCTGGCCATTAACTTTAAGATTGTATTGTGAAATTATTATGCTGATTTTTAAGATTAATGAGAATCTTTTAAAGTTAAATCAAAAAAACAATTCATGATACCTGTTTGTTTAAGAGGTGAATTATCTCACTCTAATTGAATGGAGGAAACTAATGCTGATTATGTTGATGTCTTTTATGCTTCCCATTGTCTGCGGTATTTTAATTGTGGTTACAATAGTTTTAAAAATTATTAAGCGAATGAGTATGCAGATCGATCATATGGAAATTAAATTATTGGATATTGAAAACAGGATGCGTTAGGTAAAGGAGATGATTATTAAAGCCTTTAAATTAATAATTCATGTATTATTTCTAAGCGGTTTATTATTTTGGAATATTTTTTCATTACAGGCACAAGAACAGAAAATTAATTATATTCCGATTAATCATGCCTCTTTTATTCTTCAGTCTGCAGAATTGAATATTTATGTTGATCCTGTGGGCGATCTTGAACAGTACAGAAGTTTTCGAGCCGCGGATATTATTTTAATAACGCACAATCATCATGACCATCTAGATACTAAGATTGTTGAAGCGGTGAAAAAAGACGGTGCTTTAATTATTGGATCTGAGGATGTGATAAATGAACTCGGTTTTGGTTTTGTAATTAAAAATGGAGAAAGTCAGCATCTCGGAGATATTATTGTTCAGTCTATCCCGATGTATAATCTAACTAAAGACAGGCTGAAGTTTCATCCTAAAGGCAAGGGTAATGGATATGTTATTACTCTGCAGGGAAAAAGAATTTATATTTCTGGAGATACTGAAGATATTCCGGAAATGCGGCAGCTGAAAAATATTGATTATGCGTTTGTTTGTATGAATCTGCCTTATACAATGAGTGTTGAGCAAGCAGCATCGGCTGTGCTTGATTTTAAACCAAAAGTTGTTATTCCTTATCATTATAGGGGACCTGATGGTTTTAGTGATATTGTTAAATTTAAAAAACTAGTTAGTCAGGAAAAATCAATTAGTGTTGAATGTGTTGACTGGTATGATGAAAATAAATAATTTGAGTCTAATAATAGGTTTTCTGATTTTACTTATTTTTTTTCCAAAGGTAATCATGGGGCAGAATAGTGTTAACCCGGAATTTAAGCGCTTAGTTGATGGTACTTATGAGGGGACTTATAAAAAAGATACAGCCAAGGCTGATGTTGAAGTTTTGATAATCAATGGCAGGATTGAAAGCATTACTCCCATAAAACACTGGTCCGGTCGGAGAAAAGTTGCCCAGACAATTGGGCAAAGAATTGTCGAAAAACAGCAGACTCAGGTTGATGCGGTTACAGAGGTTACGGTAACCAGCGTTGCGGTGATGAAGGCTGTGGAAAATGCTTTGGAAAAAGCCGCGGCTAAAGCAAAAGAAATATCAGATATTAAAGGTGATGTTCAAATTGAACAGTGATTTACTGAGAAAAATTCTTTTGGTTGCTTTATCGCTACAGTCTAATTTAAAGGAATAATATTATGTTAAAAAAATATTTTAAACATATTCTAATATTATTAAGTCTTGTTTTAATAATCGGTTGTTCAAAACCAGAAAACTCTCGTAAGGGGCTGATAGCTTATTCAACGGATAATACGCCTATTTCTTATTCTGTTTATGGTAAGGCTGATACTTGTTTGTTTTTTGTTCATGGCTGGAGCTGTGATAGCCGTTATTGGGATTTTCAAGTGCCGGCATTAATCTCTAAATATAAAGTTGTTACAATTGATTTAGCTGGACATGGACATTCCGGCTCGGAGCGAAAAAAATATACAATGGATTTGTTTGGGGATGATGTTGCGGCAGTTATAAATAAAATAGGGGCTACAAAAGTAATTCTTATCGGACATTCCATGGGCGGTGCAGTTATTGCGCATGCAGCCCAAAAAATGCCTCAAAAAGTTATTGGACTTATTGGGGTTGATACTTTGCATAATGTGGAAAGTAAGTATACAGCGGATGAATTAGAAACATTGATCGGGCCATTTAGAAAAGATTTTCAAAAACAGGCTGCGGCCTTTGTGCGCAGCATGTTTCAACCAGGCACTGACCCTGATTTGGTTGATTGGGTGGCGGCGGATATGTCTGCAGCACCAAGTGCTCCGGCCATAAGCGCGATCAGCGAATATTTGGGTGAATTTGTCAGCGGTGATGCCGCAGCTATATTCAAGCAGCTAAGACTACCAGTAAGAATAATTAGCGCGGATTTATGGCCGATTGATTATGAGGCAAATAGAAGGCATATGCTGAGTTTTAATGCGGTGATCATGCCGAAAACCGGGCATTTTTTGATGATGGAAAGGCCTAAAGAATTTAATGAGATTTTAGCTGATACAATTGAGTGGATAATGGAATAGATTTAATTTTTAGTATTTAAAATTAGAGATGCTATTTTATGCAAAAAAATAATATTCCGCAATGGATAAAAGAATCAGAACGAAAAACTATAATCGACACTAAGCGAGATATAGCGATAATTGTTATTGTCTGGGTGCTGTTAATCTCAATTGCTTTTTTTAATAATCTTTCTGATGCGATTAAAGAAAAAACTCAGACTTTGATGCAAACCGCCAGGGTAATTTTTCAGGAAATCGTAATTACTCGAGAATGGAACTCAGGTCATAATTGGGTTTATGTTCCGATTACTGATAAAACTCAGCCTAATCCTTATATTATTTCTCCGCATAGAGATATTACGGCTGAAACCGGATTGAAATTAACCCAAATCAATCCGGCTTATATGACACGTCAATTGTCTGAAATATCCAGTAAAGGCCAAGGTCCAAAATTTAGGATCACTAGTCTTAACCCGATTCGCTCTGAGAATAAGCCAACTGAATGGGAAACAAAGGCGCTAAAATTATTTAAAAATAATATTCAAGAAGTAGGTGAGCTGATTAAAGATAAATCAGGGACTCATTTTACTTACATGGCTCCATTGATAACCAAGAGTGAATGCTTGGTTTGTCATATTGAGCAAGGATATCAAGTCGATGATATAAGAGGAGGGATAAGTGTAATTTTGCCTGCGATCCCTTCATTCAAGATAATTCCACTAGCTTTGGGGTATATTGCTATTGGTATATTTGGAATATTTATTATTGTTGTTTTTGTTGGAAAGCTTGATAAGGCTTATCGTGAATTGCGCAAGCAGGCAGTAACTGATCCTTTGACTCAAATTCCTAATCGGCGTGATTTTACGATGCATATTGTTCAGGAATTTAATCGCAGTAAACGTGAATCTCTGAACCTGTCTATTTTAATGTGTGATATTGATAATTTTAAAGCGTATAATGATACTTATGGCCATAAGCGGGGAGATGAATGTTTGCAGATTGTGGCTAAAGTGATTGAACAAACATTAAACCGTCCTGCTGATTTTTGCGCGCGGTATGGAGGGGAAGAATTCATTATTATTCTTCCGCATACTGATATTGATGGGGCTTATCACATTGCGGAAAAAATAAGACAGAATATTGTTAACTTATCGGTTAAGCATGAAGGTTCGCCAAATCATAAAATAGTCACATTAAGCCTTGGGGTTAGTACGTGTTCTTCATTGGATATGATTTATGAGGATTTAATTAAAAAAGCAGATATTGCTTTATATAAAGCAAAAGCTAATGGCCGGAACATTGTTGAAATTTTTAAGGAAGATCTTTCTGCGCGAACTAAGGCGACTGATTGATCGTTGCTATGAATTAAAAATATTGGTCAAAAACAGAGTTATAAGCTTAAAAGCCAGTTTAAATATATGTTTGGATTGGCTGTTTTTTTCTTGAACATTTGCTTTTTATATGTTATATTAATTTCAGTACTAAATTTCCCTGCCATGCTTGTGGCACTTGGTAATTTTATGAACCAATAAATGATTAAAGGGAACCTAACTTCAGCTGGCTTGAGGGCTAGTTGGGAGGGTACCCACCTAGGAAACTAGGTTCAATAGTTGCCAGGGACTCACGGCAAAGTGGGGAATTTTTTTTATCCTTTAAAAATTTCCTGAAAATTATGCAAGATAAAAACGATCTTTTCACCGGCAAAAGCCTGGATAACCCAAGAAATATATCAAAAGATGCTCCCCTTGCTCTGCGAATGTGTCCAAAAACATTGGACGATTTTGTCGGGCAAAAACATCTCTTAGCTGAAGGAAAACTATTACGCCGTCTGATTGATTCAGACAGGATCAGATCACTTATCTTATACGGAGCTTCTGGTACTGGAAAAAGCGCTTTAAGTTTTTTAATCAGCACTCTGACTAATTCTAATTTTGTTTCTGTTCATGCGGCTGCAGCTGGGGTCAAGGAAGTAAAAGCTGAATTGACAATGGCTAAGAAGCTAAAAATTGCTACAGGTAAAAAAACAATTCTGTTTATTGATGAAATCCATCGTTTTAACAAAGCTCAGCAGGATGTTTTGCTTAATGATGTGGAATTAGGTAATGTTATTCTTATTGGTGCTACTACGCACAATCCCTTTTTCTATATTGTGCCGGCGCTTGTTTCCCGTTCCCATATTTTTGAATTCAAATCGCATAATCAGGAAGATTTATTTTTAATTCTCAAGCGGGCTTTAGCCGATAAACAAACCGGATTTGGGAATATGCCCTTGATTGCCGATGATCAGGCTTTAAAACATTTATGTTTATACAGTGATGGTGATGCCCGAAGAGCGCTTAATGCCCTTGAGGTGGGAATTTTGACCACGCCGGAAAGCGCTGATCAGAAAATCCATTTTACTGTTGAAGTTGCGCAGGAGTCAATTCAAAAGAAAATTGTAAGATATGATCGCAATGGCGATGATCATTATGATACAATATCTGCATTCATAAAAAGCATGCGGGGGACTGATCCGGATGCTGCTTTATATTGGTTGGCTAAAATGATTTATGCTGGTGAGGATCCGCGGTTTATCGCGCGGAGAATTTTAATTTGCGCCAGTGAGGATGTGGGTAATGCTGATCCTCGGGCATTAGAGATAGCTACTGCCGCTTTTCAGGCTGTGGAAGTTCTGGGGATGCCGGAAGGCCGCATCCCCTTGGCTCAGGCAACTGTTTATGTAGCTTGTGCGCCCAAAAGTAATGCGGCTTATCTGGGGCTGGAATCAGCTTTAAAAGATGTGGCAGATTATGTTGCGCAAGAGGTACCAGTGCATTTAAAAGACGCATCTTATAAGTCCGCTGAAACTCTGGAAAGAGGCAAGGATTATCAGTACGCGCATGATGGTGAAAATCACTATGTAAAACAGGAATATATGCCGCAAAATAAAATATATTATGAACCCGGATCGATAGGATATGAGAAGAAGATAAAAGAATGGTTGGAATATCTAAAAAAGAAAAATTAAAAGAATATCTGCAGCGGGTAACTGTTGAAAAAAATAAAACTTTGCTGGAATTATTTTTAACAAGCATACTTTTTATTTTTTCAGTTGTTTATAAATTGATATTGATTATTAGATTGTATTTTTATCAGTTAGGTTTATTTCCGGTTTATAAGTCTTGTTTAAAGGTGATCAGCGTAGGTAATATTACTGTAGGCGGAACGGGAAAGACTCCCTTGGTCGCGATGATCGCTGAATTTTTGCTTGAGAGAAAACAAAAAGTCGCGATTATCAGCCGCGGTTATAAGGCAATGGATTCAGAATTAGGCTTAGTGGCTGATGAGCCTTTGATGCTTACAAAACAGTTGCCGGAAGCTAATATAATCATTAGCCGAAACCGGAAACAGGCAATTATTGATTTAGAAAAAAATAGCGAAGATAATGTGGTTATTCTTGATGATGCTTTTCAGAACTGCGCGATTGAGAAAACTTTGGATATTGTCTGTATTAGTTGTTTGAATCCATTTGGCAACGGGCATATCATTCCCCGAGGAATAATGCGTTTGCCTTTTGCTTATTTAAAGCGCGCGGATATTTTTGTTTTAACTCATTGTGTCAATGCCGATATCGATATATCTAAGACTTTAGATGTTCTGCGCAGATATAATCGTAATGCTTTAATCTGTAAAACTAAGCATGTTCCGGAATTTTTTTATGATTTTTATTCCAATGAGCAGCAGAGCCTTGCCAGCATTCGTGATAAAAAAATTGCGATTGTCTGTGGGATATCTCAGCCGGATAATTTTAATAATATGCTTGAGTCTTTGGGCGCTACGATTGGTTTGAGATTTTATTTTCCGGATCATTATAATTTTAGTATCGAACAAATAAAAAATATTTTTTCCGATTGCCTGGCAAAGGGGATTTTTTTGCTTGTTACTACCGCTAAGGATGAGCCAAGGTTGAAACTAGTTTTAAATCAAGAGGAATTTGCTAGTTTTAATTTGCAGATATTAGTTTTAAAAATACGAATTAATTTGGAGGAAAATGAAGAAGGATTTGCTGCTCGATTATCTTCTATATTTACCGCTTAGTCTGATTATCCTAATGACTCGGATATTGCCGATTAAGGTTGTTCTGAGTTTTGGAGTTCTCGTTGGGAGGATAATTCATGTTTTTTCAAGCAAAAGAAGGAAAGTCTGTAATAATAATTTAAAAGCTGCTTTTGGCGCAAGTATGAGTTATAAACGCAGAGAAAAAATAACAAAGACTATTTTTAAGAATTTTGGTCTGAGCTTTGTTGAGCTTTTTTTAATGCCGAGAATGAGTGATAAGTTTTTTGGAAAATATACTAGTGTTCGCAATATGCAAAGGGTTCCTGAAGCTTTAAAAAAAGGTAAAGGGATAGTATTTCTTAGTGCGCATTACGGCAATTGGGAATTAGCAGCCAGTATTTCTGCGCATAATGGATATAAGATGCATGCTTTGGCTAGAGTCCAAAAACCTTATTTTCTTAATGACTTGCTAAATCATTTTCGTCAAGTTCGCGGAACCACTGTTATCCAAAAAGGTATGCAATTGCGGGAAATCCTGAAAAATCTTAAAAGTAATGGTATTGTCGGCTTGATCGGCGATCAAAGCGGTAAACAAGGGAAAAAAGTTGATTTTTTTGGCAGACCGATTTTTTTAGCTGATGGGGCGTTTAGAATTGCGGCGCAAGCAGGGAGTGTGGTTTTACCGGCTTTTAATATTAGGCGCAGCCATGGTTTTTCTCATGAGCTGGTAGTTGAAGAACCTATTGAAAAAAAAGAAAATGAAAATGTCGATGAGTTTATTGATCGGGCAGTGCTAGAGTATCGGGATTTACTGCAAAAATATATTATTAAGCATCCGCATCTATGGCTTTGGGGAAACCGTCGCTGGAAGCATACAACGGCCCGAACAGTTTTAATTTTAAAGGATGGGAAAACCGGTCATTTGCGTCAGGCGCAAGCTGTGGCTAAAACAATTGCTAATCTGACATATCCCGTAAAAATAGTGGAAATTGATTTGGTCTTTAAGAATAATCATGCGGAGAAATTATTAAATCTATTCACTTTTTATTTTAGAAAAGTGGTGAAATTTCCGTTAGTTTTTCTCCGATTATCTTTGAAAAAAAATTGTTATGAAAAAATCAGGGACTCTTATTCTGATATTATTATTACTACAGGTTCTTTAACAAGGGCTGTGGGACTATTGCTTGCTGTAGAAAATATGTCTAAAATTATTAGTGTTATGAAACCTGTTCCATTTACGGAAAAGGATTTTGATCTGTCGATTATTCCGGCCCATGATTTTCCTGCTGAATCAGATAGAATAATAGTCAGTGATGGCGCATTAAATATTGTTTCTGAAAAATATTTAAAAAAAATGTTAGTTAGAATGCCGCATAGAGTAAAAATGTCTAAAGCTTTAAAAATTGGTTTATTGATCGGCGGAAATTCTAGTTGCTTTAATATGAATATTGATGTAGTAAGTAAAATGGTAAATCAATTAAAAAAATTTGCCGAGGAAACCAATGCGGAGATTCTATTAACTACTTCTCGCAGAACCCCTAAGGAAATTGATGCTTATTTGCATAAACAATTTGATGAATATCCAAATGTTATATTTAAAGTTTTTCCCAATGAACATAATCTTGAGTATAGCGTAGGCGGGATTTTAGCTGCCAGTAATGTGGTTATAGTTACTAATGAAAGTATATCCATGGTTTCTGAAGCAGCAAGTTCCGGTGCTTATCCTATAACATATCCTTTGTTGCGAAAAGTTAAATCCAGAAAGGTAAAACACGATTTTTTTATTGAGAATTTGCAAAAACAGAAAGTAATTCGTACTGCTGAATTTGATACTTTGTATGAAGAATTAGTGAGTTTTAAACTAAAAAAGTTTAAATTGAAAAATCTTGACGATTGTCATGATTTAGCTAAAGCGATTAGCGAAAAGGTCATTAAATGAGTTCGATGAAAATTTTACAGATTCTTCCTCAGCTTGAAAGTGGTGGAGTTGAAAGGGGCACGATTGATCTGGCTCGAGCACTGATTAGTAAGGGGCATAAGGCTATTGTTGTTTCCGCCGGAGGACGTCTTGTCGAAAAATTAGAAAATATAGGTGCTATACACTATAAATTACCGGTGCATAAAAAGTCTTTGTTTACTGTATTATGGTGTGCTGCTAAATTGGTAAAAATTATCAATAAAGAGCGGGTTGATATTGTCCATGCAAGAAGTAGAGTTCCTGCTTGGGTAAGTTTTTTTGCTATATCGCATACTAAGGCGACTTTTATTACTACTTGCCATGGTTATTATAGTAAGCATTTTTTTAGTAAAGTTATGGGCTGGGGAAAAAGGGTTATTGTGATCAGTCAGATAATCGGCAGGTATATGGCTACTGACTTTCATGTTCCTAAAGAAAATATGCGCTTAATTTATCGGGGAGTTGATCTTAATCAATTTAAACGAAAAAAAATAGCAGAGTCAGAAACTATAAATGATAAAAAAATTATAGGGATAATCGGTAGAATTGCGCCGCTTAAGGGGCATATTCATTTCATTAAGGCATTACCTGGTATATTCAGTGAATTCCCCCAAGCAACGGCTTTGATTGTTGGGGAGGCGCCGAGCAATCGGCAAGATTATTTAAATGAGCTCAAGTCTTTAGTATCTGATCTTAATTTGAAGCATAAAGTTGAGTTTTTGGGTAATGTTAAAAATATCCCTCAGATATTAGAGAAACTTGATGTCTTAGTTCTTGCCACGACTACTGAGGAGGCATTTGGCAGGGTTATTATTGAAGCTGGTGCTGTCGGAGTCCCGGTTGTGGCAACACGAGTCGGTGGCGTTGTGGAGATAATTGATAATGGCGATAACGGGTTATTGGTTGAGCCCAGTAATCCTTATGAGATTTCTCAGGCTGTTTTAAGGTTTTTGAAGGATAGTAAGCTAACAAAAAGTTGTGTCAAATCATTGTATAAAAAAGTTGTAGAAAATTTTTCCCTGGAGTCAATGGTTCTAAAAACAATTGATGTCTACAAGGAATCGCTGGATAAAAAACGGATTCTCATAATAAAATTAGGGGCATTAGGCGATGTTATTTTGATATCTGTTGCATTAAAAGCAATAAGGGCAAAATTTCCTGATGCTTATATTAGTTTGTTGATCAAAAGTGAATTCAAATCAATTGTTCAAAGATGTCCGTATTTAGATAATTTAATTGTGCTTAAAAAAAATGGATGGGCCCATATTTTTAAGCAAGTTTTTAAGATTAAAAAAAATGATTTTGATATTTCCATTGATTTTCAAAATAATAATCTAAGTCATTTTATTAGTTTTGCTGCGGGGATAAAACAGCGTTTTGGTTTTAGGAATAAAAAATTGGGATTTCTCTTGAATGAAGCAACTGCTTTTACTAAGCCTGATTGTGATCCGATTACCCATCAATTTAAAATGTTGAAAAGACTTGATATAGTTCAGCCAAAAGACATGTGTCTGGAGATATGGATTGCTCAAAGAGATAAAGAGCAGATTGATATTTTTTTAAAAGACAATTGGTTTAATGAGAATCAGCCTTTGATTGGAATTAATCCCTTTGCCAGTCAAAGATGGGAAACTAAGTCTTGGGATATTGAAAGCTATGCTAAACTCGCTGATAGGCTATCTAATAAATATCATGCGCGAATTGTTTTTACTGGTACGGCTAATGATAGAATGAAAATTAAGCAAATTATTGCGCTTACAAGCTGCAAACCAATCAATGCTGCGGGTAAAACTTCGATTGTGGAACTAGCTGCGCTTATTAAAAGATGTTCAGTATTTGTCAGTGTGGACAGCGCTCCATTACATATTAGTGCGGCTGTTAATACGCCTTTCGTAGCATTGTTTGGGCCGACTGATCCGGTGCGACATTTGCCATATTCGGAAAAATTTGTTTTAATATGGAAAGATCTTGAATGTGGCCCTTGCTATAGTGCAAAATGTTTTCGTAAATCATGTATGAGGGATATAACTATTGATGAGGTGTTTGAGGCTGTGTGTAAACTGTTAAACAAATGAAATTAGGAAATAAATGAAGATATTATTATTGACAACGCATATGAATTTTGGAGGAATAAGCTCGTATACTTTTTCTCTGGCAAAGATTTTAGTGGAAATGGGGCATGAGGTTTACTGTGCATCGGCAAACGGAGATATGTGTCAACAGCTTGAAAAAAACGGAATTCATTATTTTTCGATTCCGATTAATACTAAATCGGAACTTAGTTCCATGGTTTTTATTAGTTTGATCAAGCTTCTAATCTATTCAAGAAAAGAAAAATTTGATATAATTCATGCCCAAACCAGAGTTACACAAGTACTTGCTTGGTATTTAAGCATAATAACCAAGATTCCTTATGTAACAACTTGTCATGGTTTTTTTAGAAACAAGCTTGGTCGTCAATTATTTCCTTGCTGGGGGAAAATGGTGTTTGCAATCAGCGATGCGGTTAAAAAGCATTTAATGATTGATTTTTGTGTTTCCAGTAAAAAAATTGCCCTTGTGCCAAATGGTATTGAAGTCGAAAAATTTACAGTTTCTGAAAAGCGGCTTGACCTGCTACATAAAGACAGAACTGTAGGGATTATTGCTAGACTTTCTAGTGTTAAGGGGCATGTTTACTTAATTCAAGCGATGGCGGAAGTTGTAAAAGAGTTTCCCGATGCTCGACTTTTTATTTTTGGTCAGGGTAAAATAAAATATGAACTTGTTCGCTTAGTAGAAAAGCTGAAAATAAGTGAAAAAATTTTTTTCTTGCCAGCGGTTTCTAATACAGCTGAAGTCTTGCAGGAAATAGATATTTTTGTTATGCCTTCAATCCAAGAAGGGTTGGGGCTATCTATTTTGGAAGCCCAGGCAAGTGGTTTGCCAGTAGTAGCCTCAAATGTTGGCGGTATCCCGACAATTGTTAAGCATGATGTTTCAGGCTTATTATTTAATCCTAAAGATCCAGCGGCTTTATCCGGTGCAATTTTAAGATTAATGGAAGATAGAAAATTAGCAATCCGTTTAGGGGCAAAGGGGCGCAAGGATGTTGAACAGCTTTTTAATTTACAAATAATGACTCGCAAAGTTGAGCAAGTCTATAAAGAAGTTATTGGTATGAAATGAAAAAGAATCTCATAATACTTAATATTATTTTAATACTTATTGTGTGCGTAGCTGTATTTTCTTATGTTAATAATTCGTATACAGTCCCAGTATTAATGTATCATAGCATAAATACTGATTCAGCTAATTCTAGGTTGATTGTCTCCCCAGATAGTTTTAAAAAACAAATGAATTTTTTAAAAGAACGAAATTTTAATTTTATTTCATTGGATGAGTATGTTGAATTATTAAAAAACGGGAAAACCCCAATTAAAAAATCGGTTGTGATTACTTTTGATGATGGATATGCGGATAATTATCTTTATGCTTTTCCTGTACTTAAAGAATTTAACATTCCTGCGACTGTTTTTATTGTTACTGATTGGGTGAACAATGAAAACATGTTGGATTGGTCTCAAATTAAGGAAATGAAAAACAGTAATCTGGTTGAAATAGGTAGTCATTCGATTACTCATGATATGCTGACTGAAATGCCAAAAGTTGCTATGATCAGAGAAATAAATCAATCAAAAGAAATATTGGAAAAAACGCTTGATGCGCCAATAAGATTCTTTGGTTATCCTACGGGAGCGCACAGCGAATTTATTAAAGAGATTACAAAAATTGCTGGCTATAAAGCTGCGTGTGCAACAAGTGTGGATAAAAGGACTGCTTTGAATGACCTTTTTGCTATTCGGAGAATTAGAATATCACATTCAGCGGATAATCTATTTATTTTTTCCGCACAGGTTTCGGGATATTATAATTTCTTAAAGGACAGAAGGATAAAAACCGGTAAATGGAAAAAATACTGATCATTAATGTTAATTGGCTGGGAGATGTTATTTTTTCTACTCCAGCACTTAAGGCGCTAAGAAATCATTATCCCAAGGCTTATATCAGTTGTTTGGTTGTTTCACGTTGCGAAGAAGTTTTAAAAAATAATCCGAGGATAAATGAAATAATGGTTTACGATGAGGATGGAAAACATAAATCTTTATGGGCTAAAATTAAATTCATTAGATATTTAAGAAAGAAACATTTTGATACTGTATTTATTTTACATCCTGCTCTTAAAAGAGCAATGATTGGTTTTCTTGCGGGAATTCCTAACAGAATCGGATATAATACAAAAAAAAGAGGATTTCTTCTTACCCGTGCTATCTCGGTAAATCCTGAGCCTATTCATAAAATAGATTATTTTCTCTATTTGTTAAGTCAAGCAGGGATTCCCACGGTTGATCGGAACTGTGAGTTTTTCTTGAGTGAACAAGAAAAAAAAGAGGCTGATTTAATTTTAAAGCAAGTGGGGATTACAGCGAAAGATGATTTTGTTGTTTTAAATCTCGGTGGAAACTGGTTGATGAAACGTTGGCCAATCAGACACTTTGCTTTACTGGCTGATTGGGTAATTAAAAAGAAAAGAATTAAAGTTCTTATTGTCGGAGCCAAAGGGGATAAAGTTTTGGCTCAGCAAATGGTTAATAAGGTTAAGTCTAAATTATTTGTAATAACTGGATTGACAACATTACATCAGTTAGCAGCAATAATGGTTAAATCTCAATGTGTAGTTACTGCTGATTCTGGGCCAATGCATATTGCCGTTGCTGCGGGGGCAAACACTTTAGCCATTTTTGGTCCAACTTCACCAGTACTTACTGGGCCGATTGGTCAATCTAAAGCAATAATTTTGCGACAAGAACTAGGATGTGAAGTCCCGTGCTATAAATCTGATTGCAAGAATAATTCTTGCATGGAAAAAGTTACTCCTCAAATGGTATATGACGAGTTGATTAGATTTTTATAAAAGGAGTATTGTATGTCGAAGAAAAATTTATTATTAATTTTCATCCTGGGTGGTTTATGTTTATATGGTTGCGGTGGTAAATGTAAAAGCACCAATAATTACATTTGTTATGATGAGAGCGAAAAAGAAGTTGAAGAAAGTAAAATATTGCCGCCAAGTGGCAAGCTGGTAATTGGAGAAAAGCTTTCTTATAAAGTCAGCTGGTTAGGGATCAGTGTTGGGCAAGCTACATTAATTGTTAAAGACACAGAAAAAATTGACGGACAGCAAACTGCTCTTGTTGAATTAACTGCTAGTACAACTGGTTTCTTTAGAATGATTTATAAGGTTGATGGTATAATTCATTCTTATGTAAATCTAGATAATCTTCAACCAATAAAATATGATTCAGATACGCGGATTAATAAAAAGATTATTGAAAAGAAAATGAAATATAATTTTAAAGATAAAAAAGTTTTTGCGGAAGATAAAAAAGGTAAATATGTTATTGATATAACTGATGATACTTTAGATCCTTTGGGGGTTTTTTACTATTTTAGAAAAAACAATGTTATTTTTAACGAACCGATTGATATTTTAGTGAATGGGGGGAAAAAGAACTTTCCCGTAAGGGTTTCTATTACTAGCGAGAGAATGATTCGAATTCCTTCTGGTAGTTTTTGGGCTTTTCAAATTGAACCAACTCCTGAGTCAGAGCGACAGTTTGATGACGCTTTAAATGCGGAGGGTAGCATGCGCATTTGGTTTAGTGCGGATGAACGTAGATTGCCATTGCTTATTGCTTTAAGAGTTCCAGTTGGTTCCGCGATAGCTACCCTAATGTCGGTTGAATATGCAGAATCTAGTTTGACGCATAATTAGTGGTGTGATAGAATATTCTATCACTTGTATTTTAAACAGAAAAGGATAGCTAAATGTCTATAGAGGTTAGTCGCGTTTCAGCTTTAATGAAAAAATTTCATAAGTCTAATATTCTTGTGATTGGAGATTTAATCCTTGATAAATTTATTTGGGGAGATGTTAGTAGGATTTCTCCTGAGGCTCCGGTTCCTGTTGTGCTTGTGAATAAGGAATCTTCAATGCCTGGAGGAGCAGCTAATGTGGCATGTAGTATAAATGCCTTAAATGGTAAAACATCTATTCTAGGTGTTATTGGTAATGATAGCGACGGTAAAATGCTTAAGAAACAATTAAATAATCTTGCTGATACGTCTGGTCTGATTATCGATGAGACTAGACATACGATTTTAAAAACAAGGATTGTTGCAAGGCATCAGCAGTTAGTGCGCGTGGATAGAGAACAATTAGGGGAGTTAAGTAAAAAAGTTTTATTTGAAATCATCAAGTATGTTCGTAAGCATGCTAGTTTGTTTGATGCTATAATAATTGAAGATTACGGTAAAGGCGTTATTAGTCCTGATTTGATTAGAGAAGTTGTATCGATCGCGAAGAAAAAAAATATAATTGTTACGGTAGATCCTAAAGAGGATCATTTTACATATTATAAAGGAGTAACTTGTTTAACCCCTAATCAAAGTGAAGCTGAGAAAGCGATTGGCATAAAAATTACTGATGAAAAATCATTGTTCGCTGCGGGGAAAAAATTTTTACACAAACTAGATTGTTCATCGGTATTGATTACCCGTGGAGAACACGGCATGTGTTTATTTGAAAAAGGAAAAAAACCATTTCAAATTCCTACACGTGCACAGGAAGTTTTTGATGTTTCAGGAGCAGGAGATACTGTCATTGCTGCTTTCACTTTGGCTTTGGCTAGTGGTGCGGAGATGCAGGAAGCTGCGCATATTTCTAATTATGCTGCTGGAGTTGTTGTTGGAAAAGTTGGAGTTGGTACCTGCACGCAAGAAGAACTTATGGGAAAAATTTTAATGCAGGAAAAGTAATATAATAATGATTCCCGTATCAGCAGCTGTCGCTGCTTCTCGGACTAAATTCGCGCAGGCTGACTTTACGTCGTGCAGAACACTCCGTAAGTCAGGCGAAAATAATAATGATTCCGAAAGTGTCTGCTAGGCCGCAGTCATTTCGGACTAAATTCGCGCAAGCTGACTTTACGTCGTGCAGAACACTCCGTAAGTCAGGCACTCATTTAAGGAGGAAATAGGTATGATTACAATTACAGAAATTCAGGAAATACTTCCACAGGAATATCCGTTTTTATTGATCGATCGGGTTTTGGAAATAGAAGAAAATAAACGGATAGTTGCAATTAAGAATGTGACAATGAATGAACATTTTTTTACAGGACATTTTCCTAGTGAGCCAATTATGCCTGGAGTCTTAATTCTCGAAGCAATGGCTCAGGCATCAATTGTATTATATGCAAAAAGTAAACATGTAGAAAAATCAAAAGTTAAATACTATTTCGCAAAAGCGGATATAAAATGGAAGTCTCCAGTAGTTCCTGGAGATCAATTGCGGATCGAAGTTGATGCGGAAAAAATGCTTTTAGCTGGAGGCATAATGTCTGCTAAAGCCCTTGTAGGAGAAAGAGTTGCGGCAGTTGCTACTATTGGATTTAGTGTTAAACATCTTGATGACAAAAAAAAATAAAAAAAAGTTAAAAAAAACGCTTGACAGTATTTAGTTAAACAGGTATACTCTCACTTACGTTCAAAAACAAAGAAGTACATTGACAAGTAAAACAATTATTCGATAGATAAAATTAAGTTTATCAGCAGTAATTATTGGAGAAGTTTTTCAGAGAAAAAAAATATTTAAAATACCTGAAGAAAACTTTAAAATTTGATGCAGACAAGGACATCATAAGATGTCCTGTTTTTCATAATTGTTCTTTGTAAATTAAAAAAAATATATAGCCAAGCTCTAGTCAAAATGCCATTGAGCAAACTTTTCTTTTGGAGAGTTTGATCCTGGCTCAGAACGAACGCTGGCGGCGTGGATTAGGCATGCAAGTCGTGCGATCCTTAGGGATAGCGGCAAAAGGGTGAGTAACGCGTGGAAAATCTACCCTTAAGTAAGGAATAACCCTTCGAAAGAAGAGCTAATGCCTTATATGACCACGAATACACAAGTATTTGAGGTGAAAGGTGGGGACCTTCGGGCCTACC
>JAHITY010000125.1 GCA_018817165.1 Candidatus Omnitrophota bacterium
AGCAAAACGCGAATATTTCAGACGATAGTCACACAATATATACGCAAGTTAGGAACGACTTCATTTATTGCGTTATTCCTATCTGAGTAAACGATGTCCTGAGACTTTCGGGTAAACGATGTATAGATATTTATCAACTAAACTCTAAATAAACTCAAATGACCAAAGACCAAGACACAGAAAATAGCGAATAGCCCTTCGACTTTGCTCAGGGTAAACTTATCGAGGATAGGAAAAGCAGAAAAGCAGCGATTAACGTATAGGAAAAGCAGAGAATAGAACCAGTAGGTCTACGGCGTGACGTGGCCGATGCTAGGATTGTAGGGGTCGATCGTGTATCGACCCGTTATAAAACGATAAAAACATATAATATTCAATAATAATTTATTGGTATTGTCTCGGGCGAAAACAGAGTTTCGCCCCTACTATTGACTATCGACCATTGGCTATTAACCTTGTGTCCCTCGCAAGAAACTAATACGGCCAGCCAGTCTCATCCAAAGCTCCAGTTTGATCAATTGATAACCAATGGCCATCAAGTGTGCCATCAGGCAATTTATGGCTAGCGGTAGCAACAAAACTGCCTCCACCACCAGCAACTGAATATGCCCAAGCTCCATCATCATCGCTAAGAGTTGCATAATCAGGACTTAATGAGGTTATATCATTCGCATAATCCCGAGGATTCTGCTCAAAATAATATAACTTTTGCGCTTGATAAATCGCAAACAGATTATAAAGCGCTTTTTGCTTGTCGGCATCAAGACGAGCACTCAGATAGGCAGGTATCGCTATTGCCATTAAAACAGACAAAAGAAAGCAAACTACCATTATTTCTACAAGAGAGAAAGCAGATTGCTTTTTTAAAAAACGCAACATAATTAAACCCCGCTACTTAACCATAAAGGTTTTATTAGGATACAATTAAATAGTTTTTAAATCATCTTATGTTTAAGTATACCACGATTACCCCGCTCAAAGCAAATAGCCTGTTTGCGATTAAGCCCAAACCTTTTGCCGAACATTATCCTGCGTGATTGTTTTAACCGGATAAGCATCAAGTATGATTTCATTTGGCTGAAACCATAATTTAATTTCTCGCTCCGCTTCTTCCGCATTTGATGATGCATGAATTACATTCTCATACACACCTTTTGAAGTGATCCGGCCATAAGAACCGCGGATCGATGTGGGCTCAGCTTCTTCCGGATTAGTTGCCCCGGCCATAGCCCGCACTTTGGCAATCGCGTCTTCACCCCAATAAACCAAAGCCAAAACCTTATACCTTCCATGCAATTGACCTTGCAAATAAGTGATCAGCTCTCCAAAAAACGGCTGATCTTTTAAATGCTTATAATGCTCCGTGGCTAATTCCGGGGAA
The DNA here is from genome assembly GCA_018817165.1 of Candidatus Omnitrophota bacterium. Classification (GTDB taxonomy): domain Bacteria; phylum Omnitrophota; class Gorgyraeia; order B26-G9; family B26-G9; genus JAHITE01. The sequence continues at coordinate 1,382 of JAHITY010000125.1, forward strand.
ACGCAAACCATTTTTGCCGCGGCAATTTCCAATTTGGTTTCCGAAAGCCGGGTTAAAATGTTTCCGGTTAAGGATTTCACCAGTCCATCTGGTTTGATTAAAATCAATGTCTGCTCTTTCATTTTTTTCTCCTTTTTATTGTTATATGTTCTTTTTTTGTGTTTTGTTTTTTATGTTTTCTGTCTTCTGTTTTATGCTTTGTGTTTTGTGTTTTGTGCTTTCTGCTTTTTCGTCCATCGTCCTAGCCTCGCCATATTCTGGCGGGCGATCGTCCTTCATCCTTCGGTCATCAGTTTTCTGCCTTATTGCCCTCGAATTAATTTAAGCACTCGGTCCAAGTCATCTAAGGAATAATACTCGATTTGAATTTTACCGCGTTTTTTCCCATGATACAAGCTAACTTTTGTCCCAAAGAGCTGACATAATTCTTCTTCCAGATTAACCACATGTTCATCTTTGTTCACAGCTGACTTAGTTTTAACTGTTTTCTTACTCACACAGAACTGCTCTGCTTCCCGCACAGATAATCCTTTTTTTAAAATCAAGCTTAACAAACCAAGCTGCTCGACTGTTTCCGGTAAACTTAAAATCGCCTTGGCATGCCCCATGGATATTTGATCTTTAAACAAAGCGTCTTGAATAATTTTAGGCAAAGTTAAAAGTCGGAGCGTATTAGCTACTGTTGCCCGGCTTTTACCCACAGAACGCGCCACATGTTCCTGGGTGAACCCAAAATTCTTGATCAGTGCCGCATAGGCTTTAGCTTCTTCAATTGAATTTAAATCATCCCGCTGAATATTTTCAACTATTGATAATTCCAACATTTCCTGGTCATTAACTTCCTTGACCACAACCGGAACCCGATCTAAACCCAATTCTTTGGCTGCTCTTAAACGCCTTTCACCGGCAATCAGCTCATATGATTTATCCGAATGCTTGCGCACAATCAAAGGCTGAACAATTCCTTTTTCTTTTATTGACTCGATTAAATCATGCAGCTTTTCTTCGCGAAAATGCAAACGCGGCTGATAACGATTCGCGCTTATAATTTCCGGATCAAGCATCAATAAATCGTTTTTCGGTGCTTCTAGTTCAGGGCTGATTAATGCGCCCAAACCTTTTCCTAGAACCTTTCGCTCCATGAATGATTCCTCCATTCTCTTGTCTAAATTTTTAATTAACTCTGATCATCAATATTACCCACTGCTTCTTGATTAACATCTTCACCCAATTCATCTTGGGTTAAAGTACGATGCAGCTGGGTTTCTAATCCAATATTTTCCGCTTCTAAAGCCTGTTTATCCGCCGCAACTTCCGGCTGCCCCTGTTTGCTTAAAATTTCCTTGGCTAAAACCTTATAACGCTGCGCGCCAACTGATAATTTATCATACAACATTATTGGCTTGCCAAAACCCGGAGCCTCGCTCAAACGGATACTCCGAGGAATAATTGTTTTATATACTCTGTCTTTAAAAAACGCCTGGACCTCTTTAATAACTTCTCCGGTTAAGCGGGTTCTAAAATCGGCCATTGTTAAAACAACCCCCTCTAAATAAAGCTTATTATTTAAAGCCTGCTTTACCAAACCAACTGTATCCATTAATTGACTCAATCCTTCTAGCGCATAATACTCGCATTGCAAAGGAATAATCACACTATCTGCCGCAACCAGACAATTTAAAGTCAGCAGGCCCAGAGACGGAGGACAATCAATAAAAATATAATCATATTCCTGCTTTAATTGCTGCAAACGATCTCTTAATTTAAACTCGCGGGCAGACATATTGACTAATTCTATTTCCGCGCCAGCCAAAGCAACGCTGGATTGAATCATATCTAAATTATCAACCGGACCTTTAACCAAAACCTCTTGCTCGCTGGCTAAGCCCATTAATAGCTCATAAGTACCTTTTTGCACTGACTTCTTGTCTAAACCCATACCACTGGTAGCATTTGCCTGGGGATCCGCATCAATCAGCAAGGTTTTCTTTTTCATCAAAGCAAAATAAGCGCTAATATTAATCGCGCTGGTTGTTTTCCCTACCCCGCCTTTTTGATTACACAAAGCAATTATTTTACCCATAATTTTATATCCATCCCTAATTCTTAAACTAAACACTTAGATTTTAATACTGTATATTATTACGGGCCGAGGCAAGCACGGCCCCTACTTTATAACCTTATTAGCATCGGCCACGTCACGCCGCGGCCCTACTGCTTTTCCTGTCTTGCCCTTTATAGTTTACTGTTATTAATTACGGATTTTTAGTTTTGTCTTTTTACTATTAGCCATCGACCATTAACTATTAGCCAAGCACTTTTTCTGCTGCTTGCTTTTGTTTTGGCTATGAGCTATCAGCCATGAGCCAAGCGCGAAGCGCTTTCCTGCTTTTCTAATAATGCGCAATCTTGCCAATATTCAGCGCTGCTTGCTTTTTTTCAATTTCCTTTTTTTTAGTATGAAAATAGTTTATTTCTGTAAACAATTGACTGCTAACGACTTCCAACTCTTTGATCAATTTAGATGACTCTTCACTGGCGCTTTGCCCACCCTCTTGATAAGATGTAATTTTATTCGCCAACGCTGTTAACCTGCCAGCCATTTCCCGATATCTATCCATAAGTCCGCCTAACTTGATAATTGCTCCATCCAAAGCTCTGGCCAGATCATCCAATTCATCGCCTGGCCTTAATTGTCCGATCCCAATACTCAAATCCCCATCTTCTACAGAATGCGCTGCATTTTCCATGCGGCACAATGGCCCGGCAATTTTATGTGAGGCAAAAATACTTAGAACAAACAAGACAAAAGCGCCGATCAATATGCGCAAAACTAAAACACCCGATACTCGATCAAAAATATCCGCAAACTCCACAATGACAATCGAATTTATCATCCCGGCCTTATTCTCTCCAGGCGCTTGGGCGTATACATTATTTATTTTATTATAAAACTGTTGATTTTTAACCTGATTAGATATTTCTTCCCAAGTTGTAATATAAGTTGTCCACACGGCAATAACAGCTATTACTAAAGTGGTAATAAAAACCAACAAACTGAATCGCAATTGAAAACCTTTGCGCACAAAATAATTTTTGCGCACAAATTTTGCTTCTTGTGCAGACATGCCATCCCTCCATCCTGTAAAAGATTACGGTCAGGGTTACGATGCCCGTTTCGCCTTACGGTAAAGTCTCTCGGCTTAAAATTTGTTTTTTAACCGTGACCGTTGAACGTTACCGATACAGGCTTCGTTACCGTTAAACCCTGCCAATCTGTCTTCTGTTTTAAGTAGGGGCGCTGCTTGCCTGCGCCCGATTATTAATTATTTAACCGATTTTAATAATATACATTATTCCGGGCCGAGGCAAGCGCGGCCCCTACTTTATATTTTCTTTTTGCTTTTTCTGTTTTCTGTCTTCTATTTTCCTAATCGCTAATCGCTATACGCTGCTTTCATTGTTCCACGTGGAACAATTAAATGAGTGCCTGACTTACGGAGCGTTTTTAGCGACGTCAAGTCAGCCAGCACGAATTTAGCCCGAGAAGCAGCGGTAGCTGCTGATTCGGGAATCATTAATTTATTTACCTCTTTGATCTATGCGTAATAATAACAAGGCAATGTCTGAAGACGGCATTCCTGATATCCGCATTGCCTGGCCAATCGACCGCGGCTTGATCTGCTGCAGCTTTTCTAATGATTCTTTTTTTAATCCAGTAATATTTTTATACTCAAAATCAGCTGGTATGGGCCGATCTTCTAATTTTTGCAAGCGCGCAATCAATGCTTGCTCCCGCTCAATATAACCAGCGTATTTGATTTCAATTTCAACCTGATTAGCAATGTCTTCAGCTAAGACAGTGATTCTTTTATCAATTTTTCCCAATTTTTTATAAGTCATATCTGGCTGGCGAAGAATTTTTGCCAATGAAGCTGGCCCTTGCTTTAAAGTGTGTAGTTTTTCAATTTCCTGAGCAATGAGCTTTTTCTTAGTTCTTATTGTATCAATATTTTTTTTTGAAATCAAGCCAAATCTATACGCATCCTCAGATAAACGCAAATCCGCATTATCCTGACGCAAAACCAAGCGATGTTCTACTCGGGAAGTAAATAATCTATACGGCTCCTCAGTCCCTTTAGTCACCAAATCATCGATCAATACCCCAATATAAGCCTGAGTTCGATCTAAAACATATGCTGGCTTTTTTTGAATCTTGAGCACGGCATTAATTCCGGCAATCAAGCCCTGGCAGCCCGCTTCCTCATATCCAGTGGTGCCATTGATTTGTCCAGCTAAATAAAGGTTTTTAATTTTTTTTGTTTCTAAAGTTGCATATAATTGAGTGGGGTCAATATAATCATACTCGATCCCATAACCAAAACGCATGATCTGCGCATTTTCTAAACCATTGATTGTTTTAAGCATTTTAATTTGCACATCCTGGGGCAAGCTAGTTGAAAGACCATTAACATAAACTTCACAGCTATCCCGGCCTTCTGGCTCAAGAAATATCTGATGTCGCGGTTTTTCAGGAAAGCGGACAATCTTATCTTCAATTGACGGACAATATCTCACCCCTGTTCCCTTTATTTTTCCTGCATACAAAGGCGAGCGGTGCAAATTACTCTGAATCAATTTGTGAGTTTTTTTATTCGTATACCCTAAATAGCAGTCAATTTGTTTTCTTTTAGCCAGCACGGTATTATAAGAAAACGCAGATGGATTTTTATCGCCAGATTGTTTTTCAAAACACGAAAAATCAATTGTATCTGTGTGTAGCCTGGCCGGGGTCCCGGTTTTAAGCCTACCCATTGTAAAGCCAAGCCCGAATAAATCCTTAGGCAAAGCAATTGAAGCAAACTCACCCAAACGCCCTCCGGGAAAACTCGTGTCTCCAATATGAATCAAGCCGTTTAAGAAAGTCCCGGCCGTAATTATTACGGTTTTAGCCAGTATTTTTAGATTAGAACTAGTAACAATCCCCTTAACCTTATCTTTATCAATTACCAAACCAGCGACCATTAATTGCATTAAATCCAGATTATCTTGACGCTCAATCATCATGCGCATAATATTATGATACATTCTTTTATCTGCTTGCGCTCTGGGTGCCCATACAGCAGGCCCCTTTTTAGTATTAAGCATTCTAAACTGGATACCCGCAGAATCAATCGCTTGAGCCATTGCCCCGCCCAAAGCGCCGATTTCCCGGGCTAAATGCCCCTTCCCAGGGCCGCCAAAAGCAGGATTGCAGGACATTTGGCCAACTGTATCAATATTGATCGTTGCCAATAAAGTGCTGGCGCCCATACGGCTAGCCGCCAAAGCAGCTTCGCAGCCAGCATGCCCGGCACCGACAACAATAACATCATATTTTTTGGAGAAATTAATTAATTGCATAGAATTAGTTGACACTTGGTAAGGTTTAACGGTTACGAAGCCAGTATCGGTAACGTTTAACGGTCACAATTAAAAACAATAAAATTTAAGACGACCACCATTACCGCAAAACGAAACGGGCCTCGTCACCGAGCCCCCATTACCCGCTATTTTTCTGTTTTATTAATTCAATGTTCCACGTGGAACATTAGAGGTTTTTTTTCGGCTTTTTATCCGACAGGATGGTTGCTCTGATCTTTGCTTGCTTTGCTCCCTCCATGCCAAACAGACCGCGATTCCCCTCTGTGAGAATTTGAATTTTAACACTCTCCTTGGGTAATCCCAAATCAGTTAAAGCCAGCTTGATTGCTTCTTCAACTGTATTTGCCTCATAATCCTTGACCACTATTGGATCTTTTTTTGCTGACATTTCCTGCCTTTCCCTTTTATTGCCTGCTTAAGCATTTGCAAGAGCATCAAATTTTTGGGATAGCTTCATCTGAACCACAAAAGAAAAAATCGAATTTGTTAAAAAATAAAGCACTAAACCAGATGGGAAATTATAAAAAATAAAACCAAGAAATATCGGCATCATTAATGCCATGGCTTTTTGCTGCTCATTTCCCCCTTGCCCGGGATTGGTCATTTTTTGCTGGGCAAAGGATAATACAACCATGATTAATGGTAAAATATTTAAACCTGTGCCGAGAAACGGCAATTTTTGGGAAAAAGTAAAAGCCGCATCCGGCGAAGCTAAATCCTTAATCCAAAGAAAGTTTGCCCCTCTAAGCTCAATTGCGCGCATCAATACTCCATACAAAGAGAAAAATACCGGCATTTGCAATACCATCGGTAAACACCCTCCGGCTGGATTTACTTTATGTTTTTTATATACTTCCATGATTTCTTTGTTTAGTTTTTCCGGCTTATCTTTGTATTCATCGCGTAGTTTTTCAACAACCGGCTGCAAAGTCTGCATTTCTTTCATAGACTTAAGGCTTTTATATGTAAGAGGATACAGCACTATATTTATAGTTAAAGCTAAAGCAATGACCGCTAAACCATAGTTTTTAAACACTAAAAACATCCAACGCATTAATAATAATAATAGATCAGAAAATCCCGTAAAAAAGCCTTTTCCTCTAACCTCTTCTATGTTGAGATTTAAAGCAGCCATATCTTCATGGCTATTGGTTCCGGCATATAATACATATTTATGGCGAATAGTTTGTCCGGCTGGGACCAAAATATTATTTGACCCAAGGCCCTGAACATTGCCAGACTCATGGTTATATGTATAAAAATAGTCTACTCCGGTTAATGGCGCGACAATCAAAGCAAAATATCGCGTAAGCAGCCCGCTCATCCTCACATCTCCATCAATCAGCTTTTTCTCCTTGATCGTACTGGGATTTTTCTTGAAATTTTTCTGATCACTAAATAAAATTATAATATCACGAAATCTAGCGGAAATACCCGCGGCATCGGCAATGCCGGTTGCTGTAACTAATTGATATGGAACAACTTGGTCCTTTACTGCTTTATTCGTGATATTAATATTGAGATTTATTTTATACAAATCAGGATCAATAATTATTTGTTTGGTGATAATTAAATTATCATTATTGTGATAAGTAAATTCCAGGGCATTTGACTTTACTTCAACATTTTGTAATTCAGCATTGCGAATTAATTCCGGAGTGCTAAAAATGCCTGGGGATTTATCCATTGTGTCCATTAAGATTGTCGGTAAATTTGTTGCCGGGTCAGCAATCTGACTAAAATCAATACTTTTAATATCCCCCCCCGGACTATTAACTACAATATTATATTTTTTAGTTTCAAGGACATAACTCTTTGTTTTAGAATATGTTAAAGCGCTGGCAATATTTGATTGCACCACTTGAGGCTTGTCAGTATTAAATGTTGTAAGCGCACTATTTTGTTGCGTTGGCTCAGGAAATTTATCAGGAAATACTTTTTTCATTAACATCGGGTAAAAAAATATTACCATTAGTGTTAGAATAATCGCAGTTATAAAATTTTTATCTTTATCCATAAATATACCTTTTCTGTAATATCACTAAAAATAGCGTTAAACATTTTATTCTTTACTTATTTAACCGGATCATGTCCGCCAGGAAAAAACTGATTACACTTTAAAATTCTAATAATTCCCAAAGCAAGCCCCTTTAAACTTCCCTTTTTTTTAATTGCTTCAGTCATATAGTTAGAGCATGTCGGTGTATACCTACATGAACTTATGTTCATTGGTGACAAGAACTTACGATAAAAATCTAAAAGCTTTAATAGTATCACTTTCATATTTTAGCCTGCTGGGCTTTCACTTCCTGATCAAAAACTTTTAATTCAACTGCTTTGGGTAGTTTTTTTACTACAAACACAATATCGACTCCGCAACCAAATGCAGTTTTATCCTGCTGAAAAACCTGACGCAGGATTCTTTTCACCCGATTGCGAATTACATTATTTGAACAGGTTTTTTTGCTGGCACTGATACCCATCCGATTATATGCCAATCCATTGGGCGCAAAATAAAGCCAGACTATTGCGCTTTTTTGCAATCGCCGGTTTTTGTAGACATTCTTATATTGATAGGGTCTGAGCAGGCATTCTTTTTTGCTTAAACCGTGCCGTTTCATATAATCTACTAAACAGTAAGCTCAGTGCGTCCTTTTTGCCGACGTCTTTTTAGCACATCGCGACCGCCTTCAGATTTCATTCTCTCTCGGAAGCCATGTGTTTTTTTTCTTTTACGATTAGATTTGTTTGTTAAATTTTTCTTCATGTTAAACCTCTTTCTTGTATTTACTGTAAAACAAAATTATAACATAAAACCAATTTTAGTCAATAAAAAAACCCAAAAAAAACCTTGAATTTTTTTTAGGATTTGCTATAATAACATCAATGTTTCTCCTGCTTAGATTAAGCTTTTGTGGATAAACAGTGGATACTTTCTGATTTAACTATTGCAAGTTGTTTTATTACAATAAATTAAGTCATATTTTTACTTGAGATTAAATTGTTAACAAACTTAAAATGACGCCAATAAACTATGCCAAACAAAGCCGATCTATTGTGGGCCGAAATTCTTAATGTCTTAAAAAAGGAAATAACCGCCCAAAGTTTTGAAACATGGCTAAAGCCTCTGAATGCAATTGAGCTCACGGATGATGTTTTCACAATCGCTGTCCCGAATAAATTTTTTAAAGAATGGCTGAATGATCATTATGCTCAATCTATTCGCAAAACAGCTGGTTTAATCAATAAAACTAATCTGCGGGTTGATTTTATTGTTCGAGCTGAAAGTAATGATCCGATTCCGGAAAGAACATTTGTTCAAACACCATCAGAAAGCTTTGTTTCTAAATCTTCACATAAAACTGATATTTATTTGAATCCGAAATATACTTTTGATAGTTTTGTTATTGGGCCAAGTAATCGCTTTGCTCATGCAGCCAGCGCCGCGGTTGCCGAATCTCCCGCCCGAGCATATAACCCTTTGTTTATATATGGAGGGGTGGGATTGGGAAAAACTCATTTAATGCAGGCTGTGGGCCATTTTATATTAGAAAAAAATCCCAGCGCGAAGCTTTCCTATACAACCAGTGAACGATTTACCAATCAATTAATTAATGCTATCCGGACAAGAACAACAATGCAGTTTCGCGAAAAATACCGCAGCGTAGATATTTTATTAATTGATGATATTCAGTTTATTGCCGGTAAAGAAAGTACGCAAGAGGAATTTTTCCATACTTTTAATGCTTTGTATGATTCTCACAAACAAGTGGTGATTTCCAGTGACCGACCGCCCAAAGATATTCCCGGGTTAGAGGAAAGATTGATTTCGCGTTTTGAATGGGGTTTGGTTACTGATATTCAACCGCCGGACTTAGAAACCAGAGTAGCAATTTTAAAGAAAAAAGCGGAAAGAGAAATAGTTAAGGTCCCGGATGATGTTATTTTCTTTATCGCGGAAAAAATTCGTTCGAACATTAGAGAGTTAGAGGGATCTTTAATCAGGGTTGTTGCTTATTCTTTACTGACTAATAATCCGATTTCAATTTCAATTGCCGGAGAAGTTTTAAAAGACGCGATAAAAGAAGATGCTTTTATAAAAGTAATTACAGTGGAAAAAATTCAGAAAATAATTGCCGATAATTTTGAAGTTAAAGTCTCTGATATAAAAAAGGGCGGGAGGAGCAAGGTTATTGCGTATCCGCGACACCTGGCAATGTATTTATCCCGAGAGTTAACAAATCATTCCTTGTCGGAAATCGGCGAGTTTTTCGGGGGAAGAGATCATACCACAGTTTTACACGCTTATGAGAAAATTAAAAAACTTTCCACAAACGATTACAAGTTAACGGAGTTATTAACAACACTTACTAACAGAATTAAGAATAAATAAGATTATTTATATCAACGGATTAAATAGCTTATACACATATTAACAGCATTACTATTATTACAACTACTACTTATTAAATTGAAATATATATTATAATAATACTTTGAATTGTTAATAAAAAGGGGGATAACATGAAATTTAAATCTGCGCAAAACATTTTAATGTCCGCCATTCAGACAGTGGAAGGTGCTGTACCGACAAAAACAACCTTACCAATTTTATCGAACATTCTATTAGAAGCGCATAAAGGTAAATTAATTTTTAGTTCAACAGATTTAGATATAGGTATTACGTATACCGCTGATTCAGAAATACTTGAAGATGGAACAATAACTATCCCGGCAAAAAGATTCGCGGATATAGTCAAAGAATTACCTGAGGGTGAAATTACAGTCACCGTGCGAAAAAATTATAATATGATTATTGATTGCGGAAGTTGTTCGTTTCGTTTAATTGGCTTACCCAAAGAAGAATTTCCCGCTATTCCAAAGTTTAATAATAAAGAATGTATTATATTGGAACAGCAATTATTGAAAAAAATCCTTAAAAAAGTAAGTTTTGCTATGTCTCGCGATGAAACAAGATATGTTTTAAACGGCACTTTATTTTACATTAAAAATAAAATTTTAAGATTAGTCGCCACCGATGGTCGAAGATTAGCTTTAACGGAAATTAAAATACCGCTTAATGTGGAGAAAAAAGAAGCGATTATTCCGATTAAGACAATCAATGAGTTGAATAAAATTTTAAAAGATGAAGGCGAAGTAAAAATATATTTCTCAGAAAATCAAGTTGCTTTTGAATTAAATAATACAACAATCATCTCCCGGTTGATTGAAGGAGAGTTTCCTAATTACGAACAGGTTATTCCCAAAGAAAAAGCCAAAGAGGATACAGCTAAGATTAGAATAGAAAAAAGTAAATTTTTAGCAGCAATTAAAAGAGCTAGCTTATTCACCAGTCCAGATTCTCAATCAATCAAATTGGATGTATTTAAAAATAAATTAGTGATTTCTAAAATGACTCCGGATATCGGAGAAGTAAAAGATGAAATTATTATGGATTATCAAGGTAATGAAATGACTGTAGGATTTAATCCATACTACATATTAGATGTTTTGAAAAATTTACAAGAAGAAAATGTTGATTTTGAATTATTGAACGCGGAAAAACCAGGAGTGTTTAGAGAAAACCTAGTTAATGATAATGGATTTTATGTCTATATTGTATTACCGATGCAATTAGCTTGATTTCTGCGGGAGTAATATGTTAAATGAACATGCTGAACAAAAAAGAAAACCCGTAATTATTAAAGACATTCTAGAAAATTTTTTAAAAGATTTTCAACAGCAAAAACAAACACCTCAAGCGATTATTTTAAAAAACTGGAAAGAAATTATTTCAGAGTCGGCGGCAGAGGAATCAATGCCGGTTGTGATTAAAAATAAAATTTTAATTATTGTGGTTTCAAACTCAGCATTATTACATCATTTAACATTAAGAAAAAAAGAAATCCGCGAAAATATTGAAAAATTTTTAGATTTAAAAACAGTAAAAGGCATCCGTTTTAAAATTGGTAAAATAAATAGCTTAAAAATATAAAACAATTTAAATAAAAATATGATTTTGTTTTAAGGAGGAGTAGTAGTTATGCCAGAAAAATATAATTCAGAAACAATTCAAGTTTTAGAAGGTTTAGAAGCGGTTAGAAAAAGGCCGGCGATGTATATTGGTGATACCACCGCGCGCGGTTTACATCATTTAGTTTATGAAGTTGTGGATAACTCAATTGACGAAGCTTTGGCGGGGTATTGCACTAATGTCGAAGTGTTTATTAATGAAGATAATAGTGTATCAGTTACTGATGATGGAAGAGGAATTCCCGTTGATAATCATGCTAAATTAAATAAACCGGGAGTAGAAGTTGTTTTAACAACACTGCATGCCGGTGGAAAATTCGATCATCGGGTTTATAAGGTTTCTGGTGGTTTACATGGAGTTGGTGTCAGTGTGGTAAATGCTTTATCAGAATGGTTGGAAGTGGAAGTAAGACGTGATGGAAAAGTTTATCATCAAAAATATGAATATGGAAAAACAGTAACAAAATTAACTACTATAGGAAAAAGCAAAAATACAGGAACAAAAGTTACCTTTAAACCTGATCGGGAAATATTTGAAATAACAAAATATAGTTTTGATATTTTATCAAACCGATTAAGAGAATTAGCTTTCCTTAACAAAGGATTGAAAATAACTTTAAGAGATGAGCGCAATGATAAACAAACCGAATTTTGCTTTAAGGGCGGAATTATGGAATTTGTCGAACATTTAAATAAAAATAAAAATCCAATTTTTAAAAAAGTAATTTATCTGGAAAAAGAAAAAGATGATATTGTTGTGGAAATCGCTATGCAGTATAACGATGGATATGGTGAAACAGTATTTTCTTTCGCGAATAATATTAATACAATTGAAGGCGGAACCCATTTAACTGGTTTTAAATCAGCCTTAACAAGAACCTTAAATCAATTCGCGAAAAATAAAAAATTATTAAAAAACCAGGATGATAGCTTTTCCGGGGATGATGTTCGGGAAGGTTTAGCGGTTGTGGTAAGCGTGAAAGTTCCTAATCCGCAATATGAAGGACAAACTAAAACTAAATTAGGTAATAGTGAAGTAGAAGGTATAGTTGCCTCAGTTTTAAATGAAGCTTTAGGAAGTTTTTTAGAAGAAAATCCTTCAGTAGGCAATAAAATAATTGAAAAAGCTTTATTAGCATCACGTGCCCGCAGCGCGGCCCGTAAAGCTCGAGAATTAACTCGGCGTAAAGGTGCCTTAGATAGCGGATCATTACCCGGTAAGCTGGCGGATTGTTCTATTCGGGACGCGGCTTTGTGTGAAGTTTATATTGTTGAAGGAGATTCAGCGGGTGGTTCAGCAAAACAAGGAAGAGATCGTCGCTTTCAAGCAATTCTGCCGATTAAAGGTAAAATTATTAACGTGGAAAAAGCGCGTTTAGATAAAGTTTTAAGTAATGATGAAGTAAGAACAATAATTACTGCTTTAGGCACTGGAGTGAGTAGTGATTTTGATTTGGCAAAATTGCGTTACCATAAAATTATCTTAATGGCTGATGCTGATGTTGATGGTAGTCATATCCGCACACTATTATTAACATTACTTTATCGTCAAATGCCGCAATTAATTGAAAAAGGTCATGTTTTTATCGCGCAACCGCCTTTGTATAAAATTAAAAGAGGAAAAAGAGAAGAGTATATTGAAACTGAAGCGGAAATGGACAGTCTTTTATTTGAATTAGGAATGGAAGGCTTAAAACTTTTAAATCTGAAAAACGATAAAACATTTTCTGAAAATCAATTTAAAGAATTATTGGCGATATTATTGGAAGTTGAATTTTTAAGTCACAGTGTTGAAAAAAAAGGAATAACTTTCTTAAAATATCTGCAATTAAAAGATGTAAAAACCAATAAATTACCGATTTATAAAATTGATAGCGCGGATGAAGATAAATTTATATTCGATGAAAAAGAATTAGCGGCTTATGTCAAAGAAGAAGAAACTCGCACAGGTAAGGATGTGGAAATTCAGGAAACCCGCGGTTTTAGCACGACAATTAATGATGAGACTATTCAAGTGGTAAAAGTAACTACTTTTCATGAAAGCCTGGATATTTTTAAATTAACCACAAAATTAGAAAAAATGGAAATTGATATTTTGGATTATGTTTCCGCGGCTAAAGAAGGTTCTGAATTAGAAGATGAGACTCCGGAATTAAACAAAGGTGGAAAAAAACCGAAAAAAGGCGCGGTTAAATCAGAGGGGAATATCCTAAATAAAAAAATATTAAATCTAATTGATCAGCAGACCAATGATGAAACCCCAATCAGCAGATTAAAAGATTTATTGATAGTTATTCGCGAATCCGGCAGAAAAGGCTTAACTATTCAGCGCTATAAAGGTTTAGGAGAAATGAATCCTGAGCAGCTTTGGGAAACTACTATGGATCCGGAAAAACGTACAATGTTGCGTGTAGATATTGAGGATGCGGTGGTAGCTGATGAAATGTTTACAGTTTTAATGGGTGACGCGGTTGAGCCAAGACGTAATTTTATTCAAGCTCACGCTAAAGATGTAAGAAATTTGGATATTTAAGAAACAGCGATTAGGGGATAGCGTTTAGCGAATAGAAAAAACAATAAAAAAAATTAAATAGATAGAAAATATGTTCAAGGTTAAAGCTAATAGGGAGAATAAATAAACATATGTATACAGAAAATGAACGCATAATACCAGTGCCGATCGAAGAGGAAATGAAAAAATCCTACATTGATTATGCTATGAGTGTAATTGTCGGCCGAGCATTACCGGATATCCGTGATGGTTTAAAGCCTGTACACAGACGTATTCTTTACGCGATGAAGGATTTAAATCTCGACCATAGTAAGCCTTATAAAAAAAGCGCGCGTATTGTCGGAGAAGTTTTAGGTAAATATCATCCCCATGGAGATACCGCGGTTTATGATGCTATGGTGCGGATGGTTCAGGAATTTTCTTTGCGGTATCCTTTGATTGATGGCCAGGGAAACTTTGGTTCGGTTGATGGAGACTCAGCCGCGGCAATGCGTTATACTGAAGCGCGAATGGCGGCAATTACCCGGGAACTGTTGGTTGATATAGATAAAGAAACCGTTGATTTCGCGCCAAATTTTGATGAATCTTTAAAAGAGCCCAGATTATTACCCGCGGCTTTGCCGAATTTATTAATCAATGGCTCCAGCGGTATTGCTGTTGGTATGGCGACAAATATTCCGCCGCATAATTTAAATGAAGTTATTGATGGGGTTGTTTGTTTGATCGATAATCCGGAAACAACAGTAAATGAATTGATTAAGATTATTCCCGGACCGGATTTTCCCACGGGGGGAATTATCTGCGGGCGAGAAGGGATTAAACAGGCTTACAAAACCGGACGCTCGCCGATCAGAGTGCGGGCTAAAGCCGCGATCGAGCAGCATAAAAACAATAAAGAGACAATTGTAATTAGCGAGATTCCTTATCAGGTAAACAAAACCAATGTTATTAATAATATTGTAAAGCTAGTGCAAGATAAAAAAATCGAAGGCATTTCTGATGTACGCGATGAATCAGATAAAGAGGGAATGCGTTTGGTCATTGAATTAAAGCGGGATGGTAACGCGCAGGTTGTTTTAAACTTATTATACAAACACACACAACTGGAAACTACTTTTGGAATTATTTTTCTGGCTTTAGTTGATAATCAGCCGCAGATTTTACCGATAAAAAATATTCTGCAGCACTTTATTGAGCATCGCAAAGTTATTATTGTTCGCCGAACAAAGTATGATCTGCGTAAAGCCCAGGAAAGAGCGCATATTTTAGAAGGTTTAAAAATATGTTTGGATAATTTAGATAAAGTTATTAAAACTATCCGGGAATCAAAAACCACCCCGGACGCGCGGATTGCTTTAATGGAAAGATTTAAATTAAGCGAACTTCAGGCGCAAGCTATTTTAGAAATGCAGCTGCAGCGCTTAACTGGATTAGAACGTGATAAAGTTGAAGCGGAATATTTAGAATTAATTAAAAAGATCACCTGGTTAAAATCAATTTTAGAAGATCCGAAAAAAGTTTTATCAATTATCAAAGAAGAATTACTCGAATTAAAAAAGAAATACGGCGATGCGCGGAGAACTCAGATTATTGCCGCGGTAGATGATTTGGAGATTGAAGATTTGATCGCGCAGGAAGAAGTCGTAATTACGCTTTCTCATGCGGGATATATTAAGCGTCTGCCGGTTAGCGCGTATCGTAAGCAGCGCCGCGGAGGAGTGGGTGTTTCCGGCGCGGGAATGCGCGAAGAAGATTTCATTGAACACTTATTCGTGGCTTCAACCCATGATTATTTACTCGTGTTTACCAACCGGGGAAAAGTCTTTTGGTTAAAGGTTTATGAAATTCCTCAAGCCGGCCGCGTGTCTAAAGGCAAAGCAATTGTTAATTTATTGCCCTTTGATACAGGTGAAACAATCGCGGCTTTGATTCAAGTCAAGGAATTTACCGAAGGCAATTTCCTGATTATGAGCACAGCTAATGGTCAGGTTAAAAAGACAGATTTAATGGCATATAGTAATCCGCGCAAAGGCGGGATTAACGCGATTACAATAAAAGATAATGATGCTTTGATTTCCTGCCGCTTAACTGATGGAAATGAAGAAGTTTTTCTCGCCACCCGGCAAGGTAAAGCGATTCGTTTTTCCGAAGCAGATGTGCGCGATATGGGCCGAACAGCATCGGGCGTGCGCGGTATTTCTCTGGCCAAAGGCGATACAGTAATTGGCATGGAGCTGGTGCGTAAAGACGGTACATTGCTGACTGTTACGGAAAAAGGTTCAGGCAAAAGAACAAAAATGGAAGAATATCGTACACAAACTCGCGGCGGTAAAGGATTAATTAATATAAAAACCACCACAGCTAATGGTTTGGTTGTTGCGGTTAACTCTGTGACGGATAATGATGATTTAATGCTTATAACTTCCAGTGGAATGATCGTGCGCTCGCCAATTAAAGATATTCGCGCAACCGGCAGATCTACCCAAGGCGTGAGAATGATTCGCTTAAAACAAGATGATCGATTGGTTGCTGTTGCCAGATTAGCAGCAAAAGATGAAGAAGAAGAGTTTGAAGAAACCGATAGTCCTGATATTATAGACAATACGGATATTCCAGAAATTATAGATACGGAAACTCCAGAAACAGATAATTCAGAAACTGAAAACCAAGAATAAATTACTTATGGCTTATAGCTTATGGCTAATAGTGAAAAGAAAAACAAAAGCAGAAAGCGCTTAGCTCGTAGCTCATGGCTCATAGCAAAAGCTAAAAAAGTAGCAGTTGGAATAAAGCATAAAGTAGGGCCACGGCGTGACGTGGCCGAGGCTAGTAATGTAGGGGCCTTGCTTGTCCCGGCCCGGAATAATATATTATTAAAACAGGTTAAATAATTAGTAAGCGGGCGCAGGCAAGCAGCGCCCCTACAATTAAGAATACTCACGACGTGGGGGTAAACAATGATTGATATTAAATTAATTCGCGAAAATCCCGAGATTGTCAAACAAGCAATTGCCAATCGCAATATGAAATTGGAAATAGACAGTCTGGTGGAGCTGGATAATCAGTGGCGGGAAAAAAATACTCAAGTAGATGTGCTCAAACAACAACGCAATCAAGCATCAGATGAAATGGCTGTTTTGGTTAAACAAAAACAGGATATTACGGAAAAAAGAGCAGCTTTAAAAGAGTTATCCCAAAAAATTAAAGATAATGATGATCGTGTGGGTGAACTTAGAGGTAAAATTGATAAAATATTGCTTAACATCCCAAATATACCCGATAAATCAGTGCCAATCGGTAAAGATGCCAGTGCTAATGTCCAAGTCAGTGCTTGGGGAACCCCGAAATCTGATTTTGGCTTTAAAATCAAAGATCATATTGAATTAAGCGAATCCTTGGATATTGTTGATTTTACGCGGGCGACTAAAATTACGGGTTCAAATTTTGTTTTGTATAAAGGTTTTGGCGCTCAGCTAGAAAGAGCTTTAATTAATTTTATGTTGGGATTGCACACTAAAAAACATGGATTTTTAGAGGTTTCTCCTCCATTTGTAGTTAATAGGGCCTCAATGACAGGGACAGGGCAATTACCAAAATTAGAAGATGATATGTATCGGGCAAATGAAGATGATCTGTTTTTAATTCCCACCGCAGAAGTGCCGGTAACCAATATTCATCGCAATGAAGTATTAGATTCCCGATTATTGCCAGTATATTATACTGCATATACTCCTTGTTTTCGTAGAGAGGCAGGGTCTTATGGTAAGGATACTCGCGGTTTGTTGCGCGTACATCAATTTGATAAAGTAGAATTAGTTAAATTTGTCAAGCCGGAAACGTCATATGCGGAATTAGAGTCATTATTGAAAAATGCCGAAGCAGTATTACGGGCATTAGAACTTCCTTATCGAGTGATTGCTTTATCAACCGGGGATATTAGTTTTGCCGCGGCTAAATGTTATGATATTGAAGTATGGGCTCCGGGTGTAAATAATTGGCTGGAAGTTTCCAGCTGCAGTAATTTTGAAGATTTTCAGGCGCGCCGAGCAAATATCAGATACAAGGATCTGAATACTAATAAAGTCAGTCATGTGCATACACTAAACGGTTCAGGGATTGCTTTGGCCAGAACGGTGATCGCGATCATGGAAAACTATCAGCAGCCAGACGGCAGTATTGCTGTGCCCAAAGTATTGCAGCCATATATGGATGGTTTACAGTTTATTGTTCCTAGAACGTAAATCAATAGCAGGATAAAGCCGCATGCTCAAGCGTTTTCTAAAACTTATTATCGGCATTGGTTTACTGCCTGTGTGTTTTAGCGCAAGCAAAGCTTTTTATCAATTACTTAAATCCGTGGGAACAGTTGAACAAACAATGCTTTATTTTGTTGGCGGCATTGGGATATATGTGCTTCTGTTTTTTTCTGGTTTAAAGCTAAATTTTTTATATGTCTTGGGGCATGAAAGCACGCACGCGGTACTTGCCTTACTTTGCGGCGGTAAAATTAAAGGATTTAAAGTCTCAGCGCAAGGCGGCAGTGTTGGTACCACTAAGAATAATGTTCTGATCAGTCTGGGCCCCTATTTTTTCCCCGTATACACTGCTTTGCTGATTGCGGGATTTTTTGGCGCCGCAATATTTTATCCCAATATCAATAATTATCCGCAGATCCTAATTTTATTAATCGGCTGGTCCATAGCCTTTCATTTTTTAATGACCATACACAGTTTAAAAGTCGAGCAGCCGGATTTAAAGGAAAATGGATATGTTTTTTCTTTAACTTTGATTTATTTGATTAATTTGAGCATTATTGCTTTGCTCTTAGGCGGATTATTCAAACAAATAGATATTTTGCGGTTTTTCGCGCAAACCGGGATGGATACTAAAAGCACAATAATTTTTTTATGGGAGAAGGTTCAAAGCTTTAAATAAAATCCAGCGGATTAATCCCAAAAAGTGACGGGTCTACAGTTTCTTCAATACTTCTTTGTGTCTTGTTTTGTTCAGAATCAGACAAATCAATTGTTAAGGGATCATTTAATAATTGCCCACTTGCATTCATTATTATTTTTATCTGCGGCAGAAGCAAGGCTGAGGGGTGAGCTCTTTTGGTAATCGCCAGCTCCAGAGTATTTAAGCGGACCAAAGTCCCGGGCGGATATATCCCCATCATTTGGACAAAGATTTTAAAAAATGCCGGGTCAAAATCACAGCCGATCAAGCGCATCATAATCGATAAAGCCTTGTCGCAAGGTAGGGAATTTTTATACGGCCGTTTACTGCTAATCGCGTCGTAAATATCGCAGATATTAACAACCAAAGACAATGGGTGTAAAGGCGCTAAATGCTGGATTTGGGGATATCCGCTCAGATCATATTTCATGTGATGTTGTGAGGCAATAATAATCGAAAGCTCATCCATTCCGGCTTGCTGCTCCAAAATCTGCGCGCCAAATAAAGGATGTTGCTGCATTAATTGCCATTCCACTGGATCTAATTTGTCAGGCTTGTTTAATATTTTTAAAGGAATTTTTGTTTTGCCAATATCATGGAGAATCGCCGCTCTGGCCAAACGTTTAAGAATTAAAGGATCATCGATTAATGTTGATGCCAGGGTGACTGAAAGAATCGCCACATTGGCTGAATGGGTAAAGGTATATTCATCATAACTGCGCAAAGATGCCAGCGCTAAACTAGATGAACTGTCTTGGGCAATTAAGCGGGTAATATCTTGGGCGACTTTATCCACAACATCCAAAGGCAGCGCTTTCCCGGCTTGTAGCGCCGAATAAACCAGCTTATTGGCTTCAACACTGCTTCCATAAACTTTGTCCGCTTGCAATAAGCCCAGATTATCGTCTGCTTTTTTTTTGCGCTTTTTTTCCACAATAATCGTTATAATATTGGCTTGGCCTAATTCTTTTTCCAGCCCTTCAGCATTTAAGTGTTTGATCTTATCGGAGAGCAATTTAACAAAAAAGTTCAAGTGCTGCGAGGTCAATCCAATTTTAAAACAAATACATCTAATTGATTTTATTTCCAGCTGCTGGACTACTTTTTCCACAGTATGTTTTATTTCGTACAAAGGAATTCCTTCGTGGGCAAATTGACCCTCCATAATATCCAGATAAATATCCGGGATAATTTTAAAAGCGTCTTCTAGGGCCGCCAAAGTCTGATGGGTTTGGGCAACAACATTAGGATGCTGCGGTGGATATAAACTGCTTTCCGTAAGTAAAAGGGCAAAGTTTTTAGCAAAAGCCTTAACCGCGTTTTTTATAATTGCTTGATCCATTAAAACACCCCGATGGTTTATTTGTTTTGTAATTCTCTGAGCTGTATTCGCGCGAAAACACGCAAGGCTTTAAGTTCAGCCGGAAAAATCAATAGCCTGCGTTTTTTCCTGATTTCTTTAAGGACTGTGATTGCCAGCTGTTTGTCCAAAGCTCGTAAAGATTTTAAAGCCGCGATACGAATATCCGTGTTTAATATTTCATCGGCACACATCGCGTCTTGTCCGCGGGCAATCAAAGCAATAATTGAGCGCACTTCTTTATAGCGAAATGCTCCCAAATATTCAATGCAGACAATCCGCAGGGCAATGTGCGGATGTTTGAGTGCTTGGATCAGCATATTTAAACCCGCAGGCGATTTGTAGTCCGCGATTAATTTTAAAGTTCTGTGCGCGAGAATAATGTTTTCATGAAACAAAATCGGCCAAACCAAAGGAAGCGCGGAGTCGTCCTTGATCAGCTGGATCAGCTCGAGTAAACGCAGAATGCTATTTGTTGGTTCCTTACACAAATCAATGTTCATATTTAAAGCGTTTGGGTTATGATGGTCAAGAATAGTTTGCTTGATAACTATATCTTTGGATAAATCGCCCTTTTGAGTGTACAAGCGTAATAGTAAAGCAATTAAGCGGTGTGAAAACAGGACAAATAAATCATTTAAGCACAGTTTAACTTTTGTTTCAGAAAAACCTTCAATCATTTCTAAAGTAAACTTTTCAATCAGGACTTGCGGGAAATTTTCTAAAGACTCAGCAATTGCCATTTTTCGCTCAATCGATATTGCGGAAGTATCGTTTATCAGTGAAACGAAAAAGTGTAAGGCTTGAGCGCTTTGGTCAAGGTCAGCTCCCTGTAAAATAGTTTTGGTGAGCTGCAGGGATTTATCGAGCAAATCATTAAATACGGCTGTTTCTTGCTTTTCCGATAATAGCGCGTGTAAAATTTCCAGATGCGCGGGAATATCCGAGTATTCATGAATGTATTTTTTTAAAGCATCTTTTTCAAATTGTACTGTTTTTAAGACATTTAAACCATCGATAATATCAGTCTTTTCGTTAGCGGTTATTGTGCCTAAAGCCAGCTCGACATCATCTTCCAAAGAAAAGCCCGGAGCAAAAGCCGAGCAGATATCATTTAAGATAGAAGAAGTTTTATCGGAATGCTCTAAATCGGCTTGCAGGGTCTGCTTAAAAGCCGGGAGAAAATTTAAAAAAGCGCTGCGGTCAATAAATACGCGGCTTAAGACATGTTTAGTATGGGCGATAATGCTCGAGCTCTGATCAGATTCCGCGATTTTCTTAACAAATAATTTAGCGGTTTGATTAATATCCATTTGTTCCAGCAGGTAATTGGCGGCCTTTGTGTATTGGAGGATTTCCGCGTCCGGATCCTCAAAGATCAAATCAAATAAGACCTGATTTCCGAAAGCGGAAACCAAATCTTTTAAAATTGTTTGGATTTCATCGGCTTCCGACAGCTCTAATGTTGTGATCGCGGCTTTAATTTTACCCAATATTTTTAAAAATAATTGGTTTTCACTCAGCTCAGAATCGTGTTTTCGAATGATAAACTGCGCGGCGATTTTAATCAATTCGCAGACAAGTTGTGATTCCTGGAGCAATTCATAAAGAAAATGAGTTTGTTCAATGTCCAAACTAGTTATCTCGTCTTGAGTGAAATAACGAAAAATTATACTATTAGTTAAACTGAGTAAGCGCTCTTGATCCAAAGTAGAATGTTTGCTGGAATAATATTCAACAATTCGGATACCTTTAGAGCCTTTTTGAGTTAATATGTTACTTGCTCCGCCCAAAGAAGATATTTGATCAGTTTCAATATTTAATATTTCGACTAATAAATCAATATCCGTTAAATTAGTTGTTGAATTGAAAATCACTTGCCGGATATAGCGTTTTTGCATTTCTTCGATAAAATCATCGATTCCCGGCAGCTTTTGATTGTCTAAATGAATATCCAGAACATAAAGATTATTTTCATATATTCGGAAGACCGCGATTTGTTTGTGGTTAATGACTTCTTGGAGCGTTGTATAGAATTTTTGGACAACCTGACTGAGCATTTGATGGCCGCGCGGATAGAGATGCACTGCTTTGAGCATGCCAAATAAACTAGCACCGATTTGGCAAGCAAGTTTTATTTCAGCAGCGGAATGTTCATGCTTATTCTTTGCGGTATTTTGATCCATAATTCGCATCCCCTAGTTAATCTAATATTATAACAAACAATCCTAAATGAATAAAGCTTTAAAAGCAGCGGAAAGCAAAAGAGCCGGAATAAATTACTAATAACTAATTTCTAATTACTAAAGCTAAAAACAGCGATTAGCCCTTCGACATAGTTCGACATAGCTCACTACAAGTGCTCAGGGTAAACGATTAGGAAAAACAGTGTGCTATCCTGAAAAAGGCTGACAGAAGACAGAAGGATGAGAGGCGATCGCTACGCTAGGACGAGGGACGAAAAATCGGAGAACAGAAAACAAATTACTAATTACTAATTTCTAAACTCTAAATAAACTTAAATGACTAAAGCCCAAAACACAAAAAGAAAAATCGAGTAGAAAGTTATAAAGTAGTTATAGCTAATAGACGATCCGCTGGGCAAAAATTCTCTTTGAGCGGCGCTTTTGAACGTAATTTTGACATGGATGTCAAAATAGTGAAAACGCGCGGCTGAGACTGCACGATGCAGTCTCAGGCTTAGCGAAAAGATGTGTTTTTGCGCAATACGCACGACGCAATGCTTTAAAAAAGTGTCAACTATATTAGGACAAGACACAGTGTGCTATCCTGAAAAAGGCTGACAGAAAAATAAATTAACCACAGATGAACACAGATGGACGCGGATAAGAAAATAAAGGATACTCTTTGCTGCTGCGCAGCTGGAATTTAATTCAATGGTCACTCAAGAAGGAAAACAAGTTTTTCTTTTGATTATCCATTGAATAAATTCAGTGTGATTAAAAATCACACGAGTATACCGTTGAATTGTTTTTTTCGTGTGTTTCGTAATTTTCGTGGTGGAATAGAATTTAATTGTTTTCTCTGTGGAGCTCTGAGTGCTCGCGGTTGAAATAAAAATGACAGATTATCTGTGTTAATCAGTGTTAATCTAGCGAAGCCCTTCGACTTTGCTCAGGATATGCGGGCGGTTAAGTAAATTATTGGTGTTAAAAAGTGATTATATTGACATGTGGTATATTATCTGTATAATTAAGCAAAAGGAATATTTTCTATGGGTTCACAAAAATCAAGACGCGTAAATCACTTTGAGCGGATAAAAATCAGTTTTCAAGCAAAGCCTTTTCATGTTATTTTTATTTTAATTTGTCTGATCGCGTTAATTCTTATTTATGAATTTCTTCCGGGAGTCGAGAGCCTGATCGGTTATTTATTTGTTATTCTTATCGCGCTGGCGGGAATTTGTTTTGGGCTTAAAGGCGGGATTGTTTTTTCCGGATTATCGATATTAATTTTAATGTTTCATCAGAAAACGCTATTACAAGGACAATGGTACGATCCCGGGCTGCATAAATTTTATATGAATAGCATTGTTTACGTTCTCGCGGGGGTGATTATCGGCAGCTTTGCCGAACTAGAAAGGGATTTAAAAAAAAGGCTGCAAATTTTAGCTGATTTTGATGGGCTGACAAACTGTTATAATTACCGCAGAACAATAGAAATTCTGGAACAAGAGCTGTCTCGGGCAAAAAGATATAAGAGGCCGCTTACCATAATGCTTATTGATATTGATTTTTTTAAAAAAATCAATGATAGCTATGGACATCTTGTGGGAAATAATGTCCTCAAAAGCTTTGCCGAGAATTTAATCGTAAGTTTGCGCGATATTGATTTTGTCGGACGTTATGGAGGGGAAGAGTTTTTGGTGATTTTACCGGAAACAAGTCTGGCTGATTTTCCGATTGTTTTAGAGCGAATCAAAAATAAAATGCAACAGATGGTGGTTACCTCTCCTTATTTAAAAGCGCCGCTTTCCTTAGCGATAAAGTTTAGTGCTGGAGTTGCTGCCTGTCCGCCAGAAGGAGCGAATGCTAATCAAATAATCAGCATGGTTGATTCCGCGCTTTATAAAGCGAAAAGAGGCGGCAGAGATAAGGCGATAGTAGAAAAAAGAATGGCCATACGCTTTAAACCTGTGGAAGGCTTAGCGATATCGTTGATTGATTTTTACGCGAAAAAAGAATACACCGATGTTTTTATCCTGGATATTACTCCTACCGGATTTAAAATAAAGCTGGATAAAAAGTTAGAAACCCGGCAGTTTTTAGCCCGAATCGGCATTCCGGGAAAACAGGCAAGACAAGAAGTCAATTGCGAAATATGTTATCAGCACAAAACAACTACCGGTCAATTTGATTGCGGATTCAGATTCCTCGATATAAGCGCTGATGTTCAAAACAAGCTGAGTGCCGCGGTGATTCATTCTCCTTCAAGAGTATTTCATCATTCCAAATAAGAGCATTTATTCCAAGCAGAAGTTTAAGCTTAAGAAAATATCGGGAAACTTGCTTTTTATGCTCAGATATGATATGTTATCCAATGTCAATCAGCTTATAAGAAGTATAAAGACTTCTCACCAGAAAAGCAGGTTCGAAGCTGACACGAAATAAATAGTATTGACCAAAGATATCTCACCCCAAAGAACGGGTGTCGATATCCGAGTAAAATTTATAAATAAATTTTACTCGGAGGAATGGCTGAGCGGTGATTTTTACGATAGTAAAAATCATTTCGAGCAAAGCGAGAAATCTTAAGGCCTCGATTAGGAATAAGTAAAAATCATTTCGAGCAAAGCGAGAAATCTTAAGGCCTCGATTAGGAATAAGTAAAAATCATTTCGAGCAAAGCGAGAAATTTTAAGGCCTCGATTAGGAATAAGTAAAAATCATTTCGAGCAAAGCGAGAAATTTTAAGGCCTCGATTAGGAATAAGTAAAAATC
>JAHITY010000126.1 GCA_018817165.1 Candidatus Omnitrophota bacterium
AAATTAATTTTTTTTTTGATTCACCTTTGAATAAACTTTAGCCGCGCATAGCGGCTTGAGCATATACTTTTTATCTGCGTCAATCGGTGTTCATCTGTGGTTAATTTATTTTTCTGTCAACCTATTTCAGGATATCACATTTTTACCATTAGCTAATCCAATAGGATTTCAAACCAAGGACTATTAAACTCTTTAGTATTAAAACCAAGCATATTATTAACTTTATTTAATTTAACTTTTTTCTCGCGTTTTCCGCTATTATCCAAAACATAAACAGTCGGTGCTTTTTCAACCGGGATTGTTATATTTAGATTAACTCTTTTGAGCAAAGTCGGCTCAGTGCCCCAGTTAAATCCAGTTTTGACCCAGCCGCTGTCTGTATTCTTTACTTCACTTAGCGCGATTAAAAGAAAATGCGCTGATTCTTCAGCCGGCTTTTGATCTAAAGTACAGAAGAAAATCGCGCCATTATCAGCTGACTTGGCGGTAATCGCGCCGGCCTGCAATGTTTTATCTTCAGTAAATCCGCATAAACCTTTGATCTTGGGTGAGGCAAATTGATAATTAAAGGCTAATCCGCCAATTGAGCAAAGCAGCAATTGCTGGGGATTATTGATTATTTCAAACCAATCATTGATCATGTTTTTATTAATTGACTGCGCATTGTTTAAACTATAAGCATATTGAAATAATCCATCCCAGTTATTATTGCCGGCAACTGATCCGAGCAAAGTCGGGCTTTCATAAGCAAAGTCATTAGGAAAACAATGACTCCAGTTGCTGATAAAAGGTTTGATTTTCTTGTCTGGGCTATTGGGATTGCGGCTTTGGATCATACCGAGAATTCCTAGATCTATTTCCTGCAATACTGAATTATTTTGAATTTTGAAATCTGTTTTATCTTGATCGACTTGATTGAATTCCGGATAATCCCAATAAGCCGCGGTGGAAATATAATCGCAGTCTGCTTGAGATTCAATGTCTTTGTATTGGTAATAGCTGGCAATCCCGGTAATCGGCACTTTGACCGCGCATTCTGTTTTAAGAAAATCAGTCATGTTTTTAAAATAAGCAGCACCGGCTTGTGTATAAAATTGAATAATATCATTTCTTTCCTGTTCAGGATAAAGCCGAATCATTTGGGCTAATGGCCGATGAAATTTAAACTTGGTTAATTTCGCGTCATTTTCAATGATCGGCAAGGAATCGATCGGCTTTAATTCCAGATCAGCAATACTGATTTTGCCTTTTGTTTGGCCAATAATAAAACTGACTTTAGCATTATCACAATCAATTTCCGGACTAAAAGGCAAAGTAATGATCTGGGGGATGGGCGAAATATTTAATTGCTGATCCAGCCCGAGATTATCCCAAGGAGAAAATACCTGCTCAGCAATAATCCCGATGCGCGTATTCTGCTCAGCACTGATTGTAAAGCTTAGGAGATACTTTTTATTCTTAAACAGATTAAGATAATTTGCCCGAAATTGGAGGTCTTTAGGATCATTTGAGATGTTTCGGATTTTTATAATATTCAGATTATCCGTGGTTCGGATGCTGGCTTTGGCATTTTTGCTTGATTCCAGGCTCCAATTCACTGTGTTTAAAGGAATTATTGACTGATCAGCACTTTCTTCCTGCCAGGCTATTCTGAGTTTGTCAATAAAAGTATATTTTTTTCTTAAATATTCATTCCAGCTAAAGTCCAATTGTTTGGAGTAATAACCGGGCAAGGCATTGGTTTTATTGCCGAATAAATTGCCATTAAGCGTGCTGTTTTTCCAGGCGGTAATTAAGGAACTTTTATCAGTTATCTCAATTAAGGCAATAGCCGGATCCTGATTGTATTTAAGCTTAGTGTATTTATTGAAGTGATTTAATAAGGTTAGGGCATATTCTTTTTGCAGCGCAATCAGCTCATCATCAAAAATAGCAGCAGGACCACCGGCTTTATCTAAAAGCTCGGCTTCCACAATTCCGTCGGCCTGAGTAAAATTACGCTCAGACAAAAGATTCAAGCAAGTATAAATACCGTTTAATTTTAGCTGATAGATCAGATAATCGAGTTTGTCTAATTGTTCAATACTTAAATAACGCGTGGTTTTTAATTGCTGGTCATTGTATTCCGCGCCAATATCCTGAAAGATCCCATGGGGCGCGAAAGCAAAATCAAGCCCCGATAATCTGACAGCATTAAACCCGAGAAAAGCCAAATCAGCGGCAATTTTTTTTGCTTCAGCTTTATCCGGAAAGCAAGCGCTTTGGCCCAGATTTATTCCCCAGAATCGGATCGTTTGATCATTGCTAAAACCAAAACCCGCGTTTTTGACTTGGAGAAATCCATATCTGCCGGCCGGAGCATCTAAACTGAGCTTGCCCAGATTAGCCGCGGACAAAGGATCAAGCTCTGCAGCAAGACTAAAAGCATACCAATCAGGATCAATAGAGTTCTTAGCCAATGCACCAGAAATGCACAGAAAAACACTAAAACCAATTAAGATTAAAAAAATAGTAATCCGAAAATAAAGACCCCGAAGTTTCATGAAAGTATTATAGCAGAAGAAAATAATTTTTGAAATGATTTTTAATGTTTTTCTGCTTTGTCTTGTCCTAAAATAGTTTACACTTTAATTTAATTAACCACCCGCTCCGCTAGATAAACGCTGATTAACACAGATACTCCGTCACTCTTACTTCACCACCGAGTACACAGAGTTCCACAGAGAAAAAACATTAAAAACACAAAGCTTTCCCAGCACTGCATGCTCAAAGATAGCTTTTTTAAAGCTATCGCCTTTAAGGAGCTAATCAGCAAAAGGAAAATAAATTTTTCTTTTGGGTTTAGTCCTTTAAGGCCTGACTCAATAAAATTGAGTCGAGCATGCAATAAACCATTATCTCCGTGCCCTCTGTGTCCTCTGTGGTTAATTTATCTTCTGTCAACCTTTTTCAGGATAACCCAATCATCCTTTTTGCTTCCACCTGTCCTCCATAGCCTTGGCGAAGGAGGATCAGCCATTGACCATCGACCATTGACCATTGACTATCGACCATTGACCATTGACTATCGACCATTGACCATTGACTATCGACCATTATCTATTGCAATTTTTTTAAAGCAGTGTATACTTATTTTTCTCCTAAATTTGAACATGTACTTAATAAGACTGTCCTATACAATAACAGACTGTACATTTTTTTATACACTTTGCAAACCAAAATTAACGAAATTGTATTGAGTATTTAAGATAAATATGCTAAATTAAATGAATTGATTATTAGATATTTGCTGTATCTTTATATTAAATAACGCATTATGATTAATTTATCTTTAGATTTTTAGGGATTGACTTAATCTGGCATGAATAATGCTATGTATAACTACAATGCAGTGAATCATGGATAATGTTATACAGTCCTGGACAACATAGGCAAAATATAGAGAGTTAAAATTCTGATAATTAGGTAACAAAGGAGTAATCATGACAGATGCCAGAATGACCATTACCGAGGCTGCCGATATGATCGGAGTTACGGCAAAGACCATAATGCGCTGGGAACAGGCAGGAAAAGTAAAAAAAGCCAAACGCGATTGGCGCGGCTGGCGGTTTTACACTGAGCAAGACTTAGAGAATCTTAAAAACTTTAAAGAATGTATTGTTTATTCGCAGGAGGCATAGGGGGCAATGGGTAAAATGAAAAAAGTTTTAGGAAAAGCAATGGTTTTAAGTGTGATTGGGATATTGGTATATTCCAATACTGGTTTATTAGCGGCGGATGCGAGTACGACAATTAATTTTCAGATTGAAACTAAAAGTCCTGAAAAAAAGCTTGCTAAACCGGATATTAAAAGCAATAAAATTAAAAAAGAAGAATACGGCGAATATACTCTGGGTAAAGATGATATTATTGAAATTAATGTGCGCCGTCATCCGGAATTCAGCGGAAGATTTGTTATGGCAGCTAATGGAAAGATCCAATATCCTTTTGTCGGGGATATTAGTTTAACCGGAATGACCAAAACTCAGGCTATTCAGAAAATAACCAAAGTTCTAAATGAATATATCGAAACTCCGGAAGTGGATATTACAATTATTGCTTATAATAGTAAAGTGGTTTATGTAGTGGGTCAAGTAGCTGCGCCTGGTAGATATTCGATGAATGCTGAATTTATGCCGGTTCGCGACGCGGTATTAGCCGCTGGTTTACCGCGGGAAAATATTGCTTCTTTGCGTCGAGCTGTAATTATCCGCCCTGTTGAAGATAAAAAAGCAATTGTAAAAAAAGTTAATTTATTAAGTCTCTTATATGAAGGTAATTTGAAAGTAAACTATGATCTGCAAGCCGGAGATATTGTTTATCTGCCTTCTACTGTATTATGGAAAGTCAGCACAGTGCTTGGGCAGGTTTTGCAGCCTGCATTTCAGGCAACTTCAGTTTATGATTCAGTAGATAATATAAATAATAACAACAACAATTAATATATGCTGTTATAAGGGGAAAATAATGCAGTCAAATCTTGTGAATTATTTACAAATATTCTTTAGACGAAAACACCTGTTTTTGTATCCGTTTTTGCTCACAGTTACTGTAGTGGTTATTGCCAGCTTTGTGCTGCCGAAAACCTATGTCTCCTCATCAGTGATTCTGATTGAAGAAGAAGACGTGATCAATCCGTTGATCAGCGGCTTAGCAGTTTCGACCACAGTTGTCGATCGCTTGCGGATATTAAGAGAGCAGATTTTAAGCTGGAAAAGCTTAACTGAGCTGACCAAACGTTTAAATCTTGATGCGGCTATCAAATCGCAGTATTCTTATGAAGAGTTTATCAAGGATCTGCGCAAAAATATCACGGTTGAATCCCGCGGGGAACAATTAGTGATGATTGCTTATAGTGGGGAAAATCCGGAAACAGTGCAGCAGGTTGCCAAAACCTTGACTGATATTTTTATTCAGCAGAACGTTGACGCGAAAACCCGGGAAACTCATGTGGCCGTGAGTTTTTTAGAAGATCAGTTAAAACTATATCGTCATAAAATAAAATCAGATGAAATTAAAAATCTCCAGGACCAATTGGATCAGCTATTAGTCGATTCAACGGTGAAACATCCGATGGTGCAGAATCTTCAGTCGCGGATTGATAAATTAAAAACTGAATTAGACAAAGATGAGATTGATGTGCGTTTGCAGGCGCAAAAGCCTTTAGCCGATAAAGACATGCTTTCCTATATGATCCTAAAAGAATTGAAAAAAGGCGATGATTCAGCGGCTTCGGATTCAGTGAGTGATATGGCGAATAATCTATCGTTGAATCTAAATAATCGCGCGGGTATGGCTTTAGACGCGACAGTTAATGAAGATGTGTATGCGATGCTTTTAAAGCGTTTAGAAACAGCGCGAATTACTCAAAAGCTGGATACGTTCAAAGAAGGCACAAGGTTTACAGTCATTGATCCGCCGCGTTTGCCTTTAAAACCGAGTAAACCTGATCCAATTAAGTTCCTGATGATGGGGCTAGTATTGGGCGCGGGTATTGGCTATGGCTGTATATTTTTAGCAGAAATGTTGGATCGCTCATATAAGAATATTTATGATGTAAAGGGCGACATGACTTTGCCGATTCTTGGCGCGATTTCCACAATTATTACTGAAGATGAATTTCAGAAAACCAAAAAAGGCGCCAAATTTACTTATTTAATGATGGCGCTATTTTTTGGTTTGCTGATTGTTATGGTTTTAGTGTTTTCAATGGTCAGATAAATAAGGAGTTAATAAAATGAGTTTTCTTGAATTTATAAAAAACATCCAGGATAAGCAGGCAGACGCTTTAAACATGCCTTCCTTGCCCAAAGAATTTATTTTAAAAAGCGTGGTTGATTCTAATCTGAATAATCATATTGTGGCGCATTTTGAGCCGGATTCCCCGTTGTCAGAACAATACCGTCGTTTAAGAGAAAATCTTAAGACAATTCGCAAAAAAGAAAAACTTCAGACTATCGCGGTAACCAGTTCTACTAAAGAAGAAGGCAAATCAATAACTTCTTTAAATCTGGCGGTAACTTTGGCTAAGGATGTTGACTGTAAAAGTGTTTTGCTGGTTGATTGTGATCTGCGCCGCGGGATGCTCGATGTTTCTTTGGATTTAAATCTAAAAGTAGGCTTATCTGATTACTTGTTTCTCGGCGCGGATGTGGAAAGTATTTTATACAAAACAAAGATTGATAAGCTGACGCTTATGCCCAGAGGTAAAATCGCTAATGATCCGGCGGAACTGCTGGGATCAAACCGCATGGAAGCTTTATTGGAAAAAATAAGGAAAAATTTCGATTATATTATTTTAGACACACCGCCGGTAATCGCGGTCGCGGACAGCGGGATTGTCTGTGCTCAGGCTGATGGAGTGATTATGGTGATCCGCGCCGGAAAAACCCAGCGGGGAATTGTCAAACATTCCACAGAGTTATTAGAGCAGTCGAAAGCCAAGCTCTTAGGTTATGTTTTAACCCATATTGAATATCCGATTCCCGAGGCGATTTATCGCTATGTTTAAATACAGCGAAATTTTTTTTATTAGAAATATATAATAGATTAGATGAAATTGCGGCGATGATAGCGGGATTTAAGAAAAAGCTGATGTCTGAAAGCTGATAGCTTAATAAAATTAAGCGAGAAAATATGATAGAGAATTCTAATGTAAATACAGTGAAGTATTTGCGAATATTTTTTAGACACAGAGAGGTGTTTTTCGCGATTTTGTTTATAATGCCTTTGTTTGTTTTTAATGTCAGCAATTTTTTGCCAAAAATTTATTCAGCAAGCACATTGATAAAAACAAATGATGAAAGGATATTAAATCCTTTGATCGGCGATCTGGCGATTTCATCAACTGTTTATGAAAGATTAAGATCAATAGAAGAAGAAATACTGACTTGGTCTAACCTTTCTTCGATCGTCAGTGATTTAAATCTGGAAAAGACTGCGCATTCTCAGCTAGAATATGAAAAGCTAATTATAAATATGCGCAAAAATATTCAGGTGAATGTGATATCGCAGGATATTATTCGGATTACATATAAAGGAATAAATCCTTTTGAAGTAAAAGTAATTGCCGATAGGATTAGTGATCTTTTTATTAGAAAAAATATATCCGTGCAAAATGATAAGGCTGATCACGCGACTGAGTTTATTACTAATCAGCTAGAGGTTTATCAATATAAGCTAGATGAATCAGAAAGAGTCTTAATCCGGTTTAGATTGCTCAAAGCGCTAAAAGATGCGCAGCAAAGAAAAATGCTATTAGCTGAACAACTGGCTTTACAGCCTAAAGAAATAATATCGCAAACCGAACAAAGAGAGAATCCTTTGGTCGGGGAATTTAAAATGCAGTTAATTGAGCTGGAAGTAGAATTAACTAATTTAATGGTTGATGCAACTGATAGCCATCCGAGAGTAAGACAGATAAAAGCAGATATAAATAAAATCAAAGAACGCTTAGCCGAATCTGTGAAAAATCCGCAAGCAATTGAAACGCGGACTCTGAATACCATATACCAGGATCTAGAGCGACAACTCAGAGATATAGACTTTGAGATTGATAAAATCAAAGAAGAACTTTTACAGGTTGAAGCATTGAATGATAAGTATGAATCAAAAACTTTGCCAGAGCAGGAATTAGCTAGCTTAGCTCGGGATAATCGAGTAAATGAGCATATTTATGAAACATTGCTTGCTCGCTTAGAAACAGCAAATATTACAAAAAGGCTGGAAGATTCAAAAGGTAAAACCGCGTTTGAAATAATTGAAAAAGCGCGTTTGCCTTTAAAACCAATTAGCCCGATAATGATCAAGATAATTTTTGTGGCGATTATTATTAGTTTAATCTCAGCAATTGGGGTGGTGATGGGACTAGAGTATTTGGATACTTCTTTTAAAAATACCAAAGAAATTCTCGAGTATTTAGGAAAGCCAGTATTAGGGGCGATTGCTATGGTTCTAACAATGGAAGATATAAAAATAAGAAAAAATAAATTCAGGATAAGATGGCTTTTTGTGTTAATGTTCATGGCGCTTTTATTTGGAATTGGGATTTACTTTTACTATAATCGGAATATTTAAAAAATAGCTGATATATAGATATGTATAGCAGCCGACAGACGATAGTCAATAGTCCACAAAATAATAGACTAATAGACTAAAAGTCTAAGAGTGAAAAAGTAAAGATGGAAAAGTTAAAAATAAAAACATTCAAAGATTTAATAGTTTGGCAAAAGTCGATTGAATTGTTTAAATTGTTAGTTAAAGATTTAGAGAAGTTTCCAAAAGAACGTGCAGCATATGTAATAACGGATCAAGTGTTACGTTCAGTATCATCTATAAGTGCAAATATAGCTGAAGGTTTCGGAAGAAAAGGGCAAAAAGAATTTGCGCAATTTTTAGGAATTGCAAAGGGTAGTGCAAATGAATCTGAAGATTGGTATGAAAAAATAAGGATTTTAAAGTATTTATCTGAGGATTCAGTTAATCAAAGGGTAGAATTAATTACAGAAATAAAAAAGATGTTAAATGTCCTAATATCAAGGATTAACTCTTAGACTTTTAGTCTTATAAGCTAAAACTCTTAGTCTCTTAGTCTCTTAGACTTTTAGACTAAACAAACAAAGGTTTAAAAACGATGAGTGGAATAATCGGCTATATCGGTAAAAAAAGTGCCAGCAAAATAATTATTGAAGGTTTGCAGCGTTTAGAATACAGAGGTTATGATTCTGCTGGTTTAGCGACTTTAGATGGGAAAGATTTGTATCTTTGCCGGGAAGTCGGTGATCTTGAGAATCTGATCAATACGATCAAAGAGTTTCCGGTTAAAGGCTCAGTAGGCATTGGTCATATCCGCTGGGCAACGCATGGCGAACCGTCAAGAAGCAATGCGCATCCGCATACTGGCTGTAGAGATCAGATCGCGATCGTGCACAATGGGATTATTGAAAATTATGAACAGCTCAAGGAAAAACTTGAGAGCAAAGGGCATAAATTTAAATCAGAGACTGATTCTGAAGTTATCGCCCATCTGATTGAGCAATATTTAGATAACGGCGCGCAAACTTTAGAACAAGCCATGCTCTGTGCTTTAATGGATATTAAGGGCGCCTATGCAATAGCCGCAATCAGCAAATTAGAGCCGAATAAAATTGTCGCTGCCCGCAGCGGATCTCCCTTGATCCTAGGGGTTGACGATAATGAGACATTTATTACTTCTGATACCTCTGCGATTATTCCCTATACTCGGAAAATCGTGTTTCTCGAGGATTTTCAGGTAGCGGTAATTGATGAACAAGGATTTAAGATATCAAATATTAACGGCAGTTCAGTTAAGTATAATATTACGGAAATCGATTGGGATGTAACTTCTGCGCAGAAAGAAGGCTATGCCCATTTTATGCTCAAGGAGATCCACGAGCAGCCGCAGATGGTTAAAAAGATCTTAAATGAAAAACTTGATTTTAAGCACCTTGATCTGAAAATCGATGAATTAATGAAAATCAAAACTCAGATTTTAGCAGCGCATCAATTAATCATCCAGGCTTGCGGCACATCCTATCATGCGGCGATGATCGGAGAGATAATTTTAGAGTATTTTACTAATCTGCACACTGATGTGGAAGTATCCAGTGAATTTAGATACAAACATTTTATTGCTGATCAAGGCAGTTTGGTTATCTCAATTACTCAATCCGGTGAAACCGCGGATACTTTGGTTGCTTTGAAAAAAGCCAAGCAAAGAGGCTTGAATACTTTTTCGCTGTGCAATGTGGTTGGTTCAAGCATTGCCCGCGAATCAGATTCTGTATTTTATATTCATGCTGGTCCGGAAATTGGAGTAGCCTCAACCAAAGCATATACCGCCCAATTATTTTCGCTTTACCTGATCAGCATATTTTTAGGCACGCTTAAGAAAATCATCAAGCCGGAACTTAAAAACAGTTTGATCAAAGACTTGACCTATATTCCTTCATTAATGAGCCGGGTATTTGATGTGGAAAATCATATTGCCCGCTGCGCGGACAAATATTATGAATTTAGAGATTTTTATTTTCTCGG
This sequence comes from Candidatus Omnitrophota bacterium, assembly GCA_018817165.1. GTDB lineage: Bacteria > Omnitrophota > Gorgyraeia > B26-G9 > B26-G9 > JAHITE01. The sequence goes on from JAHITY010000126.1 coordinate 10,096, forward strand.
TCGAGGGATAAATTATGCCAGCGCCTTAGAGGGATCTTTAAAATTAAAAGAAGTATCTTATATTCATTGTTCAGCTTATCCGGCTGGAGAATTAAAACATGGCCCGATCGCTCTGGTCACGGAGAATATGGTAACAGTCTGTATTGTGCCGAAAAGCGCGACTTATGACAAGATGATGTCGAATATCCAGGAGATAAAAGCGAGAAAAGGTAAGGTAATCGCGATTGCCACCGAAGGTGATGAACAGATTAAGAAATATGCGGATGATGTGATATATATTCCGGATGTACAGGAAATATTCTCCCCATTATTAGTTGCTATTCCTTTACAGCTATTAGCCTATTACATCGCCCTAAAGCGCGGCTGTAATGTGGACAAGCCGAGAAATTTGAGCAAGGGCATTGCAGTAGAATAAAAACCGTATTGAGTATTGAGTATTGAGTATTGAGTGTTTGGTATTTTTTACGCAATACGCACGACGCTATACGCAATACTGAAATTGCTTTATTTGACAAATTAAGGGAAATGTGCTATATTTTTAATAGAAACTGTCATTAAATGACAGTATTGAGGAAAATATGCTAGATATTATTGAACAAATTAGAGAGTCAATGCCGCGGGATATCGTAACAGATGATATGCTGTTAAATCTTTGTCAGGGAAGCCCTGATAGGCGTTATGGATTAGTTAAAAGGGCTATTGCCAATGGCGAAT
>JAHITY010000002.1 GCA_018817165.1 Candidatus Omnitrophota bacterium
GAAAAACCCAGAACAATGAGTCAAAAAAGGTTGTTGAATAGAAAAATTAGAATTATAATATAAAAAACAGCAATACTTTTGAGAATTTGTTTTTAACCAGGAAAGCCCCTTTGTTTTTGGGCTTTTCCTACAGCTTCGTTATGCATAAAATATAAATTCAATAGCCATATTGAAATATGTATTAAAGTATGGTAATATTTAAATATAAGGATATTATCTATGGCGAAGACTACTTTTGAATGGGATGATACAAAGGATCGAGTTAATCAAGAAAAACATAGTGTGCCTTTTGTAATCGCACAGTTTGCTTTCTTTGATCCCAATCGTATTATTGCTAGAGACTTGAAACATAGTAAAAAAGAAAAACGATATTACTGTATTGGGAAAATCGATTCAGGCATAATTACTGTCCGGTTTACTTATAGAAAAAAGATTATTAGAATAATTGGCGCAGGATATTGGCGAAAAGGAAAGGTTTTATATGAAAAGAAAAATTAAATATACTAATGAACCAATGCAACTTGAACTTATTGAGGATTTTTTACCTCATCCAGATCAATTAGCAATGAAAAGCGAAAACATTAAAGTTACAATCACTTTAAGCAAAGAAAGCATTGAATTCTTCAAGCAAGTGGCAAAAAAGCATAATTCACCTTATCAAAAAATGATCCGAAAAATTCTCGATTCATATGTATCACATTATACAAAAGCATAACCATTAGCTTCAGGGCAATCTTCTCGCCCTGAGTGAACGGAGTGAATCGAATGGGTCTGCCTGAGCTCAAGTGTTATGACAAAATAATAAAAATTATGAATAAATATCCGAAACGAAAACCAATTCGATTAAAAGAATATAATTATTCACAACCAGGATATTATTATGTAACGATATGTACGTATAATCGCAATTTATTATTTGGAGAGATAATAAATAATTACAAAGAACCTGAACCTGTACTTGTAGGGTCACAGCGTGCTGTGACCGTTACTGGATCAGATAAAATACCAAAAATAAATATTAACCGATATGGTCAAATTGCACGCGAAGAATGGGAAAATACCCAATGGTTACGAAATAATGTTAAATTGGATGAATTTATTATTATGCCTAATCATATCCATGGAATAATAATTTTACATGATACGGGCACAGCACGCTGTGCCCCTACAGGATATAATAAAGGACTGTTTGCTGGGTCTTTATCTGTAATTATCCGTTCGTTTAAATCTGCGGTAACAAAACGAATTAACGAATTACGGCAAACAACAACACCTCCTATCTGGCAACGGTCTTTTTATGATCATGTTATCCGCATAGATTCGTCATTACAAAATATTCGCGAATACATTAGAAATAATCCAACAACATGGGCTGCTGACGAAAATAATCTAGGCCCATAACCATTCGCTCCAGGGCAATCCCCGCCATAATGCGGCGGGACAATCGGAACCCGCCGCTAAATAGCATCGGCCTCCTCTGCCTGAGCTCAAATGTTAGAAACAAAAATATAAATAAATATATTTGACAAGGTTCATCACATATGATACACTTACTGTGGAGGTAAAAACTATGCCAACTAAAAATCCTAGAATAAACGTTGTATTAGACCCTGAAATTTATAATATTCTTAATAAATTAGCTCAAAACGAGGGAATTTCCCTATCTCTCTTTTCCAGAGACCTTATCAAAGAGGCTTTGGAAGTTCGAGAAGATTTATATTGGCAAGAAGAAGCACAAAAAAGAGATAAGACTTTTTCAAAAAAGAAAAGCATATCTCATAAGGATATTTGGGACTAATGAATTATACCATTTCCTATCATCCTGAAATAGATAAAGATATTTTAGGAATCCCTAAAGACATCAAGAATAGAATAAAAAAAGCTATTGAGAAAAAACTATTATTTGAACCCATCAAATTCGGAAAACCATTGCGCAGAAGCCTCCAGGGATATCGAAAACTACGAGTTGGAGATTATCGAGTTATTTATAAAATCAAGAAAAATGATATCATTGTATTAAAAATTGGACATCGAAAAGAAGTTTATAATAACCCAAGGCATTATTGAAAATCTAACAAGGCAATCCAGTTAACCCTTCCCCGCCGCTAATTCGAGTCGGCTCAGGGTAGCTGATTTCAATGTTATGGGAGAAAAAAATAATATGAAAAAAATACTTTTAATAATACTTATTCTACTAGCTCTATTGGAATATCTAATTCCAATAGTATCTGCACAAAACACAAAAATAGTAACAATAAAATATTGTTTGGAACCTTTTCGTACTTTTGAAATCGTTGGAACTGATATGAAAAAATTAAAACTGGAGAACCTTTCTACTGAATTAAAAAAAATTAAATCTATAAATCCAGAAGCAAAATATGAAATTTTAGCAGAGGTTAAATCTACACCCGAAACTATAGAAAAAATAAAAAAAGCTATTGAAAATGCAGGTATACAACTCGAACATTACTGGGTTCCTACCTCTTTTGGAATTGACAATCCTGGTGGACCTGCAGAAGGCATTTTAGACATATTAAACAAAAATAAAAGCTTATAACAACGTAATCCAGCATAAACGATTATAAAAATACTTGTGGAATAAAAAAATGTCAGAGTTATTCAATTGTCTAACAATTCCATTCTTATTAGCTATGTTTTTGGCTATAAATATGGGTGGCAGTGGAACGGCACCAGCTTTTTCCGCAGCTTATGGTTCGAATGTGATCAAACGCCAACTTATTCCTGGATTATTTGGAATTATGGTGCTTGCAGGTGCCTTGATGGCTGGCAAACAAGTGTCTCTCACCTTAGGAAAAGGCTTGATCGATCAAGTTTATTTCACACCATTTAATACTTCCATTATTCTGCTATCCATTGCCTTGTCCTTGCTAATCGCGAATTTAATGGGAATTCCTCAATCAACAAGTCAGTCAACTGTTTTATCTATTGCTGGGGCAGCAACTGCACTTGGAGGTTTGAATACAAAAAAACTATTTTGTGAGATTATACCTACTTGGTTTATCCTTCCTTTAATCTCATTTGGAATTATGTTTATTTTATCAAAATTTATTTTTCCTTTGCTGCAAAATAAAATATTTACAGATGACTATTCACATTTAAAAGAACATGTGGCATTAAAAGCATGCTTAATATTTGCTTCACTTTATGTCGCTTTTTCAATCGGAGCTAATAATGTAGCAAATGCGGCAGGACCGATCGCTTCATTAACTATAAATGAGCTTGGAGTGGAAAATATTGGAAACAGTCTGCCAATTTTAATTCTATCAGTTCTTATTGTAGCTCCTTGTTTTGCAATAGGCAGTTCTCTTCTGGGTCATAAAACAACTAAAACAACAGGAAAAGACATTATCGCAGTGAATCCCTTTTATGCAACGGTAATTGCAATAATTGTAGCAACTTTACTTTTACTTGCTTCGATTATGAAAGGTATTCCAACATCTTTAGTACAGTTAAATAGCGGTGCTTTTATTGCTCTAAGTATTAGTGAGGTTGGAGTCAGCAAAACATTTAAAAATAAAGCCGTGCGTAAATCTTTTATTGTATGGATAGTTGCTCCAATATTTTCATATGTTCTGACTTATGTCTTGCTGTCTATAAACAAATAACAATTCGCTCTCCCCCGCCATAAAAGCGCGGGACAAGCAAGCAATCATAATGGCCTATGGCCTATGGCTTATAGCTAATGGTCAATAGTAAAAAACATAGAGTCGAAAAACTATTAGCCATCGACTATCAGCTATTAGCTTAATAGCCTGAGGTCAAATGTTATATCTCTACAAGAATAGGCAGTCAATTAAGCCTAAATAGCCTGGTTAATCAAATCAATCGGCACAAGGTCCTTCAGAACAAACAAGTTTTTAAATCCACCCAATTTTTCATTTGTTTGACTACGGATAGACTCTAATTCTTGCTCAAGATCGTGTTGCTGGACATATGCCTTTGCATGCTCAACATATCCCCGGATAACTCCATTTAGCACCCCTTCCATCCCATGGGAGCTATATTCATCATAGTTTATCCAAAAAAATAATTTTGTAATCCAATCCCTCAGAAGTTTTCTTTCAATAGGAAATGTGCCTACCGAGAAACTGGACTCAGGATAAAGAACCTGTTCTATTATATCAATTGTTTCAGCAATACCGCTTAAAACCTCTTTTTCAGTACCGGAATCCAATGCTTGTCTGAGCTTAGCCATTTCCTTGACCATTATTTTCAATCCAAGAGCCTTACGTTCACTTTTCTTTGCTTTGTGCAATATAGGTATTTGGTTATTTCTTAAAAAAACATCAGGGATTTTATCTCTAATTAGATAATCTATGCGATTATAAACAGCTTCAAAACTGATTAAAACTGATTCTTTATCAACTATAAGCTCAGGATTTAATGTATTAATCAATTCCCCTGCTCTTAATGAACCAGTTTGCAAAATAATTCGCGAGTTTTTTAAAAGGAAATCATTATATCTAGTTTCTGAGCAAGCAAAAAGTAAAGTATTACCTGCTATGAACAAAATATAAAAAAAGATTAAAAATATTAAATAAATCCCTGATTTGCAAAACAAGCTCTTCATAACTTCTTCTCTCATAATATGTAAATAACTTTATCAGCAGCGTAAAAAACATAAAAAGTATACCATGCTTTTTCAGAATATTCAAGGTTGTAACATATTTATAATCAATCAGATACAAACCTAAAGATTTAATTATTTTTAAGCTGCCTATTAGTTCTTACTTATGACAATTAGACAAAAAAGCAGCAATTAGCGGTTAGGGATTGGGGTTTAGGAAAAGCAAAAGCATGTTGGCTTATAGCTCATGGCTAATAGCTTGAAAAACTAAAATATAAAAACCAACGATTAGTGATGAGAAGTTTCCCCTTTGAAACCAAGCGATGAGATCAGCGGTTAGCGTATAGGGTTTAGCTTTTTCTTATTTTAAATTTTCTAAACGCTTATCGCTAAACGCTATCCGCTATTTTAAAACATTACGCAAAATGTTTCTTTATATAAGCATTCATCAACTCTGTCGCTTCATCTTTACATTGACCGCAAACAGTACCCAGCTTTGTATGTTCCTGCAATTCAATCATAGTCCTGACTCCTTCTAAAACCGCGTCCTCGATCTCATGATCAGTAACATTCATACACTGACAGATTATCTTAGCCTTGTCTTCTTTTACCTTGGACAGCATATTGTTCTTGGTATAATAATCATTTATTGCTGCCCGTAAAGCCTTATCGCCTAATACTGAACAATGGATCTTATGCTCCGGCAAGCCGCCTAAACGCTTGGCAATGTCTTTGGGCGATATATTAAATGCTTCATCCAAAGTCATACCTTTAACAGCTTCAGATAAAATAGATGTGCTGGCAATCGCGCTGGCACAGCCATAGGTTTTCCAGCGGCAATCACTAAGTATCCCCTTTTCCTTATCGACCTTAATCGCGAACATCATTTCATCACCGCATTTGACATTGCCTACAGTGCCTTTGCCGTCAGCCTGAAAATCTTCTTTATCGTCTAAAATATTCTGCGGTTCCATAAAATGTTTTTTCACAATATCAGTATATACCCAATCGCTCATTATTATCTCCTTTTCTATAAGTCTATAGCTTATAACCTATAGCTAATAGTCAAACAAATCTATTACCTTTTAAGGCTTTTTCTTGTTTGCTGTTTTTAATTCATAATTAGTGATTCATAACTTCTTTTGTTTTCTATTTTATATAGACGGTCGACATCTTTCTCAGTTTATCAATAATCTTAGTAGTTTTTTCAATAACATAATCAATTTCTTGTTTTGTTGTGCCTCTGCCCAAACTAAAGCGTATTGAGCCATGCGCCAATTCCGGGGTTGCCCCGGTTGCCAATAAAACATGCGATGGATCCAAAGAGCCGGAAGAGCAAGCTGATCCAGTTGAAACCGCAATACCTTCTAAATCCAGATATAAAAGAATCGCTTCGCCTTCCACGCCATTAAATGATACATTTAACGTACTGTACAAACAATCTTCCGGATGCCCGTTAATTTGAATGTCTGCCAAATTCTCCAACAATCCTTTTTTTAAGTGGGCTCTTAACTCCGTTAGTTTTTTAGTTTCTTCCGCCATTTCCATCCTACGCATTTCAATGGCTTTAGCCATACCAATAATTCCCAGAGTATTTTCTGTTCCGGCGCGTCTGCCCTGTTCCTGATGTCCGCCGCGAATAAACGGACAAAACGGCACGCCTTTTCTGACATACAAAGCGCCCACGCCTTTAGGCCCATATATCTTATGCGCGGAAAAAGAAAGAAAATCAACGTCCATTGCTTTTACATCCAAAGGAATCTTGCCCACTGCCTGTACCGCATCAGTATGAAATAATGCCCCGGCATCATGCACTAATTTAATAATTACAGCCATATCCTGAATCGTACCGATTTCATTATTCGCGATCATTACTGACACTAGGGCCGGCTTTTCCTTTAACAGTTCTTTCAACTGTTCAATATCGATTTTCCCGTACTTATCAACCTTTAAAAAACTTATCTTCATCCCCCGCTCTGCCAAACATTTAGAAGATTCAATTATACAGGGATGTTCAATGCTGGTAGTAATAATCCCTTTGCGATGACTGCATGATGAAGAACACTCCAAAGACGAACAACAAGCAGTTAAATTAAACACTGTATTATTAGCCTCTGAACCGCTGCCCACAAAGATAATCTCATCCGCGGCGGCATTAATAAATTCCGCTATAGTTTTCCGAGCGTTTTCAATCGACTGTCTGGCTTCCCGGCCAAAGTCATGCATACTTGAAGGATTGCCGAACATCTCCATTGCTTTGATCATTTCCTTTTTAACTTCCGGATGTAACGGAGTTGTCGCATTATGGTCTAAATATACTTTCATGATAGCTTCCTTGTTTTGATGAAGAATTTCTTGAATATTCCTATAATTACCCAAGCCTTTATTATATAATGAAAAACAGGTCAGGTAAACGGGTTTTTAAGATAACTGAATAATCGATATGACAAATCGCCTCCCCGCCATACTCCGGCGGGATATACCCCGGAGGAAAACTGCGGGACAAAATAATGCCTGAGCTCAGATATCATAATAATAAATTATACGATTTTGATCTAGAACAATAACCATTAAATCTAAATTACAATGTTTAAAAAATTATTCATTCTTTTTTCTTCAATCTTTTTTGCTCTGCTTATTGGAGAAGCAATAGTAAGGCACTACAAGCTATCTCCGGTAATGCTTGACTCGCATATCGTTGATTCAATGTATTTCGATCGTAACCCTAATATCTGCTACAGAATGAAACCAAACAGTTACAATGGATTAAATAAAGACGGATTCAGAGATAATGAATTCGCTTTAACTAAACTCAAAGACACTATTAGAATTATTATGCTCGGTGATTCAATAACCTTTGGAGTGCCAGCAGATAAAGAACATACTTTCGCTCAACTATTAGAGAAAAATCTTAAAGAAAAAAATCAACTCGCTTATGATGTAATGAATTTAGGAATCCCAGGATACAACATAGTCAGTGAAGTTGAATTATTAAAAGTTTTTGGAATAAAATATAAACCTGATATAGTAATTTTGAACTTTTTTTGGAATGACAGTGACCTTTATCCTTATACCTATTATGATTTTTTCTGGGATAGAGACGGAACTCCAGCCCAAAAAAGATGGACACAGCGATATTATTCATCAACTTACTTAAATCTAAAAAGATACTTTCTGCGTTCACATCTTTTCAGCTTACTATTATCCGCCCTTGACAAGATTAAGGATACAAACAATTTTGAGTTAGGCAAATATAAAAATCGAAGGATCGATAATGATTCCAGTCTTCTTGATAAAAAAATAGCTGAACTTAATACACTAGCAATTAAACATAATTTTAAGCTTTTAATTTGTCTGCATCCTGTTTTTGATTACGACACAGCTAAGGCTCATAGCAACTATAAGAAGCTGAAAGATATTGCTCGACAGCTTAATATCGCTTTTATTGATTTGCTTCCATTTTATATCCGAGAATCAGCAGACCCGAGAATTTTCATCGAAAACCCGAAAGATACTTTTCATCCCAATACTAAAGGGCACGAATTAATCGCGAGAATTCTCGCTGAAAAACTTAAAGAATTAAAATGGATAGAAAACTAAAACAGACAAAACAATCTAAAACCATGAATACCATTAAATTAATAAAAAAATATTCTCTTTCTGAAATATTCTTACTGATTTTAATTTTCTTCGCGGTAATAACCAATATTTTATTCTTTTTTACTGACAATTCCATAAAAGGCGTTGATTCGCCTAATCATTTGAGCTTATCACTTAATTTCTTTTATAGCTTCAATTCAATCTGGACTGATCGTTGTCTATCCTTATCCCGCAAAATAAGTTCCTTTGTGAATTTATTCTACAACCCTATAGAAAATGGTAACTTATGTTGGCCTAATGGCTTAAATTTAAGCACAGCGTTTTTTTATTTGCTAATGACACCTAGTTTACTTATTGCGAAGATAAGCCTTCTCCCCTATCTAGTTATTTTACTTATGAGCACATATGGAATCGGCAAGCATCTTTTTTCCAAAAAAGCAGGAATAATAGCCGCTTTTTTGGTTTTCATGTACCCGATTATATTTAAAAGCTCCCGACAATTTCAGCTGGATTTCCCCTTAACCGCTTTAGTTAGCTTATCTATTTTTTTCCTTTTAAAATCCAAAGCTTTTTCTAAAATGTCAGATACTATCCTTTTTTCACTAGCAGCTGCTTGCTCAATGCTGATAAAAGGACAAACTATAATTTTTCTCATCGGTCCATTTTTATATACGATATATCAAAGTATTAGCGCGCATAAAATTACTCCCGATATCAAGGGTAAAATATTAAGAAATGTCACATTAAGCTGTTTGTGTTTTCTAATTATCATCTTACCCTGGTGGGGGAAATTTTTCACAGGAGCGCTTAGCCACCTTTATAACGAAGTCACTGTTGTTGATAGAGCCACTCTTTTGGTCGGAATAAATAATAATAACGCACATGGCGGAGGCTTTAGTTATTACAATATGGGACTGGTTAAAGCGATGAATCCTCTGCTTTGGGTAACTTTTCTGATTAGTTTAGTCTGCCTGATAAAACGGAAAAATAAGTCAATGCCTCTATTATTAGGCTGGATAATAATCCCCTATTGTTTTTTTGTCTTTACAATTATTGTAAAAGGCACTCGCTATCTCATGCCTTTACTCCCAGCATGCGCCATAATTACTTCTGGGTTTCTGGCTGAAACAAACAAAAATCGCCTAAAACAATTAACATTAATCGCTGTTTGTGTTTTAAGTTTGGTGTATTTCACAAATGATTCATTTTTAAAAGAAAAGTTACGACTAGTCTCTTTAACGATCTCCAACAACTTCCCTGACACCAGCTATGAAACTATTGTCTATAAAAGAAATTATAATATGGAAAAAGTTTGTTCTATATTACAAGCTTATTCAAAAGAAAAATCAAATATACTCATTGGACTAATTCCCGCGGGAGATATTGAACCTTTTCAACTAAGTTGCTTGTTAAGGTTTCACGCAAGAAAATTTACCGTAGTTAACATATTGGAAATATTCTACGATTTTCGCAGTAAAGTTAACTCCTTTGATTTTATTATTTTCCATAGAAAAAGTACAGACTCTATGCCATGGCTGGGGGGAGAAGAACTAGAAAAATTACTGATTAATAGTGACCACGGATCTACCCTGCTGTTTTTTAAAAAACAGCATCCTGATTGGATAAAAGAGATTCTCGACCAAATTAAAACCAAGGAAAAAGAGTTTGAGTTAATTGCCGCAGTAACAGGCGGAGAAGAAAGAAATACAAAATGCGTCTACTACATTTTTAAAAAAATACCTTAAATGTGAAATTTTGTTAGGTGTTTATTTTAAGAATTTATACCGCGTATATCGCAAAAATGCTAAAATAATATAAAATTTATATATCAACTCACTTTAGCTGACTAAAGAATGCGCGTAAATAAAGTTTTACATTAAATCAAATCATATATAAAAAGCTTTATTAAGTATACAAATAGGTATAATAATGTTTAAACGAGTTTATTTAGAGATTTCTAATATTTGTAATTTGCAATGCTCCTTTTGTCCTGCTGGAGAAAAGGAAAAAAAAACAATGGATCTGTCTGAATTTGAAGACAGCTTAAAACAAGTCGCACCGCTTACAGAACTTGTCTGCTTACATCTTTTGGGCGAACCGCTGGCTCATCCAGAATTCGGACAAATACTCGAAATTTGTAAAAAATATGATACCCCGATAGAATTAACTACAAACGGACTTTTGATCAACAAATACACAGATAAGATTATTAATTCCAACTGTGTCAAACAGGTCAATTTTTCCTTGCAGGCATTTAAAGATAATTTTCCCGATAAAAATATTGACGATTATCTTACTCCTATTTTTGAATTTGTAAAATTCGGACATAAAATCAAACCCGATTTATACATTAATTTTAGATTATGGAATCAGAAAAGCAATATTTCCGACAATGAAGAAATACTTTTAAAAATAGAACAATATTTTAACATACAAATAAATAGAAATATCGCAGTTGAAGCGATAAAATCTAAAAACATCTGGAACAGATTATATCTACATTTTGATTCCCGTTTCGAATGGCCATCATTTAATCTTCCCAACCTGGGAACTCAAGGCCGCTGCAATGGTATTTTAAACCATATCGGTATTCTTGCCGATGGAACGGTCGTCCCCTGTTGTTTGGATAAAAATGGAGAAATAAATCTAGGCAACCTCAAAAATCTGACTTTAACCGAAATCATTAATAGCAAACGATTTACCGCTATGCGTACTGGATTTTTGAATGGCGTATTAGTTGAAAATTTTTGCCAGCATTGCTCTTTTATCAATCGATTTAAAAAAACAATAAAAGCTAAACAATAAGTATTATCTAATGATAAAAAATCACAATACTTGGTTTTAGCTTAGAAAAAACCGATGAATCAAAAGCTATATAAAATTAGCTAATACCCTCAGAAAATGGTATTATAGCTAATAGAATTTATTTATGGTTTGAATAATATATTATACGAGGACAGCTTGAATACTAAACCTACGCTATTACCAAAATCAATAACCTTATTCACCTTTATTGTCGGGATTCTCTGCGCTTTGGGTTTCCGGGCATTAATCGTACTGGATAAACTAAACCCAAGCTATGTGCGAACAGTCTGGTATTTTTCGGTTATTGGTTATATCTATTTCTTTGCTTTCAGATACTATATCTCTGTTAAACGTCGGAACATTATAAAAAATAATGATCTTTTATTAAAGCTTTCGCAGAAAGAGTCATTGTCTGAGCAGGATAAAGAATTGATTTCCTATATATTATTATCAATTATCCAATCCAAAGAAAGCGCGAATTATTGTTTTATATTTGTTATGTCAATATTTGCCATAATATTAGATCTGTTTATCTTAAAATAATAAAGATTATGGCTCGACTGATTATTTAATTTAAAATTTTGGAGCAATATAATATGCTAAAAATTATCTTGATAAATGCCTTATATGTCCCTTACCAAGCTCTAGTCGTATTATATCGCAAATATTATCAAATTAAGATTAAAAAGTTTTAATGTTTATACGGCGGCAATTTGGTAAAATATTCTTTTTCAACAAAAGGAGTATTTTCTTGCGTTTCAAAATCAA
>JAHITY010000017.1 GCA_018817165.1 Candidatus Omnitrophota bacterium
GTCCTTCGGTAGATTCTCCGCAATGGTGAACAGTATCGGCTTCGATAAAGCCTGGACGAAATTCATCCCATTGATCAGTTTTAATTGGTATTTGATTCCGCAAAAGAGATCCTGGTTTAGTTAAAGATCGGCCTTTTCCGCAATATTGTGCTCGGATAGGTTTTAAAACACGATCAATACTGCTGGCAGATATGTTAGTTAAGCGATAAATAACTTCTTGAGATAATTGTTCTTTGAATTCTTCTTCGTAGTATGGCAGCCAGAGTGGTAAAATTATTTTAAATCGTTTTGAACAAGGCAGATGAGATGCTAGCCAAATGTGTTTAAGGGGCTTAAAAACATCTGGATTTTTATAAATGGATGGTTTACCTTTCTTTTTATGTTTTGGCTTGCTGAAGCGTTTAAAGGTTCTTAGTGCGCGGATAGCATGTTTTCGGTGATGGCCACAATTTGCACAGAACTCGTTGAGAATAGCTGTTTTCTGTTTGCGGGTACCTTTTTTGTAGCGTAAAAAGATACTTTCAAGATATTCCATTTTGGCTCCTATTGTCATTATAATAACCCCCTTTAAGAGTTATTATTTGGGTAACATTATTTATGAGTCAACGAATACCTTAAAAATATTCTTTGGTAACATTTTATGTGAGTCAATTCGGATCAAAAATATTTTTTGCAAATATAACACTCTTGTGATAGACTTTAATGTTTTGCAAATCGGAGGAAATGTGTTTATAAAACCTTATATTAAGAATTTGATTTTTTTTATCCTTATTCAAGCCTTGCTACTATCAAATATTACCTTGGTATTGGCAGAACTGACTGAGACCAGAATCTCTTGTGCGACTATTTCTCCATCATTGACCATGGAGCAACAAGCGCTGCAAGATATTTTCTATCAACAAATACGGGAACAGCTCTTTTTTGCTGAAAAACCTCAACAGCCGCATAAAATTTCTCGTTTAAAGAATTTATCTCAAATGATCATAGATGCCTTTAAATCGCCCGAATCATTCAAAATGAATCGACGTAGCTTCCTTATGATAAGCGGGGTACTTACTCTGGGCTTAATGAATCTTTCTTTACCATCCATGGTGCAAGCTACATCACACGAGGAAAATATTCTCTTAACACTGCCGACACTGGGGAGAAACCCTGGCGAAACATACTTGGAAAAAATTGCTCAACTTTTAATATCCAAAGAAATCGACCAGCAAAAAACAACAGCAATGCTCTGGAAGGTAATCAACACCACCCCTCTCATTTGGGCAAAAAAAGCTGCAATAAAAACCCTGTTTACCGCAGGATTACTCACGGAAAAAGACATTGAGAAAATTATCCAAAACATTCCGGAAACAGAAGTTTTATGCTCCTTAGCGGAAACTGTATACTTTGAAAACCCAGCCAGAAACCTAAATGATCTCTGGGCGTGGTATGAAAAAGAGGGAGACCCGCAATTAAAACAGCACTTGCTGGAATTACTAATAAAACAAAGATACCCTAAAGCCATATCCATACTCATTGACCAGCATAAAAAAGAAACGGATGTTGAAAAAATCAGAGACTTGACTCAGCATTTGGGTCTTGCTGCTCGGAACAATCCAATTGCCTTAAAATATTTAATCAATCATATCAATTCTCTGCAAAAACCAGAAGTCGCGCAAAAATCGATCGTTCAGCTTGTAGAAGATATTGCCGCTTTAGGCCAAACGCAAACTCCTGAAGCCGGAAAAATCCTGGTATCTCTTGCTGAAAAACATCGCCCTAAGGAATATCTTGAAGAAGGCAGTTCTATCTATCCACAAATCATAGAAGCTCTTGGCAATGTCGCGCAATACGATAAAAGCTCCTTTAATTATCTTAAACAGATATTTTTTTCAAAAGATATTACTTATATAAGAAAAATATCGCAGGCCATTGGGATAGCCGCTCGGAAAAACCCAGAAGCATGGAAATTTTTAAAAACAAACTTTACCACTGTATGCCAAAACAACGGAGCTGATTGCGCATATCTTATTTTGAGCTTAGGAGAAGCAGCACGAGAAAACCCTGAAGCGGCACAAATACTTTACTCCCTAACGGATGACGCAATGAATATTCCTCAAAAAAAATGGATGGTCATTTATGCGCTTCAAGCGCTTGCTCTATCCGAGACACCGGAGGCAATTAGCAAATTGGCGAGTTTTGGATCAAGTCTTTTTGATGTATTAACAATTGACATGTTAACAAATTCTGTGATCCCGGCATTGGCAAAATCGAATGATCCTGTCGTAGCAGAACTGCTTTATTCTCAAAGTGTTAAATATTTACAGTCTAGCTTTCAAGACGCAGAAATCGGCCTGCAAATATTTAAAGCATTGGGAGCCACCGGATCTCCTGAGGCAATTGATTCCTGCTTGAGCCTGATAAAAAGCATTGTTCCCGCGCATCGCCGGCTTGGATTAGAAGGACTAGTTAGTTCCGGCAGCATCAAAGCTTTGAATCTCTGCGTCGATCTTAGTGTTCACAAAAACGATATGTTTGACAGTGAAGAGCTGGCGTCCAATATTATTGCCCTGTCTGGATTTAGTGGATTTGAGCTTGTCAGAGAAAAACTTATCACCTTACTGGATCCTGACAAAGATTTTATAACCGAAACTATTGCAGCAATGGTTAAAAAAACGTTTAATGAAAAAATGGAATTAATTGAAGATAATTCAAATGATAAAGACCATAATACCGACAAAATGATGCAATGTTTTTTTAATCGATTTAGTGAAATGCCTTTTGCGCTTTATGCCACCATCGCGAACAGCCAGAAGCTTACCAGTCATAGCTTTCCGCCGCTTTACACGATCTTTGAGAGAAATCTTCGCGCGCAATACGGCAGTGTCGATACTTTGCGCTATATAAAAGAGAAAACAGGTGGAATTTTCGTTGCGGAATTTATATATACAATCACAATATTCGGGTTTTTAAAACAATGCTTGCAGCAATATGCCGATCAAGGGGCCACGTTAACGGACTTCTTATTGGAAGATAAACATATCGAAATTTTTATGAAGTATCCCTCTCTTTTCGCGAAAGTTGCCAGTGAAATACTCAACTGGAACAAAAAAGAATTAAACAACAGCTTCATTGAAAGACTCCTAGAGCTTGCGACACACGGCGATAAACGTTTTCAAATTCTTTTGTCGTTGTTTAACCAATATAATATTATCCATGATGACCGCATCAATATTTTCCAAGAAGCGCTGCCGAATATTAATCCTTCCTGGATGGGGCCTCAGAAAAATTGGATAAACAATAACAACGAAATAGAATTCGGCGTTTACTGGTCCACCATCAAAAAAACAGAAAAAGGACATTTTGAAAGATTCCCTGAAATATTCATGAATGGAGAGCGAGTCTCTGCATATTATAAAGATTTTAAAGGATATAAAGAAGCCCCCGCCGGCTCCCGTGAAGATACGCGAAGGATTGCCTTGGGTGCAATCAAGGTTTTTTACAAATCTTTCCCGGAAACCGGAAGGAAAGTCGTTTTCTACCTCTATGACAATCTTGACAACATACGTGAAAGTGAACATGCCATTGTCGTCAGCCGGGGGCATGATAAAGAGAAAAACGTGAAAATGAATTGTAGGGCTACCGGACGACTTCTCATTACCAGTCATTGCCGATCGAGAGGAGACATGGATGAAGCAATCTGGCAGAATCCGGAAAACGCGGTAATTTCAACAATCGGAACAACGCGTGCTCTCGCTACCAATCCCTTACTCTACTGGGCAGCGGAATATCTGGGCAGAACAAAAGAATACGGAACCTATCAAGATCTTTATGGATATATTCAACCGCATATTCCCCTCACAATACAGCAATACGATATCCCCATGGTAAATAATGATATCAGCGCGGTTTATGCCGTCGTATTACGAAAGCTGTATCTCAATATAGAGTTGCCCACAAAAAAAAATATTAACCATGGGACACATATTACCCCTCACTCTCCAAACACGCAAAACTCTCGATCTGGACATAAGCATATAAATATTCTCTGCGCCGGGGTTAAGTCTGTAATTACATCATTAATATAAAAAAGGAAAGGTTCTGTTTTTTTAAGATTGCTCGATTATTTTGTTTGTCTCTCATATTAAACTGCTTTGGTATTTAAATTGGCTTTGAGACTTGAATTTAACATGAAATATTTTTTTAATTTTTTTTTAACAAAGAGATGATATTACTTTCCAATTGATCTAAATCGCACGGTTTAAACATATAGATGTCTGCTCCAATAACCCTTTCGATAATCCGATCAGCATCAGTATCTTTGGCAGTTAGCATAATCACAGGAATATGTTTATATTCGTCACTCAACTTCAATTCCCGGCATAGATCTTCTCCAGAAAGCTTAGGAATCATTAAATCCAAGATAATTAAATCAGGATTTTGCGTTTTAGCTTTATAGATACCATCCATTCCATTGTATGCAATGAGAGGTTCATACCCTAAATCAGATACAAAAATCTCCAGAGTACGATTAATATCTTTATCATCTTCAACTATAAGTATTTTCTTTTTATTTCCCATTATAACCTTCCTTTCCATTCTAGTTTTATTGATTAACGACTTCGCCATTTGGGTAAAGTAAAATAAAAGGTTGTTCCTTCCCCCAATTTTGATTTCACCCAAATTTTACCGCCCTGCAGTTCAACAAGCCCCTTTGTGATAACTAATCCTAAACCACTGCCTCCTTTTTGACGCAGCGTGGCGTCCGGAGATCGGTAAAACTTGTCAAAGATCTTGTCCAATTCTGAATCAGCAATCCCATAACCCTTATCTGCAATCGAGATCAAGACATCATTCTCCTGCTCTATGATTTCAACAATAACCTGACTGTTCTCCGGTGAATATCTAACCGCATTACTGATAAGATTCCCGAGGATTCTTTCAGTATGGTCAATATCGACAGGAACAGACAGTGTCTTTACACTGGATTTAAGGTCAATAGAAATATTTTTCTCCATAGCCTGTGAACTCAAAATCTGCAGGGTATCCTGGGTTAAGGTCCAAAGGTCGTAATATTTAATATCTAAGGCTAATACGCCGGATTCTATTTTTGTCACATCTAAAAGATTACTCACCATACTTGCCTGACGTTCCGTGTTCTTTAGAATAAGCTCAATTAATTCCTTCTCCTGCGCGCTGGAAAACCCATTCTTCGTTTTGTCCCGGATAAGGATCGTTACCGCATTTTTAATAGCAGTTAGGGGTGTTTTTAAATCGTGCGAAACTATTGACAAAAAATCTGTTTTTACTTGTCCTGCTGCTTTGAGCTTTGTGTTAACCTCCTGAATATATTTGATCAACGTCTCTTTTTTTTGCATTGCCACAAATATAATGATGATCGCTATGCAAATGAATAATGAGATCAATATTCCAAAAACACGATATTCCAAAAGCAATTTAACTTTTATGATTTTAGACAATATTACATACGCACCGATACCGCCTTCCGCATTTTCAATCGGATAACTGACAAAATAAATACGTTCACGGTCAGCTGAAACAGGCGACAAATGATATCCCGCCTGATTTAATTCCGCATCACGAAAATATAATTTAGAGATATATCGGAGTTCATGAACTTTTTCAGGTAAAGGCTCTCCTGCAGACGCGATTACAGCGCCTTCTTTATCTACAATATAACAATTCACCAGTTTTTCTTTTGTCAGTAGCTTTTCGAGAATCTCCTGAACTTTCTCTCTTCCGTCCAAGGAATTAATTGCTGCCCGGATAACCTGTGATTTGCTAAGCGAAATACATATTTTTTCAAGAGTCGATAATTCTTTCAGAAGTTTCTGCAGCGGCGACCCTTTAATATCCATGCTTTTTTTGATCAGCTTAATATTAGAATAATAATCCATGAAATTAGTCAGTCCCCACCCTAATCCCAGGACGATAATAACCGACAGAATGACAGACAAACGGGAAAATTTTAAGTTCAAATAATTCTTCTTCACGTCATAATTTACAGAAGAAAAAGTATTAAAAAAGAACAAAGTCGTTGTTAACAAAGACAGTATCAGCACCGCACGGCAGAACTCTAAAGGAAATCCAAAGAATGTAAAAAAGGTATCATTGTTCCAATGGGCTGCTAAAAAAACATCAGATTTTTCCACGAAAAGTCCGGTCAAAATCGCATAAATAATAAAATGCGCACCAATTATCCAATAATATTTTTGTTGTTTTTTATCTGTTTTTGCGGCGGAAATAACAGTAATCGCGGCCAGAATTCCCGCGGGAAATCCCAGAACATAACGAATGTAAATAGACAGCCCATTTATCGCTGATTGCGCGCCAACAAAGATCATAAACCCTATGGGTAAATATATCCATGGCCTTACAAGGAGTTTTTTATTGATTTGAAAATATCCCATACGGGCAAACTCAAAAAGAAAAAAATAAGACACAATCCGAAGCGTGGAATGCAAAAACGATGTAACAACTCCAGTACCTACGATTATGATAAAAAGCTGCAGCCATTCATTTATCCCATGGATAATCCCGAACAAGCCTAGCAAAAACCAAGGTAATTTTTGAGATTGTTTAAATCCAGAGTTAAGACAGATGACGCCGAAAAAGAAAAAGGAAAAGCCGTAAAAGAAATAGATGTAATCAATTTGTCCATTAAGAAATTGCGATATGTTTTTTGATAGGAAGTTAAATAGAATCATTATACCTCTTATGTAAATATGGTTTTAAAAAACGTTAAAAAGGAAATTGATCCTATTTCTCGTAGTGCTATTATCTATTATACAGTAGAACGTTCCTACTACAAGATAATTAGTTGTACAAAGCATATAGGTAAAAATAGGTGAAATCTGAGTGTGAAAATAAGGCAAGCCTATAATTACGTCATTGCCACAAAAAAGCAATCCTCCATTTATTTTCCTTCTATTTTATCGGCAATTCTTTTCGGGCAGACCATTCGGTCCATCCGCCGTCATACCAATAAACATTCGTGTATCCAAGTAAATTCTTTAATATAAAAAATGTCTGGCTTGCCTGATGACCTGTGCGGCAATGTACAATAATTTTAGAAGCATTTGTCGGAATAATTGATTTATAAGCTGTCGTGAGTTCATCAACGGTTTTAAATAAAGAATATTTGTCTGCTTTGCGGATATCTTCCGTATAAGGCCTATTGATTGCCCCAGGAATATGCCCTGCGCGAGCTTCGTCGGATTTTTGACCAAGATAATAATCCTGCGGACGGACATCTAAAATAATCGCGTCTTTATCCTTAATTGCCTGCAAAACAGTTTTATAATAAACAGTGAAATTATCCGCATAATTTAATCGATAGCTTGAATCAATGACTTTGGGTAATTCCGTATCCACCAGACGTCCTTCACTTTGCCACTTTAAAAATCCCCCATTTAATATCCCGTAATTTTCATGCCCCAGTCTTTCAAATACCATACTAACAAGCGTCGCATCATGCGGCTTTTCACCATAAACCAATACCACAAAATCATTTGGTTTTATTCCCATCAAAGAAATAGTTTGCGATAAAATAGCAGCCGGCAGAAGCACAGAAGGAACGCCCTTTACTACTCCGCGAAAACTCTCGGGTGAAATCGCCAGAGATCCCGGAATGTGCGAAGTATTATATTCATTCTGACTCCGTAAATCCAATATTTTCATATCAGGTTTTTTATAGTTTTCTGAAAGCCACTGAGTATCGATAAGCCCGGGAGCTTTATGCGCGAAGTTTCTAACTTCTTCCACCCCTTTTTGCCCTTTAGCTTGTCCTAAGAAATAACCTCTCCATAAATTTATTTTTTGAGCAAGTCCATCCGGCACTGGCTCTGAACGTAAAGCAACAGGCTTTAGACAAAGATCAACAAATCCCAATAATCCATCGGTCAATATATAAACATTATTAAATCCTTGTCTGTTTAAGGAGTCTCTTGCCTGAGCCGGGTGGGTCATTCCATTAGAATATAAAACAATTATCCCTTGGTTTTTATAGCCAATTAACTGCTCAGATAAATCCGATAAGCGAATATTAACCGCTCCTTTTATATGAAAATTTGCATATTCATTTTCCGGTCTTACATCAACTAATAGGACTTCTTGATTATTATTTAATAATCGCTCCGCTAATTCTTCAGCGGCGATATGATCTTGCGCTTCTTCTACCTTTTGTAATAAAGCCTGTTCTGAAAATAAACAAGCAGTCTGGGTGTTTTTAAAAAAAGGATAAACCAAAGCTTTTCTTGTAGTTTGACCGTAAATAAGCATCAATCCCAAAGCCGCACTAAACAAGACAAATGAAAATATTTTTAAAAATTGACTGCCTAAGTATTCGCTTTTTCCAGTTACTTTCTGTTCTATTTTTTCCACACCCCAAAAAGCAGCAATTCCTATTATTGTAAAAAGAAAAGCTGTTACTCCTTTTGAAAGATGCAAAGAATCAGATAAAAATAAAATGCCCTGGTTTCCGTTAGTATATAAAGGCTGGATAAAATGAAAAGTTTCATTAAATAATATACTGCCTAAAATCGCGCCCAAAATACAAATAAGCGCATCCCATTTGCCGGAAGCAAGTCCCACAGCTGCTGTTCCGGGACACCAGCCGCTCATAACAAAGCCTATGCCAAACAATAATCCTCCAATAATTTGAGCGCCATAAATTGTCGGCATTAAATACACGCTCTCCACGCTGATAAGCCCTAAAGCCTGCGCGTACAGCAAACCGAGCATGGCTGTGATCAGGGCAGTGAACATAACCTTTAAAACCGCCATATCTTTAAAATAAAATATCCCGGACAATCTTCGTGAACTCCCAAAGCCAGCCTTTTCTAAGGCAACTCCAAACAATATCCCCAGAACAAGCGAAATTAAAAGTGCTAAAGATGTATCTAAAATGTTGAGGCTATATAGTGTATCAATCATTCCATTGCCTCCTTACAAAATAGGCGGCTAAATAACCGCCCGCGAATAAACAGATTAAGAAAACAAGGCTTCCGGTAAGTAATAATGCCCCTCCGGTTAAGGCTTGTCCCGAGGTGCAGCCCTGTGCCAATCGGCTGGCATAACCAATAATGATTCCGCCGATCAAGGCAAAGCTTATTCTTAATAACCGAGAAGCCGCTTTGCCCTTCTCAAGCTGAAAAGAGATTCTTTTTGCCGCTAAAGCGGAAAATAAGCCTCCCAAAACAGTCCCGACAAACATAAAAACCAAATAATAATTAAGCGGTGTCTCTCCCCATTTCCCGAAATATTCAGAAGATAAGGTATGCGTCTTAGCGATACTTAATTCTAATGCTGCTGCAATCCTTGCCAAGCCGGATGATGCGCCTAAGCCCGCGCCAAGCACAAGAAATGAAGCTAAAAGAACTGATCCCAGGAAGACCCCGGCCAGATATGGATTCATATATGGTTTTGGACTATTCTCCATCTTAGCACCCCGCACTTTTCTTTTGCGCTTTTTGCGGTGCTTGGATTTCAGGCTGCGGCTGAAGCGCGGGGATTACAGTCTGACTTGCCGGAATTTGCATTTTTTTAGAGGAACCCAAAGGCATAGACATGGCCGGTATTTTTGTATCCAGCAAATCTTTAAGCTCTGATTCAGCCCAGTAGGCTTCAAGACCTCCGCGCAGTGCTTTAATCGGTCTTTGCGTTTTTTGAAATAGCATTCCGGCAATAATCATCGAAAGCGAACCATCGCGATCAATAATAATTAACGGCCCGGTTCCGACCAGATACGCCGGACTGTTCATTAAATCCACAATGTCCGCGTTAACTGAACCAGGCAGATGATAGTCAGCGAATTGTTCCGCTGGTCTAATATCAACCAAATCAAAGGTGCCGGGTAAATCCATAATTAGACTTTTCAGTTCCACACAAGATATTCTGCCCGGCAGCTTAATTTCTCTTTTAGGTATTGAAACCGCGGCAGTTTTCGCGGATTGTTCAGTCTGCGCGCCAAAAACCGGAAGTCCGGCATTGATCCAGGCTTCACTTCCTCCGGCTAAACTACTTACTTTTGTAAATTCCTTACGCTCTAAAATACCGATCGCCATGCTTGAGCGATAGGCGGAGTTGCATACGGCAACAACCGGCTGCTTTGGATCAAGTTTTGAACAAAGATTTTCCAATTGATTTAAGGCCAAATTAATAACTTTTCCTATCCTTAATCCCATCCATTCACTAGGCAATCTGACATCTACTATGATCGGAGCCTCTCCTTTTTCCATAAGCGCGTACAAATCTTTTGGCTCAACCATATTGTTTTTTGTCATCGCCATACCGGAACTTTTCCAGGTGTCAAAGTTAATTACCTTGGCTTTATATCCCACACGATGCAGCCGATACACAGCTTCTTTTAACTCTTCATCATTTCCGGTTAGGACTAATTTTGAATCCCACGGGACCATAATTCCCGTCCAAGTCTCTATGCGACCCCGCAAACCAATATTAACTGAATTCGGGATGTGGTTTTGAGCAAACTCATTCGCGCTTCGAATATCCACTAGATAATAATATTTTGAATCAGTTAACAGTTTATCAGCCTTCACCTTATCCAGCGGTTCATCCCAATTAATCAATTCCGGCCCATTTTTATTCATCGCCGCATTATATTTAAAATACTGCGGAGCCTCCGGCAGTCCTTCAAGAACTGCTGCTATAAATTCATTGCGGTTCTTGATCTGCAGATAAACATTTGTTTTTCTTTCTCTGCCAATAGTAGAATATGGGTCATCGCTTAGATGCGCTCCGCACAAAGATCCCGCGCCATGAGCCGGAAAAACAACCACACTATCATCAATAATCGATAATTTTTTTGTCCAGGTATCAAAAGACATTGAAGCAAGTTCCGCGGCAGAAATTGTCCCGCCCATCAAATCAGGCCGGCCAATACTGCCCACGAAAAGCGTATCTCCTGAAAACGCGACCTTAGGTATATTTTTATCATCAGAGCTATAGACAAGTGAAGTTGTACAATCAAGTGTATGTCCGGGAGTCTCAAGAACTTTAATCGTCACATTGCCTAATGAAATAATCGAACCGTCTCTGGTCGGTGTATGCGCATACCCCGCATTCGCTTTTTCGCTAATATAGATAGGCGCTTTGGTTCGTTTTGCTAATTCATTGTGACCGGCGACAAAATCAGCATGACTGTGGCTGAGGAGGATTCCTTTTATTTCCACATTTTCTTGTTTAGCAACATCAATGTATTTAAAAACATCTCTTCCGGGATCAACAACAATAGCTTGATTGCCACTGATAAGCATATAGGAATAATGCGAAAGCACTGCTAGATTAAACTGAATGATTTTAAACCCCGGGTACTGATAAGTATCCACAATATCGTAAATCGCGGCTGTATCAGCATGGGATGCTGATTCTGTATCTTTGAGTTTAGCGGAATAACATAAACTGGTATTTAAGCTTAAAATAATCAAAGCCAAACTGAAAAGCAATATTCTTTTAAACATTTACCCCTCCTATTTTAAAAATATAATAAATCACGAAACATATCCCCAAAAATAAAGCTAATTTTATCAATCGATAATTTACTTGAATAAGCCAATACTCTTATGCCCACTCTTCTACCGAAACATTAAGCAAACCACTACACTTAATAAACCAAACCTTCTACAAAAACTCTACCACTCGCATAGCTCAATAGCAAGTGTTATTACACAACAAAAGCAATGTATTTAGAGAATAATCTATTAAAAAAAATCGGAAAGGTTCTGTTTAGTTTTCAGCTATTAGCTATAAAGCCATCAGCTATTAGTTTTTTATTATTTATTCAGTTTAATTTATTAGAAAAAATGCTGTGTTTAAATATGTAGCAAATATAATCCAAACTAGATAAGGCAGTAATAATAGCGCGGATATCCTGCATTGCCTCCAAAAGTATCTTATTATTATGATCAAACTAATATCCATAAAAATAATATCTCCTAGAGCTAAGCCCGGTGACTTTAAGCCAAAGAAAATCCAGGTCCAAATAAAGTTGCTGATCAAATGTGCTGTAATTAAAAAATATATCCCCAATGCATGCTGAGCTTTATGCTTCTTAATAAACAGGATAATCGAAAGCGCGATCATCACATACAGGATTGACCAAACCGGGCCAAATACCCAGTCTGGGGGCGCCAGCAATGGCCTATTTAATTCATTGTACCATTCGTTCATTTACTATCCTTTTGAAGTTAAAGTTTGAATACAGCGACTATTCTACATTATAAAAAAAGGATAGCCGTTTTCTGGCTATCCTTTTTTCTTTTAAAATAGAGCTTTTATTTACCTGAACCGTCAGAAACTCCATCACCGGAATTTGGCGCAGGAGTTCCTGTGCCACTTCCACTTGGTCCGTCTTGAGTGGTCATCCCACTTCCGTCAGAAACACCATCACCTGAATTAGGCGCGGCTCCCTTGCTGTCCGCGGCAAAAACGCCTTGAGTGAATGTAAATAAACAAACTGCCAACAACCAAAATCCAACAAATTTCTTCATAACTACTTCCTCCTTTTCTATATAAACTATATGATAACTCGATATTTTTAATTAGTCAATAGCGTAATTAATCTACCAGGAAATTGGACCAGTTCTGTTTTTTAACTATAAGAGAGCAATCATCGACTTAATGACCTGTGTCATTGTGATCTTGTGTTAATTAGTTTGTGCTTTAGCACGTGCCCGAGTTAGAAGCAAAATATTATTCAACTCGAAAACACGTTAACTCGAGAACTTTTTTCTGTAGCTATCTTGTCCCTTTTTTATAAAATTTCTTCAGGTACTCTGCTTGCTTTTTTTCTTTTTCACTGTCTTCTGGGCGGCCAAGTATGCCATAAAATTGGGCAAGTTGCTCATGATAAAAAGGTTGTACAGGATAAAGTTCTGCTGCTTTTTTAAATTCTTGCTCAGCTATTTGCAGATCTTGCTTCTGACCAGAATTAAACAAGACCTGCCCTAATTTATAATGATAACGCGGTAAAAATCGGTCGAGATTTACCGCTGTTTGAAAATTGCTGATTATTTGGTTTAATAATTCTTTTTTTTCAGCAATACTGATATTTGGGTTGGAAATCATTTTCTCCAGAATAATCCCGCGGTGAAAGTAATACTCTGCGCAGTTTTTTTGGAGATTAATTGCTTTATCCGCTAAACTCAAAGCATGGGGATAATTATTATTTATATACTCTTGAGATGCTTTTTCATCATAAGCCAGGGCTGTATACATCTGCATTGCATAAAAGATTAAAACCGCCAAGAACAGACAAACAAGAACCAAACAAATTTGTTTAAGCCATCCCCAAAAAGGTTTATTTTTAGAACTAATATCCGATAATTCTGATTTGATATTTAGTCCTAAGCTGAGATGATATTGCAATAATCCAAGCAAACCAAAAGCAATTAAAGCTGTTTGCTGATCGAATAAACTAAAATCAATCAGATTAATTAATAGAAAACAAATAATACTGCAAAACAAACCAATGCTGATAAAGCGCGAACTATCTGTGATTTTTTTTAGGTTTACAATTGCCTGTTGAAGAAACTTTAACCAAAACAAAATAAATACAATAAAAACCAGACTGCCTCCTTCTGCCCATATCTGTAAAAAACTATTATGTGCCATTATGGTTTCTTCACCGTTCAGAGTTTTAAAAAGCGGATATACACTGCTGAAAGTTCCAGGGCCAAACCCGAAAATTGGTCTTTGGCAGATCATCGCCCATGTTGCCTTCCAATACTCCCATCGGACTTCAAATGAAGCAATGAAATTAATCATTTTCGGCAAATGGATTTTATCCGAGCTGCTGATTAGCATAAAACTTGCAATAAATAATCCAGATAAACCAAGAATGGATTTAAACAGCAAAGATTTATCTCGGGTTTTTGGCCTGAGCAGAATAAAAAAACATATTAAACTCAATAGCAAAGCCATCCAGGCGCCTTTAGCCTTGGTCAAAATTAATAAAGGAATTATTGCTATCAGGATGAGATATTTAAACAACAAAACCGAGTTAAATTTTGTTTTCAATAAACTTCCTTCAGACAAACAAAATCCCAAAATGGTTAAAAACATCATGCTTAAATAACAGCCAAATGCCGGAGCATATAAAAAAGTGGAAAATACGACATTAGATTTCATTCTGCGGATAAACTCTTGCGTCTGAATCATCTGCTCTGGGTTTTGAGCCAAAAATTTACGCATACTCTCAAAACCAATACTATATTGATAAAATCCATAAACAATCAAGCAAAAGCTGGCGCAGAAAATTATTGTTTGAAAGATACTGCTGAGATTTTTATGCTGGGGTAAACTGCTGATCAGCTTATACCAAACAAACAGGGATAAAAAATAAAACAGACTACTGATACTCGCCTGTTTATAAACCGAAAAATAAGCGCTGATCCCTAAACCAAAAACAAACAAACCAAGTATTTTATCTGCCCAATCAAAAGAAAAGCGAAACCCTGAATTATTCGCTGAAGCAAGATTAATCGGATTAAACTTATATTTATAATTTATATTTATATAAAGATAGGTAAAATAAATAAATCCTAAACTGAAAATCAGAGTTTGAAACACCAAACACGGAGCGAAAAAATAAGTTTCACCTAGAATTGCTCTCAGAAAAAAAACTCCTGCAACCAAAGCTGTGATTATGCGTGCTGTTAATAGTAAATCTTTTAATTTGCGAAAAATCAGCCAAAACCCAGCAGACAATCCAATGACCAAAGCCAGGAGAATACGAATCATTGCGTATTCCCTTCTAAAAGCGCAATTATAAAAATCATGCACACTGCCTGGATTAAAATCAGATAGCAGCCCTGATAATTTAAATCCCGCAGCAATAATGCTCCCAAGCCGATACTAAAATTAACCAGATAAATAAAAAACAAAGTCTGCTTGACGCTCATTCCCCGGTTCAGCAGTCTGTGCGAAAGATGGTTTTTATCCGCCAGAAAAATCGGTTGTTTATTTTTAATTCTGATCCATATAACGGAAAATGTATCAAAAATTGGCACCGCCATGATCAATAAAGGCATAACAATTGGCGTGACTGTGGGCGTTGAATTAGTATAATAAGTGCTGATTATGGTCAGAATGCTTAAAGTATAACCAATAAATAAGCTGCCGGCATCTCCCATAAATACTTTGGCCGGCGGAAAATTAAACCATAAAAACCCGATTAAAACTCCGCAAAAACAAGCTAGAATCGTGGCAACAAAAAACTGCTGAGCAAAAAAAGCCGCGATAAAAAAAATAACACTCGAAATCAATGCTATGCCGCTGCTTAAACCATCCATATTATCCAATAAATTAAAGGCATTGCTGATGCCGACGATCCATAAAACTGTCAATAGCCAGCTGATAAATTGATTGTCGACAAATAAACTGATCTTTATGCCGCTAAAAAACACGATACTGGCCAAGCCGATTTCCCAGCCTAATTTCAGCCAAGCCGGCAGGTTTTTAATATCATCATAAATTCCCATAAGCACTAAAATGAACGTTGTGCTTAAAATAGCGATAAGTTGTGGGGCTATGGATTTTATCCCCGCCAGATACGGATAGATATACTTTGGGATCATTCCTTGCCGTGAAGCAAAATATACAAT
This sequence comes from Candidatus Omnitrophota bacterium, assembly GCA_018817165.1. Lineage (GTDB taxonomy): Bacteria > Omnitrophota > Gorgyraeia > B26-G9 > B26-G9 > JAHITE01. Next base: position 15,627 of record JAHITY010000017.1, read on the forward strand.
TATTAAATTTAAGCCAATGGTCAAGGTAAAAGCTGCGTACATTGCCGCTCCGCCTAAAAGTGGGGTTGCGGTTTGATGGATTTTTCTTTGCGCCTGGGGCAGATCAATGATTTTAAATTTAATCGCTAGCTGGCGAAAAACACTTACTAAAAGTAGTGAAGCGATTGCGCTGAAAATAAAAATATAACTGTAAATTATTTTCCACATATTTTGTATTTATTTTATTGGATTAATTAATTTTTTTATTAAGTTTTTTTATTTTTTTATTAATCTTTTTAATTTGCTTCAGTTCATCTTTGTTTGTAACTTTACTGTCTAATGATTTTAATAATCTGCGGTATACAAAATCAATTGACGAGACCATGGTTTGACTGCCAAAAGCTTCCCTGACCAAAAGATTACCCTGCGCGCCCATTTGCTGGCGAAGTTTTTTATCGCCCAGTAATTGGCTTAAAGCATTGGCTAATTCCTGGATATTCTTCGGACTGACCAAAATTCCATTTACTTGATTGCGGATAATATCTTTCGCTCCATCCAGATTAAAGCAAACCGCGGGTATTTCTAAGGCAAAGCTCTGGACAACTGCCCGAGGCAATCCTTCATGCAAAGAGGTATGCGCTAAGACATCGACGCACTGAAGATAATAAGGCACAGCTTCTGGACGAATTAAGCCGGTAAAAATAAGATTGTCGCTAAGCCCGAGTTTTTTCGCTTTTTTTTCTAATTGATTGCGAAGAATCCCATCACCAATAAATAAAATTTTCAACTTGGGGGATTTTCGTTTAACAATTACCGCGGCATCTAACAGAAAATCATGTCCTTTTAAATTAAATAATCTGGCTAATTTTCCAATCACCAGACTATTCGCAGGGATGCCCAGTCTTTTGCGATAAGCCGCTCTGATCTCAGGATCTTTTTTATAATGAATCAATTCAATGCCGCTATAGATTTTTACAAATTTTTCTTTTTCTGCTATTTTAGCATCTACCGCTTGATCAATAATTGATTGTGATACACAGATAATTGTTTGCGTAAAACGCGCAACGAATTTCTCCAAAGCAATGTATCCTTTATTTTTCAGATTACTTTGTTCAGCAAAAAAAGGCAGGCCATGTATGGTATGAATAATTATCTTTGTTCCGGCAAGTTTTGCTGCCAATCTGCCTAATATTCCGGCTTTGGAACTGTGAGTATGCACAATATCAAACTTGTTTTTTTTAATAAAGCTATATATTTGGCAAAAAGCAATAAAATCAAACAGCGGATTAATATTTCTTCGCAGATAATGACACAGCTTAATTTTAAAACTGCTGGATTTACTCAGCAATTCTCCTTCCGGGCCTAAAGACGGTCCGGTTAAAAGCGTAAGTTCATAGTCAGGAATTCGCTTTAAGCCATTTACCGTTAATAAGGTATTTTCCTGAGCGCCGCCGACGATCATGCGAGTAATTAAATGCAATACCTGAATTTTTATTTGTTTTTCTTTCATAATAATAAACTTATTATTTGTTTAGATGTTTTGAGCTTAAATTTATATTTTTGAATATTAATATTCTGGGTAAAAAATAAATAATGGTTAAACAGTTACTATTTTCTAAGTTCAATAACCAAAATCTTGCCGTCTTCCATGACAATAACCTGATTTCTCTCGATATCGACCACTGTCTTTCCTTCAACTATGTCACCAATTTTCACAATATTTGAATTAATGATTGCTGAAGGGATCTTATCATCCCAAAGGATGCCGCTTACTTTTAAATCAACAGTTGCTTTTTTTATTGCAATAGCTTTTACTTCCTCGGGATGCTTGGATGAGAGAAAAGGATCTCTAATTCTCTTAATTTCTGGTTCAATTATTATCAATTCATCATTTGTTTTTTTGACAAAAAGCGGGGCCGGCAATTTAGGTTTAAATGCAGGTGTTAGAGCGATAACAACATTGTTTTTATTTTTCAAAGAAATAATCCAATTATTAAAAAAATAATTACCAATTAAAATGCAAGTTATCAAGATAATAATTAAACCAATTTTTTCTTGGGTAGAAAAACGCTTAGCTGCCATTTGATTTAAAATTTTAAATATTTGATTTTTACTTATCTTTATTTTATCCATTTTACCTACCTGGCGAGTATTGCAAGATTTAATCTGATTACCAAATTTGGTCTTTCACTAACCTCAATATAAATACTCTCCGGAAATACCGGCATTTCTTTTAAACGCTCGAGAAAATCCAGCAGACTCTGAAATTGGGAATTAACTTCCATATTCAATGACATACTATTATAATCCTGCTTCAAAGTAAACTCTTTTGGTTCCAGCGCCTTGATATCAAAACCCACATCATAAGAAAGTAGCGCTATCTGCTCAAGAATTTTAGAAAATTGATTTTTATTAGCCAGTTTGCTTTCATATTTTTCAATCCCCATAAGCACAGCGTTCTTTTTTGCCTTGATATTGCTTAATATCTCCGGATCAGTTTTAGTGTCTGAGTATTCTAAAGTTCTGATTATTTTCAAAGTGTCTTCTACCGTCAGTAGTTCAGATTCTAATCCCTCGATTTTTTCGGCATGGGGCTTGTAGGCATGATCATAATAATAGCCCAGACACAAAGCAATTATTCCAAGCGCGGCGATTACTTTATACTTCGTCTGAATATTTGGCAAATTTATTGCGGGCATGTCCATGTTTATTTTTTTCCTACGGTTATTTTAAAATAGATGGTAATAGCTGTATTGTTTTTCAAGTCTGCTTTTTCTTCAACTGACTCCAGCATAACACTGCTAAAATAAGGTAAAGACTCCAGCTTGCGAACAAGTTCCAATACCAAGATATTTGTTTGCCCGGCGCCTTTTAAAACAATTTTTTTATTTTTTTCTTCCATAGTAATTGAGTTGAGCCAAACTCCTTCCGGAATAATCTCACTTATCCCGCGAAAAATTTTAATCCATGTTTCTTGATTATCTGGTAAAGATTTGAGAAATTTTAATTTTCTTTCAAAATCCTGCTGCTCTTTCCAATTGCTGATAATCTCTTCTTTGGCTACTTTATCTCGAGTTAGAGTTTTTTCTGTATCAATTAATCTTCCATAGATAAAAAATAGCGCGAATATTAGGATTACGGGAATTATTTTGCACAATGTTTTTTTTATGCCGAGGCTCTTGTCTTTTCGCAGATCAGCCGGCAGCAGATTTATTCGTTTAGCATTGCCGCTGTTCAAAGCCGCGCCAATTGCTATCGCGAAAAACGCGGAAAAGTCATCAATATTCTCAAAAGCTTTTTGATTAAACAACAAACCATTGAGCGGCAATCCGATCTCAGCATATATTCCCAGCTCTTCCGTAAGAAATTTATCCAGATTAATCAATTTTGCCGTGCCGCCGTAGATAACCAGACGATCAATTCTTTCAATATGAAACTGAGCCTTATAATAACCAAATGATCTGTCCATTTGTCCGGAAAGCTGCTTGAGCGTATCAGCGATTGTTGAATAATAAGCTGAAGCTTCACTTAAACCGTATCTTAGCTTAAGGTTCTCAGCCTCTTCATAGGAAAGATTATGATCCTTTTGCAATGTCTGCGTAAGGCTTTTTCCGCCGAAAAATATTTCCCGGGTAAATCGCAGGATATTTTTTGTGAAAATACTAATTTTTGTAGAAGCAGCGCCAATATCCACCAAGGCAATTGTATCATCTTCTTTCCATTGATTGGATTTTTGAAATGTGTTCCAAAGACAAAAAGCCGGAATATTAATTGAACTGACTATTAGCTTATTTCTCGTATATCTTTGAATAAACTGATTGATTTCCTCACTTTGCGCGGCAACAACTTCTAATTCCAAATTCTTTGCTCCCGAACGGATAGTTTCTCCGGAAACTAAAAAATCTACAGTAGCGGTATCAATCGGATAAGTAATATTCTGTTCCATTTCCCAGCGAACTGATTCCTTTAATTCTTCAGCTGGCATTGAAGGCAAACTAAGATTTTTAATATTTAAAGACGGCGTAATAATAATTGTATTTACTTTTTTTATTTTTGTAGTTAGCTGAGAAATTGCTTTTTTAAATGCGGAATTAATTCTTTTTTTCACATCCTCGGGGGTTTCCTCAGCAGCCGGCAAAGGAATTTCCACGCAGGCAAGACTAATCAAACGGGTCCCGATCGGAGCTTCTTTAAGCACCGCGATTTTAATCAAATCAGAACCAATATCAATACCCACCAGTTTCTGCCCTGGTTCAAATAAATTGATTTCCTGATCTAAGTTGCCTTTGATTTGTTTGAGTTTCGGTAGCATGTTTTACGGTCCAGTCATTTTTGACAAACCAGTGGTAGCAAACACATTAATAATTACCTGGTCTGCTGAATTCTTCCCCTTTATATTAATCTGAGCTGCGATATTTGCCTGGCCCTTAGGCATAAATGTAGTGTCCACAGCTTGGGTGATATCATTGCTAAGTGTTCTGGTAGCAACAGTTGCAATCAAAGCATTAGTCCCCGAGTTCCTTTGCTCAATAATATAAGAATCACTATTTAGATCAAATACAAAGCTATAATTATTATGCTCAATAATCGCTAATTGGCGATATGAACGCAAATCTGAAACCAGCTTCCAAGCGTCGCTCTTCAAAGAAGAAAACTGGATAAAATCCCGAAACAAAGGAATTCCCAATAATGTCAAGATTCCAATAATCGAAATAACAATCAGTAACTCAATTAAACTAAACCCGGAATTCGCTTGAATGCCGGATAAAAAATTAAGTCTTTTATATTGTGATTTTCTTTTTAACATATTTAATTAAAAGGGTTTCCGTGTTTAATTTTATCATTAAGTGTAATTAGCTGTCAAGTAAAGTTTTCCCTCGATAATTGGCTTGACATACAATCAGTCAAATGGTAAAATCAATTCAGGAAAAATAAGGCCATAAATCACGGAAAATAGTATAGTTACCTATAATTTTGACCTAAAACTGATTAGGTTTTTGCTTGTTTAATAACCCTATGGTTGCCCAATGATAAGTCCAGAAAGCGTATTAAATGAAATGAGAAAATATTCAGGTTTCTCATCTAATTCCAGCCTCGCCAAGGCTTATTGCCAAGCGGGGTTTTCTTATATCGAAGTCCTGATGGCAGTAATGATTCTCGCCTTAGCGCTTATCCCCCTTTTATCTCAATTTTATATTGGTTTCCAAGGAAATATCAATGCCGAACTGGTTACCCAAGCTACTGATTTAGCTGATGACCTGATGGAAGAAATCAAAAGCAGACGTTTTGATGAAAATGAATTTCCCGATGAACCGGTTAATCTGAGTTCTTTTGGCCCGGATTTTGGCGAAAACGCGAATAATCGCGCTACTTTTGATGATATTGATGATTATAATAATTGGAGTAAACATCCGCCGGAAAGCCTTGATCAGCTGGTACTGACTGATTTTAAAAATTTCACCAGAAGCGTTAGCGTTAAATATGTAAGGGTTAATAATAATAGCTGGGTAATATCCAGTTCTCCGACATATTATAAAAGTATTACTGTGCGAGTCACTCATCCAAAACTAAACGACAAAACAATTGAAACAATTGTTTCAGATTATTAAAATAATATTGATGAAGATGAAGATTAAAATTAAAAATAAATTAAATAATTATTTAAAACGAATTATAGAGCCTAATTTAAAGCTGAAAAGATCAGCAATGAGTCTGGTCGAGCTTTTATGCACTTTAATGATTCTCTCCCTCATCCTTTATCCGATTTATGAATTTTTGCGTCAAGGCGCTTTATCTTGGGAAACCGGTGAAAATAAAACAGAAGTTATTCAAAACGCTAGAATCGGATTAGATAAAATGTGTGATGAAATCAAACATAGTCGTGAGTTTTATACAATCTCTGCTAATCAGATCCGTTTTTGGTATGCGGATACAAATGATAACAAAATTGCTGATAGCAATGAAATTATTTCTTTTACTTGGGATGGAACATCCGGGACAGATCTATTAAGAAAGTTTGACTCGGAAACAGCGGCTTCGCCTTTGGCGAATTATGTCGATCTATTTGAACTGAAATATTTTGACCAGTACTCTGCTATTACTACCAGCCCTGGCAATGTTATTTTTATCACCGCGACTTTGCGGATTAAAAAAACCGGCAAGCTGACTGATTATACATCAACTATGCGCAAAGCAATTTATTCAAGAAACATACAATAGATTTAATTTTTATTTGATTTTGTCGAGTATGATTTAAGTAATTAATTTATAGGACTAAAATGGAAAAAAATTGTTTTTCAAAAATCAAACAAGCAATAATCAATAAAATCGTTCCTCAGCGAAAAAAAAGAAACAATAAAGGCATTGCATTGCTTTTGGCTTTGATTGTCATGGTGATTTTATTTATGCTTAGCACCACTTACTTATCGACAATGCTCAGTGAAAGCGGTATTGCCCGCAATCAGGAAAATGGCGAAAAAGCTTTTTTTGTCGCTGAAGCCGGCATTGATCGGGCAATGCGTCTGATTGTGGAAACCCCAAAAGCTGATACCATGCCCTGGTCTTATCAGGAAAACATGACTGATGGTTATTATATTGTCACAGTTGCCGAAGCCACGGATATTGGTGAGGATTTTGTCCGGATTATTTCCACTGGCTATGTTGGCGCTGCGCAGCGCACTACTGAGGCGATTATTTATTTATGCGCTTGGAAATTCCTCTTAATGTCTAATACTAATATTACTTTTGCTGATACAGCCATCGGTAGTTTAGACGGAGATATTCATGCCAATAATAGTGTATTAGGCCTGGGCATTGAATCTGGGTTTCATTATGTTGATGGTTCCCGAGATCAAAACTCTAATTCTAATCTAATATTTGATGTGAAAAATGAAACCGGAGCAACCTTAACCCTTACTCAATTAACCGCTACTTGGACAACTCCCACTGCTTATTATACTGAAGTCAGTATTAGAGTCTCTGGCGGAACAAACTATGGCACTGTCTGGGATAGTCTTGACAATGGCGGCAACCGCGCTGCCAGCGGCGAAATGATTAACTTTGATGAACCTGTGCTTATTGCCAATAATGCTACTGCCCAGATTAGTTTGGAAGCTTTCAGCAGTAGAATCAGCGGAAATATTAATCCCCAGATTGATATGGATAATACGACTTTTAATATTACTTTTTCTGATGGCTCAACTTTTTATCCAGTCAGCGTAGGACTTGCCTCCAGTTCTGCGGCTAATGATCTGGAAATTGACGGTGATATTGCTCAAGGTTCTTTGGGTGATCCTCTGGTCAGCATGCCGTCAGTCGACTTGCTGGCTTACCGCAATCGGGCCACTAAATTTTTTGACGGAGATTATACTTTTAATGGTTTGGATAGTTTTGTTGACTCTGTTACTGCCTCATCCACAACCGCTAATTATAAAGAAGACAGTTATTATATAACCGGCAAAGTGATTATTAATTCTTATTACAAAAATCTATCTTTCCCTAGATGCATGATCACGGCAGTCGGGGGAATCGAGATTATCAATGAATATCGCCCATCTGGGCTGGATTATATTGATCTGACCCGGATAGCTAATACCAACAGTGATGTGGAATTTCAGATTCGCAATAATAGTGATGTTCCTTTAACAATTACTGGCTTGAGTATTGCCTGGGATCCGCCTCCTAATTCCGCGGCTTATGAAAACATCCGCAGCAAAGTCCAAGGACAGGCAGCGTTTATTACTAATTGGACTTTTCCTCCTCCTTCTGGTCGAGCGGAAAACAGTCAAACGGTTATTCTTAGTCCAGCTATTAGTTTAAATCCCGGACAATACGCTGATATGCAAATTGATAATTTTTGTAAATTTTCCTCAGGCAAAGGCAACGAAGACATGGATAATGAGGTTTTTAGTATTAATTTTTATACTGCGGCAAAAAGTTATCAGACAATTGTGTTTCGCGCTGGAGAAGTTATTGTCCCCACTGGCGGGAGAATTTTCTTCCGGCAATGGCGGCCAGAATACCCGACATTAATTACTAAAGATGGAGATATTATTGAAAGCGGCGTAACTGATCCCCAAGACCGCGATTTTGACGGTATTTTATTTTCCGAAAACGGAATTGTTGATTTAGAGACTTTCAAGCTTGAAGGCTGTATTGTCGCAAATGAAATCATCTTAAGAAAAGCTTTAGATTTAGAATATAAGCCGATAATGGTTCCTGATCCTCCTCCGGATTTTATTGCCGGAATTTCCTTTATAAAATGGCAGGAAAATTATTAAGCGCAAAAAAAATAACTAGTATTCAAAGGTTGTTAAATTTATGCTCGAAGAATTAGTAAAAACAATGCAGGAAAAAAAAGCGACCAGCATGCATATGAGTGCTGGACTTCCGGCTTTGTTTAATATTGCAGGCAGATTGATCCCGGGAAATTCGCAAAAAATTGACGCGCGGCAAATTGATCATTTGGCTGATTCTTTAATGAATTCTGCTCAAGCAAAAGTATTTGCCCAGGATAATTCTGTAAATTTTACTTATGTTCTGGATTCATTGGGCAGGATCAGGGTTAGTTTTTACAAACAAAAAGGTTTTACCAATGCTTTATTCCGCACGCTTTCCGAAAATACGCCCACAATCCCGGAGCTGAATCTTCCGGAGAATATTAATAAACTATCTGAATTAAAAAAAGGGCTGGTTATCCTTGGCGGCCCTGCCGGCTGCGGCAAAACCAGCACTTTGTCTGCGATTCTTGATGCTTTAAATAAAAAACGCGGCTGTCATATCATTACTTTGGAAAATCCGATTGAATATTTCTTCCAACCGATTAAATCATTATTTTCTCAAAGAGAAGTCGGCACTGATTGTATTAGCTTCCCCTGCGCTCTCCGCGAAGCGATTCGTCAGGACGCGGATGTTATCGTAATCAATGAAATGCGCGATATGGAAACAATTCGCATTGCCCTGGAAGCCGCAGAAACCGGAATCTTGGTTTTTGCCACCATGTCTACCACGGACTGTATTCAAACAATTACCCGCTTAGTCGGGGCGTTTCCCGCTAATGCTCAGCACCAGATCAGAACCCAGCTTGCTATCTCGCTACAGTCGATAGTTTGCCAGCAACTAGTCATGCGCCATGATAATAGCGGACGGGTTCCGGCTTTGGAAATTATGCATTCAAACCAAGCTATTCAGAATTTAATTCGGGAAAAAAAATATCATCAGATTTATTCAGCAATTGAAAGCGGTAAAGAGCAAGGCATGCAGACTTTGGACCAGGCCTTACAAAAACTTTACCAGAAAAATATAATCTCTGATTTAGAAGTTGTTACTAAATCAGTTAAACCCGAACAATCACATAATAAACTGATCCGCAATGATATTCCCTCTCCTGAAGAAATTGCCAGTTTAAATTTTATTGATTTGGGAGAAGAAATGATTCCCCTGGAAAATAAAATGATCAAATATCGTTCAAACTTTACGCCGGGACAGGAAAGCTACTGGACTTCTTCTGCTAGCGTAGTCTTTCAAGACCCGGGAATGATTTTAACCAAACTTGCTAGTTCAGGTGCCAATAGATTTTATATTTCGGATTTTAATATTGTCAGTAAAAAAGTTTCTCCTTTTGAACTGCCGCACAGATTGCTGCTTAGATTTAAAATTGAATACGATCCGAAAAATATTCCGGACATTGAGAATCATCTGGTTTTAAAACTATTTACTTTACCGGAAAAAGATAAACCAACTAGTTTTGTAAAAACAAATTCCAATTATCCTATGGAGTTAAATGATCGCTGGCATACATGTGTAATAAATATTCCACCGGAAGCTGTAGGTAAATTACTGAAAATAGTAATGTTCGAATTCCCCGAATTCTTGACAAAGGTATTGATAAGCGATATTATATTTTTCTAAGGAGATGCTTATATGACAATTTTTGATTTGATTGACGAAGTAACCGAAAAACATGCTTCAGATTTACATTTAGTTGCCGGAGCTCCGCCTGCCATGCGGATTAATGGTGAATTGTATTTTTCTGATAAAGAAAAACTTACTCCTGATGAAGTCAAACGTCTTTCTTACGCGATTTTAAATGAGCCGCGTAAAGAAAAATTTGAAAAAGAAAATGAACTGGATTTCTCCTATTCTTATTTAAATGAAAAACGCGATCTGTTCTGTCGGTTCAGAGTCAATCTTTATATTCAGCGCAACAGTGTTGCCTTAGCCCTAAGATTCATTCCCAATCAGATTTTAAGTTTTTCCGATTTAGGTTTGCCTCCGATTTTAAAAGATATTGCCCGCAGACGCCGCGGCCTTATTCTGATTACCGGAGCAACCGGATCAGGTAAATCAACAACTTTGGCGGCAATTGTCGATTTGATAAATGCGGAACGCAGCTGTCATATTATTACTTTAGAAGATCCCATTGAATATTTTCATACCCATAAAAAATCATTGGTCTCCCAGAGGGAAATCGGTCAGGATACGGCCTCTTTTGCTTTTGCCTTAAGAGAAGCTTTGCGGCAGGATCCGGATGTGATCCTAGTAGGAGAAATGCGCGATTTGGAGACAATAAGTATTGCGATCACTGCTGCGGAAACCGGACATCTAGTTTTAGCTACTCTACATACCACTGATGCTGTGCAAACCATTGATCGAATTATTGATGTATTTCCCCCGCATCAACAACAACAAGTTCGAACCCAAATTTCAATTACTTTACAAGCAGTTGTTTCTCAGCAATTAATCGTTACAGCTGACGAGCAAAGCCGCGTACCGGTGGTTGAAATCATGGTGGTTAACTCGGCAATCAGAAACCTGATCCGGGAAGGTAAAACATATCAAATTTATTCAGTTATTGAAACATGTCGGGAACAAGGCATGCAGACTCTTGATCAGGCTTTGCAGGAACTGCTCAACCGCAAATTAATCGGAACTAGTGAAGCCATGCAGGTTACTCGCGATCCGGATAATCTTAAAAAGAAATTGGCAGGCTAATAGCTGATGGTCAATGACTGATAGTAAAAGCCCTTCGACTTCGCTCAGGATAAATAAAAAAATATAAAAAAGTTTGATTTTTATTTTTGTAGTTTTTGGTTTATTTAGGATTTAGATTTTTTAAAAACTATCGACTATTAGCTATTGACCTTATGTCCTTGTGCCGAGGTTTACTGCAATTCTTTTTCACTAAACACTTCCGCGGAAAAAATAAATATTTCCGCTCCTTTTTTCCAGTCATCCTTGCTTAACCCTGCTTTTACACAAGTTTCAGCCAAAAACTCTTCTTTACTCCAATTATACTCTGCGGCTACTTGCGGCAATAATAATCCTGAATTATATCCTTTGCTAACGATCAATCCATGCTTTCCCACTTGAATCAGGTTTATATCAGTGATTCGCTCAATCGGACTGATTACTGAAATTTCCAGTTCAATATTATCCAGTTCATCTTCACTCACAGGCGCAAACCGAGGATCGCGAGTTGCGGCTTGTACAGCCATATCATTTACCACCTTAACCAATGGCTGGTCTGATTTAATCATCCCAATACAGCCGCGCAAAGCATTATTTTTATAAATCGTAACAAATGCGCCTTTATCTTGCATCAGTTCCGGATCATCAGAACTAACAATTTGTTTTCGATTACTTTTAACAATATTAACTATTGATTCACGAGCAACACTGATCAATTCTTTTTTTTGATTGCTGTTTAGCATTAAGCCACTCCTTTGGTTTGAGTTTATTGCTAATTTCTTCGGGTTGGTAAAAATAACCGCGGCATAGCCCACAACACTGGTTTTATCCAGACTGGGCATATAAGCTGAATCAGCAGATGTCGCGTATTTAAGCAACTGAGCATTATTTGCTTTTAGATTTATCATTACTTGGAGTAATGTAGCTACCGCTGCTGAGCCGCAAAGTTCGCTTTTACCCTCAGACACAAAATCAAATAATTGTTTAGGCTGTAACTTTAAAATATATTCTAATGTCTGCTGATCAATTTTATTCGCGGTAGCCAGATCATGATAATGCGATAAGTCTGTGCTGGCAATTATCAGCACATCGTCTCTATCTGCGGTTAACGCGCTTAAAGCTTGCGCTAATGATTGAGTAAATTCATATGATAATGCCGGAATAAGAATCGGAACTATTTTAAAATCATCCTGGGTTTTTTGTAAAAAAGGCAGCTGGACCTCAATCGCATGTTCTTTTTCAAAAACACTGGGATTATAAGTAAATAGTTTAGTCTCATTTTTAATTAATTGCTGCGCAAATCCCTGATCAATGCTTACCAGGCCTAAAGGAGTTTGAAAAGACCCTTGGCTGTATATCGCCGCACAATCAAGCTTAAAGTAATGTGATGGCGCGAGAATTACTATGGTCTTATATTGGTTCGGGGTAATCGCCTGATAGTTTTTGGCCGCGACTTGTCCGGAATATATATATCCGGCATGCGGACTGATAAGCCCATAGACATGATGTTTAATTATGGGTTTTTCCTCAGAATTAAGTAAAAAGTCCAGGATATTATTTAACTCAACGCGATCCTTTGGATAAAATCCTCCCGCTACATTCGGGCTCTTTATATTGACTTGATTGTTCCCAGACTGCTTGGTGTTTGTTTTGTCTATAGCCCAGCAAGGTATCGCGCCAATCAGCAAATAATTTAACACCAATCCGGTGGTAATTCCCCTTTTCAGCCATATCCATGCCTGAGAATTAAAAATCGCAAGTTTAAAACTCATAATATCCTTATCTTGTTTATATTCAGTTTAAACTAAATCCTTGAGATAGGGCCGCAGCCAGGTTTTTATAATAACCAAACTGGTAATTCCCGCCAAAACAACGAGTATTGCTCTTAGTCCGGCTTGATTTAAAAATAAAGCTAAAGCCATGCCGGCTGCCGGAGGATGTTCGGTATTAGTGATCACCATTAAAAATATCGACAAACCCACAGCAATTGCGCAAAAGATAACCGCGGAATGTTGATTTAAAATTTGAACATTTTGCATAAATCCCGCTATCGATATAAAATAACATAAATTTCCGATAATAACCCCAATCATGTATCCGCCAACCAGACAACGAAAGCTTGATTCTTTAGCATGGGGCATTGTAAACGCGATAAACGAACTTGCTCCTAAACTGGCGATAACCGCTGAATTGGAAACCGGATCAAGCACTAAAAGAATAATAAACACCACGGCTGTTGCCAGCAAGCTTTGCAGGAAAAATCCCAATTTATTTTTTTTAAATTTTTCATCTAAAATTTTTAGCATTTAATCAGTATCAATCTGTAAAGTTTTTATTTTTTAAAAATGTGCTTAAGCCTAAAGCAAATAAAAGCAGCCCCAAATTGAAAAACTTGAAATCCCGCCAAGGCATTTTAAATCTCGCCTTTCGGCGGATTACCAGCGCTGCATTATAAGGAGCAATCCAATTGCCGCTGGTTTTATAACAAAGCGTTCCATTAAAACTGCTTTTAAAATCATATGTTCCTAAATGATAATACTGCCCTTCCTCTGTGCCATTGCGCCATGATCCGAACCGGAAATCATTTTTCCATGTTGTATCAATTGCTCGATTAAAATCAGTGATATTAACGCTTAACTGAAAATCTTTATTTTCAACACGCCGGTCAGGTATTTTTATCCAAAATGAAAGATGTTCATTTTTTTTCGCGATAAAATTACCGCAAGCCGAATCTGTTTTTTGCCCGGCTAACTTTACGGTAAAAGTATACAGATCATCATATTTACTGTTAGCAATCTGAATTATCCCAAAAACAAGACTGGTTATCATTATTGTGCTGCTGATGATAATCGCGATTACAACTAAAACTAGTTTTTCCTTTTTATACATAATTACCTTTTAATTTATCGCTGTTTCCGCAAATTCAATTAGTTTGTTTTCACATGCTGATAAGGTTATCGTAACAATTCCAATGCTCACAAACATATTAAATAGCATGCTGATCAGGTGATAAGCATATATCCAAAACTATTCAGCGGCAAAGTATTCATCACCGCGCTCAGAATCAGTCCAATAATAAATATTACCAGAAACATGGCGCATAGCATCCAGAAATTAGTTTTTGTCGCCTGCCAGCCGAATTTAATCGCTTATCCCGCGGAAAATCCTTTTTTAGTTATCAACGCTCCTTATTTCCATTTTTAATTAACCGAGCAATACCTCTGATTATCTTGCTCTAATTTTAGCATATTTAGTGCTTAAAGTGAAGTTTCTTTAAAAAAATTTAAATAAGGCTATTTCCTTTGTGATTTTGCTTTAAGGTCGGAGATAAATCTCAGCTTAGTTTTAGAGCAGGCTTGATCCGAGTGCTGGAATTATTATCCAAATACTTAAGACTGACTATGCCTATATTTGATTACTCTTACTTTTTCCATTGTAATCATTCCCTCCTCAACCGTCTGATCGAGAAAAGGCAATAGTTTATTTAGGTTCTCTTCGGTATCTACAATTTCAATAATTATTGGCAAGTCTTCGGATATTCGTAATATTTTAGCAGAGTGCATACGGCTATCAGCCCCAAAGCCCATGATTCCATGAATCACAGTTGCTCCCGCAAGTTGCAATTCTCTGGCCTCAAAGACAATTTGTTCATAAAGCGGCTTTCCTTTGTGTTTGTCCGATTCGCCAATAAAGATTCTTAAAAGCATTCCTTCTTCAGGCAATTTTATCATTTTTCCATCCTTTTAATGCACTGCGCTAAATAGGTAACGGCTTAAAAAATACCCGGCAAAGACAAGTATCATCCCCAGGATGAAACTGGCTAAAACATTTATAGCGAAAAAATTATATTCCCCATCTCGCAATAAATGAAAATTTTCGATCGAAAATGTCGAAAATGTCGTGAAAGAACCCAGGACCCCGATAAAACAAAAAAGTTTAATATTTTGGGAAACAATTACTGACTCAAAAGCGCCCCAGAGGAATCCAATTATCAATGCCCCGATTAGATTAACGCTTAAAGTACCCCAGGGAAATCCCCCGTTAAAAAAACGCTGAATAAAACCGGAAATCCAATACCGCAACAATGCTCCGGTCGCGCCGCCAATCCCGATATAAAAAAACTTAATCATTAAAATTTCCAATCCTGTTGATCAATTGGACCATGATATTTTTCCCAACGTCTGACCCTGTCAACAATCCGCTGCTGACGAGTATTCACCTTATTCAGGGAATTATCTTTTCTGATTTTATTTACAAACCAGATATCATGTTCTGAAGGTTTTTTCGGGCCTTTCATAATCAAAGATTATATCACAGAATAATCTTTTGTAAAATAAAAGCTGCCCTTACCCAACACTAAACATTAATTTACTTGATTGTGTTTTTTTCCAAACTCTCCTGGCGTTCCATAGTCCGAATATTTACCGATTCAATTAATGGGAAATATTCCACGATTCCCACAATCTCTTTAGATGTAGCGTTTTTTACTACTGGTAAATATTCTAGTTCTCTTTTTTCAAAAATGTCAAAAGCTTCTCTTAATGGCTGATCCGGATACAGGATTATTCTTACTGGTTCAGCCAAATCGCGAGCCAAAATAATATTATCCAGCTGTTCTTCGCCAAATACATTTTTTAAATTACCCAAAGATATTAATCCAGTTAATTCGCCTTGATTATTGACAACCGGAAAATGATATGATTCTCTTTCTTTAATTGTCTGCATGATTTTATCTAAACCAGCGTTTTCTTTTACAAAATTAAAATCCTTGCGCATAAAATCAGCAACTGTACTTGAATCGATTATATCCTCTTCCGTAACATTCCGCCAAGCTTCATCAGCTTTGGTTATAGCAATCTTCACACAGGCAGGCCCGATTAACTGAACGACAAATGTGGTTGCCGTAACAATATTCAGCACGAGCAATCCAATTTCCTTCCCTTCCGGGCCAAGCAAACTAAAATTATGATAGACAACCATGGCTAAACCAATAGCCACTCCCGCTTGAGAAAACAAACACATCCCTAAATATTTTCTTACACTTTTCTGCGCTTTAGATAGCCAAGCACCTAAATAAGCGCCAGCCATTTTACCAAAAGTTCTGCCAAACAAATATACAATTGCCAATGAAGTAATGCTTAGATTTAAAAATAATTTTGCCTGTAAACGCGCTCCTACTAAAATAAAAAACATTACATAAATCGGCGGACTGAAAGATTCAATAGTATCAAATACTTTTTTACTGATTTGTGGAGCGATATTAGTAAATACAGCGCCTAAGGTCATTGCGGAGAGAATAAAATCAAGCTTGAAAAAAATTGCTAAACCAACAGTAAAAATAATAAAAGCAAGGGAAAAAGAAAACATCAGTTCCTTGTCTTTGATTTTACGTAAAAGAGCAGACAGGGCAAACCCAGCGCAAGCGCCGATAAGGCAAGACATGCTCAGATCAAATATAGGCATTAATACACTTTGAAATAAAGAAAAATCAGAATGCGCCATCATTGATTTGGCAAAAACACTGGCAAAGCCATAGATAATCAATGCCAAAGCATCATCTAATGCAACAATCGCAAATAATGTTGTAGTTAGCGGTCCTCTGGCTTTGTATTCCCAAAGCACATCTGTTGTAGCTGCCGGAGCAGTCGCTGAAGCAATTGCCCCTAATAATAGTCCTAGATGCAGTTTTTTTGTCACTAAGGTAACCACTGCTGTAACCACGATAAATGCCAGCATTCCTTCGCCAAACAAAATCATGTAAATCGAGCGGCCGTATTTCTTAAATACTTCTCCTTTTAACTCTGCCCCGATCCTAAAGCCAATAATTCCTAAAGCAATATTTATCAAAGGGGTGAACATCTCAATGGTTTGAGCATTCAGTATTCTTAAACCTGACTGGCCCAAAATAACCCCTACCACAATATAGCCTACGACTTGCGGGATTTTTAATTTTTTAAATAACTTACCGCCAAAAGTCCCCAAAAAAATTGATATTCCGGTTAATAAAAGTAAATTGATATTCATTTAAACAAATCTCCAATCATTCTAGATATTTAAACATCTTTTGACTATTTCAATTAAGACTAACCTTAACCTAAAGTGACTTAAACTAACCTAAAGTAACTCTAACCTAGAGACTATACCTGAAAACCCGCTTTTTGTCAATATTAATTCAAATTACATAGTGTCAAGAACTCTGTTGCTTTTACTTTGTAACCTTTATGGTGTTGGCCGGTTTAATTTCAGTTATTAAAGCATCCAGCCATCTCTTGCAACTTTGCGTATTCGGAAATCTTCTAAATGGTTTTATCCTGCGTTTTA
>JAHITY010000018.1 GCA_018817165.1 Candidatus Omnitrophota bacterium
AATACTTTTAAGATATTCCATTTTGGCTCCTATTGTCATTGTAATAACCCCCTTTAAGGGTTATTATTTGGGTAACATTATTTATGAGTCAACGAATACTTTAAAAATATTCTTTGGTAACATTTTATGTGAGTCAATTCGGTTACTCTAATAAGTAGCAAAATTAGCTAACTTAAGATATACTTTAGACATATTTTAAGCCTACTTACAATTTTAAGAATATATATGACTACTTATTTAAAAAGTAAATATCTAATTTCAATAATAATCCTTATTGTAAGCGTATTTTGCTCTTTACAAGTAAATTGTTATGCCCAGGAATTTGCAAGTTTTCAGGACAGGACAATAGATACCCTTTCACCGCCAATCCAAAACCATCAAAAACTTTTTATTTATACATCAAATCTCTTAACCAATAGGGCCGGAATAGATCCACTTGAATCAGCTTTCATGAAGGATATAATGTTTGAGTCAACTAATATTAATAAGGAATACTTTGGTAAATATATTGATAAAATGGTGTTATTTGTTAATGCGGCAAAAGATATCTATTCCGCAAACAAAAAAATAAACATCGACTTTGCTAATAAAAAGACTGAAGCCGAATTAGTTAAAAAAGAGTGGTCATTTGGGAAAAAAATTTCTAGAATGTTTGCATGGGTTTTTATTTCTAAAGATAAATTTAATATTAATGATCCTGTGAGAAATGTCGCTTTTCAAAAAGAGCAAGCCTACCAAGATATGTGTGATGAGATAATGAATGCTTACGGATTTGATAAGAGAATGTTTTATATCATAAATTCTCTTCAAAAAGAATATTTTTCGAATTCAACTCATATTAAAATTGACGGTTTGCGGAAACTTGCTACGATAATTTCAGCGTATTATCCTGAATATGGGCATATTAATAATGAGAATTATATGCTTTATGAGGTTGCTTTACGCTCAAAAATTAATTTTACGGAAGAAAAAAAAGATGTTAAAAAAATTGAAAATTATCTTATACGCATATTATATCCAAAAAGTTATTTAGATGTTTCTAGTACCTATTCATATATCTTTGAACAATTTAATAAGATGGACAAAAATGACATTGACACGGGTATAAGCTTGATTAAGTGGCTTGCTAATACCGCGGAGCTCAATGACATCCCTGGGAACAGTCTCAAGCAAGAAGTTTTTTAATATATTTTATTTCAAGGGTATTAGCTGAAAATAATGACATTATGCTTGATTTTGAGGAGATGGTTATTAATCATTTAAAGGATGCTCAGAATGAATATGGGCAGGATGGGGTAAAGATTGTTATCATGTTGACGGGAGCTGAAGCATTAGGACAAATGATTCAACAATCAATTGATAGGGTCGGGATGAAGGCGGAAATAAAAGAGCTTGTTTTAACGGTTAACATGTGTGAACAAATAGGTGATATAGATACTTTTAAAGATTGGGACAAGATTGAGGATGGATTAAAAAAATATCTTCTGGCGGAAAATATTATTGATGAAAAAACTAAACACATTATCTTTATTGATACTGGATTTATGGGCACAATAAATGGGTATTTAGAAAGAGTATTTAAAAATGATACTATTTCAAAAGATTATTTAACAATAGCGAATGGTTTTGATTTTTTATCTTTTAATGATAATATTCCCACAGGATTAAACAGTTATAATACTCGAAAATGGGAATTTTCTGATGATAATTTTGAGAGATTGGTTAGATTTGCGTTTATTGTTGATGATGGTTTTGAGCATGCATTATATTCACCAGCAGGCTTTTTTGAGGAATCTAAAATAAAACAATACCAAACAGGGAGGAAATGGTTTCACGAACTAGTAGTATCATCTATGAAAAACATTCCGAAACAGTCTGGTTCTTCAGCTAAAACTCCAAATGAACAATTTGCAGATTATATAGTAAATCTTTTAAGCAATGCTCTAAAACTGAAACCAATTCAGGATAGGGATGATTCAATATTTATTTCAATTTAATTGCTGTATACCGCTTATTTATTTACGTCGATAAAGCTAGAAAAGCTCATCTGATGCACTCCCAACTGAGCCACTGCTTGATTACTACCAATTTATACCAATTATGCTCTATTTTGCTGGATTCTAGTCATTATTTAGTCACAATTGTCTTGTAGCTTAATGCTTATAGCTTGTCGGGTTTATGGGCTTATAGCTTGCAAAAGTCTTGAATTTAGCCGGATTCTGGGTGAATTAGAGCCGGAAAGGTTTACAGCGCGCATAAGTAGCAAATAATCAAATTTATGCTATACTTTAAAAAACTATTTTAATGTATTATTCTGTTTAAGGCGGTTAAATAATGAGCAAAAATAAAACATTCAGAATCATTTGCATTATACTTATTCAGGCATTACTATTCATAGATGCAAGCAGTGCGGGATTTGAGCAATACCCCTCAAAGGTAGAAAAACTTGATTTGCTCTCACCATCTTTAAGAATAAGTAGTGAATTTTTCAAACAATATTTTTTTAATGGCACTGCTTCTGATAAAAATCAGGCCAGCGTGGCAGATAAATTATCTCCATTACTAATCCAACAATTAGAAAAACAAAAAGATCTTATTTTTTTCTCTACTGAGAATGCGAGTTATATTTTTATACAAGGGATACATACCCATCAAAGCGACTTACCCGATGAAATTTTTTCTCAGGTAGATGCAGTGGTTTTGGAAACCGGCGTCCATAGTTATAAGAAACCTTCTGATATGATAGTGTAAAATAGTGTGTTGCTTTTGGAAAAGAAAAATGCTCTTTAAAAAAGAAGCAGAGCATAGTAACCTTAAGGTGTTACGACCAATAACACCAAAAAAGGAGGTTACAATGGAAACGCTCTGCTTCACAGGTAATTATCGCAAAAGAATGGCA
>JAHITY010000127.1 GCA_018817165.1 Candidatus Omnitrophota bacterium
AAAACGCAGGATAAAACCATTTAGAAGATTTCCGAATACGCAAAGTTGCAAGAGATGGCTGTATGCTTTAATAACTGAAATTAAACCGGCCAACACCATAAAGGTTACAAAGTAAAAGCAACAGAGTTCTTGACACTATGTTGACACTTAAGGGGTTGACACTTGCAAACTAATGGTTTATAATTTATATAACTTTAAATTTGTATTTAAATTCTATTTTTAAATAAGGTTGTTAATCTGAAAATTAATTAGCGAAAAAGGATTTTTGCGTAAATAAGGTTCGCGTAAATCTAATGAAAATTAATAATAACATTAATAATAAAATTAAATCTAATAAAATAGAAAAATTATCATAAGCAGTCGAAAGACTGCTTTTTTTTGTCTAAATTTAATCAAATTAACCGGAGGAATAAACATGAAAAAAATCATTGTTTTAGTCATGGTTAGCATTCTGTCATTCTTAACTTCAGCTTATGCCGCTACTTGGAATGTAGAAATAGTTTCGGATAAGGACGCGTATGTATTGGGCGAAAACGCGGTATTTGAAATAGAAGTAAAAAAGAACAATAAATGGGTTAGGGATAAACAGATAATTCTCGAGGCAACATTTCCCGATAATAATAGCCCAGTTACTTTAGAGTATATTATTATGGGGAGGTATCGGTTTAGTGCTGATTTGACAAGTAATCTCGAGCAGCAGATATTTAATATTTCTCTGTTTCAAAATAATAAACCTAAAAAGCTGCTGGCTCAAGCAACAAAGACAATAACTTTGATCGCGGAAAATAATAATTCGTTTAGGATTAAAGAAGGTGATTATACAAATAAAAATGAAATAACCCTTTTAATTGATTCTAGTTTGAATTATGAATTGATGGTTAGTGAAGATCCGCTGTTTGCGGATTGTGTTTGGATGCCTTATGTTTCAGAAATGCCGTATGTATTATCTTCCGGTGATGGGCCGAAGACTATTTATTTGAAATTTCAGAATAAAATCAGCCAGCAAGAGCAAATTGAAAGCAATCAAATAACTTTGGATACAATGCCGCCGCGGTTGACGATTATTTCTCCGTTACAGGGCAATATCGTAACCGGCAGAACCAATTAATATGAGCCTAATAAAAAAGAAAATTCAGATAACTTGTTTGAGGGAAAACGGCGATATTAAAAAAAGTGATGTTTTGCTTTTAACGATTCTATTTGCGTGGTTTTTGATTATTATCTATTTTAATCCTATGCTTTTTTCTTTGCTGATCGGGGATGAGCCGCTGATCGCGAAAATTTCAGTGGTACTGTTTGTTATTGTTCTAGATATGATGTGGCTGTATGGGATTTATCATAGCGTAAATATAGTCTTCGCTTACTTTATTAAAATTAAACCGTTGGGAAATATTTTATCTAAAGCTGAACAGCCGGCTGTGGCATTGCTGTATATGACCAGAAATGATTTCAATCCAAACGCTTGTCTGACTTCCGTTTGTCAAAAGTATGAAAATTTTCATGTTTATATCTGTGATGATAGTGATAATCCGGAAATTAAAAATAAAATAGATTTATTTGTTAAAAAACATGAAGCAATAGTCAGTGTATTCAGAAGGAGTAATATCTTAGGATATAAGGCGGGAAATATTAATCACGCATTGAGTGAAATCAGTCGAGATTATCACTATATAGCAATTAATGACGCGGATACCGAGATTCCTCAAGACTTTCTGAGTAAGCTGATGCCGTGGTTTAAGCATAGTCCTAATATCGGTTTTGTTCAGGCAAAACAAAAATCATTAAAGCAGCAAACTGGAGATTTAGGCTGTGTGATGAAATCAATGATCGATATTCATTGGAAATATTATATGGCACTTAAGAATGATTTCGGTTTTGTGATGTGGTATGGCCATGGCGCTGTTTTAAAGCGTTGTGTGATTGAAGTTCTCGGCGGTATTCCTGAGGTGGTTACAGAAGATCTTGCTTTTTCTTCTGAGGCCCGTTGCGCGGGATATTATGGGATAGTCGTTGATGATGTTGTCTGCGGCGAGGAGTTTCCCCAGACAATTGAAAAATTCCGTAAAAGAAATAAAAAATGGGTAAGAGGTACCTTTCAATATTTAACTAAATTTTATCCAAAAATTTTTAAAGCCAAGGATGTTCCTTGGTTTGAAAAAGCGGATATTTTTATTTCCGCGTTTACCTTGCTGCAAGCTATTCCGTTTTTGCTATTAGTTTTTGCCGCGAGTTTTATTATGCCTTTTTATTATAATGTTTCTCAAATTCAGGGTCCATTATTTCTTGTGCCGCCGCTATTTTATGATAACTGGATGCAAATAATCTTAAAAACCCGATATAATGTTTTCTGGGTTTTTGATTTTTATCTGGTAATGTTTGCGACTATATTTTTCCCTTTAATTCCGGCAGTAATAGATTTATGGCAAAATAAGAAACAACTATTGCGCTATTTGTATACTTCATCATTTCTCCATTTATCAATTTTATTGGATTCAGCCAAGGAAATCATCGTTTATTTGTTTACGGGTAAGACTTATTTCCCAGTGACTAATAATCGATCGGAAATAAAGGAAAGCGCGTATTGGCTTTTAATCGAGAGCCTGATCGGCTGGGGATTAATAATTTTCGCGTTTACCAGCTATAATCTTTGGCTTTTATCTTTAGGCACGGCTTTTGTGTTAACCCGAATCCTGGGTTTGTGGGGCAATAAAAAATTGGTTCGGGCTTTAGTCCCGATTCCGTTTATTGTGACTTTAGCAATTATGTTTTTTATTGGAATTACAATTTTACAGAACTATATGTAGAAAATAAGAAAGGAGTTCAGAATGAGAATTCGCAAGGGATTTTTAATCAGGACGCTGGTGTTATCGATATTAGGCACAGCGGTTTTTTTAATGGGTTTTGAAAATGGATATTCAGCCATGGGATATCGTTATCTTAAAGACCGAAATTATGATAAGGCCATAGAATCATTTTCTCTGGCAAATAATCGAAGCGGTTTAGGTCTTTTGTTTTTAAAGCGTCGGATGTATGAGCAAGCGGAAGAAGAATTTAGTCAGGTATCTGATCAAAAAGGATTGGGGCTGGTTTATTTGCAGAAAAAAGAGTTTGTCAAAGCCTTGAACGCATTTAGGGCTGAAAATAATCATGCGGGTATTGGGATGGCTTTATGCTCTCAGCATAAATATAAACAAGCTTTGGAAGAATTAAAACAGCATACTGATTTTACCGCGGCAGCGCATGCTTATATGGGGATGGGGCAGCATCGCAAAGCGATTCAGTTGTTTGAGCGGGCAAATGATTATTCCGGATTAGGGCTGGCTTATTTGAGCAAAGGTGATCGAAAAAAAGCCAAACAATATTTTGAACGTAATAAAGATTATTCCGGCTTAGGGCTGGTGGCGCTTAGACAAGGGAATTTTAAGCAGGCGCGTGAATATTTTCAAGAGGAGAATGATATAGATGGTATGGGCTTGCTGGCTTTAAACCGGGGTCAATACACTTTGGCTTTAAAATACTTTAAACAGGCAAATGATAAAAGCGCTATTGGAAAAGTCTATTTTAAACAAGGAAATTATGCTAAGGCTGCTGAGTATTTTAAACAAGCAAATGATTATGATGCTTTGGGTGATATGTATTTTTCATTGCGCGCGTTTGAAAAAGCGCGGGAATGTTTTCTTAAGGGGGGCAATAAGGTTAAGGCGCTGCAATGTCTAAGGAAAATGAAAAATGATCAACAGGCAATTGCTTATGCTGAGCAGGCGATTGCTGAAGGTGAAATGGTGGCAGAATTAACTTTACAGCTGGGTGAGATTTATCGCAAAAGTAATCAATATGTTGAAGCGGAAAAACATTTTAGAAATGTTATGAGCATGGAAGAAATGGAAGAAGACGGCCTGTTTTATTTAGCAAGATTGCAGTTTGATAAAGCGGACTATCTAACGGCTATCAGTACTTATAAAACTTTATTATCAAAATATCCGGCTACTAAGTATTTGTTTGATGCTGGAAAATCAATAAAAAGCATTGAGACCTTAGTCAGCTTGATAAATCGAAAAACAGACAAAGCTAATGAAGGGAGGATTTAAGATGAAACATTTGAGATTCCTTCTTAGCTGTTTGATTGTTGGTTTATTAGTATTTTCCGCCGGAGAGTTTCTTTTTGTTGATTCTGTGTCTGCGGACCAAACTCCTCCGGATGGCCCGGATGATCATGGAATCGGACCTGATGGGGAAGAAATCGGCAATGATGATTGCGAAGAGAATGAAGACAGTGTTGACATGAAAGATCCGGTTTCAGTTACCGGAGGTAAGCTATTTATTCCTGAAGTTGACCTTGAATTAAACGGAAATGGTAAAAGAACAGGTATTACGTATTTAAATTTCAAAAGATCTTTCTCTTCGCAATCAAATCAATCAGGTGGTCTTGGCAGGGGATGGGTGACAAACTGCGAAATGCGTCTTGAAGAAACAGATGTAGGAGCAACTATATATTCAGAAACTGGGGAAGTAATGAATTTTCTTAAATTGGGTGATACTTATATTAGGCCTGAATGCGGGACGAGTGGTTTGTCAAAAGACGGGAACATTTTTACCTGTGAGCTTAGATTTGGTTCTAAATATGTATTTGAGGCATCAACACTTCCAACTGAAATTGATAGATATAATATAAAATATATAGAAGATAGGTATGGCAATAGAATCGATTTTGAATACCAGCAATTTGATGACCAGTCTTTAGGGGGAGTAGTAAATAAAGTAACAAAAATGAGAGAGCCTATTACGGGTAAATATATTCAGATTAATTGGCAGGAATATAATAATGGTCAGGAAAGTATGTATTTAATCGCTTCAATTGAAGATAGCGCTGCAAGAACAGTTCATTATGAATACGATCTTGATTTTAATCTATACAAAGGTTATCAAGCTAGTTTGACCAAAGTAACTGATGCCCAAGGTCATACCCAAGAGTATAATTTTATATTTGAGCAAACAGCGGAGACGACTATTTTAAAAAGCTTTAATGTTACTGATAAAAACAACAATGTAACAATTTATAATTTTAATCAGCCTTTTGAATCAGCCACTGATTATCCTGATTGGAATTGGAATTTTCGAGTTGAATCAGTGATTGATCCTAATGGCAATATTATGCGGTTCAGCACTGATGAGACACTGGGGATAACTACATATATTGATAAAGATGGCAATACAAAAGTTTATGAATATTCAAGAATGTTGTTGGATAAAGTGACCTACTCTGACGGAAAAAGTAAGCAGTTTTTTTATGATGCTGTTCGTAATAGAATTAAAAAGATTGATGAAAACAATAATGAGTGGAACTATACTTATGATGGTTTGAATCGATTGCAGCGAGAAACAGACCCGATTGGTAATTCTATTGAATATTATGTGGCAGTTGAAAGGGATCACTATGCGAAATGGTCACAGAAGATTGATAAAAACGGTAATACATGGACAAGAGAAATAAACTGCGGTTCTGTGATGAGTGAGACTGATCCTTTGGGAAACAAAGTAAGCTATACTTATGATGAATTTGGCAATCAATTAAGCAAAACTGATGCTAAGGGAAATAGCAGTAATTTTGTTTATGATGCCAGCGGTAATATGACTGCAAGCACGGACGCGGAAGGTAATACCATTCAATTTACTTATGATGCAGTAGGGAATATGCTTTCTGAAACAGATGCTTTGGGCAATACGATTACTTATACTTATGATCTTCTGGGTAGAATGCTCAGTAAAACATCATCCATAGGAAGCAAAGAAGAATATACTTATGATGGTAATGGTAATGTGCTTACAGTTAAAGACTCGAATAATAATATTACTTCATATGAATATGATGGGATGAATAAAACTACAGCGATTCATTTGTCTGACGGCAGTGATATTACTTATGAATATAATGCTATGGGCAAATTAATAGCGGAACATAAACCTAATGGAACTTGGATCTATGAATATGATATTCGTAATCGTTTAATCAAGAAAATAGATCCATTGAATAATGCCACAGTATTTACTTATGACGGAACACCTGGCTGCTCTAGCTGCGGTTCAACTGAACAAGTATCTACAATTACGGATGCTTTGGGCAATGTTACAAGTTTTGAATATGATCCATTGGGCAGAAAGATATTGGAAAAAGACGCGAATAATAAAGCAGTGGAATATGAATATGATTCTAATGGGAATTTGATCAAAGAAATCGATAAATTAAATCATCAGACCATCTATGTTTATGATGCGGCTGATCGATTGATCAGTATAGCCAATCATTTGGGAGATAAGATCGAAATAACTTATGATCCTAATTCCAATAAAACTCAAGTAAAAGATCCTAAATGTCCCTTACCAAGCTCTAGTCGTATTATATCGCAAATATTATCAAATTAAGATTAAAAAGTTTTAATGTTTATACGGCGGCAATTTGGTAAAATATTCTTTTTCAACAAAAGGAGTATTTTCTTGCGTTTCAAAATCAA
>JAHITY010000128.1 GCA_018817165.1 Candidatus Omnitrophota bacterium
GGCGCCCCTACGTTATTTGTAAAATTACCGAATATATCTTGTCTGTCATTTGAACAAATTGTAACGAAATAATAACCATCTAACGAATAATCATAATTTTTTAATCTGTTTTGTTTCCTAGTTTTTAATTTTTGCATTTTTGTTTGTTATAACATTTGAGCTCAGGCAGAGGAGGCCGACCCGGCTTTTTCGGGGCGGGTTCCGATTGCCTGAAGCGAATTGTTATAGGTCATTATTTAAAACGATATACCACATTTATTCCTGGCCAGGAAGTATCATTCTTATCATTTCTGCTTCAAAGACAATTCTAATTTCATCCTTAATAGATTGCGCAGAAGGATGCATTAGATGTTCATACCCATTTTCGTTTTTAATAAAAACACTGCGTCCTTTTTTAAATACGCTATATCTGGCAATATTGCCATCTTTTTCTTTAACTTCTATCCAGTGCTTAAACTCTTTTTTAACGCTCATTTTTCCCTTCTTGATAATCATTTTATGGTATTAGCGTGATAATCTCCTTTATCCAAAATAGGATGACCATCTTTATCAATCTCAGTTACTATATTAGTCCTCATATCCATGGAATAATATCTTACTTGTTCAGATTCTTTTAAAGATTTTATCCATTTTTTCTGAATTGGAGACAGACCCCAATATTTTTTTAGGGTTAGTGGGCTCCAACGCTTTCCTTGAATCCAAACAGCAGCAGTTTTCGTGTATATTTTTTCTTTGATAATTATTCTATCAGTTTTATCCCAAACGGGCGTTTTATTCTTTTCGGTAAATGAAGAAATAAATAAAAGGATAGCTATGGCTGGAATTACTACTGCCAGATATATTCCAAATGCTTCGGCAGTACGGATTCTTCTTTTCCAAGTTTCATTCATAATATTTTTTCCTATAACAATTAATATACGTAGTCCGCATTATTGGTTTAAAAACTGTTTATTACTATATATTTTCTCATAAAATAGGGGTCATGTCAAAATAAATGGTTGATAGCGTACGTATTTGAGTTATAATATCAGTAAATACAGATTACGTATAATATAGATAATTTGGCAAAAGGAGTAAAAAAGATGGAAAATATTATTTTACCTGATTTTCAAAAATTTATAATCTCAAGTGGGTTTGCTGCAGAAAATAATGCCCCTTATTGTGCTCTTTGGGTAAGTAAATTTCTAAAATTTTCAAATTCTAAGGAAATGGTTCCTAATGAAAATAGATTAAAAGATTTTTTGGCTGAGTTAAGTTTGAAAAATATGGAAGATTGGCAGTTGAAGCAGGCAGAAGAGGCAATTAGAATATATCTTGAAAAATTCAGCTGTTTGAAGGGAAATTCACAGAAACCTAAAATAAGGAAAGATTCCTCAGCAGATGAGCAGAAAATTATAAATGATCTTAAAAATGCTATTAGATTAAAGCATTTTGCGTATAGTACGGAAAGAACTTATGTTGATTGGGCAAAAAGGTTTTTTGAATATCTCATGCAGCAGGAAAGTAAGAATATAGCATTAGATTCATTGAATTCTCAGGATGTCAGGAATTTTCTTAATATGCTGGCTGTTGAGCAGAGAATTTCTGCTTCATCTCAAAATCAGGCTTTTAATGCCCTTTTGTTTTTATTTCGGAATGTGTTTAATTTAGAATTGAAAGAGATGGACAAAACTGTAAGAGCAAAGCGTGGTGTTAAATTACCTGTAGTGTTAAGTATTGCAGAGGTTCAAAAAATAATGCAAAATATGGAAGGAATGAATCTTCTTTTAGTTCGAACTCTTTATGGGACTGGGATGCGTTTGATGGAACTTGCTCGTTTGAGGGTAAAAGATATTGATTTCGGGTCGAATTTAATATTTGTCCGAGCAGGAAAGGGCGATAAAGATAGGGCAACCATGCTTCCGGAGTTAATCAGAAATGACTTAAAGAATCACTTAAGAGAAGTAGAAAAGGTGCATCAAGAGGATTTAAAGGCTGGCTTTGGCGAAGTATTTTTACCTGAAGCTTTATCACGGAAGTATCCCCAAGCCGGAAAAGATTGGGCTTGGCAATATGTATTTCCGTCCGCAAAATTATCTGTAGATCCAAGGAGTGGAAAAATAAAAAGACATCATATTTCCCCCAGTACTATACAAAAAACAGTGGCTAATGCGGTTAGAAAAGCAGGTATTGCTAAACAGGTAAGTGTGCATACTTTTAGGCATAGCTTTGCTACCCATCTGATGATGAATGGGGTGAATATAAGAGAAATTCAGGATTTGTTGGGGCATAAGCATGTTGAAACAACAATGATATATACGCATGTTATGCGTAATATGTCTAATGCTCCTAAGAGCCCTTTGGATACTCTTTTAGAAGGTTAAGAAGTGTTTTACTTGTGCTTGTTTTAGGGCTATAATATAAAAATAAATATTTTTAAATAAGGAAAGACATGAAACTTAAAAAAGAATTAAATCTTTTAGATGTGTTTTGTATCGCATCCGGGGCGATGATTAGCTCTGGTTTGTTTATTTTGCCGGGACTTGCTTGTGCCCAGGCAGGGCCGGGTGTTTTTGTTTCTTATATGCTCGCTGGTTTATTGGCGACAACCGGGATGCTTTCTCAGGCGGAAATGGTATCTGCAATGCCTAAAGCCGGAGGCACATATTTTTATATTGCCCGAAGTCTTGGGCCGGCAGTAGGAACTGTTGACGGATTATTAAGCTGGTTTGCGATTTCTTTAAAAAGCGCTTTTGCTCTGATCGGGATGTCGGCGTTTACCGCGATGCTTATTCATGTTGATATTCATATCATATCTTTTATATTATGTTTGTTTTTTGTCATTATTAATATTCTCGGAGCAAAAGAAGCCAGTAAAATACAGATTGGGCTAGTGGCAGGGCTTTTTCTGGTATTGCTGTTGTATGTTGTCCGAGGCTTGCCGGCAATTCAGATTCAGAATTTCGAACCTTTTGCTCCTTATGGAATTAAAGCAATATTTTCTACTGCGGGTTTTGTTTTTGTTTCTTATGGGGGGCTGTTAAAAGTTGCCAGCATTGCCGAAGAAGTTAAAGACCCTGCCCGGACTGTTCCTTTGGGCATGATATTGTCATTATTTGTTACCGGGATATTTTATGTTTTGGTGGTTATGGTTACCACTGGGGTTTTAGGGGTTGAAGCTTTGAGCGTTTCTTTAACGCCGATCAATGACGGAGCGAATGCTTTTATGGGTAATAAAGGCAGGATCATTCTGGGGATTGCGGCGATTCTTGCTTTTGTATCTACCGCGAATGCCGGGATAATGGCTGCTTCGCGTTATCCCTTGGCTTTAGCCCGTGATGGACTTTTGCCGGATATTCTGATGCGAGTTAATAAAAAATTTAAAACTCCCCATATCGCGATTATTATCACCGGAGTTTTTATGGTAATTGCTTTATTTTTGAAACTCAGCTTATTGGTCAAGTTGGCTTCTGTGGTTTTAATCATGAGTTTTCTTTTATCCTGCTTTTCGATAATTGTGTTAAGAGAGAGTGGATTGCAGAACTATCAACCGCAGTTTAGAGCGCCGCTTTATCCCTGGCTGCAGATTGTTGGGATAATCGGTTTTGGGACCATGCTTTTTAATCTCGGTAAACAGCCTTTGATGATCGCGCTATGTATGATTATTGGCGGACTGTTTGTCTATTGGTTTTACGGCAGGATCCGGGTGACTCGGGAGTATGCGTTGCTGCATCTAATCGAGCGGATCACGGCTGAAGAATTAACCAGCCGGACTTTAGAAACAGAGTTAAAGGAAATTATCCGGGAGCGGGATGATATTGCTAAAGACCGTTTTGATCAGATCGTGGAAAAATGCCAGATTATGGACTTAGAGCATGCAATGTCGATGGATGATTTTTTTCAATTAATCGCTAATAGCTTATCCGAGAGTTTAAAAATAGAACCAAAAGTTTTGTATGATCTTTTGCTTAAAAGAGAACAAGAAAGCACAACTGTTATTGCCCCGGGATTAGCGATTCCCCATATTATTATAGAAGGAGATCATTTGTTTGATATTTTTCTGGCCAGAAGTAAAAAAGGCATTGTTTTTCCGGATACAGAACAAAGTGTTAATACGGTTTTTGTTTTGATCGGGAGTAAAGATGAAAGAAACTTTCACTTAAAGGCATTGGCTGCTATTGCGCAGATAGTCCAGGGCAGTAACTTTAGTAAGAAATGGCTGAAAGCAAAAAACATTGAAGCTTTAAGAGATTGTGTGCTTTTAGGCAAGCGTTTGCGCGGGCAGGAATAAGTGTCAGATATATTTTGTATTATTAAAACAGGAGGCTAGATGTTTTGTTCTCAATGCGGTACAGAAATAATCGAACAAGCTAATTTTTGTTCCGGTTGTGGAGCAGCTATTAGTGGAACTGCTCCGGCTAATTTTGAACAGCCTGAGTTTGATGATCCGATTTTAGTGCTCAAACCGGTATTTATCGGTTGGGTTACAGCTTTGTCCGTTTTGCCTTTACAGCTGTTTTTTACTGTTTGGGGCGCGGGATTTTTTGGCGGGTTTGGGCTGTTTGCGGTTAAAGCTTTAAAGCTGGCACTACCTGTATGGTCAACATTTGTGTTTTTTGGCTGTTTATTTTTCTTTGGTATTCCCTTGACTGCTTATATGGCTAAGAAAAAAAGCTACGAGAAAACCGAATACCGCTTTTTTAAATACAAACTTGATTATTTTGAAGGGTTTTTCACTGTTCAGGAAAAGAGTATTGATTATTGTAATATTGTTGAGGTTAATTTGATCAAAGGGCCTTTTCAGCGTAAATACGGATTAGGGACAATTTTGCTTTCCACTCCAGCGGCGGGTTTTTCCAGCCGGAGTGCCATGAGCGGAATAAGAATGACTGATATTAAAAATCCTGATAAAGTTTACAATCAGATAAAAGGATTTATCGAAGAATCAAAAAATACGCGTTAAGATTATTAATAATAAAATAATTGTTTTTCGCGAGACAAATACCATTAATAGAACATCCAATTGTTTATATAAACAATATATCAATTGGAAATATTTTTGTAATGTTTTTCTTGACACAATTGGTAAATATGGTATACTTATTACATAACAAAGATGTTATTAGGCAATGTTGCTCGGAGATAAAATCTCTGGGCTTTTTTATTGAGGTCACAATTTAAAGAGTGGTAACGAAATTAAATTGTATGACCGAAATAACCCTGAACCGAATGAGCGAAGCGAATTCTGGTTCCGGGGTAAAACAAATAACAATACAATTTAGGAAATAATTTACGTTGGCGTAAATTAGGCGATGCAGCCATTTACAATGCAGAGTTATGCATGTGAATGGCTTTTTTATTTGAGTACATAATTTACAGAGCGAAGAGAAGTAAATGATAAGTGCGAAAATAACCTTGAACCGAACGATCAAAGCGAGTTCTGGTTCCGGGGTAAAGGGGAAAAATATGGAAATGACATTTGAAGCATTGGTACAAAAAATAAATCCAAAGATCAAGGCAATTGCCAATAGGCTTGATGGTAAGTATACATCATTTTCTGATGATGATCTGTATCAAGAGTCTTTGCTGCGGCTTTGGCAGAAGTTTAATGAAAGCAAGCTTGAGGATAAGACGGAAAGCTATATTGTTCAGGGTTGTTCTTTTGATATGAGGAATTATATCCGTACGCATTTTAAAGGTGTAGATCGCCGCTCAGTCAGCGCATATACCCCGATTAATGAGCAAGGTAATCTGCTGATTGATATTCTTCCTGAGAAGGAAGCGGATAATCGGGAAGAGGTTTATGATACAGCAATGACTCTCGAAGATATCAGTCGAAAGCTGAGCGACAGAGAAAAGATTGTTTTGGAGAAGTCTTCAGCAGGTTTAACTACCCGAGAGATTGGTGAGTATATTGGGACATCACATGTAATGGTAGTTAAAATAAAGAAGAAAATCCGCGATAAATGTCTGAAATTAGGAGTAAAAAACAAGTAACGGTTACCAAAATAACATTTTGATTACTTGTGTTACCATAAGAAGTATCAGATGAGTATATTTACCGAACAATGGTAAACTTAATTCATCAAAATCAGCAAAGAGTTAATTGTTAAGCTGAGATAGTAAAACACACATTGTTGTGTGACAAACAAAGGCGTTCTTAATTATATTAAGGAACGTTTTTTTATTTAAAGACTATGGCGTCTTTTCCCTCAGAGCTATTGAGAGAACAGACGCTTTTTTTATTTTAAAGCTCTTTGATAATTTAAAAAATAATAATGATTCCGAAAGTGCCTGCTTGGCCGCAGTCATTTCGGACTTAATTCTCCCGCCGAACTGCGGCGGGATCATTTAGGGAGGTGAATGGTGAAAAAGATAGAATGTATTATCCGGCAGGAAAAACTAAAAGAGTTAAGTGGCGCGCTTCGTTTGGCAGGAATAGCCGGAGCAACGGTTAGCGAGGTAAAAGGTTTTGGTAAGGAAGTGTCAAGGCCAGATAACTTTTTATTTTTACCAAAAACAAAAATCGAACTTTATATCACCGATGATCTTGTTGAAGATGTTGTGGCAACGATTATCAGTTGTTGTAAAGATGAATCCCTGGGAAGCGGTAAAATTGCTATTCTTCCCCTTGATGATTGTATTAGAGTAAGAACAGGAGAACGTGGAGATAAGGCTATTGTTTAAATAATAATGATTCCCGAATCAGCAGCTGGTCGCTGCTTCTCGGGCGAAATTCGAGCTGGCTGACTTGACGTCACTTGTGTTCCGTAAGTCAGGCGTAAATAATAATGATTCCGAAAGTGTCTGCTTGGCCGCAGCCATTTCGGACTAAATTCGAGCAGGCTGACTTGACGTCACTTGTGTTCCGTAAGTCAGGCATAATAATAATGATTCCGAAAGTGTCTGCTTGGCCGCAGCCATTTCGGACTAAATTCGAGCAGGCTGACTTGACGTCACTTGTGTTCCGTAAGTCAGGCTCTCATTTAAAGGAGGGGTGTGATGTTGAATACTTTTTGGAGAAAAACGCGATTTATATTAGGTGGGTTTTTAATGTTGTCTCTATTGTGGGCATTACCGGCATTTGCTGAAGGAGAGACAGCAGAGAGCAATGCAACGGCAATAAATACAGTTTGGACTTTGCTGGCAGCGTTCTTGGTATTTTTTATGCAGGCTGGGTTTGCTATGGTTGAGACCGGTTTTACCAGAGCGAAAAACTCATGCAATATTATGATGAAGAATTTAATGGATTTCAGTGTGGGGTCTATTGCTTATTGGCTGGTTGGTTTTGGGATTATGTTTGGCACAAGCGCAATGGGATTGTTTGGCACAGATGGTTTTTTCTTAAGCGCGGGAGATCCTTCAACTGGTGAAGGTTTATGGAAGTTTGCTTATTGGATGTTTCAGGCAGTGTTTGCGGCAACAGCAGCTACTATAGTATCTGGGGCAATGGCTGAACGCACAAAATTTTCCGCATACCTTTTTTATAGCATTTTTATTACTGCTTTGATTTATCCGGTTGTTGGGCACTGGATATGGGGAGGCGGCTGGCTTGCCCAAAAAGGGATGATTGATTTTGCTGGTTCGACAGTTGTTCATTCGGTTGGTGGATGGGCTGCTCTTGCGGGTGCGATGCTACTTGGCCCAAGATTGGGTAAATATAATAAGGATGGTTCTTCCAAAGCAATTCCCGGACATAATATTCCTTTGGCAGCTTTAGGTGTATTTATTCTTTGGTTTGGCTGGTTTGGGTTTAATCCAGGTAGCACTACTGCAGGAACAAATCTTAGTATTGCAACAATAGCAGTAACTACAAACTTGGCAGCAGCAGCTGGTTCGATAATCGCGATGTTTGTAACTTGGAAAAGATATGGAAAACCTGATTTATCAATGACTTTAAACGGAGCGCTAGCCGGATTGGTAGCAATCACTGCTCCTTGCGCAAGTGTTTCACCATTAAGCGCGATAATAATTGGAGCGATTGGTGGTTTACTGGTTGTATTTAGTGTTGAATTTATTGATAAAGTTTTAAAGATAGATGATCCTGTAGGCGCGATATCAGTACATGGTGTTTGCGGCGCTTGGGGAACATTGAGTGTTGGTCTTTTTGCCCAAGCTGCGTATGGTGAATCAAGCGGGATGGGCGCGATCAATGGTTTGTTTTTCGGCGGCGGAACTGCTCAATTAATGACGCAGATTATTGGTATTGCCGCTGTATTTGCTTGGGTTTTTGTCGCGGCACTAATTGTGTTTTCTATAGCAAAAGCAATCATGGGTTTACGGGTAACAGATGAAGAACAGCTAAAAGGTCTTGATATTGGCGAACATGGCATGGAAGCTTATGCTGGATTTCAGATCTTTTCAACAGAATCATAAAATATAAAATTTGATTTAGCCCGTGCCTTTGTTTTAAATTACTAAAGGTGCGGGTAAAATCAAAACATTCCGCCATAAGGCGGCGGGATATTTAATGGGAGGGGAAATAAAATGAAACTGATAATAGCAATGATTCAACCGCATAAATTACCGGATGTTAAAAAAGCGCTTTTTGAAGCAGATGTACACAAGATGACAGTAACCAATGTTTTAGGTTGCGGGCAGCAAAAAGGTTTTACTGAAACATACCGCGGAGTTATTCATGAAGTTAATTTATTGAAAAAACTAAAACTTGAAATCGCGGTAAATGAGCAATATGTAAAAACTACAGTAGACGCGATTATTAAAGGCGCGCGGATCGGTAAAATCGGGGATGGTAAGATCTTTGTCCTGGATATGCCGGAATGTATTCGGATTAGAACCGGAGAGACTGGTTCAAAAGCAATTGGCTGACTTGACGTCGCTAAAAAAGCTCCGTAAGTCAGGTGCTCATTTAATTATTAAGTTACCGAAAACAAGTTTTTTTTACTTGTATATTTGTAAATAACTAACTGGTACATTGAAGTACCCACAAAAAACAAAGACGTTTTGATCCTTTTTTAAAAAAGGGTTGAAACGTCTTTTTATTTAGGTGATATAATGGAAAATATAAATTTGATTCAAGCCCTAAAGCAAGTTAAAGAAGAACGGGGCTATACCTTGTATGATTTATCTAAGAAATTGGATATACAGGTCTCTACGGTTTCTCGCTGGTTTAAAACAAATAGAATTAATCGGGTTTACGCGGAGTTAGTAAAAGAAAAACTAAAACTTTTTTGATTTTTTTTAAATAATATTTCTCAGTTAATTAATCAGTTCCATAACCAAAGGAGGGAAGATTATAATGGGCAAGTTTAGTAAAATTGTTGGTATTAGTATGGCAACGGTCTTAACAATTTTCATGATAAGTCCGTTCGCGTTTGCCGCAGATACCAGCATGGCAGAAGTAGTAAGAGGTTTGGATACTGTCTGGGTTTTGATCGCGGCGTTTCTGGTTTTTTTTATGCAGGCTGGTTTTGGCATGGTAGAAGCGGGTTTTATCCGAGCGAAAAATACCTGTAATATTTTAACTAAAAATTTTCTTGATTTTTGCATGGCTTCAATTGGTTTTTTTGTTTTTGGTTATGCGATTATGTTTGGTACGGGTAATGGTTTTATGGGCATGCAGGGCTGGTGCTTATCTGGAGCGCAAAGCGGAGCAAATATTCCATTAGCTGCTTTTTGGCTGTTTCAGGCTGCTTTTTGCGGAGCGGCAGCAACAATTGTTGCCGGCGGCATGGCAGAGAGAATGAAGTTTGTGTCATATCTTGCTTATTCATTTATAATCTCGGCATTTATTTATCCTATAGTAGGGCATTGGGTATGGGGCGGAGGCTGGTTAAGCGGATTAGGCTTTGCTGATTTTGCTGGTTCAACTGTTGTTCATGCGGTGGGCGGTTTTGCCGCATTGATCGGAACAATAATTTTAAAACCAAGAGAAGGTAAATATAATAAAGATGGTTCGGCAAACGCGATTTCCGGGCATTCTATTCCTTTGGCTTCTTTGGGTGTATTTATTCTTTGGTTTGGCTGGTTTGGTTTTAATCCCGGTTCAACGCTGGGAGTGGGCAATGGAGATTTAATTGCTCGCGTTGCGATAAATACAAATTTAGCAGCAGCTGCCGGAGGGATTGTGGCAATGCTCACAGTTTGGAAAATGTTTGGTAAACCTGATTTATCAATGGCAATGAATGGGGCCTTAGCTGGTCTTGTGGCAATTACCGCTCCTTGTGCTTTTGTCGATTCTTGGGCAGCGATTGTGA
This sequence comes from Candidatus Omnitrophota bacterium, assembly GCA_018817165.1. Classification (GTDB taxonomy): domain Bacteria; phylum Omnitrophota; class Gorgyraeia; order B26-G9; family B26-G9; genus JAHITE01. The sequence continues at coordinate 10,197 of JAHITY010000128.1, forward strand.
TTGGCGCGGTTGGCGGAGTATTGGTGGTATTGGCTGTAGTTTTACTGGATAAATTACATATTGATGATCCTGTCGGCGCTTTTCCTGTTCATGGAGTAAATGGAGTTTGGGGTACACTATCAGTTGGAATTTTTGGTAAACAGGCTCTGGGTCTTGCGCATGAGGGATTAATTTATGGCGGTGGATTTACGCAGTTAGCAATTCAGCTTTTGGGGGTTGCTACTGTTGCTGTGTTTATTTTGATCACTATGGGAACTGTGTTTAAAATTCTTAACAGTACTATTGGTTTAAGAGTTTCTCGAGAAGAAGAATTAAGAGGGCTTGATATTTGCGAGCATGGTATGGAATCGTATGCTGGTTTTCAGATTTTTGTTACAGAATAAAAGGGAGGGTTTATATGAAATTAATTATTGCGATGATTCAGCCGTATAAATTGCCGGATGTAAAGCAGGCGCTTTTTGAGGCAGGGGTGCATAAAATGACGGTAACCAATGCGCTGGGCTGCGGACAGCAAAAGGGTTTTACTGAGACATACCGCGGAGTTATTCATGAGGTGAATCTGCTTAAAAAAATTAAACTGGAAATCGCGGTTAATGCGGATTTTGTCCAGCCGACAATTGACGCGATTATTAAAGGAGCAAGAACCGGTAATATCGGAGATGGAAAGATTTTTGTCCTGGATATGCCGGAATGCATCCGTATTCGTACCGGAGAAAAGGGCAAAGAAGCTATTGGGTAAGAATTTTATTGACAAGTTACCAGAAAATTGATAAAGTTACTTTAATCATATAGGCACAAAGAAGTGCTTAAAAATGAGGCATAATGAAAAAGACAATGGTGTTCTTTTGGTTGTATAAAAGAACGCCATTTTTATTTACAAATTAGATTTTAAATTATGAATTAAAACAATAAGGAGGAATTTATGGCAAGTGTAACTAAAATTTTTGGGGAGCTGACTTTTAGTAAAAAAGTCATGGCGGAAAAGTTAAGCAAGGATGTGTATAGTAAATTACTGGCAACTATCGAAGGCGGACAAGCGCTGGATGAGTCAATTGCCGGTGATGTGGCTCATGCAATGAAGGAATGGGCAATTGAAAACGGAGCAACCCATTTCACTCATTGGTTTCAACCGCAACGCGGCGGCACTGCGGAAAAACATGATGCTTTTCTGAGCTATGGTAAGAATGGCGAAATAGTTGACAGATTATCAGCCAGACAGCTTATTCAATCAGAGCCTGATGCATCATCATTTCCATCAGGGGGAATGCGTTCTACTTTTGAAGCACGTGGATATACTGCTTGGGACCCGACATCTCCCGCGTTTTTATTAGAAGCGGGTGATACCAAGACTTTGGTAATCCCATCTGTTTTCTTATCCTGGACAGGTGATGTTTTAGATCTAAAGACTCCGATGCTGCGTTCAATGAAAGCAGTTAGCAAAGCAGCGCTTAGATTGCAGGGACTGTTGGGTAATAAAAAAGTTAAATCAATTAAAGTTTTTGGCGGACCAGAACAAGAATATTTTCTTTTCTCAAAGCAACTTTTTGAAACGCGTCCGGACTTAATTATTTGCGGACGGACTTTATTCGGTGCTCAGCCGGCAAAAGGCCAGCAAATGGAAGATCATTATTTTGGCGCGATCAAATCAAAAGTAATTGAGTTTATGGAAGATTTTGATAATGAATTGTACCGCAGAGGAATTCCCGCGAAAACTCGTCATAATGAAGTTTCGCCAAACCAGTTTGAAATCGCTCCTTTATATGAAGAGGTAAATTTGGCAATAGATCATAATCTGCAATTAATGGATATTATCCAAAAAGTCGCTGATCGTTATGATTTGGTTGCTGTGCTTCATGAAAAACCGCTGGGCGGCGTAAATGGTTCGGGAAAACATTTTAATATGTCGATCGGTGATAATACGGGCGCTAATTATTTTGAGCCATCAAGCAGTCCTCAGAATAATCTGATTTTTCTCCTCTCTTTAGGCGCGCTTATGCTGGGTGTTGACAAATTTGGCGGATTATTAAGGGGTGTGGTTGCTGATGCGGGAAATGATCATCGCTTGGGTGCTAATGAAGCTCCGCCGGCAATTATCTCAGTTTATCTGGGTGAATATCTTGATGCTATTCTTAATGAAATCGAGGGAATAGGCGCGGTTACTGATAAAAAACTCTCGGAAATTTATTTAGGGCTGCAAGATTTGCCAAAAGTAGCAAAAGATACTTCTGATAGAAATAGAACATCACCATTGGCTTTTACTGGCAATAAATTTGAGTTCAGAGCAGTGGGTTCATCACAGAACTGTGCTGAGGCAGCTACTTTATTAAATATGCTTATGGCTTATGGATATAATGAAATTGCTGATGGAATTGAGAAAAGTACAGCAAAATCAGATGCTAAAGCAATTGAAGTATTAGAAAAAGTATTGAAAAAAACAAAACATGTGCGGTTTGAGGGAAATAATTATTCCGAAAAATGGCATAAAGAAGCAGCCAAGCGCGGATTGCCAAATACAAAAAATACTCCTGAAGCTTTAGAACAGTTTTTACAAAAAGATGTAATTAAATTGTATGAAAGCATGGGTATTTTAACTGAAAAAGAAGTTCATTCAAAAATCGAAATTAAACTTGAAGCCTATAATAAAATTAAGGAAATCGAGTTTAAAACAGCAATGAATATGGCTAAAACATTGGTGATGCCGGCGATATTAAAGCAGATTGGATTACTTGCTGACGCGAATGCTGGAATAAAATCAGCTGGAATTAAAACAATAAGCAGCATTGCTTCAGATATAAAAGAAGCGAATAAAGTTTATGAGGCATTACAGGTTGGAATCAGTGGTTTGAATAAAGAATTAACAATGGCAGCAAAGGCTGATGATGAGTTGAAGAAATCAAAACTCATGGCTGGAAAATGTGTTGCTGCTTTAGATAAGCTAAGGGTTGCGGTAGATACAGCTGAAGAATTAGTTGCTGATGAACTTTGGCCAATGGCAAAATATCAGGAACTATTGCTGGTTTTATAAGGATTAGTTTAGTTGATAATTAACAATTAGGATCTAAAGAGCGATACTTTAAAAAAGTATCGCTCTTATGTCCATTAAAAAGTAACAAAATATTCATAATAATGACTCCAAAAGTGCCTGCTTGGCCGCAGTCATTTTGGACTAAATCCCTGCCAAAAAGCGGCGGGATCATTTAAAGGACATTTAAAAATGATATATTTTCTTGAACACGAACCAATCGAAGGCCCGGGGATGTTAAAGCCTTTGTTTGAAAATAATGGTTTTCTTACTTCGGTAATCAAGCTTTATGATAATCAGGATTTACCGCAGGACTTTGATTCAATAGAAGCAATTGTAAGTCTTGGCGGCCCAATGAATGTTTATCAAGAAGAGGTTTATCCTTTTTTAAAAAAAGAAGATGAATTCCTTAAAAAAATTATTAAGCTAGATATCCCTTGTTTGGGTATATGTCTTGGCTCGCAATTAATCGCTAAAGCGGAAAAAGCGCAAGTTAAGAAAGCGGAAAAAGAAGAAATCGGCTGGTTTAAAGTCTCGTTAACTGAACATGGCAAGAAAGATGATTTATTCCATCTGGTAAATGAGCAACTTGAAGTTTTTCAATGGCATTCAGATACTTTTAGCGTTCCGGTTGGCGGGGTTTTATTGGCGCAGGGTTCTGTTTGCCGCAATCAGGCGTTTAGAATAGGTAATAATGTTTATGGATTGCAGTTTCATCTGGAAGTTACGGATAAAGAAGTTTTTGATTGGACTGGCAAATATTTTAATATTGCGGATTCAGAAAAACAGGAATACGCGAAAGATATGCTGTCAAAATATAGCGAAATAAAAAAAGATTTTGAGCTGCAAATGGATGTTATTGGCGCGAATTTTCTTAAAATTATTGAGAAGAGAAAGATCGCTGTGGCACAGGAAGTTTAAAAAATTTTAAATATCAGTGCCCAAAAATTAGGCAAATTAAAATAATGATTCCCGAATCAGCAGCTAGTCGCTGCTTCTCGGGCTAAATTTCCCGCCAGAAAACAGCGGGATAAACGAGCAGGCTGACTTGACGTCGCATAGAACGTTCCGTAAGTCAGGCTAAATAATAATGATTCCAAAATATCTGCTTGGCCGCAGCTATTTCGGACTAAATTCGAGCAGGCTGACTTGACGTCGCATAGAACGTTCCGTAAGTCAGGCTAAATAATAATGATTCCGAAAGTATCTGCTTGGCCGCAGCTATTTCGGACTAAATTCGAGCAGGCTGACTTGACGTCGCATAGAACGTTCCGTAAGTCAGGCTCTCATTTAAGGGGATATGAGCGCATACACAGATAAAATTAGTATTCTCCAAGAACAAATAAAGGATGTTGAGACTTTTTTTCTAAAAAAAGATACAAAACATTTATATAAACACATATTGGAAATAGTCGAAAAACCTTTGATTGAAATGGTTTTAAAATCAACAAAAGGCAATCAGAAAAAAGCGGCGGTGCTTTTGGGGATTAACCGAAATACATTGTTTGTTAAAATTAAAAAACTTAAGATAAACGCTAAAGAATTCAAAGATGCTTCAGATTGAAAAGCAAAATTCTGAAAAAGAAAGGAATTATTCCGAATGAAGTATAAACATTTACCTGCCAAGCAGGGGCTTTATGACCCTAGCTTTGAAAAAGATGCTTGCGGTGTTGGGTTTGTTTGCAATATCAAGGGAGTTAAATCCAATCAGATAATTAAAGATGGATTGACTGTTTTAAGGCGTATGGCGCATCGTGGTGCCGTGGGCGCTGATCCTAATACCGGGGACGGTGCGGGTCTGCTGATTCAGATGCCGCATAAGTTTTTGGAGAAGGCGGCTGCTCAGGCAAAGATTAAATTACCGGAATTCGGGTTTTATGGCAGTGGTCTGGTGTTTTTGCCAACAGTTAAAAAAGAACGGGATATCTGCAAGCTTAATTTTGAAAAAATTATTGAGCAGCAGGGACAGATACTGCTTGGCTGGCGGAAAGTCCCGGTTGATAATTCCTGTATTGGCCCAGTGGCACAGGAGTCTGCTCCGATCATCGAGCAGGTATTTATTGCGCGAAATGCCCAAATCCAAGATCCTATGGATTTTGAAAGAAAACTTTATGTTATTAGAAAACTTATTGAAAATTTTGTCCGCGGGGCTGATCTAAAACAAAAATCTTATTTCTATGTTTCTAATTTATCGTATAAAGTCCTTTCCTATAAAGGATTGCTAATGCCGCATCAGGTTGATAAATTCTTTTTGGATTTAAAAGATAAAAGCATCGAAAGTGCTTTATGTTTAGTTCATTCTCGTTATAGTACTAATACTTTTCCTACTTGGGATTTGGCACAGCCGTTTCGTTTTTTAGCGCATAATGGAGAAATAAATACGGTTAGAGGTAATATAAACTGGATGCAGGCACGGGAAGGTTTGTTGAAAAGTGAATTATTTGGGAAAAATATTGAGCAAATGAAACCAATTATTGTTCCGGGCGGAAGTGATTCCGCGACTTTGGATAATGCTTTGGAATTATTACTGCTTTCCGGCAGGTCTTTGCCGCATGTTATGATGATGCTTGTCCCCAGCGCATGGGAAAACAGTACTTTGATGGATAAAGAACTGCGCGATTTTTATAAATATCATGCTTGTTTTATGGAACCTTGGGATGGCCCGGCGGCAATTGCTGTGACCGATGGGATTAGAATCAGTGCCGCGCTTGATCGCAACGGTTTACGTCCGGCGCGTTATATAGTAACAAAAAACGATTTTATTGTTATGGCCTCTGAAGTTGGGGTTTTGGACATTGCTCCTAAGGATATTGCTTATTCCGGAAGACTTGAGCCGGGAAAAATGTTTTTTATTGATACTGAGCAAGGAAGAATTATTAATGACGAAGAATTGAAAAAAAATATTGCTATTTCTCAGCCTTATGGGAAATGGATAGATAGTAATTTAGTGGAATTAGCCAGTTTAAAACCAGCTAAGGCTGATAAAAGTAAACAGGAAGATATTCTTACTTGTTTGAAAAGTTTTGGCTACAGTCGAGAAGATTTAAAGATGATCATAAAGCCCATGGCTCAAACCGGTCAAGAGCCGACTCATTCTATGGGTAATGATGCTCCGCATGCTATTTTATCGAAAAAGCCGCAAGTGCTTTATTCCTATTTTAAACAGCTTTTTGCTCAGGTTACCAATCCGGCAGTTGATCCGATCAGGGAAGAAATTGTTATGAGCTGGCAAAGTTTTGTTGGCGCGCAAAAAAATATTCTAGAGGAAACTCCCGAACATTGCCATACTCTTCGGGTAAAAAACCCCCTATTATCAGACGCTGATCTGGCTAAGATAAAAAATGTAAATGCTAAAGGGTTTAAAGCTAAAACAATCTCTCTTTTATTTAATCTGAATGAAAAGAAAAGTTTTATGCAGGCGATTAAAGGGATTTGCGATCAGGCAGTATTGGCTATTCAGCAGGGGTATACGTTTATTATTTTAAGTGATCGCGGTACTGATAAAGATCAGGCGGCAATTCCCGCGCTTTTAGCAACCGGAGCGGTGCATCATCATTTAGTCAGAAAAGCCCTGCGTACCCAGATTGGAATCGTAGTGGAGAGTGCAGAGCCAAGAGAGGTGCATCATTTTGCCCTTTTGTTCGGATATGGTGCTGATTGTATTAATCCTTATTTAATATTTAGGACATTAGATTATTTAATTAAAGAAAAAGAATTAGATATTAGTTTTGAGGAAGCAGCAAAAAATTATATTAATGCTGTAAAAAAAGGAATATTGAAAATAACTTCTAAAATGGGTATTTGTACTTTGCAAAGTTATAAAGGCGCCCAGATTTTTGAAGCTTTGGGATTGCATGATCAGGTAATTGAGCGCTGTTTTAAAGGAACTCCTTCGCGCATCGGAGGAGCTGATTTTGAAATTATCCGACAGGAAACTATTTTAAAACATAAACATGCTTATCCTGAGCGGGAAATCGGTGTCACTGATTTAGCTGTTGGTGGTGTATATCAATGGAAAAGAGATGGAGAAGCGCATCTTTGGAACCCTCAGAGTATTACTGCTTTGCAGGATGCGACCCGCACAGGCAGTTATGCTAAATATCAGGACTTTGCTAAACTAATAAATGATCAAGCGCAGCAGCCGATTACTTTGCGCAGTTTGCTTGAATTTAAAGCTAAAGAATCTATTCCGGTTGAGCAGGTTGAGCCTGTGAAAAAAATTGTTAAACGGTTTGTTACCGGAGCAATGAGTTTTGGTTCAATCAGTAAAGAAATACATGAGTCTTTGGCAATTGTGATGAATCGCTTGGGTGGAATGTCCAATACCGGAGAAGGCGGAGAAGATCCAGCTCGTTTTAACCGTTTGCCAAATGGTGATTTAAAACGCAGCGCGATCAAGCAGGTTGCGTCCGGACGTTTCGGAGTTACCACAAATTATTTGGTTAATGCTGATGAATTGCAGATTAAAGTTGCCCAAGGCGCAAAGCCGGGTGAGGGCGGTCAGTTGCCGGGACATAAGGTTAGTTCGATTATTGCTAAGACTCGTTATACAACTCCTGGAGTAACCTTGATCTCTCCTCCGCCGCATCATGATATTTATTCAATTGAAGACCTGGCGCAGTTAATATTTGATTTGAAAAATGTTAATCCTCGGGCGCGAATCAGTGTGAAACTTGTTTCAGAAATCGGAGTAGGCACGGTTGCGGCTGGAGTGGCTAAAGGCCATGCGGACATGATTTTGATTTCAGGAGGTGATGGCGGAACAGGTGCATCTCCGATGAGTTCAATCCGCCATGCTGGTTTGCCTTGGGAACTGGGGCTTGCGGAAACTCATCAGACTTTGGTCTTAAATGATTTGAGAAGCCGCGTACGTTTGCAGACAGACGGACAAATGCGTACTGGCCGAGATGTGGCAATTGCCGCTATTTTAGGTGCTGAAGAATATGGCTTTTGTACTACTCCTTTAATTGTTATGGGCTGTGTGATGTTAAGACATTGCCATTTGAATAATTGTAATCTGGGCATAGCTACTCAGGATGAAATTTTAAGAAAAAGATTCAGAGGCAGAACTGAATATTTAGAAAATTATTTTAATTTTGTGGCGCATGAGTTAAGAAATATTATGGCCAGTCTAGGGGTAAAAACAATCAATGAGCTTGTGGGCAGAACAGATCTATTGCAGGTTAATTCTAAAATAATTCCTTGGAAAGCAAAAGATATTGATTATTCAAAAATATTGTATAAACCTCAGGTTTCCCAGAATGTCAGTGTGTTTTGTACGCAAAAACAGGATCATCAAATATCTAAAGTTTTAGATAGAACGCTGATCAAATTAGCTAAGCCGGCTTTAGAGCATAAAAAGCAGATTAAGGAAACCTTGAAGATTAAGAATTCAGACCGGACTACTGGAGCGATGCTCAGCGGTGAAGTTGCTAAACTATATGGTGAAGACGGGCTTTATGAAGATACAATCAATTTTAAATTTAAAGGTGAAGCTGGTCAGAGTTTTGGGGCGTGGTTGATCAAAGGAATTACTTTTGAGTTGGAAGGGATTGCTAATGATTATGTAGGTAAAGGGGCATTTGGCGGGAAAATAATTATTTATCCTAATGCGGATAGCAGCTTTATACCCGAGGAAAATATCATTATCGGGAATACCACTTTTTATGGAGCAATTGCCGGAGAAGCTTATATTAATGGTATTGCTGGAGAAAGGTTTTGTATTCGTAATTCAGGATTGCACGCGGTTGTCGAAGGAGTCGGTGATCATGGTTGTGAGTATATGACCGGGGGAAGGGTTGTTATATTGGGTAAAACCGGGATAAACTTCGGCGCTGGGATGAGCGGAGGGATTGCTTATATCTATGATGAGGATAATATGTTTAAACAAAGCTGTAATATGAGTATGGTTGAACTGCAAGTGCTTGATGCGGATGATAAGCAGATGATTTCTAGTCTGATTCGTAATCATTGCAAGTACACGCAAAGTCCGAAAGCAAAGAAGATATACGATAACTTTGTTTCTGAGAGTGATAAATTTATAAAAGTAATGCCTTTGGAATATAAACGTATTTTAAGTCAAAAAGAACTGGGCAAAAAACTAGGTCTAGAAAAATCAATGTAGTAGGTTGTAACAAGAGTTTTTTGTTTTAGGAGGATTTGTGATGAAAGATGTAAAAGCGTTTTTAAAAATTAAGCGTAAACAGTCAGAATACAGACCAGTGCGGGAACGGATCCGTGATTTTCAGGAAGTTGTTGTTTTGCGCCCTAGCGAATATACGCAGGAGCAGGCAGACAGATGTATGGATTGCGGCACACCGTTTTGTCATTCTGCGTGTCCTTTGGGCAATGATATTCCGGAATGGAATGATTTGGTTATGAAAGGTCAATGGGAAAAGGCTTATCTGTCGCTTAGCGCGACAAATAATTTGCCGGAAGTTACCGGAAGGCTTTGTCCCGCGCTTTGTGAATTTGCCTGCGTTTTAGGTTTGGGTGATGATCCGGTTACGATTCGGGAAAATGAATTGGGAATTATTGAGCACGCTTTTAAGCATGGATATGTAAAACCTAATCCCCCGAAAAAACGGACAAATAAAAAAGTCGCGGTTATTGGTTCTGGTCCGGCTGGACTTGCTTGCGCTGATCAGCTGAATAAAGCGGGGCATAATGTGACTGTGTTTGAAAAGGATAAAAAAATTGGAGCAATACTGCGCTATGGGATTCCTGATTTTAAAATTGAAAAATGGCTGCTTGACCGCAGATTGAAAATTTTCAAACAAGAGGGTATAAAATTTGTAACAGGCGTAAACGTCGGGATTGATTTAAAGGTTAGTGAGTTAAACAATGATTTTGACGCGGTCTGTTTAACCGGAGGGGCTCATACTCCTCGCGACTTAAATATTCCCGGTCGAGATTTGCAGGGAATTCATTTTGCTATGGATTTCCTGGTGCAATCTAATAAAAAAATCAGCGGAGAAAAGTTTAAGCTAAATGAGTTTATTGATGCTAAAAATAAGAATGTTGTTATTATCGGCGGAGGAGATACCGGCGCTGATTGTGTGGGCGTATCTAATCGTCAGGGGGCTAAGAGTATTATCCAAATAGAAGTCATGCCTAAGCCTCCGCAATCAAGAACCGAGGATTTTCCTTGGCCTAAATACCCGATGGTTTTAAAAACATCAAGTTCTCATGAAGAAGGCGGTAAACGTCATTGGGCGCTTCTGACCAAAGAATTTATTGGCAAAGATGGTCATGTAACTAATTTACAATGCGTGGAAGTTGAATTTGTGAAAGATGAAAAAACCGGGCGCAATAGTCTCAAAGAAATTTCCAATAGTTCTTTTATGATTGAAGCTGATTTGGTTATCCTTGCGGTTGGTTTTGTTCATCCTGTCCATGGCGGACTCTTATCGGAATTAAAAGTGGATTTGGATGAGCGGGGTAATGTTAAAACAAATGAACAGTTTATGACCAGTAAAAAAGGCTTTTTTGCTGCCGGAGACATCCGGCGGGGACAGTCTTTAATCGTCTGGGCGATTGCTGAAGGCAGAAAAGCCGCGCATTATATGGATGCTTATTTAACCGGTAAGGAAAGTCTGCTGCCGATTAAGTAGAGATATATTTGTTTGATTAAAAGCCCGCAGTGATAAAACTGCGGGCTTTTTGCTTAAGTCTAAACGCTAATCGCTATCCGCTATTTAAAGAATATCACTTGCGAGATCAGCAAGTTCCGAGCGTTCTCCTTTTTCCAGGTTTATATGAGTATAAATCTTTTGACCTTTCATCTTATCAATCAAATAAGCTAAGCCATTCGAAAAAGTATTTAAGTAGGGATGGTCTATTTGAAAAATATCTCCGGTGAAAACCATTTTTGTATTATCCCCGGCGCGGGTAATAATAGTTTTTATTTCATGCGGAGTCAGGTTTTGCGCTTCATCAACAATAAAGAAAATATCGACTAAACTTCTTCCTCTTATATAAGAAAGCGGAGCAATTACCAGCTTTTCTTCATCAAGTAATTTTTGCAGTTTTTTTTGTTTTGAATCAGATTCAATGAATGTATGCTTTATAACTCCCAGATTGTCATAAAGCGGCTGCATGTAAGGTTCAAGTTTTGAGTTGATATCCCCAGGTAAATAACCAATATCCTTATTGCTCAAAGGAACAATAGGCCTGGCCATATAAATCTGAAAGTATTCTTTTTTATTTGCTAGGGCGCCAGCTAAAGCGAGCAGAGTTTTTCCTGTGCCGGCTTTTCCGGAAATGGTTACCAGCTGGATCTTAGGATTCATTAAAGCGTGTAGAGCGAATATTTGTTCCGCGTTTCTCGGAGTAATTCCATAAGCTGATTCTTTATTTATTCGTTGAATTTTTTTTGTTTCCGGATTGCAATAAGAAAGAACTGATTTTTTCCCATTGCGCATGATGATGTATTCATTTGGTAAAATTTCTCTTTTGGAAGATAATTCTGATGGATCGATTTCAAAAGGCTCTTTGTACATCAAATCAATCAATGCATCAGAGACATCTTCGACAACTCGGTAGCCGGTATAAAGCTCAGTAATATCTTTAACATGGTCGCTGGTGTAGTCAGCAGCAATTAAACCAACGGCTTTTGCTTTCATGCGCAGATTAACATCTTTGCTGACAAGGGTGACTTGGCGATTAGGATTCTCATCAGCCAGACAATAAGCCGTATTAAGAATCCTATGGTCAGCTAGGTCGCTGGAAAAAGTTAGGGATAGGTCTTCGTGCATTGCTTGACCGAGCTTGATGATTATTTTACTTCTATTCGGACCAATGCGCACGCCTTCATCAAACAGCTGATCCCCGCTTAAATTATCCAAAGCTCGGACAAATTCGCGGGCGTGAAAATTTAGGGTCTCATTACCTTTTTTAAAGCGGTCTAGTTCTTCCAATACATATATCGGAACAACTATATCGTGATCTTTAAATTGATAAAGACAGGCGCTATCATGGAGAATGACGTTTGTGTCAAGGACAAATGTTTTTGCTTTTTTTTCTGCCATATCCAAAATCCTTTTTTAGATGATGTTAAAAAATAAGGGTATTTTCTTTTGCTTGAGCATCCTGCTCTAAATAGATTATACTTAAATTAAGCTTTTGAGGCAATATTTTTATTGTGATGATTTGTAGCGGTTAAATTGAGCTTTGATATAAAAGATAAGCTTCTGAAAAACCGCCGCGAAAAGATGTTTATAAAAGCCCCCAATAACTATTTATTATTGTTTAAATAATATAAAATGATATACTATGAGGCAAAGGAAAATACTCTTATTAACTATGAAAAATAGCAATCTTCTTATTTTAGTGTTAGTTTTGATATTTCTCGGATTTACAATAAGGGCTCAAGCTGAGTTTGAAGAGCTTGTGCCTCCGGGGATGGAATTGCGCGTAATTGGACAGACAAGCATTCTTCTTCCTAAAGACGCGGAAATTCAGGAAAAAGGCGGATTAATAATTGTTGAACAAATTGATAAGTATGTGGCACGAACTATATCTGAAATGAGACAGCAAATCAGCGAGCTTAAAGCGCAGCAAGAAAAGCTGATCAAGGAGGTTGAACAATTAAAAGCAGAATCGGCAAATAAAAATAATATATAAGAAAGTGTTACCAATTTTTAAAAACGTAATTTTAACCAGGGGGCGAAGCTGTGGCAAAAATAGATTTTATTATGGTAGGTGCTTTTCATCGAAATTGGATGATAGCACTTAAAGCATTTTTAAAAGGTAATGGTGGATTAACAGAAGTTCAAGCTTTATCCCATGAGGATTGTGATTTTGGTAAATGGCTTTATTCTGATGGAATGTTTGCTTATGGTAAAGTATTTGAATTTAGGCGTTTAGAGAAGGTTCATGTGCGGCTTCATGAACATGTTAGAGCTTATATGGATGCCAAACAATCTGAAGATGAAATGGCTCAGGAGCATTTACTGCTTAAAATTGAGGCAGCATCTGAAGAGATTTTGGGTTTAATGAAAAAAATGCAAAACAGTTTTTAATTAGAGGTTGGAAAATATTATGTATCTAGAAATTGCGTATATTGTTTTAGGAATTGTTTTATTAATGCTGGGACGTAAATTATTCTGGTTGTTTGCGGGTATGACTGGGTTTGTAATTGGGATTGAATATGCCGGGTTATTATTACCCGGGAAATCAGATAAAGTTGTCTTAATAGCCGCGCTTATTTGTGCAATTATCGGACTTATTCTTGCTTTTGTTGTTCAGAAAATAGGATTGGCAATAGCGGGTTTTTTAGCGGGCGGATATGTTTCTTTGATGCTTATAAAAGAATTAGGTTTTCAGATTGCTTGGCTTCCTTGGGTTATATTTATTTCAGGCGGAATTCTGGGTATAATTCTGATTCTCGTGGTATTTGACTGGGCATTAATTATTTTATCATCATTTATTGGGGCTTTTCTTATTATTCAATCAACTGGGTTTAATTTATATTTAACAAAAATATTATTTGTGATTTTAACCTCTATCGGTATCATAACACAAATAACACATCATAAAGAAAAAGCCTGAGGGTAAGAGCAGGTTTTTGGGGATCTGGGGGATTGTGAAAAAAAAAGTAGTAATCGTAATAATTGTTTTTCTGAATTTTTTACAAAATTGTATTGCCAGTGAAGTGCAAATTCCGCGATTAGAATTATCCAGCGAAATATCTCAGATATCTTATAAAGAGCCTGGAGTGATGAAACAGTCAGGAAATATGTCTGGTCTTTCAGTGGCATATACATATTTTGACGATATAGTTATCAGATTTGAAACTCGTTTAACTTCCGGACAAGTTGATTACTCTTCGATCAATACAGGTAGTATGGAGTCGATAGAGGATATTCTTTTTGAATTTCGGGCCATTACGGGCTTTAATATTTCTCCGGATGAAGAATGTATTATTCTGCCTTATTTTGGTTATGGGTATCGCTATCTAGAGGATGATTCTCAGGGCAGGGTTACCAGTACTGGCCACCTTGGATATAAAAGAGAAGCTAATTATTATTATTCACCGATTGGGCTTTGCATAATAAAAGATAAAGGCAATGGTTTTGTCCTTCAGGCAAATTTGGAATATGACCTTTTTTTACAGGGGATTCAAAAAAGTTATTTGAGCGATGCCATCCCTTCAAGAAGCGATCTGGAAAATAAACAAAAAAATGGTTATGGTTACAGAGCTTCGCTTAAAATCAAAAAACAGCAGAAATGTTTTGATATTAGCATCGAGCCATATATGATTTATTGGAATATTGGGCAGTCAGAATCAGCGGATATAAGCGATTCAGGGATAATCCAAGGTTTTGGATATGAGCCGAAAAACTATTCTACTGAATATGGGCTGCGGGTGGCTTTTAATTTTTAAAATAATAATTCACTTTCAATCTTAAGTTGAAGTTAAAAATTTAAGCAAAGGACTTTATTAGCGCAAAGAAAAACAATACTTCCAGTAAAAGATGAGCTTGAGACAGTGATTAATATGGGCACAAGTTTATTATCTGGCGAGATAGGAACCGAAAATTAAATTTGAGAAAAAAGATATCTGCTGAGCAATAAAAACAGATAATAAATATCTAATCAAAAGCTCTGTATTTTTGCAGAGCTTTTTTTTATATGGAGTGGTCTATGTTTTTATTATTAATTATTCCAGGGAGTATTGGTTTTATTTTTTGTCTTGTGTTAGGAAAAGGTGTTTCTTTGTCTGTTAAGTCATCTAACTTAGTTTCATTTAAAAGTAGATTGGTAAGATATATTGTATAATGTACAGCTAGTTTTTGGTTAAGCATATATTGAGGGCTTGTTGCTATGGTAATTGCTTTTGCATTTTTGCATAAACCAGCAAAGCGTTTTAATTCCAAATAGGCTTCTTTAGGCGTTAACCCTGCTAAAGCATCAAGATCTACGCATATTAAGCCAAAGTCCATATCTTCAGGGATGATGGATGTTTCACTCATAATAACTTTTTTAATTGTTTCTGAACTTTTCCAGGTGACGAATAGTTGATTTGCTTTTTTGCTATAGCGTGTATCCATTAGGTATGAATTATGCGCATCAATTATTTTGCTAGCGAAAGCAGGAATAAGAAAGCCGGATTCCTTCGCAGTAAATGATAGGTCAAATACGTTTTTAACTGATTGCTTGTTTGAGATTGGTTTATTTGCTTTTTCTTGGATTAGGGTATCAAGATGCGCATCAATATGAAGAAATTTTTCGTTATAAGAAATTATTCCTTCTTTAAGCATTTTCCACCAAAAAGGAAGTACTTTATGCTCGTCATCCATTATAAAAAGACGGCGTCCGTTTGATAAGTTGATTTCAACATTAATTTTTAAACCGATTATTTCCTCAGATTGTGAGCCATTGAAATTTCTATAAGTGATAATATCGGGTGCGATGTCAGATAATCTCCCGTTTTCTTGCCATTTCATAATAATTGCTTCTTCTTGAGAAATTGAAGGGATAAAATAAGGGAAAAGATTGCGTAAGTCATTAAGCGCTATGGATAATCTTGGTGAAAGTGTAGAGCAATCAAAACCATTTGTTTGGGCAAAGGCAATATTCGATATTAGTAATATATTGACAAAAAAAATCAATAAAGATTTATAATTAATCAAAGTTATCAAATCCTTTCTAAATATTTATAAGTACCATTTAAATAAAGTGTTAAATTATACCATGCGCATTGTTTACCTGCAAATTCATTTTTAGAAAAGTTAAAGTTTTTCTGGTTAAAAACTTTAACTTTTGTTATAATAAATCACATGAAATATCTCACAAATTGTATGATAGTAATTGTTTGCCTGTTAGTAACACAATTAGCTTTTGGTAGTGAATTCAAGTCAAACAAAGAGTTTATAGAATTGCCCTTAAATTCTGCCTTTTTATATTATTTCAGTAGGTTATCCTCAACAAAACTAAAAATAAAATATGATAAATAAACAAGCTTTAGAAGCAATATTTAAAGGATCAATAAAATTAAAACCTCAAGAATCTTGCTTGATTATTGCCGATACTGAGAAAGAATCTATTGGCCGTGATTTTTTTAAGTTTGCCCAGAAAATTACAGCGAATGCTAAATTAATGATCATGCAGCCAACGCTTGAACATGGAGTAGAGCCGCCTGATGATATTGCCGCGCAAATGCTGGGATATGATGTTCAATTTCTGATTACCAGTAAATCTCTCTCGCACACTAAAGCAAGAAGACAGGCAACACTAAATGGTGCGCGCATCGCGTCAATGCCCACAGTAACAGAGGATATTATTAATCGCTGTTGTGATATTGATTATGATTTATTGAAACTAAATTCACAGAACCTATATCAGATTTTGCAAGCAGCATCTACTTTACATGTGCTGACAAAATTAGGTACAGATATAAAGTTTACAATTGGTAAAAATAAATGGTTTGGTGAAAATGGAGGTAGTTTTGATTTTCCCGGAGCTTTTGGAAATCTGCCTGAAGGAGAGGTTTCTTTTGCTCCGGTTGATTGCAATGGGCAATATGTGGTGGATGTTTCATTTCCTGGTTTGGGAATTCTAGACTCCCCGATAACTTTTAAAGTAAGAAATGGTTTTGCCTATGAAATTACTGGTAAAGGCAGCGAACAAATAATCAAAAGGCTTGATTCTGTTGGGGTTAAGGCTTATAAAATAGCTGAATTAGGCATTGGGCTGAATCCTAAGGCAAAAGTCATTGGATTGGTCTTGGAAGATGAAAAAGTCTGCGGGACAATACATATTGCTTTGGGCAATAATATGTCCTATGGGCAGGATAATGATGTTCCCTTGCATTTAGATGGAGTTATCAGTGCGCCAAATATTTATGCGGACGGGCAATTAATCATGAAAAATGGTAAACTTATAATTGGGTAGAGATGCAAGTATGATATGCTGTATATAGTTACATCTTTAGGTGAAAAGATAAATGAAAAATAGATTAGATGCTAAAGGGAAAATGGAGTATCCCTGTAAATGGCTGTATAAAGTAATTGGGGCTGACCGGGATAAAGTGGAAAAAGCTTTGATAGAAATCATTGCGTTGGATAAACAAAATCTAAAGATGATGTTTTCTAATATAAGTAAAAATGGCAATTATCTTGCTTTTAATGTTGAAATAAAAGTAGAAAACGAAGAGCAAAGAGACTTAATTTATAGTAAATTAAAGAAACATCCAGATATTAAGGCAGTGCTTTAGGATTAAAAATAAAATTTAATTATTTTAATGCTTAAGTTTAAGAAAATAATAAATTTAGGATAAATCAGATGAGAAAAAAAGCATTTACTTTAATTGAGGTTTTGATTGCAACCGTGGTAATAGTGATATCATTATTAGGATCGCTTTCTTTGTTTAATCAGGGAACCGCTTTGGTCTCAAATATTAAAGAAGATTCTGTTGTAACATATGCTTTACAGGAACAGATGGAGCTTATTCGCCGGACAAGCTTTGATGCTATTATTACTAATTATCCAGTGGCTACAAATTTTAATACCGCTGGTTTCGCTGCTTTAATTAGTCCTGTGGGTATAGTTACTCTAGATTATCCGTTTGCTAATAATCAGATTGTTAGGGTAACGCTAAGGTTATCATGGCAGTCGGCAAACAACAGAACAATGACTAAAAGTATTGCAACTTATGTAACAAAAGGTGGCATAGGGGGTTAAGGTTTATTTAGATGAGAAAAGTTTGGAAAAACATGAGAAAATCTAAAAAAATATCAGGATTTACTTTAGTAGAGGTTTTAGTTGCCGTAGCGATAACATCTATTTTCGCGGGTGTGATAACCGGTGTGTTTATTAGCGCAAGGAATGCGTTTATATCTAATAGTGCTGCGCTTGAGGTGCACGGTGCTAATCGATTGGCTATGGATTGGATTGTGCGGGATATAAAATGGGCAAACCAAACAGTTCCTTCTGTAACAATCAGCGGAACTACTTATACAACCGGTATAAATCGATTGGTTCTTAGTGTCCCGGGAATAGATGCTAGCGGAGATATTATCGAAGGGGTATTTGATGCGGTTGTATATGCTCTCAATGGAACAGATTTAATCAGAGTTGTTAGCCCTAATGCAGTCAGCGGCAGCGGCAGTAACCGTTTGGCAAGTAATTATACGATTGCCAATAATGTTAATATGCTGCAGTTTGCTTTAAATGCGGATAATATTGGGATTACGGTAAATACGCGACGTACTGTTTTGAATTCTCGAGTTTTGAGTGATACCTTAACCACAGCAGTTTCTTTTAGAAATGAGTAATAATAATTAATTTTAAAATAATTGAGACTGGTATGTTTATATTTTAAATCGGTATTGGATACAGGTCAATTGTGAGGTAAATGCATGAAAAAGCAGAGAAAGAAAAATTCAGGCAGTGCGCTTTTTTTTGGTCTGATGATTGTGGTTGTTATGGCTGTCTTAAGCTCTGTATTTTTATCCATGGTTCTAACTGAAATGAAAAACACCGAACGTTCTAATTCAGCAGCCAATGCGCTGAGTGTCGCGGAGGCCGGCATTGAATTCGCGATTTGGGAGGTTATGCACGACGGGGCTGATTATGCAGCGGCTGATGGCTGGACAGCGCAAGCGGTTCCGACAACTAATCGGGCATTTCTTTTGGATAATGCGGGAAACCGAATCGGTGAATATAGTGTAAACATCACAAATACTGGGATTTTTACCATAGAATGTAGAGCCGGAGTGCCTGATCTTACTAATCCTAGCTCAGACAGACAAATAGTAAAGGTTACATTAAAGTCCGAGCCGCTTTTTAAAAAGAGCATACTCGCAGTAGATAAGATAGAACTGGATAATGGAGTATTAATCGATAGTTATGATAGCGGACCACTTGGCGATCAGCCTTATGGCGGGGCTAATGTATTGTCCAATGGGGATATTGGCACAGAATCGACAGGCAATGATGATATAAAAATCGGAGATACTGTTTTGGTTAAAGGTGATGCCTATGTAGGGGTTGGGGGAAATCCTACGGATGTTATTGATTATTCCGGTACTGGTTCGATAACCGGATCAGAGTTGATATCCAGTGAAGCGGCTAATTTTCCCAGCGTTGTCGCTCCAGTAGGTTTGCCGAATGAAGGAGATTTAAATGTAATGTTTGGAACAAAAACAATTTCAAGTAGTGGGCAGTATAATAAGATTACTGTTGCCGCTTTTGGCAAACTGGTGATTGATAGTGATTGTACAATATATGTAGATAAGCTTAATGTGGTTGCTTTTTCTAAGATTGAGATACAGAATGATGCAAAGGTAAATATAATTGTGGAGGATCATTTCAATGTGGTTGCTTTTGCGGCACTAGATAATCTTAGCGGAGATACCGCGAATCTCGCTGTTTACGCAATGGACTCAACAAATAAGATAAATTTACTTGGGGCTGTTAGTATAGATGGTACTGTTTATGCCCCTAATTCAGATTTTAAGCTAGGGGCGTTGGCGGTTTTTAGGGGAGCCGTAATGGCAAAGAAGGTTGAGATTGAGAATTGGGCGGCAATTCATTTTGATGAATCATTAATGACCAGAACAACTGCTCCGAATAGTGGAAAAGTCGAAGTGTCTCATTGGCAGACAAAATAAAAATGTTACTATACTATAGGTATAGAAAGATAAATATAGTAATTAGAAGAAACCTAGAATTTCTTTAGGTTTATTTTTTATGCTAAAAGGAGAAATTATGATTATAAAAAATACAATTAGAACATTGGTATTATGTTTGGCTGTAATTATTTTTTCTTCCGGATATATGGTTTATGCTCAAGAGCCTACAGAACAGATCAAGCTTGGGTTAACAAATATCAGTGCTCGCGAATTTAATCCTAAAAAAGACAAAGAAATAGTATTTAGCGGAGAAATGGCTTATCTTACAAGATCAGGGGTTTTTGATGCTCCGGAAGTGAAAGCGCAGATCAGTGAGCTAGGCATAGATTTAGCTGTGGAATTAACAATTCAGCCTACAGATAGTATGCTCCCTGAAGAGTATAGGCATCTATTTAAGCATTGGGAATTTAGGGTAAGTTGGGATGGGATAGGCAAAGATACGCTTCCAGCCGATTTTGGCCGTTATCAATGTATTATTTCAGCAAAAATTTTAAAAAAAGACACAATTACTGAAACAGGAGAAGATGGCAATCCGAAGGAAGTTGTGCAAGAAACAGAATCAAGCGATTCGATTACTGTGCCATTTATTCTTAAAGAAGATTGATCGATAAATATTTAAATATTATAAAAAGGCAGAGCAAGGTATCATGAGTGAGAGAAAAACAGGTAATTTATTCTCCGATATTCCGGAGATTTTTTCTGAAGAAATTTTTAATCCTATTTTTGAAGATAATAGTTTAAAAATAGAAAGAATCGTTTCCCAGGGGCATTGCACCGCTAAAAATCAATGGCTTGAACAGGGCAGGGATGAATGGGTGGTAGTGATTAAGGGAAATGCGAGATTATTATTTAAAGAACCATCCCAGATAGTTGAATTAAAACCAGGAGATTATCTATTAATTAAAGCCGATACACAGCATCGGGTTGAATGGACTGATCCTAAACAAAAGACTGTGTGGTTAGCTGTTCATGGAACACCTAAGCAAAGCAATACTTAAGAAAGGAAGCATGAAGGCATCAGATCTATTGGAAAAGGTCAGGTCGCAAAAACCGCTGATCCATCATATAACAAACTGGGTGACAATTTATGATTGTGCTAATATTGTTAAGGTTTTGGGGGCATCCCCGGTTATGGCACATGCGCCTGAGGAAGTTTCTGAGATGACCGGGATTGCTTCAGCCTTGGTATTAAATATCGGGACATTAACTGCGGAGTTGATTTGTTCGATGAAAATAGCGGCTTTAGCAGCGAATAAAAAAAACATACCGGTTGTGTTGGATGTATGCGGTGCTGGTGCCACAAAATTCCGGGATGATAAAATAGTTGAATTGCTTGACCAGACGAAGATTAATATTATTAAAGGTAATGCTTCGGAAATCGCTCGGGTCGCGGGCATGGATGTGAACACTAAAGGCGTAGATTCCGGGAAAGTAGATACTGATTTAACTTTGCTTGCCCAGAAGTTAGCTGAGCAAAGGGATTGCACTGTAGTGATCACCGGAAAAGTGGATATTATTACCAGTAAGAATAAAAATTTTAAAGTAAAAAATGGTAATGAAATAATGAGTCATGTTGTCGGTACCGGATGTATGGCTGCTTCAGTTATTGGAACATTTGCTGCTGTGGGTGATGATTTAGCCGAAGCTGCTTGCGCTGGTCTTTGTGTTTATGCAATAGCGGCAGAACAAGCAGTTAAATTAGCATCAGGCCCCGGGACTTTTAAACAAAGATTATTTGATTGTCTATTCTGCTTGGATTCAGCTACGGTTGATGCTAAGCAAAGGATTGAATAAATGCAGGGTTTTTATTTTATTACTGATGATGCTTTAAGCGTTAACGGGAGTATCAGCGATGTAAAAGCCGCGGTTAAGGCTGGGGTTAAATTTATCCAGTATCGCAGTAAAAATCAATCTGTGAGAAATATGTACAGGCAAGCCAGGGAATTAAAGCAGACCGCTAAAGGGTCGATATTTATAGTTAATGACAGAATTGATATCGCATTGGCTGTAGGGGCAGATGGTGTTCACTTAGGTCAGGATGATATGCCCTGTGATTTAGCAAGAAAAATCCTCGGGCCAGATAAAATTATTGGCATTAGTATTCATAATAAAGAGCAGGCTCTTTTGGCGCTCAAGCAAGGAGCAAACTATATTGGTATTGGAGCAATATTTCCTACTAATACTAAATCTGACGCCGATGTCTTGGGTCTAGAGATGATTGAGCAGGTAGCAAAGATTGTCTCGCTTCCGATTGTGGCAATAGGCGGTATTAATTTGGGCAATGTTAAACAAGTCAAAGCTGCCGGAGCGGATGCAGTGTGCGCAATATCTTCGGTAGTTACAAAACAGGATGTTGCTATGGAAATTTCAAAATTCCAAGAATTGTTAAAATGAAAAAATTATTAAATACGACATTAGATCAAATTGAGTTCGCGGTTGTTGATTTAGAAACAACCGGATTTTGTTCAAAGCGGGATTGTGTTATTGAGGTTGCCGCGGTTAAAATAAAAAGCGGGGAGATTACAGAACATTATCAATCTTTAATTTATGCTGAGCATATCCCTTATCATGCGACGCGGGTACATGGGATAGATATGCGGATGATCGAAGATGCTCCCTCTTTAAATGTAGTTAGGAATGATTTTCGTGAGTTTACTTCGGGATGTGTTCTGGTGGGGCATAATATTAAGTCATTTGACATGCCTTTTTTATGCAATGCATTTGAGGTTGAGGAAAATACTGTTTGTGTTGATACTTTAAAGTTATCCAGATTTTTGTTTGCTAAGGAACGTACGCATAAATTATCAGTAGTGGCACAAAGACTGGGGATAAAAAGTGATAGATATCATAGGGCATTAGATGATACACTAGTAACCGCGCATATTTTTCTTGAGTTTTTAAAAATAGGCAGCAGCCAGTTTAAGGTTTTAAAAGATATTATTGCTTGATTAACAATAAAATATTATAATAACCTTCAGGAGGGAGCACTATGAAGCAGGGATTAAAAGTAGCATTTTTTATGGTTTTATGCAGCGGGTTTTGCGGTTTGGCGGTTCAAGGTTATGCTCAGCAGTCAGACAAAGAAATAGCAAAGAATCAAGTTGAACAGGTTAAAAGAGAATTGGAAGATGTGAGCAATGAAGTAGCGGCTGCTGATTCGGAGAATGAAGCAGAATATCTAGAATCGCAATCTCAAGCGCAGAAGGATGCTGAGTTAGCTCAGCAGCAGATAGATAGCGAAATAGAAGCATTGCAGGAACAGACAAATCAAGATTCTGCGCAGCTAAGAGAATCATTTACCAAAGAAGAAGAGGCAAATATAAAGCAAGCTATGCAGGAATTTGAGTTGCAGACTTTAGAACTAGAAGAACAAGCGCAGATAATAGAATCAGATAATTTAGATCAAGAGTAAACAAAGAGTATAATATTTAAAATGGATAATAAACATAAAAAACTGGCGCAAAGAGAAGAAGAAAAAAGACAGTTTATCGTGCTGATTATGTTTTTAATTATTTTATTTTGTGGTTTATTGTTTATGAATAAGCGCTTTCGCCCGAAAATTAATCATAAACCTTCGGAATTCGAGGAAGATGTAAAGACTTATGACGGTTCTTTGCAGCGGAATATATCGAATCCCTTTGGAGTGGAGTAATAGTTTATAAGTTGTTTAGTATTTCGCGGTTTTTTTAAAAATGCCTAAAAAAACAAACAAAATGCTTAAAAATTAAGCATTTTGTTTGTTTTAATGCTTTAAATTGAAATTTTTAAAAAAAAGCTTTATCTTGGAAGTTTATTGTATTATAATTATTTCTATTGTAACCCTTCAAAACTCCTGTTTTATATTAAGGTTCTGTTGCTATACATTAACACCTTCAATATAATTAAGTTAAAATTATAGAAATATTTAAAATTTTTTATGAATGATATAAATGGCGAGCATAAAAGCAAAAAAGCAAAAATTGTTCTAGAAGACGGAAGAACTTTTCAAGGTTATTCTTTTGGGGCAACTGGCACTACCTTTGGCGAAGTTGTTTTTAATACCAGCATGGCTGGTTATCAGGAAATCCTTACTGACCCCTCATACAAAGGTCAAATTGTTACGATGACTTATCCTCTTATTGGCAATTATGGTGTAAACAAGCAAGATGTTGAATCAAGCAAACCTTTTGTAGAAGCATTTATTGTTAAAGAATGTTCGCGAATTGCCAGCAATTGGCGTTCTAATGATACATTAGCTTCATATCTTAGAAAAAATAATATTATTGGGATTGAAGGTGTTGATACTCGCGCTCTGACTCGGCACATTCGGCTAAAAGGGGCTTTGAAAGCAGTTATATCCACCGAAGATTTGGACGATAAAAGCCTGCTTGAAAAAGTTAATGCGTCTTCTGGGCTTGTGGGTATTGATTTAGTCAAAGAAGTTACTTGTTCCCAAGTTTATGAGTGGAATAATCAGGGGAAATATCATGTTATTGTCCTTGATTGCGGGGTAAAGTTAAATATTCTGCGTTCCTTGGTATTAAATAATTTTAAAGTAACTGTTGTTCCAGCACAGACAAGCGCAGAGGATATTCTAAAACTTAAACCGGATGGTTTAATGCTTTCCAATGGACCGGGAGATCCTGAGGCAGTTACCTATGTTATTGAGACTGTTAAAAAATTACTGGATAAGTTGCCGATTTTCGGAATATGCTTAGGTCAGCAGATGCTGGGCTTGGCTTTAGGCGGCAAAACTTATAAACTTAAATTTGGACATCATGGCGGTAATCAGCCGGTTAAAGATTTAAAAACAGGTAAAATTGATATTACTGTGCAGAATCATGGATTTTGCGTTGATATTGATTCTCTGAATAAAAATGATATTGAGATTACACATATGAATCTTAATGATAAGACTTTAGAGGGTATTAGACATAAAAAACTGCCAATTTTTAGTGTGCAGTTTCATCCTGAATCTTGTCCCGGCCCTCATGATTCCGCGTATTTATTCGCGAATTTTGGGGAAATGATTAAAAAACATAAAAAGTAGAAAAAATATGCCCAAAAGAACAGATATAAAAAAAATATTAATTATTGGTTCAGGTCCGATTATTATTGGACAAGCTTGTGAGTTTGATTATTCAGGCACGCAGGCTTGCAAGGCATTGCGCGAGGAAGGGTTTGAAGTTGTTTTGATTAATTCCAACCCTGCAACAATAATGACTGATCCAGAAATAGCAAATGCTACTTATATTGAGCCGATTACTCCGGAAGTATTGGAAAAGATTATTGCCAAAGAACGTCCGGATGCTTTGCTTCCTACCTTAGGTGGGCAGACAGCGCTTAATACGGCAATGCAGGCATACGAGCAGGGTATTCTTAAAAAATATAATGTTGAGATGATCGGTGCAAATATAGAAGCGATTCAAAAAGCAGAAGATAGAAAGCATTTTAAAGAAGCAATGATAAAGATCGGCATGGATCTGCCTAAAAGCGCTTTAGCTTATAATATGGCTGAGGCTAAAGATGCTTTAAATCAAATAGGATTGCCGTTGATTATTCGTCCAAGTTTCACTATGGGCGGAACTGGCGGAGGGATTGCGCAAACTGAAGAAGAATTTGAAAAAATTTGTCAGCTGGGATTGCGCAATAGCATGATTAATGAAATATTGATCGAAGAATCAATATTTGGCTGGAAAGAGTATGAGCTGGAAGTAATGCGTGATGTCAAAGACAATGTTGTTATTATTTGTTCAATTGAAAATTTTGATCCCATGGGAATCCATACTGGTGATTCGATAACAGTAGCTCCTGCTCAGACTTTGACAGATAAAGAATATCAGATAATGCGCGATGCCGCTTTGGCGATTATTCGCGAAATAGGAGTGGAAACTGGCGGATCTAATATTCAGTTCGCGGTTAATCCTGAAAATGGCAGAATGATTGTTATTGAGATGAATCCGCGTGTTTCCCGCAGTTCTGCTTTAGCGAGTAAAGCCACGGGTTTTCCAATTGCTAAATTCGCGGCAAAATTAGCGGTAGGATTTACCTTGGATGAAATACAGAATGATATAACCAGAGAAACCCCGGCTTCTTTTGAGCCGACAATTGATTATTGTGTGGTAAAAATTCCTCGGTTTACTTTTGAAAAATTTCCCGAAGCCCAGGATATTTTGGGTATTTCAATGAAGTCAGTTGGTGAAACAATGGCGATTGGCAGAACATTTAAAGAAGCATTGCAAAAAGGTTTAAGAGGTTTGGAAATCGGCCATGTTGGTTTTGACAATAAAAATGATTTTCGAGAGATTGAGCAGGAGAAATTATTGCAGAGGCTTAAAGAGCCTAATGCTTCGCGTATTTTTTATATTAAATATGCGTTTCAAAAAGGCATGAGTTCTGAAGAGATTTGTAAATTAACTTATATTGATCCTTGGTTCATTGATAATTTAAAGCAAATTGTTGAATTGGAAGAAGAAATAGTAAATCAAGGAAAAGATATTTTTCAGATTACTCCCGAATTATTGCGCAAAGCAAAAGAATATGGATTTGGCGATGAACAGTTGGCGAAATTACTGAATACTGATGAAATTACGGTCCGGAATCAAAGAAAAAAACTAGACATTACCGTAACCTATAAATTAGTCGATACCTGCGGCGCGGAGTTTGAAGCGTATACACCATATTATTATTCAACTTATGAGCAGGAAGATGAGACCCGCATTTCAAATAAGAAAAAAATTATGATCTTAGGTGGCGGTCCGAATCGAATCGGTCAGGGAATAGAATTTGACTATTGTTGCTGTCATGCCTCGTTTGCTTTAAAAGAGCTGGGATTTGAAACAATAATGGTTAATTCAAATCCCGAGACTGTTTCTACTGATTATGATACTTCGGACAAACTTTATTTTGAGCCATTGACATTTGAAGATGTAATGAATATTGTTGATCGCGAAAAACCTGATGGAATTATTGTCCAATTTGGCGGGCAAACTCCATTAAACCTGGCAAGAAAACTGAAGGATGCCGGAGCCCCGATAATTGGAACTTCTGTAGAGTCAATTGATCGCGCTGAAGATCGGGACAAATTTTCACAGTTAATTAAAGAATTGGGAATTAATCAGCCGCCTAATGGATCAGCGACATCAAGAGATCAGGCAATTATTATTGCTAAAGAAATAGGATATCCGATATTAGTCAGACCTTCATATGTTTTGGGTGGTCGAGCGATGAGGATTGTTTATAATGAAAAAGATTTAACAGAATTTATGGTCGAAGAAGCGGAAGCGATTGATGTCTCAAAGGAAAAACCGATTTTGATCGATAAGTTTTTAGAAGATGCTGTTGAAGTTGATGTGGATGCGCTATCTGATGGACATACTACGATTATTGGCGGGATCATGGAACATATCGAAGAAGCCGGAGTCCATTCTGGAGATTCTGCCTGTGTGCTACCTCCGCATACTTTAAGCGAAAAGATTCTGGATATTATTAGAGATAATACTAAGCTCTTATCAAAAAAATTAGAAGTAATCGGGCTTTTAAATATACAATTCGCAATAAAAAATAATATTGTGTATGTGCTTGAAGTTAATCCTCGGGCATCGCGCACTGCTCCTTTTGTAAGCAAGGCGACAGGAATTCCTTTGGCAAAAATCGCCGCGAAAATTATGGTAGGTAAAACACTCGATGAATTAGGAATAAAAGACGAGAAAAAAATAAAACATGTCGCGGTAAAAGAATCAGTATTGCCCTTTTCCCGGTTTTCCGGAGTTGATATCATCCTGGGGCCTGAGATGAAGTCAACAGGCGAAGTAATGGGAATTGACAAGACTTTTGGTATTGCTTTTTATAAGTCACAATTGGCCGCGGGATCAGTTTTACCTAAAACAGGAAAAATCTTTATTAGCGTTAGAGCGCATGATAAAAAAGCTATTGTTTCTGTTGGAAAAAAACTGGTTGAGTTAGGTTTTGAGATTATTGCGACAAAAGGAACATATAAGGTTTTAAATGATAATAATATTAAAGCAACTGTAATCGATAAAATCAGCGATAAGATCAGTGATAATAATGTGCTGGATTTAATCAGACAGGGAAAAATCAAGCTGATTATAAATACTCCGACGGGACGGAAAAGCCAGTCAGATATGAAGTCGATAAGAAATGCTGCGGTAATGCATGGCATCTCATGTATCACAACTATCCAGGGAGCGCAGGCTGCGGTAAATGGAATAGAAGCAATATTGGAAAAAGATTTTTCAGTTACATCAATTCAGGAATTCATTAAGCATTCCGGATAAAGAGGATAGTATGTGTGGAATATTTGGTATTGCTGGACATAAAGAAGCGGCGCGTTTAACCTATTTAGGTTTATATGCTCTGCAGCACCGCGGAGAAGAAAGTGCGGGTATTGTCAGTTATGATAGAGGTAGAATAAATTCTTCTCAGGGCATGGGTTTGGTTGAGGACGTTTTTGATGAAAGCGCGATCCGGTCTTTAAAAGGCGCGATAGCCATAGGACATGTTCGCTATTCAACAACTGGATCAAGTCTGGAAAGAAACATTCAGCCGTTTCTGGTCAATCATAAAAAAGGACATATTGCCGTAGCGCATAATGGAAATTTGACTAATACTAGTCATTTGCGGGGAACCCTAGAAGAGCAGGGTTCAATATTTCAGACAACAATGGATTCAGAAGCAATTGTTCATTTTGTCGCGCAATCAAAAGATAAGGATTATCGCAAGAGAGTAATCCATGCTTTATCTAATTTAGAGGGAGCATATTCATTAGTTATGCTGCTTGATGATGTTTTAGTTGGTGCGCGTGATCCGTATGGTTTTAGGCCTTTATGCTTGGGTAAATTAAACGGGGCTTATGTGCTTGCCAGTGAAACTTGCGCTTTAGATCTGATTCAGGCTGAATATATTCGCGAAATTGAACCCGGCGAGATTGTTTTTATTCGGGATAAAAAATTAGAATCAATCAAACCTTTTCCCAAACAAAAACACGCGTTCTGTATTTTTGAATACATATATTTTGCTAGACCGGATAGCAACATTTTTGGTAAGAATGTTTATTTGACCAGAAAGCGTTTAGGGGAGGAAATGGCAAAAGAGTCGCCAGCTGAATGTGATCTGGTTATGGCTATACCTGACTCAGGTAATGCCGCGGCATTGGGGTTTGCTAAAAAATCAAAAACTCCTTATGAAGAAGGAATGATCAGGAATCATTATGTCGGTAGAACCTTTATTCAACCATCTCAGTTTATAAGAGATTTTCGCGTAAAAGTAAAACTAAATCCGATTAAAGATGTAATCAAAGGTAAGCGGTTGGCAATTATCGAAGATTCTATTGTTCGCGGGACAACAAGTAGAGCAAGAATAAAAACTATTCGTGAATCCGGAGCAGAAAAAATGCATATGCGCATTAGTTGTCCTCCGATCAAAGCGCCGTGTTTTTATGGAATTGATTTTCCCACAAAAAAAGAATTAATTGCCGCTAATTATACGGTCAAAGAAATAGAAAAATTTATGGGCTTAGACAGCTTGAAATATTTAAGCCAAGAAGGTTTGTTGAAAGCAATGCTTTTGCCGGCCTGTGAATTTTGTACCGCGTGTTTTGATGGCAATTATCCGACTAAAATTCCTAAGAAATTTTCCAAGAAAATGCTAGAAAAAAAGCGTTAAACAGAATATTTTATTTAAGAATTATCAAAAGGGATGACTTGTGGTAGGCTAATAGTAATGAATAAAAGAGTGTGTAGTGATTATTAAGGCATAGAAGTATAGTTAAACAAGTTTTTTGTGGAGTATCCTAAGAAACGAGTAGATAATGAAAAAATATATTTTTATTACAGGCGGAGTAATTTCGAGCTTAGGCAAGGGTATTGCCGCGGCTTCAATAGGTAAACTCTTAGAAGCAAAAGGGCTGAAAGTAACAATAATTAAATGTGATCCTTATCTTAATGTTGATCCAGGGACAATGAGTCCTTTTCAGCATGGAGAAGTTTATGTTACTGATGACGGCGCGGAAACAGATCTAGACCTTGGCCATTATGAGCGTTTTACAAATGCTGTTCTGAGTCGTGATAATAATATAACCACAGGAAAAATATATTATTCGGTTATTACCAAAGAACGAAGAGGCGACTATCTCGGGAAAACCGTACAGATAATTCCGCATATTACTGATGAAATAAAAAATAGTATTAAAAAAGCATCGCTGGGGAAAAAGCATGATGTTGTGATTGTGGAAATCGGAGGTACCGTTGGAGATATTGAAGGTCTTCCGTTTCTTGAAGCAATAAGACAATTTAAATTAGAGCTAGGTTACGCGAACGCGATAAATATTCATTTAACACTTGTTCCATTTATTAAGTCAGCTGGTGAAATAAAAACAAAACCAACTCAGCATAGTGTGGGGACTTTACGGGAAATAGGAATAATGGCAGATATTATTTTATGCCGTACTGAAAAAAATATCCCAAAAGAAGCACGCGAAAAGATAGGCCTTTTTTGTAATGTTGACCCGGAAGCAGTTATTTCTGCTATAGATGTTGAAAGTATATATGAGGTTCCAATAAAGTATAGTCAGGAAGGATTGGACACTCTTATTTTTAGAAAACTTAAATTAAAGTCTGGGAAAAGCGATCTTTCCCAATGGACTAAAACAGTATTAGAGCCATTGAAATCACCTAGAAAAGAAGTTGAAATCGCGGTTGTTGGCAAGTATATAGCTTTGCAGGATGCCTACAAATCAATTTATGAAGCTTTAATTCATGGAGCGATAAGCAATAATGTAAAATTAGTTATTAGAAAAGTAGATTCAGAATTAATCGAAAAAAACGGCGCGGAAAAATATTTTAAAAATGTTAAAGGTGTTTTAATCCCCGGAGGTTTTGGTGTTCGTGGGATAGAAGGTAAGATTAAAGCAGCGCAGTTTGCCAGAGAAAATAAAATCCCGTATTTCGGTATATGTTTAGGTATGCATACAGCAGTTATTGAATTTTCTCGAAATGTTTGCGGTTTAAAAAATGCGAATTCAACAGAATTTTCTAAACAAACAAAAAATCCAGTAATTAGTTTACTGGAAGAGCAAAAAGCAGTAAAAGAAAAAGGCGCTACAATGCGCTTGGGCGCATATGACTGTGTTTTAAAAAAAGGAACAAAAGCATATAATGCGTATAAGAAAATTAATATAAGTGAAAGACATCGGCATCGTTTTGAGTTTAATAGTCAATTTTATAATATAATTGAAAAAAATGGAATGATATTTTCCGGAATTAATCCTCAATCTAAGCTTGTGGAAATTATTGAGATAAAAGATCATCCTTGGTTTTTAGCTTGTCAGTTCCACCCTGAATTTAAATCAAAACCAGATCGCGTTCATCCTTTATTTAGAGAGTTTGTTAAGGCTTCAGCCAATAGGTGATAAAATGGTAAAACAAGTAAAATCAGAAAAATCATATATCAATGCTTTGAGTAAAATCAGTAAAGCAATTACAAGTGATCTTTATCTTGAAGATATGTTAAAGCTTATTGTAACTGTTACCGCGAATGTTATGCACGCGAAAATTTGCGCGCTTTGGCTATTAGATGAAAAGAACCAAACTTTAAAAATTAAAGCTACTCAAGCTTTGAGCAGTGAATATCTGAAGGAAAGATCAATTAATGTTGGGGAAGGCGTTGTCGGAATGGTTGCGAAAACTAAGCAGCCGATTATTATTGCTGATGTTCTTTTAGATCCGCAGTATAAAGAAAAAAAATTAGCAAAAAAAGAAAAGTTTGTTTCAATGCTTAGCGTTCCGATGATGGTTAAACAAAAAGTGATCGGTGTTATTAATTGTTATACTACAAAAAAATACGATTTTGAAAAAAGCGATGTCGAGGTTTTAATGACTGTGGCTAATCAAGCAGCTGTTGCAATCGAAAATACGGAGCTGTTAGTTAAGACTAGAGTTATTCAGGAAGAATTGGAAACAAGAAAAAAAGTTGAAAAAGCAAAAGGGATATTGATGAAGGATCAGAATGTTGATGAAGATGAAGCTTATAATATGCTGAGAAAATCAAGCATGTCTAAGCGTATATCTATGAAAGATATTGCTGAAGCAATCATTCTTTCTTTCGAGATTAAGAAGGGGTAATTAAAAAAAATATCAGAAAATATTTTTTAAAAAATAAAAAAGAACGTAATGATGAAAAAATTTTAAAAAGTTTTTTCGTTTTTTTTTATTTTTTTCTTGAAATTAGTATTTATAATGTTGTATATTATAAATTGTAGATACAATATATAGTACAAACATATATTGTGCTTGCATTAGAAGACGTACCAAGATATTGTGTAGGGGCAAACTTTTAGTTTAAAATATTACTGAAAGAAAGGGGGTGAATATTTTGGTAGTCAAAAAGAAAAAAGTAGCAAAGAAGGCAGTGGCTAAGAAAGTGGTAAAAAAAGTGGTAAAAAAAGCAGTGGCTAAGAAAGTAGTAAAAAAAGTAGCAAAGAAAGTAGTAGCTAAGAAAAAGAAAAAATAAACTTGGCTAGTTCATCTTTGATGAATACAGGATCCCAATTTTGATTAATTGAACAAGGATGTTATCAATTCCCAAAGGCGGGGAAATTAAGCGATCAATGACCCGAAATTTTGTTCCTTGCCTTTGGGAGGGATCAAAGAAAAACTACCTAAAAACCTGCAATAATATTTTGTTCATATCTTTTTTAATATCTTTTGATTTATATATTTAATAAGAGTATTTTCTTTCTTGACAATTTTAGCTTTAAAGTTTTAGAATAGGTATTAGATTGAATACGTTCATCGCTTTTCTTAGAAAGGAAAATAATGAGTGACTTGCCTGAATCGCATGAAAGAATGCTTTTAGAGATTGAACAATTGCGTAAAAGAATAAACGAACTTCAAGGGGCGGAACTGAAGTTTCAAAAAGCAGAGCAAGAATTGAGGCAGGCTAAGGAATATGCTGAATTTGTTTTTCGATCTACTCCAAACGCGATTTTTACAATTGATCCTAACCGGAGTATAACCAGTTGGAATAATAAAGCTGAAGAAATTACGGGTTATTCTTTTAAGGAGATAATTGGAAAGCAGTGTACTGTTTTTGCGGATAGCCCTTGTAAGGATATGTGCGCGGTTTTTTCGGATAATGTCGAGAAACCTATTTTTAACGCGGAATGTTCGATTAAAAGAAAAGATGGGAAAATAATTGTTATTTCAAAAAATGCGGAAATATTAAAGGATGAGCATGGAAATACAATCGGCGCTATAGAATCATTTGAAGATATTACCGGAAGAAAAAATGAAGAGCAATCCTTTCAAAAATCTTATCAGACTTTAGAAATGCAGATTCGTGAGAGGACTGCTGAACTTTCTAAAATGAATGAAGCGCTGCTTGTTGAAATCATGCAAAGGAAAAAAGTTCAGAAAAATTTTGAGGATGGCAATGAAAAATTGCAGCGTGTATTAAATGAAACAATTAGTGCTCTAGCCTTTACAGTTGAAAAAAGAGATCCCTATACCGCTGGACATCAGGAACGTGTAACTCACTTGGCAGAAGCTATTGCCAGGGAAATGAAATTACCCGCGGATCAGATATTAGGGGTGAAGACTGCGGCAATGATTCATGATATTGGAAAAATTTGTGTTCCCGCGGAAATTTTAAGCAAGCCCTCTAAGCTAACTACGTATGAATTTAATATTATTAAAGCTCATCCAGAAGTAGGTTATGATATATTAAAGGAAATTGAATTTCCTTGGCCAGTTTCTTCAATTGTTGTGCAGCATCATGAGAGAATGGATGGAAGTGGATACCCAAATTCTTTAAAAGGTAATGAAATATTAATTGAGGCGCATATTCTAATTGTTGCTGATGTTGTTGAAGCCATGGCTTCGCATCGTCCTTATAGACCTGCATTGGGTATTGAGCGAGCTTTAGATGAAATTATTAATAAAAAAGGAATATTGTATAATGTGGATGTTGTAGACGCTTGTATTAAGCTGTTTATGGAGCAGGATTTTAAGATTGAGCAAATAGTGTAAACCTAATTTTATTGTCATAACCTTATTATTTTCTGATATTTCCAGTTATTTTTAAATTTAAAATAATTGACTTTTTGTTTGTTTTAGTGTATCTTTAATATTAATAAGGAGGTGACTTAATTGAAGAAAAAAATAGTGTTTTTAGGGGTGTTTGCTTTGGTTTTGAGCGCAATTTGTATTTCTACATCTTTTGCCGCAATGCCTGATGCGAATAATGTTAAGCAAGTTCACGAAGGAGCAACTGTAGGGTGCACAGTTTGTCATCCAGAAGGTAATTTTAAAGAACTTAACAGCTATGGTAATGCATATAATGATGCAGGTAGAAGTGTGGATGCGGTTAAAGCGATTGATGGTGCCGATAGTGATGAAGATGGTGTTTCTAACTATGATGAAATCAAAGCCGGTACTAACCCAGGTGATGCGGAAAGTAATTAATAGAAGTAATCTGATTTATTAGTACAGTGGCTAGAACATTTTTAGTGTTCTAGCCATTTTTAGTATTAATTCAGTTAAAAAGGAAAGAATTAATGGAAAATGAAAAATTTAGGGCAACTATTTTTGAAGATGAAGACATTCTTATTGTCGATAAACCAAGTGGTTTATTAACAGAGGCTTCAACAAATAACAAAGAAAAGAGCTTAAGTTTATTGTTAAACACCTTAAATTTTCAACAAAATAATAGTTCTAAAATTTATCCGTGTCATCGTTTAGATAAGGAAACTTCCGGGGTATTAATTTTTGCTAAGGGGAAGAATGTTCAGCAGAAGATAATGGATCAATTTAGAGCGAAAAAAGTCAAAAAAGTATATATTGCATTTGTTCATGGAGTTATTGATAAGCAATCAGGTGTCTTAAAAAGCTATATCCAGGGGGGGTGGCCTTATCAGCGCAATGAACAGAAAAAACTGGCAATTACAAATTTTAAACTTATCGGGCAGGGAAAGGCTTTCAGCATAATGAGATTGGAACCCCAAACCGGAAGGACCAATCAGATAAGGATTCAATTCAAAGATATCGGGCACCCGCTTGTCGGAGAAAGGCGTTTTGTTATGGCTCGCGATTGGCCGATAAAGTTCAAGCGGGTCGCTTTGCACGCGTTTAGTGTTGCCTTTACACACCCAACTAAAAATATTACAGTAAGTTTTAATGCTGAATTACCCAAAGATATGGCTAAGTTTTTAATCAATAATGGGATTGATGATTTTAGTAAGGAAGTTTTTTTATAAGCATTATCTTGTGCCGGTTTATTGAGTATGTTACAATAAAATAACTAATAATAATATTTAGCAGCGTTTAATTCTTAGGAGCAAGGGATTGAAGTATTTATATTTAGCGCTATTGCAAGGTTTAACAGAATTTCTTCCAGTATCCAGTTCTGGTCATTTGGTTTTTTATCAAAAAGTTTTTGGTTTTAATGAGCCGCTTCTTTGTTTTGATATTATTTTACATTTAGCAACTGCTTTATCGGTTATAGTTTTTCTTAAAAATGATTTAAAAAATATAATCACGGAAACTTTCTTTTCGTTGAAACAGGTGATCAACGGAAAAAAAGTTATAGATGTCTGGCAGGAAAATAGTAATCTTAGGCTAGGAGTTCTTGTTGGTATCGCGATTGTCCCGGCTATTATTTTCGGATTATTATTTAATAATATAATTGAATCAATGTTTGGCTCATTAAAACTTGTGGGGATAACATTTTTAGTCACGGGGACAATTTTATTTTTAACTAAATATACAAATCAAAAAACCCGAAGTGATTTGAATTTAAAAGATGCTTTGAGTATTGGTTTAGTTCAAGCCATGGCAATAATCCCAGGTATATCGCGTTCTGGTTCAACAATAGCCTGCGGAATGTTTAGAGGCTTGAACAAAAATTTAGCAGCAAGATTCTCTTTTATTCTTGCCGTGCCGACTATTCTTGCGGCAGGTGTCTATAAGCTTAAGCATGGTATAGGTGAAATCAATATAAGCATCTCAATCATTTTTGTCGCATTTTTCATTGCTTTTTTAAGTGGATATATATCATTGATATTTCTTTCTAAAATGATAGCAAAGGCGAAATTCCATTATTTCGCGTATTATTGCTGGATGATGGGAGCAATAAGTATATACTTAACAATTTTTTATTATTAAAAACTGGTTTAACGAGAGGGAATGTGTGAATAATAATTCAGGCTGCTCCGTATTAATCTTGGGGGGAGGAAGAGGTACTCGTCTTTTTCCTCTAACATTAGAAAGAAGTAAGCCGGCTATTGGTTTTGCCGGTAAATACAGATTGATTGATATCCCTATTTCTAATTCTATAAATTCTGGATATAATAAGATTTTTGTTTTAACCCAATTTCTTTCTGCTAGCTTGCATGGCCATCTTATGCAAACCTACCGTTTTGATAATTTCTCCAAAGGATTTGTGGAAATCCTTTCTGCTGAACAGTCGCATAAAAGTTCTGAATGGTTTCAGGGAACAGCGGATGCTGTGCGTTGTGTTTTAAGACATTTGCGATACATGCCGGAAGAACATGTATTGATCTTATCAGGCGATCATCTTTATCGGATGGATTATCGAAAAATGCTGAATTATCATATCCAAAAAAAAGCGGAAGTTACTGTTTCTTCAATTTTTGTTGATGAAGATGAAGCATCTCGTATGGGGATTCTTGATGTGGCTTCTTCCGGAAGGCTAAATCGAGTAATTGAAAAACCAGCAAATGTCAGAAGACATAAATTTAAATCTAAGTCAGTGAAACAAAATGATGGTATGCATAACCAGTATTGTGCGTCAATGGGTATATATTTATTCAATAAAGATGTCTTATTTAATATTTTATCAACAAATAAATTAGCTGATTTTGGTAAGCATATACTTCCATTGCTCGTTAAAAATAAGGCCAAAGTATTTTCATATGATTTTAAAGGGTATTGGCGCGATATTGGTACAATAAAGAGCTATTATGACGCAAGCATGGATTTATTAAACGATAAGCCTGGTTTTGATCTGTTTGATGTTAATATGCCTTTGCTTACGCGTGCGCGTCTTTTGCCTCCGAATAAAATAATTGATTCTAAAATATTAAGATCAATTATATCGGAAGGTTGTTTGATAAATAAGGCAAGTATAGAAAATTCAATCATAGGATTACGAAGTCACATTAAGGATAATGCGATAATTAAAAATTCAATTATTATTGGCAATGATTACTATCGCGATCCATCAATCAATAATCATCAAGCTCCTTATATAGGAAAAGGAGTTATTCTGGAAAGAACTATTGTTGATAAAAATGTTACAATTGGTGATTTTACTCAGATTACCGATAAAAGGAATCATAAGGATATGGATGGTGATCTGTATTATATTCGTGATGGGGTTACCATTGTTAGGCGAGGAGTTACTATTTCGCCGCATTCAATAATATAGTGTTTTAATATTAATAAAGAAAGGGGGATGGATATGTTTGAAATATTAGAAAAGTTAATTTTGGCTGGTGTCGGTTTTGCTAGTTTAACCAAAGAAAAAGCAGAAAAGATTGTTGACGCATTGATTGCTAAAGGAGAGGTTAAAGCTAAAGACAAAAAAGCGATATTAAACCGATTGCTTAAGCACACACAAAAACTTGATAAAGATCTTGAGAATAAGATGAGACAGGTATCTTTAAATGTAGTCAAGAACTCGCAAAAACAAATTGATGCTTTAAATAAAAAATTAGCGCAGTTAAACAAAAGTATGAGCAGCTCAAAAAAAAGTGATAAGAAAAAGAAAAATTAATTGTAAATAATTTACAAGGAGAGAGATAATGTTTGAATTAATTGAGAAAATTATACTTGCTGGTGTTGGGTTGGCAAATTTAACCAAAGAAAAAGCTGAGAGCCTGGTTGATATGCTGATTAAAAAAGGTCAAATACAGGCAAAAGATAAAAAAGCTGTTTTAAGCCGCTTACTTAAAAGTACAAAGCAGTTAGATAGTGATCTTGAAAATAAGATGAAACAGGTGTCGATAAGTGTGGTTAAGAATTCACAGAAGCAGATTGATGCTTTGAATAAAAAATTAGCACAGCTAGCTAAAAGTTTAGAGGTAGAGAAGAAAAAAACTAAAGTGGTTAAAGCTGCTCCGGTGGCTGTAAAGAAAAAAGTAAAGGCTAAAGCAAAGAAGAAAGTGTAATGCTCTTTAGTATTAAAACAATGGTCGGAGATATAAACCGACTGAGAGTGATATTGGTTATTCTTTTTGAAGAAGGATTTGGCTTCCTTATCGATAGAGTTAGGTTGGCATATCTATTGCCTTTTAAGTTAAGATTGTGCAGCATCTTCCGGCGGTGCAAGCCGTCATCCAAATTGGATGAAACGGTTATTTCACTGCCGGAACGTTTGTGCCGGTCCTTTCAACGCCTAGGGCCGACATATGTAAAATTTGGCCAAATCTTAAGTTTGCGGTCAGACATTATCCCTCCGGAATATATTCAACAATTAGAAAAACTACAAACAAATGCAAATACTTTTTCCTATAATAAAGTAAAAGAAATCGTCGCGGAAGAATTTGGTAAAGATATTAGCCAAGTTTATAAAACGTTTTCAGAAAAACCTTTTGCCGCGGCAAGTTTAGCTCAAGTTCATAATGCGGAATTACCTGATGGGACAGAAGTGGCTGTTAAGGTTCAAAGGCCTGATATCAGAGGGATTATAGAAAATGATATCCATATTCTGTTTTTTTTTGCTGCGCTTGTAGAAAAATATATTAAAGAAATAATTTATCTCCAACCAGTACAATTGGTCAAAGAGTTTTCAGAATGGACAATGCGAGAGTTGGATTTTAGTGTTGAAGCGGCTAATGCGGAGCGGTTTCGTCAAAACTTTGCTGATGATAATCGTTTTTATTTTCCTGAAATTCATTGGGATTATTCGACAAAGCGAGTGCTGACAATGGAACTGATCAAAGGGATAAAATTGTCAGAAGCCGCGAAAATTATAAAAGCAGGGGGCGATCCTTATGTCCTGGCAATAAACGGCTTAGAATTGGGGCTTAGGCAGTTTTTTATCCATGGTTTTTTTCAGGCTGATCCACATCCGGGGAATTTTTTCGTTTTAAAAGATAATGTTCTATGTTTGTACGATTTTGGCATGGTGGGATATTTAGATCGGCAAATGCGAGATAGTCTATCCGCTGTTTTTATATCTTTTGTGGAAAAAAATGCGGAATTAACTTCTAAAAAGATGCTTGATTTAGCACCCAATTATTCCCTACAAGCTAAGGAAGAATTTGCGCAAAGAGCAATGCCGATTTTAAGTACATGGTTTTATTCTAAAAAGCCGGAAAAAAGTTTTGCTAAAATGTTTTATCATCTTGTTATTGAAGGAGCAAAAAGCGGTTTATATTTTCCCCGGAACCTGGTATTATGTTCTAGAGCACTGTTAATAATGGAAGGAACAGGGCTTAAATTGTGTCCGGAGTTTAAATTGTATGATGAGCTTGCGCCTTTGTTTGAAAAAGTAATTAAAGAAAGATTTAATCCAAAGCGGATAATGAAAGATATGGAAATTAGTATGATTGATTATTTGAATATTTTGCAGCAACTGCCTGAAAACACATTGAAACTTATTGAGAAAATAGAAAAAGGGCAGATTGATGTTAAGATCGATAAAAGTGAAATAATGGCGATTAAAGATGAAATGGAAAGAGTTAATAATATCCGGCTGATTTCAATCGTTATTATTACTCTGCTTGTTACGGCGGCAATTATATTAAGGCTTGAACAGCAGACACTAGTTTTTGGATTATCAGTGGCAAAGATCGCGCTTATATTATGTTTAATCTTATCTGTTTGGTTGATATCAATAATTAGGAAAAAATAAAAGGGGGGAGAGCATGAAACAAAAAATTTTTAAAAAAATTCCTCAAAAAACAGTTAGAATATTTAAGATATCTAATCGTAAAGGATATGGAGCATTATGCATGAATAATCTTACTGAAGGAACTACTCCTGCCCAGGCTTATATGCGAATGATAAAAGCGGTTAAAAGAAACGGATGTGAGCTTCCTAATATTACGACGGAAGAAGCTAAAAAGTGTATTGTTTCTAAAATTTAATTTTTCTTGATAAAAAAAATATGATGTGCTAATATTATGTTGAAATTCATCGCTTTCAACATTAAATACATTCCTTGGGCAATTTTCTTAAATTTAACAGAAGGTCATATGAACACACAATATAGAGCAATTGAGCGTCTGGAAACAAGTATGGAGTCGGTAGAAGTTGGTAGTTTGCGTTATTCTATCCTAAACTGTGCTAAGAATTTTAAAAGTTCTTGGCTTGAGTTAGGGCAGCATTTAGTTTCAGTTTATAATGATAAATTATACAAAGAGTGGGGATATCTCACTTTTGAGGCATATTGTTCCAAGGAAATTGGGATAAGAAAGGAAACTGGAATTAAACTGTTAAGATCTTATCATTTTCTGGAGCAGGAAGAGCCTAATTATATTAAAAAGGAATATATTGATTCAGCGGAAGGTAAGAATATCCCTTCGTTTGAAGCGGTTCATACGCTTAGCCAGGTAAAGGCGAATAAGGATTTAGGCGCTGGTGACTATGAAAAAATGAAGCGCCATATTTTTGAGGAAGGCAAACCGGATAAAGAAGTAAAAGATGTTTATCAATCCATGGTTAAGCGGGTTAAGGAAAATAGTCCAGAAGAAGATCATAAATTGAGAAGATTTAAATATTTACGTCGCGTTGTTGGTTCGTTAAATTCAATCAGAAAAGAGATAAAGTTAAGTAAATTTCTTTCTGAAGATATTCTTAAAGAATTAGATGTTATAATTACAAAAATTGAAGTTGAAATCGGATAGAATCCGTTCCTATTTTTTGGAGGAGTAATGGTTAAAGAGCTTATTTTTAGCGTATTTGGCGGTTTAGGATTATTTATTTATGGGATACACCTCATGGGCGAGGGGCTGCAGAATGCGGCTGGTGATAGAATGCGCAGGCTGCTTAAAGCTTTAACCAGTAATACTCTTGCTGGAACAGTAGTTGGGGCAGGAATAACCGCAATCATTCAGAGTTCCTCAGCAACAACGGTTATGGTCGTTGGGTTTGTTAATGCTGGGCTAATGGGATTAGAACAGGCCATTGGAGTCATTTTTGGTGCTAATATCGGAACAACGATTACTGCTCAAATAATTGCGTTTAAATTAACAAATTATGCTTTGCCGGCTATTGCAATTGGCGCTTGCTTATATTTATTTGTCCCTAAAAGATTTTGGAAGTTTTTTGGTTTGTTCTTATTGGGATTCGGGATTTTATTTTTAGGTTTACAAACAATGACTTCGGTTATTAAGGACTATTCAGATAGACCCGCGGTTATTTCTGCCTTTATATCTTTTAGTAAAAATCCTGCTTTGGCAGTTTTAACCGGAGCAGTTGTTACTGCGATATTTCAAAGCTCTAGTGTTACAACGGGTATGATCATAACACTGGCTTCTTTGGGACTGTTTGATTTGCAGGGAGCAATCCCTTTGATATTTGGCTGTAATATCGGGACCTGTATAACAGCAATCCTTGCTTCAATTGGAACAACAATTTCAGCCAGGCGCGCGGCGCTTGCCCATGTTTTGTTCAATGTATTGGTCACAGTCATTTTTTTACCGACACTAGGGTTTTATTATAAGATCATCGCTTTGACTTCAGGTGATATTGCTCGGCAAGTTGCCAATGCGCATACTATATTTAATGTTATCGGTACTGTGATTTTTGTGCCTTTTGCCGCAGTTTTCGCGAAAGTTGTAACAAGGGTTTTGCCGGGGAAAGATATAATCATTGATACTCAGCCAAAATTTTTGGAAAAACATTTATTAGCTACTCCGATAGCTGCTTTTGACGCCGCAATGAAAGAGACAATGAGAATGGCGGAAATTACTCGAGGAATGATTGATGATGCAATGAAGGGGTTTTTGGATAATGATCTTAAAATTCTGGCTTTTGTAAGCAAAAAAGAAATAGCTGTAGATAGCTTACAGGAAGCAATCACTAATTATTTGATGGAAATAATGCAAAAAGAACTTTCGCCCGCTATTGCTAATAAAATTCCCTCTCTGCTTCATAGCGTTAATGATATTGAAAGAGTTGGAGATCATTCCGAAAACCTCAAAGAGCTTGCAGAGCGAAAAATAGTTAATAATTTACCTTTTTCCGCAGATGCATTAGCTGATATAAAAGCAATGTTTGAATTAGTGGATTTAATGGCTGAGGCTACTATAAAGTGTTTGGATACAGATGAGATAAAAGATGCCGGGGTTGTTTTAGAAATGGAAGAAAAGGTGAACGCGATCACTTTCAAATTAAGAGAAAACCATATAAACCGTTTAGCTAAAGGTAGCTGTAAAGTTTTATCGGGGATTGTCTTTTTAGATATTATAAGTAATTTCGAAAAGATCGCGGATCATTTTACTAATGTTGCTGAGGCAGTTGCTGGTAAGTTGCAATGGTCAAAGCCTGTGCAGACAATAAAACCGCAGAAAAAGCAATTAGTTTGAGATGATTTAAGCATGATGTTATATTGTAAAAATAAACAAAAACTAAATATATCAATCAATAAGATTAAATTTTATGTCTAAAAAAAACAAAAAAAAATTAATGAGCGTTACGGCTCTTTTTGTCCCGGAAATAAGAGATTTGATAAATCTTAAAAACTTTTCCGAGGTTAAGGAGATTATATCAAAAATCCCGCCGATAGATATCGCTGAACGCTGGAATGACTTTTCCTCAAAGGAAAAGATGCTGCTTTTTAAACTTTTAAAGACACGTTTGGCTGTAGATGTTTTTGAGTCTTTGCCGTTTGAAGAACAATCATTTCTCTTGGATAATCTAGGTAATACTGAAGTTTCCCAAGTTCTTAATGAAATGTCCCCAGATGATAGAGCTAATCTTTTTCGAGATTTACCCCCTAAAGTAATCAAGAAATTCTTTAAACTCATGAAAAAAGAAGAGGTTGAAGATGTTAGAGAATTGATGACTTATGAAGAGGGTATTGCTGGGGCAATAATGACCACTGATTATGTTGAGCTCAGAAAAGAAATCACCGCGAGAGCGGCTATTTTAAAGCTACAGGACACATTAAGTTTTGATGATGATTCGGATATTAGTTCTATATATATTACTGATGTTGAACATAAACTTCTCGGAGTAGTTGAACTTCAGGATTTAATTAAAGCTCCGCCAGATATGTTGATTAAAGATATCATGGAGAGTACTGATTTCATCAAGATCAATGAATATTCTCCTGATGATGAAGTTGCCCAACTTTTTAAGCGATATGATTTGATTGACGCTCCGGTAGTGGATGAAAATGAAGAATTAATCGGGGTAATTACGATTGATGATATTGTTGATATTATGGAAAAAGTAGCAACTAAAGAAATATACGAAGTTGGTAAAATGACTCCTGGCGAAGGTAAAATGATTAGTTATGCAACTTCTACGGTTAGAGAAATTATTGGCCGACGGGCAGGTTGGTTAGTATTTTTAGTTGTGTTTGATTTTTTAACAGGGACTGTTTTGAAAACATTTCAAGATACATTAAGCAGTGTTGTTGCTTTAGTTTTTTTTATCCCAATGTTATTGGGCGCAGGAGGTAACGCAGGAACTCAAAGTTCAATCACAGTTATTCGAGCTTTAGCTACAG
This sequence comes from Candidatus Omnitrophota bacterium, assembly GCA_018817165.1. Taxonomy (GTDB): domain Bacteria; phylum Omnitrophota; class Gorgyraeia; order B26-G9; family B26-G9; genus JAHITE01. The sequence goes on from JAHITY010000128.1 coordinate 53,553, forward strand.
GAGATGTTGGATTTGATAATATTAAAACTGTTTTAAGGTTGGAACTGATGGCGGCGTTGCTTATGGGGCTTATTGTTGGGTTACTTGCTTTTGGCAGAGCAATGCTCTTGGAAAGCGATCCTATTATAGCTCTTGTTGTTGGTGCTACAATGTTCCTTATTGTTTTGTTGGCTATTTGCACCGGAGTTTCTTTGCCATTTATATCAAAAAAGATGGGCCTGGATCCTGCGGTTTTGGCCGGACCAATTACAACCAGTGTAGTTGATATTATAGGATTAATTATATATTTTAAAGTTGCCCAAACACTCCTACCGATATTGCGATAATCTCCTAAATATAGATAGTGGAAATAAAATTAAAAAGTATTGATTTTAAAATTCGCAAAGGGACTTATGATGAATTTGTATGGGAAAAATCAAGTAATAGAGCGGTTAGCATCACAGCCAAATAGTATTAAAAAAATATTTTTCAATCAAAAATCTGTTTTAGCTGAACTGAAAACACTAGCGAATGAAAAAAAAATACCATACACAGTATTATCTGAAAAAGAATTTTTGATTATCTCGAAGGATGCAAACACTCAAGGGGTTATTGCCCAGGTAGATGAATTTCATTACGAAGATTTAGATAATCTCTTAAGACGGAGTAAACAGGACAAGTATGTTTTGATTGCCTTAAGCAATATTACTGATCCTCAGAATCTTGGGTCTATTCTGCGAACGGCAGCATGTTTTGGCAATTTCGCCTTGATTATTCCAAAGCACAGAACTGCAAGTATTAACGAGACTGTTTTGAAAGTTGCTTGCGGAGGAGAAAATCATGTTCCAATTGTGCAAGTAACTAATCTTATATCGGCAATTCAAGCAGCTAAAGATGCGGGGTATTGGGTTGCCGGCAGTGTTGTTGATAATGGAGAAGCTGTGACAACTTTTAAATTTCCATTTCCCCTGTGTTTAGTGATTGGATCTGAAGATAAGGGAATAAGACATGGCTTATTAAATCATTTAGATTATAAGCTTACATTGCCCATGCCAGGCAAAGAACTTTCTTTAAATGCTGCTGTTGCTACAGCAGTTTTTTGTTATGAAATCATGAGACAAAGATCACTATTGATTGAAAATAAGTAAATATATTATTATTGGTTTTATGATATAATAATTAAAAGTAAATAACCAGGTACAATATAAAATTTTATGAAGAAAATAGGTAGTAAAAAATTTTTTAGAAACGCGATTATTTTATATCTACCTTTAGTGCTTACAGTTACTGCCTTTGCAAATGGGGCGGATATTGAAAAAAATACTCCGCCTTCTAAAGCTTATATTTCATCAACTTGGCAGATTACTATGAATAAGCCAGAGGAAAAAGATGATAAATATCCTGAAAAGAGAAAAATCACCCCAGAAACGTTAAGAGTTGCTCTGGACGAATATTATGTTCCTCAGATTTCTGAATTGTTAGGGAAAGGTGTTGATTGTTTTGAATGGGTCAATCATTTAGATGACCCATATCTTAATCGTTACAAACTTGATTTAAGAGTTGATCCAGATGATGATAGAGTTAATTTGTTTTGGAAAAGGCAGTTTTAGAAATAAATTTTTAAATTTGTCGCAAAGTATTTCTATTTTCTTGACGTTAGTTTTAAATAATGCTATACTTTACATAACTTTTTTGTATAATAATTTAAAGTAATTTAGGGGTGTTATTACTAGTTTAGATGCGATTAGCTTGAAATAATAAAACACGATCAGAGGTTTAATGGAAGAATCATTTAAAATCTCTATAATGTATATAAACACTAGTTTATAGATTGTAGACTCATCAGGGAGGGAAAATGATGAAAAAAATTCTTGGGTATTGTTTTGTGCTCTCTTTATTTTTAACTTTTGGTCACTGTTCAGAAGTGCTAGCTGAAAATGCGATAAGTTCAATGGCTTCGGCAGGAATGGCGTCTAAAGCTCAGAGCGTTTTCGGAGTAGTTGGTAATGTGGAATATACTGAATTTAAGGCTCGCGGAGAATCAGCGATTGTTATTAAGGATAAAAAGGGTGAATCTGTTGAGGTCTCACTTAAGCAGATAGAACCTGGATCAATAATTTTAGCAACTTATCGCAAGGAAAAGGATAAAAAAGGTAAAGAAATTAATGTGCTTATATCTTTAAGCATAGTAAAACCTGCACAAAACACAAAAACTGCTGAACGGAAAAAATAGTTTATTTTAAGCTTAAATTAAAGCACTAAAGTGTAGAGAATTATATGTTTTCTCTACACTTTTAATATTGATATAGTTTTATTCGGGGCATGGCTCAGCTTGGCTTAGAGCGCCTGGTTTGGGACCAGGATGTCGGTGGTTCGAATCCACCTGCCCCGACCAAAAAATAGTTGTAGAGTTTGGGGAGCAGGACATTAAAGTATTTTGCTTAGAGCTTATAACTTTGATGTCCTTAGTTTCTAAAAATGTCCCTGTAGCTCAGATGGATAGAGCAACTGCCTTCTAAGCAGTGGGCCGGGTGTTCGAATCGCCCCAGGGACGCCAATTTAACAGGCTTAACCATCCTTCTCTATAATTTATTTTTGGATTAAAATTAATTTATGTGGTGGATGTAGCTCAGTTGGTTAGAGCTCATGATTGTGGTTCATGAGGCCGGGGGTTCGAGTCCCCTCATCCACCCCATTGAATCATGGGGTTTATATTTAGACTTTGGGTTGTAAGGATTGTTTAAAGAGATAATTTTTATGCTTGACTCTATAAATATAATCTTGCTAAAATGATTTAAATGTAACAATCAGAAAGATAGGTTAAAATGCTAAAAAAATTAAATCCCCTTATGCTCGGAGATCTAAAAGTTAACGTACCGATAGTTCAAGGGGGAATGGGAGTTGCTGTTTCAACCGCTTCTTTAGCAAGTGCAGTTGCCACTTATGGTGGAGCAGGAACAATAGCCAGTGTAGGGTTGGGGTATAATTCAATAGAAAACGAAACTAATTTTGTTAAAGCTTCCCGTGAAGGTTTGGAGAAAGAAATTCGCCAGGCTAAAAAAATGACTACAGGAGTAGTGGGAGTTAATATACTTGTTGCAGTTACTAACTACGAGGACTTAGCGAGAACAGCAGCAAAAGAAAAAGCCGATTTTATAGTTTCCGGTGCTGGGTTGCCGATTAAATTGCCCGAGTTTGTTGAAGGAACATCGATTAAGATTATTCCAATCATTTCTTCTCCAAGAGCGGCGGCATTAATTATAAAAACCTGGAAGAAAAGATATAATCGCTTGCCTGACGCAATTGTCGTTGAAGGTCCCATGGCTGGAGGACATCTTGGCTTTAGTTTCGAAGAGCTTATTTCACCCAAGGAACATGTATTAGAATCAATGGTCAGTGAAGTTTTGAAAATAGTAGCTGAATTTGAAAAAGAGTACAAGCAGAAGATTCCAGTTATCGCTGCTGGGGGAATATATACTGGTGAGGATGCGGCTAGATTTTTTAAATTGGGAGTTAGCGCGATACAAATGGCTACTCGGTTTGTCGCAACAGAAGAATGTTCGGTTTCTGATGAATTTAAGAAATTATATATCGAATCCACTGAAGCTGATATCGAGATTATTAAAAGTCCGGTGGGCATGCCGGGAAGATCACTTAGGACGGCATTGATTGAAAGAGTTGTTGGTGGTAAAAAAGAATCGGTCAAATGCGGATATAGGTGTTTAAAAACTTGTGATCCGTCAACAGTACCTTATTGTATCGCTAAGGCATTATTCAATGCGGTTATTGGGAAAATCGACGATGCTGTTGTCTTTGCTGGTAGTAATGTACATAGAATTAAAAAAATAATTACAGTAAAAGAGCTCATGGATGAGATTGTAAATGATGCTCTTGCTGCCCTTTAAGTTAAAACATTTTAGAATATGTTAATGGAATCATCTCCGATACGCCTCTTGTAAATCACCCAATTTATGGTATACTTAAACGTCCTAAATAATACTTGTCTGGGATTTTTTAATCCGAGTGAAAAAAGAAAAGGCGCCTGATGGTAGATGAGAGAAGAAAACATATGCGTTTTAATACCGATATTAATGGTGAATTTCAGGTTAGGAATAATGATATTCAGGGAGTTTTAAGTACGGATAATTTTAGCAGAGGCGGATTTAAAGCTACTATAAATAAAAAAGTAGATTTAGGCCAAACGCTTGAATGTGAAATGATATTTCCAGACACAATTATGCCGTTTTTTTCAGCTGGAAAAGTTGTCTGGGTAAAAGAGAACAATACTAATTCAAAACGCGAATATGATATAGGTATTCATTTAGATCAAATTGATCCTGTTGAAAAACAATGTCTTATAGATTATTGCTATAAAAAATGGAATGATTCAAGACAGGATAATAAGACAGAATTTGAATTGGATTTATAATTTTCATTACAATTGATTTAAAAGATCATGTTTTATTCCTGCATACGGTTTTATGCGAAATTAAATCCTTCAAATAAATAATAGAGGAATTCGGCTGATTCCCAAATAATGTTTTATTTTTAATTTAATATTTTGTGTGGTTTCAAATTAAGCTATCAATCACGGTTGACTCTTGAATATATCTACTGAGGTAGCGGATTGCAACTAAAGCTGTAAATCAGTAGGATATCCAGGGAAAAGTCTTTAATAACGTTTAATTAAAACGTTATTTTTTTTTGCGCAGAGGAGCTTGTGTCTATCCCAATTAGAAGCTAAACCTTCTTTTATCAGCAGTGGTTCTTAATTTGTTCGGGCTGTAATTATAATTATAGAGCTATTTTTAAACCCTTTAGAATTTATAAGTTAGTTATAATGTAATAAGTTTTTAAATTTTGAATGCAAGATAGTATGTTTTTGTTTTTGAAAAGTGAAGTTGTTTTTTTTAAGAAGATGGTATAATATGAAAGAATCATATATGTAATGAATATATTTATTTGCTGGAATGGCTATAGGTTAGGTGACTTTATATTTGATTGAAAGAAGTTGCTTTATTTTACAAGGAGGAGTTAAGGTGAATCGTTATTTATGTGTGCATGGGCATTTTTATCAGCCGCCCAGAGAAAATCCTTGGTTAGCGGAAATAGAAATTCAGGATTCAGCTTATCCTTACCATGATTGGAATGAAAGAATAACAATTGAATGCTATGCGCCTAATGGGGCTTCAAGGATCTTAGCTAAGGAAGATAAGATCCTTAATATTGTTAATAATTACGCAAAGATAAGTTTTAATTTTGGGCCAACGCTTCTTTCTTGGATGGAAAAAAATAGGCCTGATAATTACCAGTCTATTTTAACTGCAGATACACAGAGTAAAGAAAACTTTGGCGGCCATGGAGCAGCAATTGCTCAGGTATATAATCATATGATAATGCCGCTAGCCAACAGCCGTGATAAACTTACTCAAATATTATGGGGAATAAAAGATTTTGTTCATAGATTTGACCGTTTTCCTGAAGGCATGTGGTTAGCTGAAACAGCAGTTGATTTTGAAAGCCTCGATATCATGGCACAGCAAGGAATTAAATTCACTATACTTTCCCCTTATCAGGCTCGCAGCTTTAGAAAAATGGGAACAGAATATTGGCAGGACGCCACTGGCGGAAAGATTGATCCGAAAAAAGCCTATCTTTGTAAACTGTCAACTGGTAGAGAAATCAGTATTTTTTTCTATGATGGGCCTGTTTCGCAGGAAACGGCTTTTGGTGATTTATTGAAAAGCGGAGTAAAATTCGCAAACAGATTAGTCGGGACTTTCGCCTCAGACGGCGATTCCCCGCAGCTTGTGCATATTGCGACCGATGGGGAAACCTATGGGCATCATCATAATTATGGTGAAATGGCTTTGGCTTACGGCTATTCTCATATAATTGACAATAACCTTGCGAAAATAACCATATATGGTCAATATTTAGAGAAATTTCCTCCGAAAGATGAGGTTCAAATCATTGAAGGTTCTTCGTGGAGCTGCTTTCATGGAGTGCAGAGGTGGCATTCTGATTGTGGTTGCAATGTAAATACAAACTCTGCTTGGAACCAGAAATGGCGGACTCCTTTGCGCCAGGCAATGGATTGGCTGCGGGATAATCTGATAAAAATATATGAAAAGGAAATGTCAAAATATACATCAGATTGCTGGAAAGCGCGCAATGCATACATATCTGTACTGCTTAACCGTACCTCGGAAAATATAACAAGTTTTATCGCGGACAATTTCAATAAGGATTTAGCGGAAGAAGAAAAAAATAATTTATTAAAAATGCTGGAAATGCAGCATCATGCAATGCTGATGTATACTAGCTGTGGTTGGTTTTTTGATGACTTATCAGGCATAGAAACTATCCAGGTAATTCAATACGCTTGTCGGGCGATTCAACTGGCAAAAGAAGTTAGCGGTCTTGATTTAGAACAGGGATATCTGGAAATATTAAAAGAAGCAAAGAGCAATATAGTTGAATATGAAGACGGGTTAAGAATATACAATAAAATAATCAAGCCTACTTGTTTGGATCTAAAAAGAGTTGCCGCCCATTACGCGGTTTCTTCAATCTTTCATGACTATGAAAGCGAAGATAAAGTTTATTCTTATGAAGTTAAAAGCCTTGAACACGAAAAAACGCGAGGCGGCAAACAGCAACTGGTTATGGGCGCAGTAAAAATTATTTCTCAAGTAACTCTTGAACAAGATGAATTCAGCTATGCCATATTGCATTTAGGCGATCATATTATTTTTGGCGGAATCACTGAAGCGCTAAACACGAATATTTTTTCAGAGATGCGTAATGATATAAGTCTGGCTTTTGAAAAAAGCGATGTTCCGAAAATAATTACATTACTTGATCAATATTTCGGAAATCATGATTGCTCAATAGCAAGCCTGTTTAAAGACGACCGGAGACAGGTTATGAATAAAATATTAGGGACTGCGCTTAATGAAATAGAAACATCGTTTAGACATATAAAAGAAGATAATTATTCGATTATGATGGCAATGAAAGAAAACGGCATGCCTATGCCAAATGTTTTCTTAAACACATTTGGATTTATTTTTAATACAGACATTAGAAAAATTTTAGAAGCTGAGCATGTAGAAATAAAAAGCCTTATTGAAACAGTAAAACAAGTAAAGCTCTGGGGTCTTAAGATCGATAAACAGACAATTGGTTTTATAGCCAGTAAGCGGATAACCAAATTGATGGAAGAATTCAAGGTGAATCCTAAGGATATTATGTTGATGAAAACAATTGAAAATATTTTCAAGGTTCTTAGACCTTTGGATCTGCCCTTGCGCGTATGGGAAGCTCAGAATATATATTTTTCTATAAGAAAAGAACAGTTTGACCGGATGAACGCAAAATCAAAACAAGACGATAAAGAAGCAACAAGATGGTGTGCGAACTTCAATGCTTTAGGGAATATGCTTTCAATCAGAGGTTAAATAATATTTGAATAACTAAAATTTCAGGGGGAGTAATGCTTAAAAGGGGAAGTGGATTATTATTGCATATTAGTTGTTTAAGCTCAAAGTTTGGAATTGGTGATATCGGTCCTAAAGCATTTGAGTTTATTGATTACTTAGAAAAAACAAAACAAAGTTATTGGCAAATCTTACCGCTTAATCCTACAGATCTAATCAGTGGAAACTCTCCGTATAGCAGTGCGTCTGCATTTGCGTCAAACTCATTATTGATAAGTCCCGAGTTTATGTTTAATGAGGGATTAATTAAAGAAAAAGATTTAGAAGTTTTTGCGGGAATTGCTCAAGATAAGGTTGATTATCAGGCTGTTACTAATGCTAAATCAAGAATTTTCGCAAAAGCTTTTGAGCGATTTAAGGTGATTGGGCTTGATGATAATTTTAAAAATTTCTGCAAAGATAATGCTGTTTGGCTGAATGACTTTGCTGATTTCATGGTTTTTAAATCCCATTTTGAGCAAAAATGTTGGTGTGAATGGCCAATTGAAATCAGAGACCGCAATCAGCAAGCCATGCAGGAATTAAGAGAAAGCAAGGCAGACGGCATATTAAAAGAAAAATTTCTTCAGTTTCTGTTTTATAAACAATGGAACAATTTAAAAAAATATGCTAAACAAAAAAATGTGCGAATAATCGGCGACATTCCAATCTATGTGACCTACGACAGTGTGGATGTTTGGACAAATTCGGAAATTTTCAAACTTAATCAGGATAAAAAACTTGAGTTTTTGGCAGGAGTCCCGCCAGATTATTTTAGTAAAACCGGACAATTATGGGGTAATCCGGTGTATGATTGGGATAAATTAAAAGAACTGGATTATGCTTGGTGGATGCAAAGAATTGAGCATAATCTTAAACTTTTCGATTTGATCAGAATTGATCATTTTCGGGGGTTTGTTGATTTCTGGCAGGTGCCTGCAGGCGAGGAAACAGCAATAAATGGTTGTTGGGTTAATGCTCCGGCAAGGGACTTTTTCAGCAAGCTAATAAATAAATTTCCGAACCTACCGATCTTAGCTGAAGACCTGGGAATCATAACCGACGAAGTTAGAAATACAATGAAAGACTTTTCTTTTGCGGGAATGAAGATACTTTTATTTGCTTTTTATGAAGATTTAATAAAACATCCTTATTTGCCGCATAACTATATTGAAAATTGCGTAGCATATACAGGAACTCATGATAATAATACATTAAGAGGATGGTTTGAGCACGAACTGTCATCTGAAGACAGAAAAAGACTGTTTGAATATCTAAAGGTAGAGGTTTCTGTTGAGGACTTAAATTGGGTTTTAATCAAGCTTTTAATGGATTCTATGGCAAATCTGGTAATCATCCCGGTTCAGGATATATTAAATCTGGGGCAAGAACACAGAATGAATGTTCCTGGTATTGCGCATAATAATTGGCAATGGAGGATAAATTGTGAATATATTGGGGATAATATTGATGAAAATCTATTTGAGCTAACTGTAAAATCAGGCAGATAAAAGACTTATAGTTATCAACTCTTTATAAAAAAATTCGGTTTAAAATTGCAATAATTTTATTCTTGTGGTATAATTAATAAGATTTAAAAAGATATAAATAAGATTCATTAATTAAAGGAAAATATGCGAGAGGCTAGAAAAAAAATAAATTCTGATTTTTCTAAATCTACGTTTGTGTATTGTTTTCATAAAGATACATTTTCTAAAGTTGCCTATATGGTTTTAATTTGTTATTTATTTTTTATTTCTATTATTATGTTTGTTGATGCTATAAAATAAAAAATCTTTTCCTCAGATCATCCTCGGGTTTATATTCAATTCAGTCTGCCAGCAAGAAAACTATAATAATATATTAGTCAAAGTTTTGCTGGACATAGACAGTCAGTGTACTATAATACCTCTTTATGGAGAAGATTATAACTGTTACTGTAAATATTACTGATAAGAAACATATTGTTGATGATTGGTCTTTAGAACAATCAGCGCAGGAGCTTGCACTTTTAATTGGTACGGTAAAAGGGGAAGTTGTTGGGCAAATGCTTGCTAATCGAAAAAGTCCAACACCGTTTTCCTATTTAGGTAAAGGCAAGGTTGAAGAACTAGCGGAATTGGTTAAGGAATCTAATGCGCAAACCATTGTTTTTAATAATGATTTAACTCCTACCCAGCAGCATAATCTTGAACAAATAATCGGGATTAAAGTAATTGATCGTACCCAATTAATTCTGGATATATTTGCGCGGCACGCAAGAAGCAGTGAGGGAAAGGTTCAAGTGGAGCTTGCTCAGCTGCAATATCTTCTGCCCCGTTTGTCCGGGAAAGGGGTTGTTTTGTCAAGATTGGGCGGGGGTATCGGGACTCGCGGTCCAGGTGAACAAAAGCTTGAAATTGACAGACGCCGGATTCGGACTAAGATCGATCGACTAAAAAAAGAGATTAAAATCCTGAGTCAAAGGCGTTTACAGTTAAGAAAAAGACGACTGGATAATTCTTTGGCAACAGTGGCTTTGGTTGGATACACTAATGCGGGTAAATCAACATTGCTAAACGCCTTAGCTGGCGCAAGTGTAAAAATGAAAAATGAAATGTTCAGCACTCTTGATCCAGTGACCAAACAAGTGGCTTTGCCTGGATGTAAATTGAAAATTCTTTTATCTGATACAGTTGGATTTTTGCATAAACTGCCGCATGATTTAATTGAAGCCTTTCAGGCAACGCTTGAAGCAGTAAAAGACGCGCAGTTAATAGTTATAGTTTTGGATGTTTCGGATGAGCTTGTTTATCAGCATAATGATGCTATTTGGGAAGTTTTAAGCGGGCTACAAGTTCACGACACTCCGGTTATCTATGCTTTCAATAAAACTGATCGTTTGGATGATCGCAGCATTATTGAGCGCCTAAAAAGAAAATTTAATCCCTGCGTAGCTGTATCAGCCAAAAACAATCTGAATATGGATAAGCTTTTAAAAGTTATTGAGGATTTATTGTTCAGCGAGTCTACGATCAGTGAATTCCATATTAAGCATGATCAAATGAATATATTGAATGCTATTTACGAGCAAGGTAAGGTGCTTAGTTTTGAGCATTTGCCTGATGGTATTTCTCTGAAAGTAAGGCTGCCCGTGCAAATAGCAAAAAAGCTCTTGACAGAAATTTAAGCTTTATGTTAATATATTAGCACTCCCACATAGAGAGTGCTAAAACGGAGAAGATTTGAAAGTAGATGTAGAGCAGAGAAGAGAAACAATCTTAAGGATTGTAATTAATAACTATATTTCTACAGGTAGTCCTGTTAGTTCAAGAACTATATGTAATAAATATAAGATAGCTTTGTGTCCGGCTTCAGTGAGAAATGTATTAGCTGATTTAGAAGAGCAGGGAATGATAACTCATTTACACACATCAGCGGGCAGAATTCCCACGGATAAAGGCTATCGTTATTATGTTGACCGGCTGATTAAGTATTCTGGGCTTACGCCTCAGGAGCAAGGATTTATTAATAATGAGTATTTAAGTAAGCATATTGCTCTAGAAGAAGTAATGAGTAAGACATCTAAGTTATTATCGAGCATGACAAGCTATGCGGCAGTGGTGTCGCAGCCGGAAATCAATAGAACGGCTTTTAAACATATACAATTTACTTTGTTGGATTCTAAAAAAGTTTGCGTGACTTTAATTGCCAATACGGGCATGACCAAAAGCACGGTAGTGCAGTTTGATTCACAAATTGATAAACAACAGCTTGTGAGAATTCAGAATTTTATGAATGAGCAGCTGGAAGATGTTCCATTATCTCACGTAAAAACTAAATTGCGGAGGATGATGATCCAGCAAAGAGATTCTTTTTTTCAGGTTTTGCAGCAAGCTATTGATCTGGTTGATTTAAGTTCAATTATTGATGAAAGTAAGCGTTTTTATCTTGAAGGAATAAGTAATATTCTTGATTTTCCTGATTTTGAAGATTCGGGGATGATTCGTTCTTTAATTAGAGTTTTAGATCAAAAAATCAGACTGGCGGATATGCTTAATGATATTATAAGCGAGACTGATAGTGCAAAAAAAATAAGGGTTTTCATTGGGCAGGAAAATCCTTATGACATGGGAAATAATTGTACAATAATTATGAGCAGCTATGCGCTTGATGATAAAACCGTTGGCGGCTTGGGGATTATTGGCCCAAAACGTATGGATTATGGAAAAGCAATTGCCCTTGTCCGTTATGTTTCTGAGATGCTTAGCGAAGCTTTAAACCGATATAGTCTTTAAGGAAAATTTTATTATGAATAAAAAGAATAAGAATGAAATCAATGAGGAACTTGATCAGGAAGAAGGTGTAGCTAATGATCAGGAAAAAAATAATGATGAAAATGCGGAAGAACAAATAATCTCAATTCCTAAATCTGAATATGATCAATTGCTGCTTAGTCGTGACAATGCGGCTAAAGCTTTGGAGAAAATGCTTCGGATCCAGGCGGATTTTGAAAATTCAAGAAAACGTCTTGAGCGGGATAAGATTGATTTTATCAAATACGCGAATGATCAAATAATCAGTCAATTGATTCCCTTTGTTGACGATTTTAAACGGGCTTTTGCTTCTGCGGATCAAACAAAGGACTTTAATGTTTTGCATAAAGGCGTTGAAATGATATTAAAGCATTTGCTTGATTTATTAAAAGAAAAAGGGGTCGTTGAAATCGAATCAGTGGGAAAAATGTTTGATCCGGCATTTCATGAAGCAATGCTGCAGGTTGAAACAGATGAGCATCCAGAGAACACAGTAGTCGAGGAGTTTCAAAAGGGATATCTTTTAAATGATCGGGTTTTAAGAGTGGCAAAAGTTAAAGTTGCTAAAGCTAAAGAAGAATAACAAGAACATAATCACAATTAAACTATAAAAATAGGGAGGTAGAAAAAATGGCAAAAGTAATTGGAATCGATTTGGGGACATCTAATTCAGCGGCATCGATATTAGAAGGCGGAAGACCAGTGATAATTCCTTCAGCAGAAGGAACAACCGTTGGTGGGGGGAAGGCTTTTCCATCTATTGTAGCTTTTACAAAAGATGGACAAAGATTAGTCGGCGAGCCGGCGCGTCGTCAGGCTTCGATAAATGCCCAAGGAACCATTCAGGCAGCTAAAAGAAAAATGGGACTTGATTACCACTTTGAAGCTTATGGCAATAAATATACTCCCCAGCAGATATCAGCTTTTATTCTGCAGAAAATCAAAGAAGACGCGGAAGCTTATCTGGGCGACAAAGTTGAAGAAGTAGTTATTACTTGTCCCGCGTATTTTGATGACAATCAAAGGCAAGCAACCAAAGATGCCGGGCAGATCGCTGGCTTAAAAGTACTGCGAATCATAAATGAGCCCACAGCAGCTTGTTTGGCTTATGGATTGGAAAAAGCAGGCAAAGAACAGAAAATTCTGGTTTTTGACTTGGGTGGCGGGACTCTTGACGTAACAATTATGGAAATGGCAGATGGAGTATTTGAAGTGAAATCTACACATGGTGATACACATCTTGGCGGTACTGATATGGATAATGTATTGATTGAATACATTGCTGAGCAGTTTAAGAAAGAAAGCGGTATTGATCTGCGTAGTGATAAAATGGCTGTACAGAGATTGAGAGAAGGCGCGGAAAAAGCAAAGATTGAACTTTCCGGAGCCCTTTCCACAGATATCAATCTGCCGTTTATTACCGCGGACGCGACTGGTCCAAAACATTTAACTCTGAATATAAGCCGAGCTAAATTAGAAGACCTGATCAATCCGATTGTAGAACGTTGTCGCGGTCCGATTGAAAAAGCAATTGCTGATTCTAAAATTCCGGTTAATCAGATTGATAAAATAATCATGGTTGGCGGTCCTACCCGGATGCCGATAGTTCAGAAATTTGTCGAAAGCGTTATTGGGACAAAAATTGAAGGCGGAGTTGATCCCATGGAATGCGTTGCAATGGGAGCAGCTATTCAGGCGGGAATTATCAAAGGCGACGTAAAAGATATCCTGTTGCTTGATGTTACTCCTTTATCATTAGGGATTGAAACATTGGGCAGTGTAAGCACAAAATTAATTGAGCGAAATACAACAATTCCTACTAAAAAGAGCCAAATCTTCTCAACTGCGGCTGATAATCAAACAGAAGTAACAATCAGAGTATTGCAGGGTGAACGTCAGATGGCTAATGATAACGTTGAACTTGGCCGGTTTAATCTAGTTGGGATACCGCCAGCAGCTCGAGGAATTCCGCAAATAGAAGTTGCTTTTGATATTGACGCGAATGGTTTGGTGCATGTGGCGGCTAAGGACCTGGGAACCGGTAAAGAACAGTCAATAAAAATAACCGCACCGAAAAAACTCTCGGAAGAAGAGATTGCTAAAATGGTAAAAGACGCGGAAGTTTTTGCTGAGGCTGACAAAAAGAAAAAAGAAGAAGTAGAAACTCGTAACCAAGCAGAAACTCTGGTTTATAGCACAGAAAAATCGCTAAAAGATTTTGGCGATAAAGTAAAAAAAGAAGATAAAGAGAATATCGAGAAGAAATTAGCTGAGCTTAAAGAAGCATCAAAAGGAACAGACATCGAAAAAATTAAAACAGGTATAGAAGAAGTTTCAAAAGTGGCGCACTCCTTAGCTGAAGAAGTATACAAAGCTCAGGCAGCTCAGCAGCAGGCGCAAGCTGGCGCTCAGGCTGCTGGCGGACAGGCACAGCCGGAAGATAGCGCATCCGATCAGAAATCCAAAGAAGATGTAGTGGATGCTGAGTACAAAGTAGAAGACGAGAAGAAATAAATTAACCAAGAGACAGTAGCTAATCCGGCAGGTATGTAATGTATCGCTGATTAGCTACTGTCTGTTTTATGCTTATTAATATTGTTAGGACAAAAAAATGACTAATCGCGATTATTATGAAATATTAGGGGTCAGCAAAGGCTCGGAAGTTGGGGAAATTAAAAAAAGTTATCGAAAACTGGCAATGAAATATCATCCAGACCGGGCTGAGCCTGAAAAACGTAAAGAGTCTGAAGAAAAATTTAAAGAAATATCAGAAGCCTATGCAGTGCTGTCTGATGATAATAAGCGCGCTCAATATGATCGTTTTGGTCATGCGGGAATAAACAATCAATACAGCTCAGAAGATATATTTAGAGGCGCTGATTTTGGTTCTATTTTCGAGGAAATGGGTTTTGGCGGAGGAATCTTCGACGAACTGTTTTCCGGCGGTAGAGGCGGCAGCCGGCGTTCACATAGAGGTCCGAGCCGCGGTGCTGACCTGGAATATCAATTAGAGATTAGTTTTGAAGAAGCTGCTTTGGGAATAGAAAAAACAATCTCAATCAGACGCGGCGAAGCCTGCGATGAATGCAAAGGCGAAGGCGCTGCTCCAGGGACAAAAAAAATTACTTGTCCTGCTTGTAAAGGCAGCGGACAAATTGGCCAGTCAGCGGGATTTTTCACAATCGCTAGAACCTGTGACAGCTGTCGGGGCCAAGGTCAGATCATAACCAAGCCTTGTAATAAATGTCAAGGCCGAGGCAAAATTTCTATAGATCGAAAAATAAATGTTAAAATCCCGGCAGGAGTAGATAATGGTTCACATTTACGGGTACGTTCCGAAGGTGAGGCTGGAGATAAAAATGGGCCAAATGGTGATTTATATATTTTAATCCGCCTTAAAAAGCATAAAACATTCGAGCGGAGTAATGCCGATATTTATTGCACTGTTCCAATTAGTTTTGTTGGCGCTGTATTAGGAACTGAAATTGAAGTGCCTACGCTTTATGAATCTAAAATTAAAATGAAGATTCCCGGGGGAACTCCTAGTGAAAAGATATTTCGAGTTTCCGGCAAGGGGTTTGCTGATCTTCGCGGTCATGGTAAAGGTGATCAATTTGTAAAAGTCAGAGTTCTGGTTCCGACAAATCTTAATCCAAGCCAGAAAAAAGCTTTACTGGAATATGCTAAGCTTACAGGAGAAGATGTCTCAAACGAATCGATAGCTCAAAAAATTAAAAAAGCATTTAAGTAAAAGCGAAATTGATTGAGAAAGGATGATTTAATTGCCTACATATGATTATGAATGTTTATCTTGCGGTTATCTGTTTGAGCTGTTTCAGCAAATGAGTGAAAATCCGATTAAGAAATGTCCTGAATGCGGGAAAAATACAGCTAAAAGACATATTGGCGCGGGCCTGGGTATTATTTTTAAAGGCTCGGGATTTTATGAAACTGATTATAAGCGCAATAATACAGCCGGATCAGGCGGAAGATCTCCTCAAAACAATACAGAAAAAGATTCGGCAAAAAAAGAAACCGCTGAAAAAAGCGAAACAGCTAAACCAATTGTTGAGAGTAAAACAGAAAATAAAGTTCAGAGCAAAGAGAAAGATAAAAAATAATATGGACAGGCACTTTCGCGTATACTGGCTGCCGGTAATAATTTGGGCGATTTTGATCTTTATCCTATCTTCGATTTCCCGTTTTCCTAAAGAACTTGAACCTGTATTTTCATTTGATAAGCTGGCGCATACTATAGAATACGCGATTTTCGGTTTTTTTTGGGCAAGGGCATTTAGGAATTCATCACAAAAAAACTTTAAAAAATTCTTTCGCATTTTAGCAATAATTTGTGTTATTGTATATGGAATAACTGATGAGTGGCATCAGAGTTTTGTCCTGTATCGTACGGCCAGTATCATGGATTTATTGTATGATGGTCTGGGCGGGATGATCGGTCAAATGTTTTATCGAAAAAGAATTTAATAAACATAGGAGCTGGAAATGGCAGATATATTACCTTTTAATGGATTGCGCTATAATAAGAAAAAAGTCAAAGATATAAACAAAACTTTCGCTCCTCCTTATGATGTTATTTCCGAACAGGAACAAAAAGATCTGTACAAAAAACATGAATTTAATGTAATAAGATTAATCCTCGGCAAGATAACAGCCGCGGATAATCAAAAAAATAATCGCTATACCCGAGCCGGCAAGTTATTTACCAAATGGATCAAAGATCAGGTCTTAATCCAGGATGAAAAGCCGTCAATCTATCTGTATACTCAGGATTATAGATTTGAGGGAGTTGCTAAAAAAAGAATCGGGTTTATTGCCAAAATGCAGTTTGAGGGAAAAGGTTGCTTGCCGCATGAACATACACTGGCTAAGCCCAAGGTTGATAGAGTGAATTTAATCCGCGCGGTTAGGGCAAATCTTAGTCCAATATTTTCTTTTTATATTGATAATAAAAACGAAATAGATAAAGTCTTATTGCCATTTGCCGAAAAAAAAGCTGAAATAAGCTATAAAGATAGTGATAAAATCACACATCGTTTTTGGAAAATAGATGATGCCGCAGCAATTGAAAAAGTAAGAAAATTGATGAGTAAAAAAGAAACATTTATTGCCGACGGACATCATCGCTATGAAGTAGCAAAATCTTTTTACGAAGAATCGCTTAAAAAAGGTGAGACTGGTGCGGATGGAGTAATGGTTTATTTTACCGGATTTAATGAACAGAATCTGAGTGTTATGCCGACCCATAGAATGGTTAAAGATATCCCGGATCTTGAGAAAAAAAAAGAGTTATTAAGCAACTACTTTCAGATTACAAAAGTTAAAGATTTAAAAGCAATGCTTAAAATGCAGCAAGATACATCCGGATTTTCATTGGGGATGTGTTATGCCGATGATTTTCATGTTTTAAAAATGAAAGATAAAAAACTGCTTGATAAAATAATGGAAAAATCTCCGGAACAATGGCGTAAGTTGGATGTGGCTATGTTGAATACAGTAGTTTTTGAACATATTTTCAAACTTAATGAAACTCAGAAAGAAGAAAAAGTAACATATACCAGAGATCCCTTGGAAGCTGTGGCAAACGTAAAAAATAAAAAAGTGGGAGTTGTATTTTTCCCCAATACAACCAAGGCCGAGCAGGTTAAAAAAATCGCATTATCCGGAAATCGCATGCCGCAAAAATCAACTTATTTTTATCCGAAACCAATAACCGGACTTGTGATCAATAAGTTTTAATGTATAATAATTAACAGTTTAAAGTAATAAAAAATATAGCCAAAGCCAAGATTAGTTAACATCTTGGCTTGGGTTATTTTTATTCATTTTGGTTTTATGGCAAGTTATAAGAAACTAATACCATGGGGGAATAATGAATAATTTAAACATAGCTTTATTGAGCATCGTTTGCTTTTTGTTGTTTAATTCTCAAGCAATTGCCGGACAATCAGATCTGCTGGTCAATAAGCTGGTGGAAAAAAATATTATTTCCCAACCGGAAGCGGAAGCTTTACTTGCGCAGTCAGAGGCGCCCCAGGGCTTGGATTCTCTGCCGCAATGGGCCCAGGATATTAAGCTAAAAGGGGATTTGCGTTTCCGCTATCAAAGAGAGGAAAAAGATACAACAACTGCTGGCTTAACTACTAATACAAAAAGAGAACGAGCGAGATTTAGATTGCGTTTAGGATTAGAAGCAAAAGTCGCGCAAGGCTGGACAGTTAAAACCGGGCTGGCTTCCGGCTCAACTGATTCGCGTTCGACCAATCAGACCTATCAGGACAATTTTTCCTCAAAACCGATACAGCTTGATTATGCCTATGCGATTTATGATCCAGAAGAAAACATCAAAGTTTTGGCTGGAAAAATAGAAAATAAAAAAACACTATGGATGGCTTCCAACTTATTATGGGATAGTGATATCAATCCCGAAGGATTGGTTGCGCAGATTCAGTGTAATGAAAATAAATTTTGGCTGAACACAGGTTACTTTATTCTTGATGAAATAAGCGCTGGAGCTGATCCGACAATGTTTTTTCTCCAACCTGGTTTTATGCTAAGCGATAATGATATCAGTGTTAAAGGCTCATTTAACTGCTATGCGGTTAATTCAGTCCAAGGCTTGGAATATACCAATATCGTTTCCGGTAGCAATAGCAATACCTTGACCGGTTCTCCGGCTTCTTTTGCTTATGATTATGATTGTTGGGGAATCAGTACTGAAATCGGCAAACAGAATTTTATCAGCAATAGGCTTGATTACGGGGCAGTATTTTTTGACTATATAAATAATCCTGATCCTAGCTCAGAAAATGAAGGATATCTTATTGGCATAAAATTCGGGGTTCCGAAAGTTGATAACCCAGGGGATTGGCAGGCAGTAATTAACTATCGCAAATTGGCTAAAGACGCCTGGTTGGATTTTTTGCCTAATTCCACTTTTTTAGCCGGACAAACAGATGCTAGAGGGTATGAATATATTTTACAATACGCTGTTGCTAAAAACGTATCAATGGCGATTAGTTATTATAATGCGGAAACAATCAAAGCCTTAACCAAAGAGGATGAAGATTTTCTGCTGGTTGATTTCCTTTTAAAATTTTAGTTTAAATGCTGGTTATTAAAGAAAATAGTTGCTTAGTTTTATTGAGAGGTTAGATGATGAAGAAAAATAAAAAATCCAATGAAAATGAAAATATTTATGATTTTTTTGCTGAGTCTGGATTGCTCAAAAGAGTAAAACGCAGCGGCTGGTGGGTGGTAGGGATAAAAGATCCGGAAAGCGTTGCGGATCATTGCTATCGCTGCGCGGTAATCGGCTATGTTTTGGCTAAAATGGAAAAAGCTGACGCGCATAGCGTTACGATGATGTGCTTGTTTAATGATTTGCACGAAGCGAGGATAAATGATTCGCACAAAGTAGCCTCAACATATTTAAACTGTCGCCAGGCAGAGGATAAAGCTTTTTTTGACCAGATCAAGGATTTGCCCGAATCAATCAGCAGTGAAATGTCAGGATGGCGCAAGCAGTACACAAAACAAGAAGACAAAGAGAGTATTATCGCCCGGGACGCGGATATCTTTGAATGTTTAATGCAGGCAAAAGAATATTCCGATCAAGGCAATACTCAAGCAAAGTTATTTTTTAAAAAAGCGCCGAGTTTTTTAAAAACAAAAAGCGCGAAAAAACTTTGGCAGAATTTAAAAAAATGGGACAGCAGCCATTGGTGGCAGAAAATTACAGAATTTGAACGATAGATTAGCTAATAGCTGATCCTCCTTTGCCAAGGCTTCGGAGGACAGGTGGCTAATAGCTGATGGCTCATAGCTCATGGTAAAAGCAAAAAAGGATTAAGGCTTTAAAAACTATTGACCATTAGCTATTGACTATCGACTATTGAATATTAATGAAAGGGTTTATTATGGATGATATATTTTTGACCAGAGAAGGTTATGAAGAAATCAAAAAGGAGCATGAATATTTAATTCAAAAGAAAAGACATGAAATTTCTCGGGCAATCGGTGTAGCCCGAGAGTTAGGAGATTTAAAAGAAAATGCTGAATATCATTCAGCTAAGGACGCGCAGGGTTTAAATGAAGCTCGGATCAGAGATCTTGAAGATACCCTTAGCCGGGCAAGAATTCTCGATAATGAGAATATTGATAAAGATAAAGTTTTACTGGGCGCAAAAGTTAAAATCAGGATAGTCAGCGATAATGAAATAGAAGAATATACTCTTGTTTCAGAAGCCGAATCAGATTTTAGTAAAAATAAAATTTCCGCCGCGTCTCCATTAGGTCAAGGCATGCTGGGGCATAAAGTGGGCGAAACAGTACAAATAAAAATTCCCACAGGTTTTCTAGTAGTTGAGATTCTGGAAATAACCCGATAAATAGGTTTAATTTTATGCAGAAAAAAGTAAGAGCGCTGGGTTTATTGTCCGGAGGATTGGATAGTATCTTGGCGGTGAAAGTATTAGAGTCTCAGGGGATAGAGGTAACTGGTTTATCTTTTGTTACTCCATTTTTTGGAGCAAGTCTTGCCCAAAAAGCCGCGCAAGATCTTAAGATAAAGCTGATTATTCAGGATATTACAGTTTCACATTTTAAGATGCTGAAAAATCCGGAACATGGTTATGGTAAGACGATGAATCCATGTATAGATTGTCATGTTTTAATGCTTAATATTGCCGGCAAGCTAATGGAAGAAAAAGGATATGATTTTATCTTTACCGGAGAGGTTCTCGATGAACGCCCAATGTCGCAAAACCGGAGGTCTTTAGAGGTCGTTGCTCGTTCATCAGGCTATGCTGAATATATTCTTCGGCCGCTGAGCGCTAAATTACTTGATCCGACAAAACCGGAAATTTCCGGTAAGGTTGATCGGGAAAAACTATTGAATATCAGAGGCAGATCACGCAAGCCCCAGATAGCTCTAGCTGAACAATTTAAAGTTATTGAATATCCTAATCCTGCTGGGGGCTGCTTACTTACTGATAAAGGTTTTTCCAATAGATTAAGAGAATTGCTGGCAAAAAATAGTGAACCGGAAATACGGGATTTACAACTATTGAGCGTGGGCAGACATTTTCGTTTAGCGGATACCTATAAACTAATATTAGGGCGAAATCAGACCGAGAATCAAAAAATAGAAAATTATTCGACTGAAGATGACTATTTGCTGACAGTCAAAGATACTCCCAGTCCATATTGCTTACTTTTAGCGCAGCCGGGAGCAGGGATGGCCCTTGGCAAAGCGGCGCATATTTGTGCGGCTTATGGGGACACAGTTGAAGGGCAGCAATACATTGTTATTGCAGATCATAAAAATCAAAAAAGTGAAATTCTGGTTAGAGTAAATGAAAATGATCGGATAGAGTTTAGGATAAATTAGCAACTTTTGAATATAAAAAAGCGGAAAAACTTATGTATCGTTTTTCCGCTTTTTACTAATAGTTTACTTTTGTGACTTGTAAGTCGGCGTATGCAGTTCGGGAAAGGCCTTTAAATCTTCACTGCTTCCCCATTGAGAGACCTTATCATTCAAAAAGAATATCTGATAAGTTTCTTTGGTTTTTGGATCAGTTATTTCCCAAAGATCCAGCACATTTCCTTCCGCGCTGACTTTAGATCCTTTAGCAACAAAATTATTGCCAATCAGAGATCTGACCTCGTCTTTTTGCATGCTGATTGAAAGCCGATTAATTTTTTGGCCTACTCCCGCGCATCCGGCAAGGCCTGCTGCTAAAGTTATGATAACAAAAAATAAAAAAAATTTGTGAGACATTGTAAAGCTCCTTTCATGGGATTAGAATTTAGAAATTGAATTATCAAGTAAATCACAATACCTAATAAGCAATAATCATACCATAATTCTAAATTTATCTCAATAAATTAATTAATGTATCTTCTTGTATTTAAACGAGTTAAATTAATAGTCGAGAATGAAAATAAAGTTAGAAAAAATTCAAACTGAGAAAATAAGAAAATTATTTCCAAATATGAAAATTTCTTCTGATTTATTTTATTAATATCTTATTAAATTTATTAATTTTAGCAATAATTTATGTTTAAAGTAGTTATAAAAAAACAGGATTGTGTTACAATGAAAATAGGAAAGGTGAACTCATTGACATTAATTTTTATGTATTATACAATAACTTTTTATGTTTAGTCTATTTTTTTTAGGGGAAATCTGTTTAATTTATTTTCGTGGTTTAAATCATTTTTTGGGATAATATTAAACAATTTATGTGTCAAAAGGTCAGCCTAAGCCATTATTTTGAAAAATTAAAGAAAGATTAATATGCAGGATGATTTAGCGGAACAATTGCTTGAAGAAAAACATGAAGCAGAATTTATTACTTCGCTTTTGGAAATGCTTATATCCCAGAAGTCATGTATTGCCATTTGGCGTGAATTGCTGGATAAGTGTATCATGGATACTGAGAGCAATTTTGGCATATTAGGCGTAGTTAATGATGAAGAAAAGTTTGACTTGGCGGCTATTTCCGGTTCGATTTGGGAAACTTCGGCGATAAACAAAGAAAACGTTTGGCAGTTAATGACTAATCTTGAGCTTCAGGGTGTTTGGAAAGAGGTTATCAAGACCAATAAGCCAACTATTCTTAATCAAGCTCCGGGTATGCCTTGGGTAGATAAAGAAAAAGGGTTTTTAGAACTTGATTCTCTTTTGGGCATCCCTTTTTCAAACGCGGATAATGCGTATGGGATGATCGCCATGGCTAATAAGCCGGGGGGGTATTCAGAAAAGGATAAAAAGAGAATTGGCAGAGTTGCCAGTGCGATTATGCTGATGCTGAATCGCCGGAAGATGGAACTGGATTTAACCAAAGCAAACAAGGCTTTACAAAAATCGAACAAAGAGCTTGATGATTTTACTTATATTGTCAGCCATGACCTTAAAGAGCCGCTGCGGGGGATAAGCGCTTTTAGCCAGTTTTTAATTGAGGATTATTCGGATAAGCTTGATGACCAGGGAAAACATTATTTGCAGGTAATCAACCAATCAAGCGCACGGATGAAAAGCCTGATAGATAGTCTCCTAGAAATCTCTCGTTTGCGTCATAGTGCAAATCCTCATGAAGATATTAGCGTTAATGTGTTGCTGCGTGAGATCCTAGATTCCTTAGAGTATACACTGAAAGAAAAAAATGCTAAAATTGAAGTCCAGAAGGGCTTGCCGAACATATACTGTGATCATATAAGGTATAAACAGGTTTTCTATAATTTATTGACTAATGCGCTTAAATATTGTGATAAAGAACATCCGGAAGTCAAGATTGGCTGCAAGGAAACTTCGGAAGAATATGTTTTTTTCGTAAAAGATAATGGTATTGGTATCCGGCAGGAAGATTTCGAGAAGATTTTTTTAATATTTCAGCGTTTGAATAATGCCAATAAATACGAAGGAACCGGGGCGGGGCTGACAATAGTGAAAACAATTGTTGAGGCGCATAAAGGGATGATGTGGGTAGAGTCTGAAGTAGGCAAGGGCAGCACTTTCTACTTTACTTTTCCTAAAAAGCGTTTTCAAGAAAAATTGGTCTGTACAATACGATAATTTAGGGGGGGGAATGTCAACCGGACAAGAGGAAAAGATAATCAATATTTTACTTGTGGAAGATAATCCTGCAGATGTCGAAATACTGAAGAGAGCCTTAAAAATTAGTAATTGTAAACATCTATTAAAAGTTATAAATGACGGTGATGATGCTTTAAAATTCATTGCTGAACTAGAATCAGATAACAGCCAAAAAGATATTTTTCAACCGCAGTTTATTATCCTCGATTTAAATTTACCGAAAGTTAGCGGGTTTGGAATCTTAAAAGCAATAAAAATTAATAGTAAAATATATTCAGTACCGGTGATGATGCTTACTTCCTCAGATGCGGATGCGGATATCGAAAAGAGCTATAGGCTTGGGGCCAGTAGATTTATAACCAAACCGGTAAATCCGCAGGAATTTACCAGTCTGGTGTCTGAAATAGGAAAATATTGTTATTAATTGCAATAAGATTACTATAAAAGGAAATCATGGAAGAGTTAAAACTAAACGGAGAAATTTTTCCTAAAGGTCTTTTAAAACTCATGTACTTGGATGATAATGAGCAAGATCTGGAAATTATGCGGCGCTGCTTGCGTAATGAGAAAAAAATCGTTTTAGAATGCGTGCGGACCATTGATCAATTCAATGCCCAGATGGAAAAAGCTCGATATAACTGCCTGATCATGGATTACCGTATTCCAGATACTAATATATTTGATATGGTTTTTAAGCTTTTTGAAGCTCAGCCGAGGCGTCCGATAATAATCGTCTCCGGAGTTCTGGATAAAAAATTAAGCACGGCTTTCCAGGATTTCCCTTTTCTCAGATTTATCCCCAAAGAAAAGTTGAATCGCGAGCTGTTGGAAAAAGTAATCATTGAATTAGTGCACGCGGCGCAGATCAAGAAAGAAGATTCCGCTCAAGAGGGTGGTGCCTTAGGTTATGAAAATAAGTTTTTAAAGCAGGAATTTTATATTGATGTTATTGAAACCATGGATGAAGGGCTTGTAACCGTCGATTCCTTGGGGGCGATTATTTTCGTTAATAATACTCTTTTATCGCTGCTCAACTATCGCCATCAGGATCTACTGGGGCAAAATGTCTGCATGCTTATTGCGGGTAATCAGATAAAATATTTCTCCGCGCAGCTGGAGAGTATTCTTTGCTCGAAGAAAAAAATCACCTTTGAACTCGCCTGCCAGCGGAAAGATAAAACCACTCTGCCGGTTCTGCTCAATGGGGTCCAGATGCATAATCAAAATAATGAAATCATCGGGGCTTTTTTTACCATGACAGATATGAGTGAGATAAAGTATAAAGAGCTGCAATTAAGGGAAACGAACAGTATGCTTGAAAAACAGGCCAGTACCGACGGCCTGACTGGACTTTTAAATCACCGCTCTTTGCACGAATGCCTTGAACTTGAATTCGCACGGGCAAAAGGGGAAAACAAACCGCTGCTACTGATGATGATTGATTTGGATTATTTTAAAATAATCAATCATAGTCTTGGACATAATTTCGGCGATTTCATGTTAAAAAAGATCGGGCAGATTATACAGGAGGAAATTCATCCTCAGGATATTCTGGGCAGGCATGAAGCGGATGAATTTACGATTCTGCTGGTTGATAGTAATTACGCAAAGGGAATGCTTGTGGCTAACAGTTTAAGGCAAAAAATCGCTGAATATATTTTTCAGCAAGACAGTCTTTCCGGAAGGGTAACCATAAGCATCGGCTTGGCAAGTTCGGTTCGCGATAAACCCCGGTCCGCTCAAGAATTGTTAAATTTTGGCGATAGGGCAGTTTCTCAGGCTAAGGCCAAAGGACGAAATACTGTTGTCGCGTATAATGAGGTTGCGGATAAAGACCTGGATAATATTCTGGAAAAACAGATCGATCAGATAAATATCATTGAAGAGCAGCTGGTAACTTTAGCTGATTCGAGCAAGAAATTGTATATGGAATCAGCCCGGGCTTTGATCGCGGCTTTGGAGGCAAAGGATCCTTATACTAAAGCTCACTCAGTGGATGTGGCGAATTTCGCTTCTCAAATCGCGACAGAGCTGGGTTTGTCCGCGGAGCAAATAGATCTGATCTCAGATGCGGCGCAGCTGCATGATATCGGGAAGATAGGCATCCCGGAAAGTATTCTGCTTAAGCCGTCCAGCCTGACCGCGGAAGAATATGAAGTTGTAAAAAGGCATCCGCTGATCAGTATTCAGATTTTGAAAAGAATTAAATATATGGAATCTGAATTGCCGATTATCCAGTGTCATCATGAACGTCCAGATGGCAAGGGTTATCCGGCCGGCTTGCTCTTGGGGGACATCCCTCTAGGGGCGCAGATTATTGCTGTTGCCGATTCATATGATGCGATGATATCTTTACGGCCTTACCGGAATGCTTTAAGCGTAGAGGATGCGGTAAAAGAATTAATAAAGAATTCAGGGACACAATTTAATTCAAAAGTCGTATTAGCTTTTTTAAAAGTAATTTTAAGGAATACGGCGGATAACAATAAAGATTGGCTAAACGGCTCTATTGATAACTTTCGGCAGAAGTTTAAACTTTAGCGGTTTGGGTTTGGCAATAGCTGGAGTATTCATTCAGCCCTAGGCGCAACGCACTAATTCAAAAACAGCTAACGGTGATGAGATTATGGCAGTGAAGCGATTTAATTTTAATGGGCAGGTTTGTCCGTTCCCGGTAATTAACTCGATTAAGCAGTTTAAACAGCTTTTGCCCGGCGATACTTTGGAAATTACTACTGATGATCCTTTGGCGATGAAAAGTATTCCAGAAGAGCTGGCGGAGTCTGGAGTGGATATTGTGGTGGAAAAGCGGGATTTTGATTGGTTGATTATTATTAACAGGAAGTAAACGAAGAGAAGGGGGAATATTATGCGTAAGTTTTTTTCGACTTACTGGATAATGGCCTTTGGGTTTGCGGTACTTAATGTCTTTATGTACATGAGTATTAAAAAATTCTGGATCGGGGGTAGCAGTTTTTTACCAATGATTGGCGTAATGGGAGATAACAATAAGTTTTTATTCGCTTTTGTGGTTAATCTGGGGGTTATCTTGGGTTCATTTATCGGGGCTAAATCATTTGGGGAATTTAAACTGCGGATGCCGGCCGGAAAAGATTTGTGGAAAGCTGTTTTAGGCGGGGCATTGATCGGGGTAGGGGTAACCCTTGCTCCCGGAACCTGTACCACATCATTTGTAACCGGAATTCCAATGTTAAGCGTTTCTTCGTTTCTTTCCGCTGCTGGGATTTTTGTCGGAGTGTTTACCGTATACAACTGGATGACAAATTAAAAAGGAAGTAGAGGTGAATTATGTTGCTGATTGGTTTGTTGTTTGGAATTGGATTCGGATTTTTCGTCCAAAGGGCTGGGCTTTGTTTTTCTCAGGGATTTGCTTCATTAATCATGGGAAAAGGTAAACGGATTTTAACCATCTGGTTTATAATATTGATCGTAACTTCGATTGGATTTCTTTTACTGGGCTTGAAGCCTATCGGACAGATCCGAGGCGCGGGATTTTTCAATATTCTTTCCGGAATCATCTTTGGCGCGGGTATTGCCTTAAGCGGCGGATGTGTCCTGGGAACGCTAAGGCAACTCGGAGAAGGAAATCTTTTTTATCTTATTGTCTGGATATCTTTTATCCCCGGGATGTGGCTAGTGGTTAAAGTCTTGGACCCAATGCTTTTGAAGAATTATAATGTTCAAAATATACTGATTCCGCAACTCCTTTCAATCCCGGCGGGTTATGTCACAGGGACGATTTGTGTTATAGCGCTGTTCGGGTTGCTGATTGTTAATAAGAAGAAATAAAACAGGTTGTGCCCCTTGCGGGACAGAGCTTGTATAATTTAAAAACTTACTCCTTGAGGTTAAGATGGAAAAAATAGAAAATAAAAAAGCGAAAATCCTTTACGTGGATGACAGTGAAACTGATCGCGAAATATTCAAACGGATTTTAACTGAAGATCATTTCGAAGTATTGCTGGCTTCCGACGGGGCAGAATGTGTCAGTATGGTTTATCAGTACAGCCCGGATTGTATTATCATGGACTGCAATATGCCGGTTATGGATGGGTTAACGGCCTGTGCTCAATTGAAAAACTCTGACCAGACAAAGTATATCCCGATTGTTCTGGTAACGGGATATGATAGCGAAAAAGCGATTTTAAAAGGCCTGCAAGCAGGAGCGGATGATTTTATGGGGAAGCCGGTTAATCACGAGATTATCTTGGCAAAGATCAACGCGATGCTTAGAGCGAAACATCTACAGGATGAACTCAAGGCAATGATAGTTCGTGACAGCCTGACAAATTTGTTTAACTATAATTATTTTCTGGAAGTTTGCAAACAGGAATTTGTCCGAAGCAGGCGCTATAATACCCATTTGAGTTGTTTGATGCTTGATGTTGATTTTTTTAAAATGATAAATGATGGGCATGGCCACGCTTTTGGAGATATAGTTATAAAACAGGTAGCGCTTCTGCTTAAAAAATGCTGCCGGATCTGTGATATAATTGCCCGCTATGGCGGGGATGAATTTATAATTCTTCTTCCAAATACCGGTTATAAGGGGGCGGTTAATGCCGCTGAGCGGATACAGGAAATGGTTAGGAAAACCGAGGTCAAAGATAAAGCCAAAAATATAATGGTTAAATTTTCCATAAGCGGCGGGATATCTTCAGTCCTGGAAGATAATATAACCAGTGCTGAAGAGATGGTTGTATCAGCTGATAAAGGCTTGTACGCGGCTAAGGACGCAGGCAGAAAAACGGTCACGCTTTATAAGGATATCTGTTTAAGCCAGTTAGTAGTAGCGGAAATGGAGAAGATCAAAGATTTTCAGATAATCGGGGCTAAACTACAGGAAATAGCCAAGCAATCAAAGGATTATTATTTTAAAAATATAAAAGCACTCCTCCAAGACCTGGAGAAAGAGCATGAATTATTTGTCGGCCATTCACTGAGAGTTGCTGCGATAGCAACAGCCATAGCCAGGGAATTGAAATTGGGTAAATATGAAGAAGAAATTATTGAGCATGCGGGTTTGCTTCATGACTTAGGTATGTTGGGAATTAAAGATGAAGTGCGGCTGAAAAAACATCCGCTTAACGATCAAGACTGGGTTGAAATAAAAAAACATCCGCTTATTGCTATGCAGCTGCTTAGGCCGATAAAATATGTCGACGAAGAATTAAAAATCATATTGTATCACCATGAGCGCTTTGATGGAGGCGGCTACCCGGTGGGGATGAAAGGGGAAAGCATCCCAATCGGGGCACGGATTATAAGTGTGGCTTGTTCGGTGGAGGCGATGCACTCTGGGCGTCATTACCAGAAGCTCAAAAACAGTGCTGAAATCTTTGATGAGTTTATAAAAATGGCCGGTTTGCAGTTTGACCCTAGCGTTGTCATGGCCTTATTCAGAGTCCTCAAAGATAATCCATCGCTTTTAGCAGGATTAAAAATAGAAGAAGATTTTTTAAAGGAATTGAAAGATAGGTTTAAAACAGAGATTTAAGCCAATATTGGATAACTTAATGCAATCTCAATACTTAGGAATTTAAAAAGGGAGTGAGAGTATGTCTATTCGCCCAAAAAATTTAAAAAAATATGAAACTGGACAAAAAGGGATAGATGCTCTAATTAATAAACTTGCTAAGCAGTCTAGTTTACCGGAAACAGAACATCTGCTGCAACAGCTATTAACTACAGTAGCTAAATTTGGCCAAGAGTCGAATGATTTAGCTGATTTAAAGATGGTAAATAATACGCTTAAAGAATTGCGGTATTCTTTTAAAATTTTTGCTCCGTATAGAAATATTAAGAAAGTGATAATATTTGGCTCAGCCAGATCAAAAAAGAGTTCAGCCGAATACAAACTAGCGGAAAAGCTTGCCAGAAAAATAACTAAAAAAGGCTATATGGTTGTAACCGGAGGCGGCCCGGGTATAATGGAAGCCGGTAATAAAGGAGCTTTGTCAGGGATGGAGTTTGCTTTGAATATCCGCTTGCCTTTTGAACAATCCGCTAATCCTTATATTGATGAAAAAGATAAAATAATTAATTTCAAGTATTTTTTTACCCGCAAATTGATGTTCGTTAAAGAAACAGATGCTACCGTGCTTTTTCCCGGCGGGTTTGGAACTCTTGACGAAGGCTTTGAAATGCTTACTTTGATCCAAACCGGCAAAGCCAAACCGCGTCCGATAATACTTATGGAACCCAAAGGTTTTTCTTATTGGACTCAATGGATGCGTTTTGTTAAACAGCAGTTAGTTGGGAAAAAATTCATTAATAAGGACGATTTAAGCCTTTTTCGGATTGCGAATAGCGTGGATCAGGCGGTAGAATTTATCGATAATTTTTATAAAATATATCATTCTATTCGTTATATTGGGTCTGATACAATATTGCGCTTAAATAAAGAAATCTCAGACAAAAAAATAAAACTGCTGAATAAAAATTTTAAAGACATCTTAAAACAGGGAACAATTCAGCGGACCGGACCCGCGGCCATTGAACTTGAATCAAAAGATTATATTGATTTGCCGCGCTTGAGTCTGCGCTTTAACAGGCATGATTTTTCAAGGTTAAGTCAATTGATCGACGCAATTAATCAGGACTGATGCTTACCCTGTTTTCAATATTAGAGTATAATTAAACTATAAATAGAACATAAAGGAGTTTAGGATTGGAAAACTTGAAAATAAAAAAAGTGCTGATCTTCGGCCACAGCAATATTGGCGATATCTGCTATGATATGGTCGTGGTCATTCCCTTAAAAAAAGCTTTTCCCAATGCTCGGATTAGTTTTATTACTTCGCCTAAAGGCGCTGATATCGGAAACTCGATTATGGGTATTGATCAGGTGATTATCTTTGATAAACATGGCAAGGATAAAGGGTTAATGGGCTATTTGCGGTTCATTGCCCGAGTGAGGGCGGAAAAATTTGATTTAGCGATTATTTTGCGAGATATCCAGATGCATTATTTTTTTGGTATCGGCAAATTATTAAAATATCGGAAAAGCGCGATTGCGATAAAAGACGCGCATGTCGCGGAAAAATATCTTGAGTTTCTGGAAAAACAGGGGATAATCGCCGGTCCGGCTGAGTTTGAATTTAAATTTTCGGACAATGATTCGCGGTATGTAGTTGATTTACTTAAAGATAATAGTGTAGATGCGAAAAGTTTAAAGGTGGGAATAATGCCTTTAGCGGCTTGGCCGCTTAAATGCTGGCCAATTGAAAAGTGGAATAAGATAATTGAAAAATTAAATAGCGAGTTTAATGCTAAAGTTTTCTTATTTGGCAAAACCGGTAACAGCGATTGGGATAAACAGGTTGTTCCGAACATCGCTAAGCAAGTAATCTCAATTATTGATAAAAGCACTGTATCGCAATCAATGGCTTTGATAAAAAAAATGGATATTTTTATTGGTCCAGATAGCAGTTTTCTGCATTTTGCCAGCTGCATGGGCATTCAAACCATTGGATTGTACGGGGCAACTGACCCGAATTTTATTTATCCTTTATTACATAAACAAAATATTATTTTTTCAAGCGCGGGTTTGAAATGCATGCCTTGTTATCCCGGCCCGAATGGTGGCAGCTGCCAGGCCCACGCGCCGGCTGAATGCATGAACGCAATATCTGTTGAGCAAGTATGGGAAAAGCTAAATAAAATATTAAATTCGCAGAAAAAATAAGCCGTTTTTAAATGAAAAGGTTGAAAATCAAGGGTATTTATGATTAAAACAGCAGTATTGTTCATTACTGGTTTTTTATTTTTATTTTTCTATGCTCGCTATTTAGAAAATAAAAGCTTGTATTATCCTGTTGCGCAGATCGAAGCCACACCCGCTGATCTTGGTTTAGAATATCAGGATGTATTTTTTAATACTCAGGATAAGGTAAGATTAAATGCCTGGATTATTAAAGCGAAAAAGCCTAAAGCAACTATAATTTTCTGTCATGGTAATGGCGGCAATATCAGTCATCGTTTGGAAAAAATCGCTTGTTTAAATCAGCTTGATTTGAATATTTTTCTGTTTGATTATCGCGGCTACGGCCAAAGCCAGGGCAAGCCCAGTGAAAACGGTTTGTATTTGGATATTCAGGCAGCTTATCGATTTGTTAAGGAGCAACAGCCAGGATTGCCGATTATCGTTTATGGAGAGTCATTAGGCGGAGCGATCGCGATTGATCTGGCAGCGCGAAGTGATATTGCGCTAGATGGTTTAATCGTTGAAGGCACTTTTAGCAATGTTCAAGATATGGCCAGAACATTTTATCCTTTTTTGCCGACTCTTTTTCTGAAAACTAAATTTGCTTCGCTTGATAAAATTTCCCGAGTAAAAGTTCCTAAACTGCATTTTCATTCACAGGATGATGATATCGTGCCGTTTACTTTAGGTCAGAAATTATTTAATTCTGCGAATAATCCGAAGAAATTTGTTATTCTCCAAGGGCAGCATAATAATTGTTTTTTTGTTTCTGAGGCTTTAGTGCGAAGCAGTTTATCAGAATTTATAGATTCTATTGCTTATCGATCTTAAAATACTTGCGGATTGTCGCCAACTTTTTTTTGCCAATGCCGTTTACTTTTATCAGATCATCAATACTTTGATAAGGGCGTTTGGCAATGATCTTATCAGCCAGAACCTTGCCGATTCCCGGTATTGCCAGCAGCTCTTTTTTAGCACTTGTATTCAAATCAACAAGTCCCAGAGTTTGGATTGTAGGCTTATTTTTGGCTAGCTCAGCAGCAATAGGCGGTTTCTCTGTTTGTTTAAAATTAAAAGCTTCCGGAGTGAATAGGGCGAAAATCGGCAAATGATCCGAGTATCCTGATCCGATATGCATGCCTGATCCATTTTTTGCTTTTTGCCATCTGAAAATTTCTCCTTGTTTAAATAAATAATCAGGCGTAAAGCGGTTAAAAGAATTATCAATATAAGCAATCCCTTTATTATCGTAAAGTCCTGGACTTAAGATTATTGAATCCGGGCTGTCTTTGAATTTAGAATAAGTATATGACCATCTTTGGCTTGCGGGTATTTCCATCCATAGATTATAAAGAAAAAGACTGTTTTGCTGTTTGGAAAAAAATTGTTCGCTGACTATTTTTGAGCCAAGCGTAGTTTTCAGAATATGATTTATACCGGTTAAGCCTTTGCGGTCATTTAATCTCTTTATTTTTTTTATGCTTTCAAATTCATTATAGTTGGAATTAAAATCACCGATCAGGATAAAATCAGTATTAGCGGCCAGCTGATCAATATCTTTTTTCAGGGCCTTGGCGGATTTAATTCGCAGACTCTCCGGTCCACTTTTTGATTTCCAGTGATTGATATATACGATTAACGGGTTGTTTTCTAAGTCAATCTGCAGCTTTAAGATATTTCGGGTTTTTCGGTCCGCGATAAATATTTCTTGGGTTTTAGTAATCGGATATTTAGATAATACAGCGCATTTTACAGTGGTATTTTTGCCTATGGTGATCGCGGAATATTTATATTCTAAATTATTTTCGCGGAGTTTTGTCTGGAGGGCTTGTAAAGCGCTTTTTGATTCAATTTCCTGCAGGGCAATAATATCAGCGTTTAAATCCTTAAGCACTGTGGTAAGATTATTTAGTTTTATGTTAAAAGTTTTTTCATTCCAGTTAAATATATTATTCGGAACATATTCAATATATTCATTTCCTGAGGTCTCCAGATCAAATAAATTCTCAACATTATAACTGGCGATTTTAAAAGTTTTAGCTTGAGCTAAAGATAGGGGAGCGATAAACAACAATATGACAACTAAAAATACTAATTTATTATTTAATTTAAACATAAATATTATTAAACTAATGGGGTTATTTCATTGAAATTTAATCAGCATAGTCTTAATTGTCTTAAAGCTTCTTTTGCCGAGTCCTTAATGTTTAGAATTTCTTCAGGATCGTTAATTAATTCAATCAAGGCATTGATCGCTGCTTTGTCCCCGATTTTGGCAAGATTATGAATCGCTGCCCAGCGGACATGTTGGGACTCATCTTTTAAAGCCGCGCATAAATCAATAACCGCTGATTTATCCTTGATTGCTCCTAAGGCGCTGGCAGCCGCGCCGCGCACGATTTCCTCTGGGTCTTTTAAAGACTGGATTAAAGCCGGCACACTGCTTTTATCAGATACATTTTTTTGAAAATACTGGGCCGCTGCTTGGCGAACCAAAGCCGGTTTATCGTTTAAGAGTATTTCAATAATTTTGGGAATAACTGATTTGTCGCCTAAATCCGTTAATTTATTTATCGCTTGTTTGCGGGTGAGGGGATGAAAGTCTTCTAAATCAACTAATAATTCTGAAAGAGGATTATCTGGGGTCATAGAGTTATTGCCTTATTTGTCTTGCCGGAGGTGCTGGAGGCGGAAGATATACTGGTTGTTGTCTGAGAGTTTGCAATAGCTGCTGAGTTTGTATTTGCATTTGCGTGTTTTGATATAATTGATAAGTGTGGAGAATATCCATAGTTCTTCTGGTTTCTTCGGCTTTTATCGCTGGATTTTGTTGAGAATTCTGATTTTCCAGAAAACTCATTTCTTCATCGCCATATACTCCGAGAGTCAGCAGTTCTTTAAAAATTTTATCCGGATCGTCTTCAAGCCATAAATATAACTCTGAATCAACAAAAATCAATACCCACTCTTCGGGTTTGCCGGAAAGCGAATGACCTTTTTTAAAACTATACTTCCATAATTCCACAGGATATTTTTTCGGCGTAGTGCCAACCTGAGTTTTTTCTTGCGGATCACCCCAGAGTTCGATAACAGATTTTATTGAAAGGCTGTTTGTAAGTTGGGGGATTTTGGCTGTGGTTTTACAGCCGCCGAGGAATAGGGCAATGATCATAAAAATAAGGATAAATTTTTTCATATAGATTTAATTTAGCATAAAACCAGCTGATTGTCAAAGAATTGACACAAATATTGCGTGGAACCGAAGGACGATCGCTGCGCTAGGACGAACGACGCAAAAGCAGGGAATAAATATTTAATTTCTAATTGCACTAATTTCTAAAAATAAAAACGAAAAGCAGGAGCGTTTAAATTTAGGTGTTGTCGCGTTAATTAAGCAAAGGTGAACTTTGTGAAAGATGATTGGGAAATTTTTAAGCTTTCATCAATTTAGTTAAATACGTGTTGGATTTTTGGGAACCCTTTAGGGCACGAGGACCTGTCTGAGCCCTTGTAAATCAAGAGAGGCGGCACGCCAACTTTAAAGGGCGAGTTCCGCAAGTGCCGAAAATACGGCACGGATTTGCCGATCTTGCTGTTTTATGGCAAGAAAATTTATGACTCGCGTAAAATTTGCTGATCATATTGAGTATCGGGGTAGCAGCAATGCGCACGACTCAAGACGCAATGCTGAATAAAAAGATATAAAATAAAGTGGCAGAGTTATCGAAAATGTGGTATATTTTAATTAGAGGATAGACGAGCGGTAAGGTACGTTTAAGGTTTGGATTTTGCAATAAGTTCGGAAATTTAATTGTAACAACCTCGTCTCTCCTCGTTTTTTTATGCCCAAATTTTATTATTACTTCGAGAGTCGTGAGTATCGCGCATTGCGTATCACGCAAAAAACTCCAAACCCTAAACTCTAAATAAATCCAAAATTATAAACCTAAATAAAAATTAAACTTATGTCTTTGTGTCGTTATGACCTTTATAACCTTACAAACTTTTTAATCGATTTTACTTTTTGGTTTTAGTCATTTGAGTTTATTTAGAGTTTAGAAATTAGTAATTAGAAATTTACTCTCACTTCCTGCTTTTGCGTCCTAGCGTAGCGATCGTCCATCTGTCCTCCATAGCCTTGCGTCCTTCGTCTCTCGTCATTCGGTTTTCTGTCTCTGCTTTTTCCCCATTGCTAGACCGCATAGTTTGTGCTAGTATATTATTTAAGTTTAACAATGATAAACCAGCCTTTTATCTGCTATATTTAGAGTGAGAATTATGGACAAACAATCAATTATTATCAAAGGGGCCAAAGAACATAATTTAAAGTCCCTTGATTTAGAACTGCCGCGGAATAAACTGATAGTAATTACTGGTTTATCCGGCTCCGGCAAATCTTCATTGGCCTTTGACACAATATATGCCGAGGGTCAGCGGAGATATGTGGAAAGCCTTTCGGCTTATGCCCGTCAATTTCTTGAACAATTACACAAACCCGATGTGGAATATATCGAAGGCCTTTCTCCGGCAATTGCCATTGAACAAAGAGTGGCGGGAGCTAATCCGCGTTCCACAGTCGCCACTCAGACGGAAATCTATGATTATTTAAGATTATTATTTGCCCGAGTCGGTATTGCCTATTGTTATCGCTGTAATCGAAAAATAACCCAACAATCTGTTCAACAAATAGTTACTCAGATAATGCAATTGCCACAAGGCTCTAAGCTGTATGTGCTGGCGCCTTTAGTCCGGGGCAGAAAAGGCGAATACCGCAAAATATTTGAGGAAGTGGCTAAATCCGGTTTTGTCAGAGTGCGGGTAGACAAAGAAATTTATGATCTAAACGAACCGATTAATCTTGAAAAGAAAAAAACTCATAGCATCGAAGTTGTGGTCGATAGATTGATCTTAAATCCGGATATTAAAAAAAGACTTACCGATTCAATAGAAACAGCATTAAAAGTCGGTAAAAGCACAATGTTGCTGGCAATTGAAGGTAAAGACGCAAAATTAGAAGAAATGATCTTTAGCGAAGTCTATGCTTGTACGCATTGCGGAATAAATTATGAAGAATTTCAGCCGAGAATGTTTTCCTTTAATAGTCCTTATGGTGCTTGCGCTGCTTGCGGGGGTTTGGGAACAAAAGTAGAAATAGATGAAGATCTGGTGGTTCCGGAGCCAACCCGCACGCTCAGAGAAGGCGCGCTTGAACCCTGGCGCAGAGGCGGTAAGGGTTATATCATGTATTATCGCAGCTTGCTGTATGAATGCGCGGCAAAAGTTGGTTTTAGTTTGGATGTTTCCTTTAATAAATTAAGCAAAAATATTCAAAAATTAATTTTATACGGAGATGAAAAAATAAATGTCTGGGGCAAACCTTTTGAAGGGATTATTCCTAATCTTGAGCGATTATTTAAAACCACAGATAGTGAATTTCGAAAAGAAGAAATAAATAAATACATGAGCAATCTGCCTTGTCCCAGCTGTAATGGAGCAAGATTAAAGCCGGAAAGTCTGGCAGTGAAAGTAGGCGACCTTTCAATCCATGCGATTACTAGCCTGTCGATTGTTAATGCCGCGAAATTTTTTCGCGAATTGAAACTCGATGAAAAACAAAAACATATTGCGCATCAGATTTTAAAAGAAATCAGGCAGCGGATTGATTTTATGGAAAATGTCGGCTTAGGTTATCTTAGCCTTGATCGGCAAAGCAGCACCTTGTCCGGAGGAGAGGCCCAGAGAATTCGTTTGGCAACTCAGATCGGATCGCGTTTGCGGGGAGTTATCTATGTATTAGATGAACCGAGCATTGGTCTGCATCAGCGGGATAATGATAAACTGCTGGATACATTAAAAGTATTAAGGGATATTGGCAATACCTTGATCGTGGTTGAACATGATGAGGCGACAATCAAACAAGCTGATTATATCGTTGATCTTGGTCCGGGGGCCGGTAAACAGGGCGGGTATATTGTCGCCCAGGGAACATTAGCCGATATTCTTAAATCCAAAGATTCGCTGACTGCTCAGTATATAAACGGAGACTTCAAGATCCTGCCTGACTATCTGCGGGCGAAAAAACCAGCAGATAAGAAAATCAAAGCCAAAAAAATTGAAATAATCGGCGCTAAAGAGCATAATCTTAAAAATATTAATGTGAGTATTCCTTTGGGAAAATTTGTTTGTATCACCGGAGTTTCCGGCTCCGGCAAATCAACTTTGATCGATGATATCCTTTATCGCGGCTTGGCTAAGAAATTATATTTTTCCAAAGAAAAACCGGGATTGCACAAAACAATCAAAGGCATTGAGAATATCGATAAAGTAATTGTCATTGATCAATCGCCAATTGGGAGAACTCCTAGATCAAATCCGGCAACCTATACTAATTTATTTTCTCCGATCCGCGATTTTTTTTCCCAAATGCCGGAAGCCAAGATCAGAGGATATAAGCCGGGGAGATTCAGCTTTAATGTTAAAGGCGGCCGCTGTGAATCTTGTCAGGGCGATGGAATTAAAAAAATAGAAATGCATTTTCTTTCGGATGTTTATGTGCAGTGCGAGGTCTGCAAAGGCAAACGTTATAATGAGCAGACCTTAGAAGTTAAATATAAAGGTAAGACAATCTCCGATGTTTTGGAAATGACAGTTTCCGATGCGCTGCAGTTTTTCACTGCCAATTCGCGAGTTACTGCAAAACTTCAGATTTTAAATGATGTAGGCTTGGGTTATATTCAGCTCGGACAGGCAGCGACAACCCTTTCCGGAGGGGAAGCCCAAAGAGTAAAGCTTTCTACTGAACTGGCGAAAAAAGCAACCGGGAGAACTTTGTATATCCTCGATGAGCCGACCACCGGACTACATTTTGCTGATATTGATAAACTGTTAAAAGTCTTGCACACTTTAGTTGGTTATGGTAACACAGTATTAGTGATTGAGCATAATCTTGATGTGATCAGAACCGCTGATCATATTATTGATTTAGGGCCTGAAGGCGGCGATAATGGAGGGCAGGTAATTGCTGTAGGCACTCCGCAACAAATAATGAATAATAAAAAATCATATACAGGTAGATATTTAAAACAACATTTAATGCAACATTAGAGATAAATAATAATGTTTAATAATAAATTTTTAAAAGTAATCATAGTTTTCCTGCTGAGCCTTATGGTTTTAAAGTGCGGGATTGTCTTTGCTGAAGATAATGAATTTAAAGATCTTTTTTTATCTAAGCAAGTATTCAAAGATGGGTTTTATGATAGCGCGATCAGGCAGCTCCAGCAGTTTAAAAAAGACTATCCCGACAGTAAAAGAATGTTTGAGGTAGAATTCCTGATTGCCCGCTGTTATTTAAAACAAGGGCATTTATACAAAGCTTCCTCAGCTTTTGAAGAACTGCTTAAGAAAAGTAAAGAATCAGCTCCGGATAAAACTGATGAAATCATGTTTTGGAGCGGGGAGACCTATTTTAAGGGTAAAGATTATAAACGCGCTCGAGTATTTTACCAGAAAATAGTTGATGAATTTTCTCAGTCTCATTTTGCCAGCTATGCCAGCTATAATAGCGCCTGGGCATCATATGAATTAAAAGATTTTTCGCAGGCAAAAAATGAGTTCGAATATTTTATAAATAAATTCCCGAATCATGAGTATGTTCCGGAAGCGCAGTTTAAAATCGGAGAAATTTTATTTGAATCAAACCAGCATGCTCAGGCGCAGACCTTTCTTTTGGTTTATTTAAAAAAACAGCCCAAACCGGAAAATTTGGCCAGGGCGCATTGTTTGCTTGGAGAAATTTTTTACCGCATGGGTAATTATTCCCAAGCCATAGAACACTATAAGGTTTCTTTGGAAAAAGGTCCGAGTTCAAATTATGCTCCATATGCTCGTTACGGAATCGGCTGGGCGTATTTTGACTTAGGGGATTATAAACAAAGCTTAAAGGCTTTTGAAGATTTTCTTGAGTTTTTTTCCGCGCATAAATTAGCGGAAATAGTTTATCTCCAGGCCGGGGAATCCAATCGAAAATTAGAGCAGTATGATAAAGCTTTAGAGCTTTATGACGAGATGATAAAGAAATTCCCCAATGGAAAATTGGCTGCTCGGGCTCTTTTCGCCAAGGCTAAAACATTTAGTGATTTGAACCGGACAGATCAGGCAATAAGTTGTTATCAAAGCCTGGTTAAACAATTCCCGCAGAATCAGCTTATTGCGGAAGTGCACTATAACTTAGGAATTTTATATCTTAAAAAACTTAATGATAAAAGCAGCGCTTTAAAAGAATTAAAGCTAGTTATCCAACTAACAAATGATCCTAAAATTAAAGTTAATGCTTTGAGCAAAATCGCGGATATCTATTTAGAGTCCGGAGATGTTGAATTAGCGCAAAAGGGATACGATAAGATCCTAATCGATTTCGCGGACAGTCCTTACGCTGATTACGCGCAATATCAATTAGGCATAAGTTTTTTAAAACAAGGCAGATTAGACGCGGCAATATTAGCGTTTAACAATGTTATAAATAACTTTCCGCAAAGCGCATCACTAGCCCCGGCAAGATATCAATTAGGAATAGCTTATTTTAAAAAAGGAAATTACTCAGTCGCGATCAGAGAACTTAATTCGACAATTGAAAAATATCCAGATGGAGAATTCAAAGAACAAGCCCAATTTCATGTAGCGACCGCATTTTACAATCTGAAAAAATTCGATGACGCGATTGCAATGTACAATCAGATCATAAAAACTACCAAGGACAAAGAGCTGCTCTGGCGATGTCTGCATCAGAGGGCATGGGCTTATTATAATAGCGGCAAAGAAAAAGAAGCAGTAAACGCGTTTATTGAATTTATCGCCAAGTGCCCGGAAGCTCCGATTATCAGTGATACCCAGTTTTGGTTGGGAAAGTATTATCAGCAGAACGAACAATATAATAAGGCTAGAGAATACTTTAATTTAATTACAAAAAGCAATATTGATCAAAACGATTTAAAAGACGATGCTTTGTTTCAAACCGGTATTTGCTTTTTAAAATCCGATAATAAAGATCTTGCCCTGGAGCAATTTAATCTGCTTAAACATGACTTTCCGGACAGTGATCTTACTGCCGAGGCGATGCTGAAAATCGTCGAGATCCTGACTGAACAGGGAAAAATTGAAAAAGCAGAGTTAGAGTTAAAACAAATGATTAAAAACTATGCCGGGTCATTGTATGAAAACATTGCTTATCAAAAACTAGCGGATATTGAACAAAAAGAAGGTGAATATAAAAAAGCTTTATCTTATTTAGGCAAAGCATTGCAGT
The DNA here is from genome assembly GCA_018817165.1 of Candidatus Omnitrophota bacterium. Taxonomy (GTDB): domain Bacteria; phylum Omnitrophota; class Gorgyraeia; order B26-G9; family B26-G9; genus JAHITE01. Next base: position 93,958 of record JAHITY010000128.1, read on the forward strand.
CGAAAGAGGCTGTTAGTGAATTTAAAGCCCAGCTGCAGTTTCAAATCGCTACGATAAGTGAAAAGATGGAAGATTATGATCAGGCCATTGATGAATATTTAAAAGTTATTTATTTATATCCGAATTTAGAACAATGGGTTGGTCAGGCATATTTGAAAATTGGAGAAATATTTGAGTTTAAAAAAGACTATGAAAAAGCTCAAGACGCTTACAATAAAATCATAATAGGAAATTTACCCAAACAAGAAATAGCTAAAGAGAGGCTGCAATGGATCAAAGCAAATGTAAATACAGCAGATTAATTATTATTATTAGCTGTTTATTATGCGTTTCCCAATGCTTTGCTGAGGAATTGGAAAAACCATTAGTCAAGCTGCCGCAGGTAAATATCACCGGGCAGGAAGATATCGATTATCCTTTTGGAAACAGCGGGATCATATCTGCTGAGCTAGTAGCACAGTCAACTTTGAATGAATCACCCAAGCAAGATGAGGCGCAGGGTTTTTTTAACAGCTCTTACGGCAGCTTTGATTCTAAGCTATTTGAATTTGAACATTCGATAAAGTCAGAAAAATTTTACTACAATGCCTACATGAAAGTCATGGACAATGGCGGGGATAGAGACAATTCCCAGTTTACTGCTTATACGCCTAGCTTTAGATTAGGGATCCCTTTTTATCAAGAAAATGAGCTGGTGTTTGACTTTGATTATTTTGATAAGAAAATGGGCTTGCCCGGCAAGACAACAATGCCCACCTTAAACGCGGAAAGAAGAAACAGTGATATCCTTTCTTCTTTCAGCTTGATCCACAAACAAGATGACGCGAGTTTAAAATTTACGCCCTACTATGGTCAGTCGATATTCAATGATGATCTAGCGCGGGAAGATTTTAAAAATAAAATTTCTGGTTTTAAATTAGAACTAGCAAATGAATCGCTGATTTTTGATATCAATGCTTATCAGAATAAATTGATAAATCATTACAAAGCAGCAACAGGGAGCGCTGATATTAAAACCAATTCAATTGATTTAACTGATCAATGGAGAACAATCCTTGGGATAGACCTTTTTGCCCAGGAGGAGTTTGGCCAAAGACAGTCGCCATTTATCGAGCTGGTTTATGAGGCAAATGAGGATTGCCTGCATAAATTCACAATCAGCCGCAAATATTCCCCGATCTTGTTTAATCAAACATATCTGGAAGATAATTATATTGAAGTTAATCCCGAGTTAATGCGTCCGGTGCGAAGCTCGGAGATTGCCTATAATCTGGACAAACACATAAGCACTCAATGGCGAGCAAATGTTTTGATCTATTATCGCCAGGATCGAAATTACTGGTTATTAACTGACAATGATAATGATGGGTTTTATGCTCCCTTAGGTATTGACCAGGTAAATGTTAAAGGAATAAATCTGTCTACAGAATATAATTGGAGTGAAGAATTTAATTATTTTTTAAGTTTAGATATAAGAAAAATAAGAAGCAAAGATTCAGATTATGAATTTATTCCCTTTGAGCCAAAACAAAAAATATCAGTGGGATTGACCTACCAAATGACCGAAAAAACTAAGATTGATTTTGTCGGTGATTACTTGGGCAGAAGATATTATTCCGGAAACTCAAAAGAGAGCTCAAGCGGGAATTTTCTTTTAGGCTCAAAGCTTACTTACAACCTGAAAGATTCCTTGACATTTTTTGCTTTAGTTGATAATTTATTAAATGACCACTACGAAATAGTTAGAGGATATCCTAGTCAGAGCAGAAGTATATTATCTGGAATAACGCTCAGATTTTAAGCTTAAATTTTGCGGCGCAATAACTTAGGTTAAATCAGCTAGTAGTATGAAAAACTCCAGATATCTTCCTGTATAATTTCGCAATTAAAGTTTATTTGTCAAAGAAAACGGTATTTTGTTTATATTAATACCTTTAAAAAATAGAAAAATTGATTCACAAGGAGGAATAATGCAAAACATAATATTTAAACTGATAAGTCTTATCTCGGCATGCCTGATCGCAACAGGCTTATACCTTAAGGTCGATGTTATAAATAAGGGCGGACCGGTTATGATTCCGATAATTCTCTGTTCGATATTTGCCTTCGCGATTATTCTGGAAAGAGTTTTAAACCTATACCGTTCAAAAATCGACACATCGAGATTTATGGATGAAATCACCGCGGCCTTAAAGCGAAATAGAATATCCGACGCATTAGAAATCTGCGAACAGACCCAAGGTCCGATAGCTCAGATCATAAAAGCCGGAATTGCCAAGCATGATTGTCCCAAGGCGGAAATCCGGGAAGCAATAGAAGATGCCGGCTTACATGAAGTTCCTAAGCTGGAAAAGAATCTTAGTTCTTTGGCGACCATTGCCCATGTCAGCCCTTTGCTCGGATTACTGGGAACAGTTACCGGGATGGTCAGCACCTTTCAGATCATTCAGCAAAAAGCGCAGGCAATGTATCCGGTTGATGCTTCAGTTCTCGCTCAGGGAATATGGGAAGCTCTGATCACCACAGTAGCGGGTTTATTGGTCGCGATTCCGAGTTTTGTTGCTTATAATTATTTGGTGGCAAAAGTCGGAAGCCTGGTTGTGGAAATGGAAATAATGGCCACTGATCTTGTGAATATTCTTACTCAGAGAAAGTAGGGGGAATATCCCATGCGGTTTAGAAAGCATTTAGAGCTGGAAAAAGGACAAAAAGAAATCAATATCACTCCCTTAGTGGATATGGTATTTCTTTTGCTTGTTTTTTTTATGCTTACCTCAAGTTTTATCGTGATGCCGGGGATAAAAATCAATCTGCCCAAAGCAGTGACCTCGGAAGTCATCAAAGATAAAAATATTATTATTACAGTCAACAGTGAAAATGTGATTTATCTTAATGACAAGCCGATTAGTTTAGAAGAGCTGACAAATCATCTTAGTGAAAGAGTAAAGGCGGATAAAGAAATACCTTTACTGATTAAAGCTGACAAAAATACTCAGCTGGGATCAGTGGTAATGGTATGGGACATTTGCCGTAAAGTAGGAATTTCCCAAATAAATATTGCGACTTTACAGGAAGTCAGATAGTAATGGGAGAAAAAAAAATATTTGCTTTTGCTCTATCATTTTCTTTGGTATGGCATCTTATTGGCGGAGAAGCAGTGCATATTGTCTGGCCGGAAAAAATCGCGGAACATAAATTTACCGCGATAAATTTTTGGGGATCATTGCATGATCTGTCGAGTTTAGACACGGGGGATGCTGATAATCCAAAGAATATTCAAGAGAGAAAACTTGATCCTATTGCTGAGCAAGCAATGCCGAAAAATATGGAATTCAATGTTTTAACCAAAGAAGCTTTGCCGGTTTCTGAGCTTTCGCAGAAGAAAGACCCGGAGATTAATAATGATTCAGTGATCAAAGAAGAGTTTCATATTGGAGAAAGCCTAAAAGGCGGATTGCAAAGAAGCATTTTAGTTAAACCAGCTTTACCCGTATATCCGGAATGGGCCAAAGAATTAGGCAATTACTTTGAAGTAGAGCTGAAATTTCTAATCTTAGCCGACGGTACAGTGGGCGCAGTAGAAAAAGTTACATCCGCGGGATATCCGGAGCTGGATGAAATCGGGATTCGCTATATTAGAAAATGGAAATTTATGCCTTTACCTGAGGGCATAAAACCGCAGGAACAATGGGGCACAATTAAACTGGTTTTTAATCTTAAATGATAAAATTATCCTTTGATCAAGCAGTTGCTTATTATGTATTATTTTTTATTATAATATTCGCGGGAAGTATGGTATTTGCTTTTTTTCGCAAGCCTAAGCAATGGTATCCTAAAGAATTTAAGCTCTGGCAATGTTCGATTTGCGGTTTTGTTTATTCACATGTATTTGATAATGATATAACTGTTTGCCCGCAATGCGGCAGCTTTAATAAAAGAGAGCATTTGGAATCTTCTCAAGAAAAAAATAATAAACAGTGAGTAAATCACGCATAGCTGATCCTGGATTAGCGCATAGCTAATTCAAGACAAGGGTTATGCAGACATATAAGGAGGGGTTGAATATGATTATGGAAATTGGGATTGTGGCAGGAGACATCTGGCATTATCTGGATGAAAACGGAGATTCTGATCTGGAAAATTTGATCAGCGGAATAAATAAGCCGAGAAATTTAGTATTAATGGGCTTGGGCTGGTTAGCCAGAGAAGGTCATGTCAGTGTGGGCAATGAACATGAAAAAACTTGCCAGATAAGCCTTAGAGAAAAAAAGGGATAAATTTTAAATGAGCCGAGAAAACAATGAATGCATTATTGTTTTTGTTACTGCCGGTTCAGACCAGGAAGCTGATCTGCTCAGGGAAAAGCTGCTTGAGCAAAAATTGGCAGCATGTGTGAGTAAAACCAATGTTAATTCTCTGTTTTCCTGGAAAAATGAAATCCAGAGTGAAAATGAAGTGCTGCTGATCATAAAAACAAAGAAAAGTCTGTACGGAGAGCTGGAAGCTCTGATTCTTGAGTGGCACAGTTATGATGTTCCAGAGATTATTGCTTTGCCGATTATCGCCGGCAGTAAGCCGTATCTTGAATGGATAGACGAAGTCACAGAAAAAAATAACTAATTACTAATTTCTAATGACTAAAAAGTAAGAGCTAAACAGTCACAAAGTCACAAGTTAAAAGCATAGTTTAAAGTTATAAAGCGAAAAAGGCCGGGATTAATTTTTCCGGCCTTTTTTTGTAGGGGCGCTGCTTGCCTGCGCCCGTATCCTAATTATTCCCGATTCTTGATAATGGTATATTATTACGGGCCGAGGCAAGCGCGGCCCCTACGCTGTTTCCTTGTATCCTTGTGACCTGTGTTTTGTGTCTTTTTTTTAAAACCTGTGGTATAATAAATAAAATGAAAAAAGGATTTACTCTCTTAGAGCTACTTATCGGTATGACCATCTTCGCGATTATTTCCGGAGCGGTTTATACCAGTCTTTATCTGGGGATAAAGGTTTGGAAAAATGAAGAGAAAAACAATTCAAGCCTTCAGGAGATTATCCTGACTTTTGAGCTTATTGAGACAGATCTGTTCAGTGCTTTTATCAATCCGGACAATGAGAATATAAAATTTAAAGGCAGCTCAGAGCGCCTGGAATTTTTTAGAGTAAATAATGCGGAGCAATTAGAATCAGTTAGTTTTTATTTAGACTCAGAAGCAGAAAATAACGCGTCGGAATTATTAGTTTTAAGGAAAAAATATTATTTGGATGATCAGCAGTCGGAAGCGATTCCGGAAGTAGTGAATAATCAGATCGAGAGTTTTAAATTAAGCTACTTTAATAATAAAGATAATAAATGGAATGAAGAGTGGGCTGAGGAATTATCTGTACCCGATCAGGTTAAAGTCGAGATTGATTTTAAGATCACTGGTTCAGTTGACAATGTTTTACATTTAGAAAAATACATCAGCATCCCCGTGGCAAATGAAATAAATTTGCCGGAAGCTGAGCCGACAGCTTAATCTTAATAAGAGTTAAATTATAAAAAAATGATTAAAAGGGGTAAACAAAAAAAAGCGATCATTCTGATTATTGTTTTATGGGTAATGTTTTTTCTTTCTGTTGTCGTGCTTGTTTTAGGAGCGAAAAATAGAATGAATGTAAGGCTGCGCTCATTAAATAATGAAAGCCTGCGCATGTTTTATTTGGCAAAAGAAGGTGTGAACCGGGCGATTGATATTCTGGTCAAAGATGACTTAGCGTATGACGCGCTCAGTGAAGACTGGGGGCAAAAAATCAGCTTAGAACAGGATTCAGGAACAGTTAATATCCAGATCATTGATGAAAATCGGTTTATTAATATAAATAATGTTTCCGAAGAAATTTTAAATAATCTTAAAACTTTTTTCCCGGAAATAACCGTTGAGCAGGTAGCGCTAATTCTCAAGAATCGGCCGTTTGATCTTAAAAGTGAAGTTATTGATTTATTAGCCTTGGATGGTACCGGTTCGGCAGTCGATCAATTTAACCAAACGCGGCTGATTGATCTGCTGACGACTTTTTCCAATGGGATGCTGAACATTAATACTGTTTCTGAAGCGGTTTTAGGCGTGATTCCCGGGATGACTGATTCAGCCGTGCAGTCAATAATCGCGCACAGGCAATCAAATCCGTTTGTAAGCAATGACGAGCTTTCAGCGGAATTATCGCTTATTGGCTTAACCCCGGCACAGGTAAGCTCACTGATAAAATGTGTTAAAGTTAATTCAAACGCGTTTAGAATATTAGTCAATGCTCAGTCAAAAGAGCGGCATATTGCCCAGAGTCTGGAAGTAGTAGTCGGCCGACATGATAATAAACTTGATATTTTATTGTCAAAGGAGAATTAGAATTGATCAAAACAATAATCTATTTTACCAATAAAAAAGCCCGGATAGCCCAGTTTAGTTTTAATAAACAAGCGTTTAAACTGATCAAAGATGAATCGATTAGTTTAGCGGGCAAAGAAATCGATCCTTTAGCGATCAAGAATTTCGTGGCCAAACAGGGTATAACGAAAACAAATATCATCGGCTGTTTATTCCGGCATCAGGTCAGCGTAAGATTTTTTTCCTTTCCATCGCATGAAAACGGGGAAATTGAGCGCATGGCGCAATATGAAGCCGCCGAACTATTGCCGCTTAAGCCCGAAGAAACAATTATTCGATTTCTGGTATTAAATAAAAGAAATAATGGCTATGCCGATACTTTGGTGGTAGTTACCCATAAAGAAGAAGTAAGCAAACTGCTTGAGAAAATTCAATCCGCCGCGCTGGGTATCCAAGCGCTTAGTCTGAGCAGTCTGGCATTGATCAAATGTTTAGAAAATTCTCTGGATAAAAATAATGCGGATGATCCGGTTTTATTAGTTTATGTCGAAGACGGGGCAGTGGAAATTATTATTGCCAGAAACAAGATCATTGAATTCAGCCGCGGGTTTTTAGTTGATGATCCTGATCGTTTTCCTCAAGTTTTGATCAGCGAGATCCGCCATAGCATGGAATTATTTTTTAATAATGCCGAAGAAAACAAACTTAAAAAAATCATTCTGGGCTCGCGGGATAATGATCTTGAATCAATTGCTGAAGTTTTAAAGCAAAGGTTTGCCGTACCGATCCAGGAAGAAAAAATAGATATTGCGTATGGTTTAGCGGTCTTGGATGGACAGGGAATAAATCTGCTGAGCAATGAATTCACCATAAGCAAACAAAAAAAATCTTTTAAAAAACGAATTTCAATTTCGATAGGGCTTTTATTAGTAAATATTTTATTATTAGCCGGCATATTCATGCTCCAGATCAATAGCAAGCAGGCGTATCTGGAAAAAATAAATACTGAAATAACAAGCCTCAAGCCGCAAGCCCAAACAGTTCAAAATAAATTAAGAAAACTGGAAATAGTCAAAGAACAGTTAAGCTCTCAGCTGCGGATATTAGACGCGATCACCGCGATTGCGGATATTATTCCGGTGTCGACTAATTTAAATATGCTTTCAATCAATGAACAAGGTATTTTAGTAATCAGGGGGCAGGCGAAAACTTTGCAGGAAGTGCTGGATTTTGTCAGCGCCTTGGAAAAATCAGAGTATTTTATCAATAGTCATTTAAATTACTCGAATAGAAGAAAAATCAGAGACTTAGAACTGATTGATTTTGAAATCCAGGCAAAGGTTCAATAGTAGTAAAAATTAAAAGTTTCGGTTAAAACAGAAAGTAATTAAGCAAAACGAAACTAGTTTTCGGCTTTAATTGCTTCTGTTTTTTATTTTAAACCATAAAAAGGTAAAATATGCGGATTATCAGCGGTGAATTTAGAAACAGAATTATAAAAATGCCCAATTCCCGAGATGTCAGGCCAACCAGCCAAAAAGTCAGAAAAGCAATTTTTGATGTTTTATCCGGAGTAGTCGAAGGCAAAAAAGTCCTGGATTTGTTTAGCGGCAGCGGGGCATTGGGATTTGAGGCTTTAAGCGTTGGAGCTGAATATGTGACTTTTGTGGAAAAAAATCCAATATCTTTAAAAACCATCCAGGAAAATATCGAGCTGTTAAATGTGCGGGCAAAATGTACGGTTATTGCCCGGGACGCGCTGGATAGCCTGGATATTTTTGATCAGCAAAAAGCGGGATATGATATTGTCTTTGCCGATCCTCCTTATATAGGCGGTTGGGCAAAAAAATGCTTGCTCAAAATCAGCAGCTGTGATATATTACTGGCGCCTGCAATAGTAGTTATTGAACACTACAAAAAGGATGAGTTGCCGACGATCAGCAATAATCTAAAGCGTTGGCAGCTTAAAAATTATGGGGATACTCTTATCTCTTTTTATACCCATTCTTAAATTCCGGTTTATGCTGATAAGGGTGTAACTATTTTATTTGCAGTGCATTAAGGCTGAAGATTTAAATCGGCCAGGGAGTTGCTATTTTGAATAAAAGAGCTGTGTATCCAGGAACATTTGATCCGGTTACTTATGGGCATATTGATATAATCAAAAGAGCAGTGAAGCTTTATGATGAAGTAATTGTCGCGGTGGCAGCCAATGATTCAAAGACGCCGCTGTTCAGTGTTGAACAAAGAGTATCAATGCTCAAGCAGGCAACAAAGGGGTTGTCCAGAGTCAAAGTAGACACTTTTGATCAGCTGATGGTTGATTATGTGCAGAGCAAAAACTGTAATGTAGTAATCAGGGGATTAAGAATGATCTCTGATTTTGAATATGAATTTCAGATGGCTTTAACCAATCGAAAACTGAATAAAAATATTGAAATAGTTTTCATGATGCCCAATGAATCATATTCCTTTGTCTCCAGCAAATTAATCAAAGAAGTGGCAAAACTCGGCGCGAATTTATCAGAATTTGTTCCAAGTTTTGTAGAAAAGAAATTGAAGAAAATACTAATAAAATAAGTTCGGATAATAAAATTTTTGATTAAAAATTCATGGGAATTAAAATATCATAAGTGAAAGGCTGTAATGGAAATTTTAGATAAAATCAGACAAAGAGCAAGGGATAAGCAAAGAACAATTGTTCTGCCGGAAGGCGATGATAAACGTATTTTAGAAGCCGCAAAAATCATAGTTGAAGAGAATCTCGCGCGGTTGATAATCCTAGCGACAAATGAAGCGATTAAGGAAAAAGCCGCTGTCGCGGGCTTGGATCTATCCAAAGTAGAAGTTATTTATCCGGCGAAAAGCCTTGATTTACCGGAATTTACCGAGAAATTTTTTGAGTTGAGAAAAGCCAAAGGAATTACGGAAGAACAAGCCAAAGAACAGATGCTCAAACCCGTATATTTTGGAGCAATGATGGTCAGATTCGGCAAAGCGGATGGTATGGTTGCCGGAGCGATAAATACAACCGCGGATGTGGCTAAAGCCGCGATTTATTGTATTGGTTTTGGTGAGAAAATCAGAACAATATCCAGTTGTTTTTTAATCACAGTGCCTGATTGCGTTTATGGAACAAAAGGCACTTTTGTGTTTGCCGATTGCGGAATTGTCCCGGATCCTTCACCGATGCAAATCGCCAATATCGCGGCTTCGGCCGCGGAGCTGTTCAGCTTATTAGTCGAAGAAGAGCCAAAGGTAGCATTGCTCAGTTTTTCGACTAAAGGCAGCGCCGAGCATCCTTTGGTGGATAAAGTAGTCAGAGCCAAAGAAATAATTGATGAAAAATATCCCGAGCTGATTGCTGATGGCGAATTACAATTAGACGCGGCAATTGTTCCGGAAGTAGCAATGATCAAAGCACCGGACAGCAAAGTCGCCGGAACAGCCAATGTTTTAATTTTCCCGGATCTTAATGCCGGAAATATTTCCTATAAAATGGTACAGCGTTTGGCAAAAGCTGATGTTATTGGTCCGATGATGAATGGGGTATCAAGGCCTTGCAGTGATTTATCGCGGGGCTGTACAATCGGGGAAATTGTAAATGCTGTTTGCACAACATCAATTCGCGTGACTACAGAGAATAAATAATGAATATACTAGTTATAAATTGCGGAAGCTCTTCGGTAAAGTATCAGCTTTTCTGTATGGAAACAGATCAATCGCTTGTCAGCGGGATCGTGGAAAAAATCGGAGCTCCGGATTCTTATATTTCGCATAAAAAAGCCGATAAAACTTATAAATCAAAACAGGTTATCGATAATTATTTTTCGGCAATTGAAAAGGTTTCCGAACTATTGACTGATGAAACCTGGGGCGCGGTAAAAACCAAAGATGATATTCACGCGATCGGGCATAGAGTAGTTCACGGCGGTGAAGAATTTAAATCATCAGTGCTGATTGATAAAAAGGTTTTAGATCGAATAAAATATTACAGCGCGCTTGCGCCATTACATAATCCTCCGGCTTATAATGGGATCAGCGCGACCAGAAAGATTTTTCCGAAAATTAAGCAGGTCGCGGTCTTTGATACAGCCTTTCATCAGACCATGCCGGAAGAGGCGTTTATGTATGGATTGCCGTATAAGCTGTATACAAAATATTGTATCAGGCGTTATGGATTTCACGGCACAAGCCATCGTTATGTGTCTGCTGCCGCGGCAAAGGTATTAAAAAAGCCTTTAAAAAAATTAAAGCTAATTACTTGTCATCTGGGCAATGGCTGCAGTATTACCGCGGTCAAGCATGGGGCTTCGGTTGATACAAGCATGGGATTTACTCCTTTGGAAGGTTTGCTCATGGGAACTCGCTGCGGAGATATTGATCCGGCTTTGATCGGCTATATCATGGAAAAAGAAAAGCTCAGCGTTCAAGAGGTCGGGCAGATGATGAACCGGAAAAGCGGTTTGCTCGGGATCTCCGAAAGCAGCAATGATATGCGCGATCTGAGTGAGCAGGCAAAAAAAGGTGATAAGCAGGCAAAACTGGCGATTGACATTTTTATTTATCGGGTGAAAAAGTACATTGGTGCTTATATCGCGGCAATGAACGGCGCGGACGCGATTGTTCTCACCGGCGGCATTGGGGAAAATATGTCGCAGATAAAGCAAACATTGACCAAAGAATTAAGTAATCTGATGGGCAATAAAATGAAAATGCTTACGATTCATACTGAAGAAGAGCATTTAATTGCAATGGATACTTTTGAACTTATAAAAAGGTAAAAATTAGCAATGAAAATAAATATAAACGAAATTCCGCCGCAGGGTTTGGAATTAGAAGAAATAGAATCAGCCCAAGCGCTGGATATTGAAAGAAGTGATATTGAATTCACTAAAGATGTGCTGATAAAAGTCAGAATCAAGCGCGAGTATGATAGTTTAAGAATTCATCTGGATATTGAAAGTGAAATATCATTTTCCTGCGCGCGCTGTCTGGAAGATGAATCGAAAATTTTCGCGCAGCATATTGATATAATAAAAGACGCTAAAGAAGAAAGAATAATTGATCTGACCCAAATTGCGCGGGAAGAAATAATATTTTCTTATCCGGATAAATTGCTGTGCAAAGAAGACTGCAAAGGCTTGTGTCCGCAATGCGGGCGAAATAGAAATGTGCATACATGCCGCTGCGATGCCCCTTTGGGTTCGCTCGGAATTCACATAGATAGATTAGATAACTGAGATTAAAACAGAACATTACGCTGTATTTAAGGAGGAATTAACAATGGCGCATCCAAAACGGAAACATTCGAAAACCAGACGTGATACAAAACGGGCGGGAAATTCAACATTAGCTACTCCAAGTAGCTCATTATGCCCGGCTTGCAATCAGCCCAAACCAGCACATCATATCTGCCCACAATGCGGAGAATACAAGGGCATTAAGTACGTTGAGAAGAAAGAGAAAAAAACTAAAAAGAACTAATGGCTAATGGTCGATAGCTGATAGTTAAGAACGAAGAGATAAGAGCTGATAGCTAATGGTCAATGGTCAATAGCTAAGAGTTAAAAAGCAGAAAAAAGAACATAGTCGAAAACTGTAAAGTAAATAGTATCGAGTAGTTTAGCAAACAGTATTTTTTTAACGCTAAACTAAAAATAGAAGTAGGGCTATAAGCTATAGACCATAGACTATAAGCCATAAGCTAAAAAAAGGTATTTTTTTTATGAGAATAGCTGTTGACGCGATGGGTGGGGACCATGCTCCGGATGTAGTAATCAGCGGAGCTATATTAGCAGCAAAAGATATTGATGTTGATATTGTTTTAGTCGGACCGGAAGATATTATCAAAGCTAAGCTTGCTGCGCATAAGAGCGTTCCGGCGAATATTTCAGTACTAAATGCTACTGAGGTTATCGCGATGAATGAATCTCCGGCAGTCAGTGTGCGGAGAAAAAAAGATTCTTCGATAAGCGTGGCAGTGAAAATGGTCAAAGATAAAACCGCGGACGCGATGATCTCCGCGGGAAATACCGGCGCGGTTGTTTGCGCGGCAAGTTTGTTTTTAAAAAACCTAGCCGGGGTAGACAGGCCGGGGATAAGTGTATTATTGCCCACGCTGAAAAATGTGGTTCAGATGATCGACATGGGCGCGAATATTGACGCCAAGCCAGAGCATCTTTTGCAGTATGGAATTATGGGCAGTGTCTATAGCCAGTATGTTTTGCACAAAGAGAATCCGACTGTTGGCTTGCTGAATATCGGCGAAGAAGAAACCAAAGGCCCGGAATTTGTTAAAGAAACCTTTAAACTCTTAGAGCAAAATAAAAATATAAACTTTATCGGCAATGTGGAAGGCCGCGATATTTATGTGGGAGACTGTGATGTTATTGTCTGCGATGGATTTCTCGGTAATGTGGTATTAAAAGTATCCGAAGGCTTGGCCGACGCGATAAAAGAAATGCTCAAGCGCAAACTTTCCACGAATATCTTTACAAAACTCGGTGCGCTGCTCAGTGCTCCGGCATTTAAAGCCTTAAAAAGAGAAACGGATTATGCGGAATACGGGGGAGCTCCTTTGCTGGGCATAGACGGCGTATGTATTATTGCCCATGGCGGATCTTCCGCCAATGCGATAAAAAACGCGATCCGAGTCGCCCATGAATCAGTAATGAATAATGTTAATCAGCATATAATTGAATTAATTGAAAAAAATAATTAATCATCTGGCTGGTTTAAAATAAGAGTTTTAAAAGGGGTTTTTTTAGATGCAGACAAATAAAACAGCTTATATCTTTCCCGGACAAGGCGCGCAATATGTGGGCATGGGCAAAGATCTGTATGATAATTTTCCTCAGGCAAAGGCTGTGTTTGATCAGGCTAATGCTGTTCTGGGTTTTGATTTAGCCAAGATTTGTTTTGAAGGGCCGATCGAAGAATTAACCAAAAGCGCGGTTTGTCAGCCAGCGGTTTTAACCCATAGCATTGCCGCGTTTGAAGTGCTTAAATCAGTTTGCGCGCAAAAGAAAATGCCGGCAATTGCCTGCGCGGGATTAAGCTTGGGTGAATATTCCGCTTTGGTGGCTTGCGGCAGTTTAAAGTTTTGCGATGCGGTAAGTCTGGTGCATAAAAGAGGCCAGTTTATGGATCAGGCTTCTCTAGAAAATCCGGGAACTTTGGCCTGTGTTCTAGGGATTGATATTGCTCAGGCAGAAAATATCTGCGCGCAAACCGGCGTTGAAATCGCTAATCTTAATTGTCCCGGACAGATTGTTATTTCAGGTAGTTTTGAAAATATGAAAAAAGCGGAAGAAGCAGCCAAAGCCGCTGGGGCAAAAAGAGTATTACCTTTGGGCGTAAGCGGGCCGTTTCATTCATCTTTAATGAACTCAGCAGCCGCTAAACTGAAAATAGAATTAGCCAATGTGCGGATCAATCAGCCGAATGTATTGTTTATTCCCAATGTCACGGCCGAGTATGAGAATGACCCGGAACAAATAGGACAGTTATTGACAAAACAAGTTGCCAGCACTACTTTTTGGGAAAAAAGCATTGAAGTTTTGAAAAAAGATGGGATAAATAACTTTGTTGAATTTGGACCAGGCAAGGTATTGCGCGGTCTATTACAAAGAATCGACAAAGCGCTAAATGTTTTAAATCTGGACAAAAACAGTGATTTCGAGGCAATAGCTTGTTCTTGCAGCTGCGAATAAGATTTAAAACCAAAATTTAAGGGGGATATAATGAAATTAAAAGGAAAAGTAGCTTTTATCACCGGCGGTGCCGCGGGAATCGGCAAGGAAATAGCCTTGACTTTGGCTCGACAGGGCGCGGACTGTGTGATCTGCGATGTTAATGAACAATTGCTGGCGGAAACCGCTGCTGAGATCAAGGCTTTGGGCGTGGAAAGCATGCCGCTGGTGCTCAATGTTTGCAGCATGGCTGACTGCGAAGCAGCGGTGAACAAAATTATTGACAAATTTAAAAAAGTGGATATACTAATCAATAACGCAGGAATTACCCGAGATGGACTGCTGATTCGGATGAAAGAAGCCGACTGGGATGCGGTGATTTCGGTTAATCTCAAAGGGGCATTTAATTGCACAAAAGCAGTGGTAAAACCAATGATGAAACAGCGTTCCGGGGCAATCGTAAATATGGCCTCAATTATTGGTTTGATGGGAAATGCCGGGCAAGTTAATTATGCTGCTTCAAAAGCCGGTTTGATCGGTTTGACAAAAAGTGTGGCAAAAGAAGTGGCTTCAAGAAATATCCGGGTAAACGCGATAGCTCCCGGGTTTATTGAAACCAAAATGACACAGATATTAAGTGATGATGTTAAGCAGGCAATGCTTAATCAGATACCTTTGGGCAAATTTGGAAGCCCGCAAGATGTAGCAAATCTAGTTGTTTTTTTAGTCACTGATGACTCAAACTACATAACAGGCCAAGTGATCTCAATCAATGGCGGGATGTTAATGTAGGGTCCTTTTGAAAGGAGGCAAAATTAAATGGCAGTAGAAGATAAAGTAAAATCGATAATTGTTGATCAGTTAGGGGTTAAAGCAGAAGAAGTTACAATTAATGCGTCATTTGTGGATGATTTAGGTGCGGATTCTTTGGATACAGTAGAGTTGGTTATGGCTTTAGAAGAAGAGTTTGGAATTGAAATCCCTGATGAAGACGCGGAGAAAATGACAACTGTTGGCGAAGCTGTTAAATATATCAGCAGCAAGACTGACGCTTAAATTAACCTATAGTTTATTGATCATAGGCTAGCAAATACGGGAATTGTTTTCTCATTTTAAAATATTATGGACAAAAAAAGAGTAGTGATTACAGGTATAGGGGTTGTTTCACCTGTTGGAAATACAAAAGATGAGTTTTGGCATTCTTTGTGTGAAGGTAAAAGCGGGGGCGGATTAGTAACTTATTTTGATGCTTCAGAATTTTCTTCTCAAATCGATGCGGAAGTAAAAAACTTTGATCCTACCATTTGTATTCAACCCAAAGAATTAAAGCGGATGGACAGATTTGTCCAATTCGCGGTAGTTGCCAGTAAAATGGCTTGCCTCGATTCAGGCTTAGATCTTCCTAATGAAGATGTAAACAAAATCGGAGTGATTGTCGGTACAGGTATCGGCGGATTACATGTTGTGGAAGAACAGCAGAAAAAGTATTTAGAACATGGACCAAAGAAAATATCACCGTTTTTGATTCCGATGCTGATCGTGAATATGGCTCCTGGCCAGATATCAATCAGCCTAGGCTTAAAAGGACCGAATTCCTGTGTGACAACTGCCTGCGCGACTGGCGGTCATTCCATAGGTGATGCTTTTAAGGTCATTGCCAGAGGCGATGCTACAGCAATGTTTGCCGGCGGAACAGAGAGTTGTATTACTCCTCTGGGTTTCGGCGGTTTTTGCGCTTTAAAAGCATTGACTACGAGAAATGATGATCCGCTAAAAGCATCCCGACCTTTTGATAAAGGCAGGGATGGTTTTTTAATGGGTGAAGGCGCGGGAATTGTGGTTTTAGAAGAACTTGAGCACGCGAAAAAACGCGGCGCTAATATTTACGCGGAAATAGTCGGTTATGGGATGAGCGGTGATGCTTATCATATGACCGCTCCGGACCCGGCTGGTGAAGGCGGCGCGCGTTGTATGCAGCTGGCATTGAATGACGGGGGAATTAATATAGAAGAAGTAGATTATATTAATGCCCATGGAACATCAACACCAATGAATGATCGAGTGGAGACTTTGGCAATCAAAACTGTTTTCGGTGATTACGCGAAAAAAGTAGCGGTTAGTTCTACCAAGTCAATGACCGGACATTTACTCGGAGCAGCTGGCGGCGTGGAATGCGCGGCGATTGCTCTGGCAATAAAACACGGGATTATCCCTCCCACAATTAATTATGAAACACCAGATCCGGATTGTGATCTAGATTATGTGCCGAACGTGGCGAGAAAACAGCCGGTTAATGTGGCAATATCTAATTCATTGGGTTTTGGCGGACATAATGTGACTTTGGTTCTTAAAAAATACGAGTAAACATATATTGTTTAATATATTCCATAGAGGGCAACCGTTAAAAAGTTGCCCTCTAATTTTACATTGTTCAGACATTGACAGCAGCTATTATATCGGTTATAATATTTTTTTATCTAAAAAATCACATATATATGGTTTACATATATATTAATTATACATTTGATTGCTCAGTAGATATTTGATATTTTTGAATAATTTAATGAAAGGACGTGTTTATGGATTATTTGCTAACAGAAGAGCAGATAATGGTGCAGGATCTGGCGAGAAAAATCGCTGAGGAAAAATTAAGACCAATAGTAAAAGAACTTGATGAAAAAGAAGAATTTCCTTGGAAGATCATGAAGCTGTTGGCAGACGCTGATCTGTTTGGGGTTTATATTGATGAAAAATACGGGGGAATGGGACTGGGCGTATTTGGCTTGTGTTTGGTAACAGAAGAACTTTCTAAGGTTTGCGGCGGTGTGGCGGTTACTTACGCGGCATCTGGTTTAGGCACAGACCCGATAATTTTATTTGGAACAGAAGAACAAAAAAAGAAATTCCTGCCTGATTTGGCTAGCGGTAAAAAGCTCGCGGCTTTTGGCGTAACTGAGCCGAATGCCGGTAGTGATGCCGGAGCAATCGAGACCACCGCGGTAAAAGACGGCGATCATTATGTAATTAACGGAATGAAGCATTTTATTACCAATGGCGGAGACGCGGAAATTTATGTTGTGATCGCGATGACAGATAAGACCAAAGGCCAACGCGGTTCTTCGGCTTTTATTATTGAAAAAGGCACTCCCGGATTTACCTTTGGTAAAAAAGAAGAAAAATTGGGAATCCGCACATCTTCTACCCGTGAATTGATTTTCCAGGACTGCCGAGTTCCCAAAGAAAATCTTTTGGGCAAAGAAGGCATGGGCTTTATCGTAACTATGAAGACTTTTGATCTATCTCGTCCGGGTGTTGCCGCTCAGGCATTGGGAATCGCTCAGGGCGCGCTTGATCTGGCAGTTGATTATTCCAGAACAAGAATCCAGTTCGGCAAGCCGATCTGCGCTAATCAGGGAATTAAATTCATGTTAGCCGATATGGCTACTCAGATCGAAGCAGCACGCGGTTTGGTTTACAGCGTTGCCCGTCAGATCGATAGCGGTAATGTAAAAGTCGCTAAAGAATCAGCAATGGCAAAATTATTTGCCTCAGATGTGGCGATGAAAGTCACCACAGATGCTGTACAGATTTTTGGCGGCTATGGTTATATGCGTGAATATCCGATTGAGAAATACATGCGTGACGCGAAAATCACTCAGATATACGAAGGAACTAATCAGATCCAAAGAGAAATCATTGGAAATAACTTAATTAAGGAGTCGCTTGCTGCTTCTAAAAAAGCGAAATAATCAATGAATATAGTTGTTTGCATAAAACAAGTACCAGATACAACAGATGTGAGAATTAATCCGGAAACAAATACTTTGATTCGCGAGGGCGTGGCATCAATTATCAATCCGTTTGATATGTACGCGATCGAAGAAGGTCTGCGTTTGCGGGAGAAATTTGCAGGTAAAGTAACCGTTATTACCATGGGACCGCCGCAAGCCCAAGTTGCCCTAAGAGAAGCAATTGCTCTGGGTGTGGATGAGGCGATTTTATTGTCTGATCGGGCTTTTGCCGGCAGCGATACTTTAGCGACCAGTTATGCCTTGGCCATGGGAATTAAGAAACTCGGTGACTTTGACGTGATCCTTTGCGGCAAGCAGGCAATTGATGGTGATACAGCGCAAGTCGGACCGGGAATCTCGGTTTGGCTGGGCATTCCTCAAGTTGCATTTGCCAAAAAGATTGACGCGACAACCGAAAAAGATGTTAAAGCATTTAAAGTGGAAAGAATGACTGAAGAAGGCGCGGATGTTTTAGAAATACCCCTGCCTTGCATGATCTCAGTGGTCAAAGATATCAATGAACCAAGAATGCCTTCTTTAAAGGGCATGATGCGTTCGAAAAAAGCCGTGATCACTACTTGGTCCGCGGAAGATATTAAGGCTGATAAAAAGAAAATCGGTCTGGATGGTTCACCGACTCAGGTTGTGAAAATATTCAGCCCGCCGGTACGTGAAGGCGGTCAGGTTCTGCATGGTGACGCGCAGGATGTTAGTGAAAAATTGTATGGACTTATTAAGGATCTGGTTTAATAAACAATTATTTAGGATAGAAGACTAAAATGGCGATTGAAATAATTGAACAAAAATGTGTTGGTTGCGGAATGTGCGTAAGGGCTTGTCCTTTCGCGGCAATTGATATGGTTAATAATATTGCGATTATTAATGATAACTGTACTGTCTGCGGCGCATGTGTGGACAGCTGTAAGTTTGACGCGATTTTTCTGCGCAAAACCGAGGAAGTATCAGTTGCTTTGGAAGATTATGAAGATGTCTGGGTTTTTGCCGAGCAGAAAAAAGGGGTGATCCAATCCGTGGCTTTTGAATTACTCGGAGAAGGTAAAAAACTCGCCCAGAAAAGAAATCAGAAATTAGCCGCGGTTTTAATCGGTGATAAAGTAAAAGCGATTGCCAGTCAATTGATCGAACGCGGCGCCGATAAAGTTTATCTGATTGACGCTCCGGAGCTCAAACATTATCAGGCTGATACATATGCTAAAGTATTGACCGGCTTGATTGAGAAATATAAGCCGGAGATCGTATTGACCGGGGCTACGGCAATTGGCCGGGCTTTGATCCCGCGAGTCGCGGTAGAATTAAAAACAGGCTTGACCGCGGATTGTACGGCTTTAGATATTGATGAAGAAAAGGGCATGTTATTACAGACTCGTCCTGCATTTGGCGGAAACATCATGGCGACAATTATTTGTCCCGCGCGTCGTCCGCAAATGGCCACAGTTCGCCATAAAGTAATGCAGGAAGCGGTAATTGATAAAAAGCATAAAGGCGAGATCATTGAATTCAAGCCGGGTAAAGATTTATTAGCATCCAGAACTAAATTACTTGATCTGATCGAAGATCTGGAAGACACAGTGAATATTGCCGAAGCTGATATTATTGTTAGCGGCGGCAGAGGCATGGGCAAAGCGGAGAATTTTAAATTATTAGAAGATTTTGCCAAAGCAATCGGCGGAGCAGTCGGCGCATCACGCGCGGCAGTGGACAGCGGATTTATACCGTATTCGCATCAAGTCGGTCAGACCGGTAAAACCGTATGTCCGAAGATCTATTTTGCTTGCGGAATATCCGGTCAGATTCAGCATCTAGTCGGTATGCAGTCAGCGGATGTGATCGTGGCAATCAATAAAGATCCGGACGCGCCGATTTTCAAGATGGCGACTTATGGAGTTGTCGGGGATCTATTTGAAGTAATTCCCCTATTGATCAAGAAGTTTTCCAAAAAGAAGTAAGCAGTTAGCTTAAAAAGCAGTTTTGTTCTTTACTGAAATATAATCGTTTTATTTTATATAGATTTGCAAAAAACTAAAAATTAACAGGCTTTAACACTGAAAGATTTAAAAATGAGTGTGAAGATTGATTAGTTGAAAAGGCAATTCCTTGAGAGAGGAGTTGCCTTTTTTTATTTGCTAAATTGATTTAGGAACATTGAAAAATACTAAAGAGGGCTCTATGAATAATAAAAATATAAATCCAGAAAAAATTACAAAACCAATCCAATTGCTTGGGGCTTGGCTAGCAGGATTGTTTTCGATTGACAGCTGTTTCTTAGTTGCTGCTACAAATTTTCCCGAGGGCTCATGGGAATCAATGATTTTAGTTGTTGCAGCAATAGTAAATGTGCCACTTTTTTTAATTGCTGTATTTATATTACAAACTAAATTTAGGCCTGAATTGCAGGAAGATTCATACTATTCTACCTATTTAAGTCGAAAATCCAATGAAGTAATAAAAGTTAAAAAGGATGAATCACATATTGTTGAATTGAGACAACTTATAGAGGGAGTAGAGAATCGCGTAGTTACTTCTTTGAAGGATATTAAAATAACTGATTCGGGGTTTAGTAATCTTCTTTTTGGAATAAACAAGAATTTATCAGATAAAGAGCTAATAAAAACAAAATTAGCAGATTTAGGAATATTGAAAAGTACAGTTTTTGGGGCGCCCGAACCTCCGCAAAGTCGAATTGCTTCTATTTCAAAATATCTCCCCAAACAAGTAATTCCCGAAATTTTAAATTTACTGGTTAATCTAAATTTCGATGGATATAATTTTTACGACAATATAGAAGAAACTACAGAAGAAGATATTTTGTTGGGATCATATGGTAATTCGGATTATGAAATATTAAAAAAAGCTCATAAGCAGATTTAAAGAGATTTAAAGGGGCAAACTTAAAGATTGGGTTAAATTAAAAAAGGACGGTTTTGCTTTTTGTAAGGGGCGATGCCTGCCCCCGGTGGAGCGTCCCCCAGGTCTTCATTTCTTTTCATCAGCTAAAAGAAACGAAGCAAAGAAAGAGCCGCCCCAGACGAAACAGTGAGATTTTCTAATGGTTTAGTAACTACGACTTCGCCGCCAAATCGCTCATCCTGGCTCAGAGGCGTTCCGACATCGTGTCTTCATCTCCGTTCCTAAACCAAAGAAAATAAGATCACTTGGTTTCGAAGGGGGGAATTAAATCAGTGATTAGCGTTTAGGGCTTAGGGTTTAGTTTTAGAGCTTCTATTCGCTGTATTGTAAAAGCATATTATGTATATTAATGGTTATGCGTAAGAAAGGATATAATGAAAAATACTATTCAAGCTCTTATTTCTGAAGGCGAAGCAGTTTTAAAGTCAAAGTATACAAAAAGTAACAATATAACGCTGTTCTCTGGCTCTAGTAGAAATAAACAGAAACGAACCATCCCTATGCCTGAAAAAACCTTTTTGAATGATAATTTATATGCAAAATGGATTACGAAAGTTCAGATTGTTCTTAAAAAATACAATCTTATTGAGTGCATTGTTGTAGCTTTGCCAAATGATATCAATGTTATCATGGCAGAGAGACAGCTAGATAAATTGAAAGCAATATTGGAAATTGAAGAATCATCTGTTGATGAGAAAGTACAATCTACAATGAAATACAAAGAGGGTGAATATTGGCCACTTATTGAAGAAGAATACTCTATCTCAAAGAAGGAATTTGGGAGAAGAATTAATTTCGTAAAAGGTGATTTTAAACGTAAGATCATATTTAGAGATGTTGAACAAGCATACATTCTTGCAGTTGATGGGTTCAATAAACCTGCTTTAATTTTGGCTGGGGCTGTTATCGAAGAACTATTGCGATTATATCTTGAACACAATAACATAAAATCAACATCAAATAAATTTACTAATTATATTGAAGCATGTCAAAATAATAATTTGCTAAAAAAAGCTATTCATCATCAAACGAATGTAGCGCGGCTTTTAGGAATATAGTTCACCTTGAAAATGAAAAGGAAAAAAAGCATAGTATTTCGTTACCAACAGCAAAAGGTGCGGTAGCTTCAATTTTTACTATTGCTAATGATTTTTGATGGGAATGTATAATATTATTTCATAATTCCAATTAGCATGTTAAAAGGATAGGATTAGATGGGACATATAGATGATGCACTAAATCGATTTATTGACAATAAAGAACTAAAGATCATGATTTTGAAAGGACCTTGGGGGGTTGGAAAGACTTATTATTGGAAAAATTTTATTAAAAAAAGACTTAAAGAAATTAAAAAAAATGCATATTCATATGTAAGTCTTTTTGGGGTTAAAGACTTGGATCAAGTTAAAAGTCAGATATTTAGCAATCTGTGTTTAGTAGACAATAAAGAAATGAAAAAAAGGGTTTTGGATGCAATAAAGCCTATAAATAAGATTATAAAAAATTCCTCGATTCCATATATATCAAACTGTTCAGGTTTATCTAATTCTTTTGAAGAAAAATTCATAAGCGAAATTTTTATTTGCTTTGATGATATTGAAAGAAAGGATGATTCCCTTATTTTAAAATCGTTTCTAGGTCTGGCTAATTATTTAGGGGAGGAAAAGGATTGTAAAGTAGTATTAATTTTTAATGAAGGAAAATTTGAGGAGGAAGATACAAAAGCGCTGAAAAAATACAGAGAAAAGATAGTTCATCTCGAGCTTGTTTTTGACCCATCTGTTGAGGTGAACTTCAAGTTAATTTTTAATCACGAAAAAGAAGGCTTATTGAAAACCTTTAAATCTTTAAACTGCAACAATATAAGAGTTATGAATAGGGTTAAGTGGAATTTAGATTTTTTTGGGAAATATTATACTTCTAAAATTTTCTTAAAGGAAGCTTTCGAGAAGAAAATTACAATTTTGACATGTTTGTATTATGCTCATTCGGAAAAAATAGATGTAGATGATAATTTATCTAACTTTTATTATACTAATTATATAAAAAGAGACGATGAAGGCGCAAAAAAGAAAATTAATTTACTAAGCCAAGCTGGTTATATCCCTGAAGATTTTGACACATTGATACTTAAATTATTAAAAGATGGTTATTGTTCTGATGAATTAATTGTAACAACTTTGGAGGCTGTAGAAAATAAATATTTGCATGCTAATATAGTTGAAGAAAATAGAAATATGTGGAATCTTTATCATGGCAACTTTAAACTGACCCAGGGTGAATATATTGAGAAACATTCTAATTTTATTAAAAGACATCTGAAAGAATTATCTTTATATGATATAGCTATGGCTCTCGAATTTTTTAAATCTATTGACTCAAATATTGATATTTCAGAAACGCTTGATGTCGCGATAGATGCTGTTATTGATGGTAAAACAAGCCCAAAGGAGATGGGTCTAGACCGAGTGAATTTTTCTGCTGAAACTAAAGAAAAGATATTAAAGAAATACTATGAGAAACACGATGAATCATATACTTTGGATGAAGTATTTAAAAAATTTGCAGAGAATTTATTGACTAGTTCAGATGTGGGGAGATTATTGAAAAATTATAACAAGGATGATTTTTTTGAATTTTTTAAATTAAGCGAAAATAGTGAACTGTTAGATACCATTAAAAACTTTTTACTAATCTTTGATACCACGGCTGGTAATGAAAATAAAGAAATAGTTGTAAGAATGAAGAAGTCTTTGAAAAAGATTTCAGAACGGTCTAAATTAGATAGACTTAGGGTGCATGAAATTATGGGCCTCGAGGAAAAAGAAATGGAACAGTGTGAAACAACAGGGTCAGACACTGAGCAGGAGAATAAAGGGGAAGGTTCTACTTAATTGAGAGAGTGGCGTTCCAGCGTCCTGACTTCATCTCCGTTCCTAAACCAAAGAAAATAAGATCACTTGGTTTCGAAGGGGGGAATAGCTATAAATAAGATAATTTTTTTGACAATTGTATTTACATAACTGTTACCTGCTTTGAAATAGATTTAGGCCCCAGCAGGGGTACTAATGTTTGGTGGAAAGGAATAAAGAATGTTTAATAATTTCACACGACGACATCTACTTGATGTGCCAGAATACGATTTGAAATATGAGTATATCCCCCCCTCTTTTAGGTTTGATCTCTACAAGATTATCATATCTGATTGTGAGAGCACAGTACAAGAATATTGTCTATTCAGAGACTCTGCTGTTAGTATCAATAAAGATATTGTTAGGTTTAGAACAGTTGAGGAAATGGAAGAATATTATAACCCCGATTTATTTGTCGAAATGTTATTAGATGTTGATTGGCATCAAATTCTATCTTTAATAGAGTTTTATATCCACAAAGGATTATTAGAACCTGCTAAGGCGAATAAGCTTTTTTTGTATCATAAAGTTGGGTATCGATATAAATTTGAGAAAGGACATTCAAGAGAATTGGGAGAGATAGTTGTTCATTATGAATCACTTATAGAAGAAGCGGACAGAATAGTCGAAGCTGATATAAAATATGAAGGCGTCATAGCATCTATAAAAGAAGCTAAAAAAGCTTTGATAGATCCAGAGAAAATAAATCTTGCTCATTCTATTAAATATTCAATTGATGCGCTTGAAGGTTTTTTGAAAGGTTGGCTAAATGAAAGAAAATTGAAGGTATCAAAACTTGGGGATGCAATAAAACAATTACAAAAAGGTAAACTATGTCCTGAACATATTGTAAAAGCATTAGAACAATTTTACATATTTCGAAATAGAACCGATAACGTTGGCCATGGCTCTCCAGAAGTTGCTCCAATATCAAAAGAAGATGCTCTTTTGTGTTTAGAAATGTCAACGTCGTTCATCAACTATTTTTACAAAAAAAAGGTGACGAACACATTTAGTTGAGAGATAAAGAAAATAAAATGGTCAAACCTTGATTTTAGACAAAAAAGATAAGGAAAAATTAAAAGAGGACGAAATTTTCTGTAAAGGTGAGGAACATTATTATCTCACAAGATTTTGCCCATTTTGCTGATTTTATAGACGATTTTGTTATTTTACGCTATGATTCAGATAAGAATATTTTTACTAATAAAAGTGTTATTTATGATTGGATTTTTAGTTAATAAATAGGTAGAATAACAATCCAATAGTTGGGGATGTTTTATATTTGAAAGGATTTTATGCATATATCTTCACTTAGATTAAGAAATTTTAGGAACTTTAGAAACGCAAAGTTACATTTTAAAAAAGGGATTAACACAATAGTTGGAGAAAACGGTTCAGGCAAGACAAATTTATTTTATGCTTTGAGAATATTGATTGATGATACTCTTCCTAGATACGTCAATTTCTATTCAACTGATTTGAACAGAGCTTTAGGTAACTGGGCTGGTCATTGGATAATTATTTCTATTGTTTTTGACGAGTTAGATGCAAGTGAAGAAGCACAATCATTAGCTGTACAAGCAAGTGGACACATGGATACCGAAAAACAAGGAAGTTATGCGGTTTATTTTCGACCTAAATATCAATTCAGAAAAGAGCTTTATGACTATTCTCAAACAGTAGGTAAAAATGCAACCGATTTACAACTCATATTAGATAAACTTACAATTGAAGATTATGAAACGGTTTATTTAAGTAGAGGTTCAGGCGATTTTAGTGATGATGCAACTTATAATAAGTATGTAGGAAATTTTAAGACAGTTGAATTTCCCAACCCTGATGATAAAGAAGAATTAATATTCGGGACATGGCTACCGAAAGAAATTAATATTCATAATGAGGTGTCTTGCACATTTATTAAAGCATTGAGAGATGTTGAAAGTGATTTAAGATCATATACGAAAAATCCACTGCTAAAACTTTTGAGAGGAAAGGAAAAAACAGTTGAAGTTGCGAAGCAAAACGAGATCATTGAAAGCCTTGATAAACTAAACGAGCAAATAGGTTCGCTTGCTGAAGTTAAAGAAATAAAACAAGGTATTGATAAGAGTATCAAAGAAGCAGTTGGAACAACTTATGCGGCTAATATTGACATAAAATCAGAGTTGCCAAACGAAATGGAGAAGCTATTCCAATCACTAAAACTTTGGGTGGGTGACCCCGATGACGAAGGTTACAAGGGAAGAATTTGGGAATTAAGTTTAGGTGGTGCTAACCTTATTTATCTTTCCTTAAAGCTACTTGAATATAAAAAAGTTAAAACAGACAGAATTGCAAATTTTCTTTTAATTGAAGAACCTGAGGCGCATATCCATACTCACATTCAGAAAACCTTATTCAACAATTTAAAAGAAAATAAGACTCAAGTAATAATTTCAACTCACTCTACGCATATTTCATCTGTAAGTAAAATTAGTAGCGTAAATATTTTAAGTCGTGGCAACAGAGAAGCATTAGTTTTTAATCCCGCAAACAATTTGCAGTCAGATGAAATCGTTAGAGTTGAAAGATACTTAGATGCAGTTAGAAGTAATTTGCTTTTCGCAAAGGGAATTATTTTAGTTGAAGGTGATGCAGAGTTAATTTTAATCCCTGAAATGTTTAAAAAAGTATTCGGTCTTTCGCTTGATGAAATAGGAATAAGCTTGATAAATATAGGAAGCACCGGTTTTGAAAATGTTGCAAAAATTTTTCACTCAGACAGAATACAAAAGAATTGTGCAATTCTCACTGATTGGGATAAAACAATTGTGACGCTTCCTGCTGATTCAGCTAAGGACGATGATTATCAAAAACATTGCCGGGCATCAGAAAAAAGCGGAGAAGATCGAAAAGTTATTTTGAATAATTTCTGCAGCGGGAATAATTTTCTAAAACCATTCTATTCTAAGCACACATTTGAAGTTGATTTACTCATGAACGGTAATAGCTATGAGTTTGTTCAATGCCTGAGTAAAATTTATTCAAGAGAAGCAGACAAGGAAAAAGTAAAAATCAAGCTTGAGGATAGCGCTGTTGAAGTTGCTGGTGTGGAAGTTTTAAGAATTGCTGATAAACAGGGGAAGGGATGGTTGGCGCTTTTAGTTGCTGAACAAATTTCTTATAATACATATATTCCAACTTACATTCTTAACGCCGTTGCATTTGCTTCCGCACACATTAATCAATCTTCAAAAGTGAAAGCAATTTATTATCGCTTAAATTTAATCAGAAACAATAATGATGATGAGTTGCGACCCGAAGCGAATAAATTTAAAACAAGAGAAAAAAGTGAAGAAGAAATCGTAAAGACTTTTTGCGAAACATTCAAAAATGACCAATTGACTAAGTTTTTGGCAATGACATGATACTTAATGAATTAAATGATAAGCAAAAATTGGCCGTTAAGCAAGACGGAAACGTTTTGCTGACAGCTTGCCCTGGCAGTGGCAAAACAAGAGTAATTATTCATAAACTTGCTTATGAACTAACACGACTTAGAGAGGGAAACAAAAAAAGAATTGCAGCAGTAACTTTTACGGTCAGAGCATCAGAAGAGATTTTTAGGAGGCTTAACGCATTAGGAATAAACAGCGATAAGATTTGGTCAGGAACATTGCATGCTTTTTGCTTGGAATGGATAATGAAGCCCTACGCTTGTTATTTGCCAGAATTAAAAAATGGTTACACAATTGCTGATGAAACTTTCTGTTCAGATTTAATTAGCGACTTGAAAGAGGAGTATGGTTTAAAACATATAGATTCTGTAAATCTTCGGTTGAAGAGAGACGGTAGTTTTGTTGAACCTAAAAGTGTTCAGAAAAACCTTCTTAAAAAGTATCATGATGTATTGAAGCAAAAAAAGCAAATTGATTTCGAATTACTTCTTTATTATTCATACCGGATATTGACGACTTATCCAAAAATTCAAAAAACACTTGCTAATTTATTTAAACTGATTTGTGTTGATGAGTATCAAGACACACAGGATTTGCTTTACGCAATAATTTCTACAATAATCAATGCTGGTAAAGGTAATACATCTTTGTTCCTTGTTGGCGATACTGATCAAGCAATTTACGCTTCGCTTGGCGGTGTGGCTAAAAGCATAGTAGAAATTCGATCTGAGTTAAATGGAATGTCAATAACTCCATTGACTCTTTCTGGTAATTATAGGTCAAGCCAAAGAATAATTGATTTCTACACACACTTTCAAACTCAATCAATAGCTATTGAAGCTGTCGGAAGTAACGCAGAATCACAAGGACTAATCACTCTTAATGACACTATTCATAGTTCGAAAATCGTAGATGAAATTGCGCGACTAATTCAGAGGAGTTTGGATGTTGGAATTTCTGAAGATGAAATTTGTGTTCTTGTTCCTCAATGGTGGTTGATTACTTCTGTTTCAAAAAAAATGAGAGCTGCTTTACCTGATGTGAACTTTGATGCTTCAGGATTAGCACCAATGTCAAGGAATAGAGAAAATATTTGGTATAAACTATCCCGACTTTTTCTCACAGAGCCAAATCCGAAAATATATTCTTCACGATATAGGTGGGCAACAGAGTTGATTGATTACTTTAGGGTTGCAACAAATACTGAGTTTGAAGAGAAATACAGGATAGAAAGAAATTTATTGCGATTAATCAATTCAATTAAATCAGAAGAAACGGAAGGTGTTGACTACCTTGTTGATTGTTTTGACCAATTTCTTTTAGCTGTTGAAATTGATTATACAAAATATCCTCAATTGATTGAAGATCGAAAGCTATTTTTTGATAATATTGAAAGCAGGTTGAATGATCCAGAGTTCAAAATCCCAAGCGATATAAAATCATTTAAAAGTTTTTATAGAGAAATGACTGGAGTAATTATTAATACTTGTGTGGGAGTTAAGGGTGAAGAGTTTGAAACAGTAATCGCTTACGGACTTTTAAATGGGTATATTCCTCATTGGAATGAAATATTTTCAGGCAATGCATCTGAAGCTGCAAAAAAGTTGATGTATGTAATTTGTTCAAGGGCAAAAACTAACTTGCATCTTATTAGCGAGACAGGAAGGAAAACTAGACGAGGAGATGCGCTTACAATCACTCGTGTATTGGCAAATAAATCATTTGAATATGATAAAATATAGAAGCTTTATGATTAAATAGTGGGTCAAATAGAGGGGACTATAGGGTCAGGCTGAGCTAGCCCGGACTTGACGGACACAATAAAACGGGTACAATACCCGAAGGAGGTGTTCGATGAAGAAACGGGGTAGATATGCTAAAGAGTTTAAAATTGAAGCAGTAAGATTACTGAATATTGGTGATAAACCAGCAAGTGAATTGGCTCGAGAGTTAGGAGTAAAACGCAGTTTACTGTATCGTTGGAAAGATCAGCTTAAAGCAAATGGCGAATCAGCATTCTCTGGGTCTGGTCGGCCCAAAATAGATCAGTTAAGTGAAGTTTCTCGAATTAAAAAAGAACTGAAAGATGTAACAGAAGAACGAGATATATTAAAAAAAGCGGCAGCGTACTTTGCAAGGGACCTCAAGTAAAGTATGCATTTATTAAAGAAAATAACAAACAGTATGGGGTCCAAAAGATGTGCAAGGTTTTAAAAGTCA
>JAHITY010000019.1 GCA_018817165.1 Candidatus Omnitrophota bacterium
CGCGCATATAATAAACCTGTTTATGTTAGTTTCAATTTTTTTCTAACAAAATAAAATAACTTACTTTCAAAAATTCCGGAAAGACGCACTTTAAACACAAATAACGGGTAATTTCGCATCCCGATGCGTTTTAATTCAAACACATCGCAGCCTCTGGTTATTTCTCCATTCTCCGTGCTAAATGCTGCCTTATAACCAGCTTCCTTTACTGCCAATTTCACCTGCTCATTGAAATGCCTTTTTTTGCCTTTCGGATACGCGAAATATTTAATCTCACGGTCTAATAATTGCGCTAGTTCAACTTTTGACGATGTTACTTCTTTTCTAGCATCATCAATTCCAATATCAGCAAGAATTTTATGTGATAGTGTATGACTGCCGAAATCAATATTATTATCCTTCATAATATTTATCTCTTCTAAATTTAATATTTCACCGTTATTTCCAATAAGCCGACTCACAAGAAATATTGCAGCAGGAAGCTGGTATTTTCTTAGTATCGGATATGCATTTTCATAATTATCCTTATATCCATCATCAAATGTAATGGCAATACTAGCGCTCAAAGAATCACTTTCTTTTCCAATACCATCAATAAGCGAATCCAAATCTATGACTTTAAATTTATTCTTAAGAAATTTCATTTGTTCATCAAAATTTGCATTCGAAACAGTAATTTCAGAATCTTTCGCGATATCATCACCAACTCTATGATACATAAGCACAACTGTTCTCGATTTTTTTAGAATTCTCTTTTGCACAAAGGTATATACCCAAATTATGCCGCAATAATAGAAAATTGCGCATAAAACAGCACCAATAGACCAAGAAATCTTGTGTTTAATATTTTCCATTTTTTCAAATCTTTCCATTATCAAAAACACATATCTTCATCAGTTGATCCTCAAATCAGCTTTTTTACCCATAAGAATCCGTAATTTATTTTTTAATACCCAGATTACCGGACTAATAGGATGCGCAAAAATTGCAGGTGCAACACTTCCGATCATCCAGCAATTTTTATCACAAACTTTTACCATGTCTCTCACCTGTTTAGCTTTTTCACTATGCCAAATATCTTCCCAAGACTGTTCCCTCAAATTACCCATAGGCTGTTTTATATCCATTCCGTTGCAAGCAAGAATATCTCCATATGGATCCAGAAAAAATCCATTATCACCCATCTCACATGGCAGAAAACGCTTATTGCCATGAATAAAATTAATTAAACCAAAATTGTAATATGCGCGAAACCATGCCTTGGGTTTTTTAGATTTTAAAAGAAGGTTGATCAACTTTTCAAACTCGGCAATGATCTTGTCTTTCTTCTCCAGTTTATTGTCAGTTTTACAAAAATAATGCGAATTATGTAGAGTAGCTGTAGCATGTTCATAACCCAGTTCTTCGCCTTTTTCATACAATTTAATCAGATCCTGATAATTATGATCTTGAATGGTAGTTCCAAACCCAATATCTTTTATTCCCATCTCCCGAAGAGTCATTAATGTATCAATAGCACGATTATAACCATCCGGGATACCGCGAATCTTATCATTGGCTTCCTGCATACCTTCCAGGCTTACGCGGATACCAAGATCAGGATATTTTTTACAAAGACTTATAATTCGATCAGTAAAAAAACCATTGGTACTTATTACAATTCTCTTGGTTTTCTTATGAATAATATCAATAATTTCAGGCAAATCCTTTCGCACAAAAGGCTCACCACCGGTAATATTCGTAAAAAACATTTCCGGAAGTTTTTCAATCACATCCAAACCGATTTCATCAGCCGGCTTAGTAGGAAATTGCCACACATCGCACATATTACACTTAGCGTTACAGCGATAGGTTACGATTATTGATCCATGTAGTTTATTTTTCATTTTGTTCAATCCTTCTTTTAATTTATATTGCGGTTAATTAAGACTTTATTACTCTTTGATATATTTCCACTAATTTCTCATAATGTTTTTTAGCAGTTAATTCCTGTTCAACAAATCTACGTGCATTCTTACCCATTTCAACAACCTTATCCGGATTATTTTGAAAATATTCAATTTTAGCACGAAGATCATCGACATTCCCAGGCTCAAAAGTCAATCCTGTAATATTATCTCTGATAAGCTCCGGAATTCCGCCTATACGCGATCCAATAACAGGTTTCCCATATGCATATGCCTCAGCAATAATATTAGGAGAGTTCTCATACCACTCTGAAGGAACGATAACAACTTTAGACTTCTTTATGAGACTCTGTAAATCATCAAATTCTTTAAATCCTAAGAATTCTACATTGTTTAAACATTTGGACCTAATAAAATTCCTTATTTCTTCATCCATAGGACCAGTTCCTGCGATCCTCAACTTAATTGCTGGTTCTTTACCTACAGCATCTAACAATACCCTTATCCCCTTTTCCTTTGATATTCTTCCAGCGTACAAAATATATCCATCATCTTCGTGAGACACACCAATATTAGTAACATCAAAGAATATCGGTAGATATGTAATTTTTTCTTCAGGTATCTTATAATACTTTATAAAAACATCACGAATAAACATGCTTGGTGCGATCCAATGATCAACATATTTCTTGTATGAATTTAAAATTTTATTTCCTTTTACTTCTAATAACCCAACAATACTTGCCAATAATGACCCTTTTATACATTTTTTTTTAAGGCAACGATAGCTCCAATTAGTAAAACACTCAAAATCAGTACAAAGATTATCTGCCCCATCAAGTGCAGTAGAGTTTGGGCACATTAGCGCATAATCACTTAATCGCATAATAGTTTTTAATCCGCATTCTTTTGCAGCTTTAAAAATGGATGCTGAAAGATGCTTTGTAACACCAAATCCTTGCAAAATTTTCGGCTTTTCCTTCTCACAATAATTTTTTACTTTTAAATATGCATCTTTATTAAAAAACATATTTTTAACTGCCTTCAAATTACCCGCAATGTCTGTTTTAGTAATACTAGACAAATCGATATAATCACAAAAATATTGGCCGTATTTCGATGGCAAATTTTCATGACAATTCGTTGAAAACGGAAGAACTACATGACCATTATCTTCTAAAAGTTTCTTTGTTTTAAACATGTACGCTTCAAGCCCACCACGTCTATAATAAAATTTTGATGCAAATATGATTTTCATTAATCCCCCCTTCAATAAGAATCTTCATAATTATGCCTTTTTACAAAATATCTAAAATATTGAATTTTTGATTCCCAGTTTTTCTCTAAAATAACCATATCAACACTTTTAATGTTTCTCCCAATCTCTGCTAGTTGTTCATGCGGTATGATTACCTTTTTTCCTTTAATTGAATTAAACTCATCGGTTGATACTGCACCCTATTTTTATTTTCTTATTCTTAATAAAACACCCTCTAATAAATTCTTACTGAAAATATATTTGTGATATTTTACAAATATTAAAGCTTTAATAAGCAAGCTTTTGCTAGGATTCGTTAATCCTTCATAAGCAGAAAATGCACATTTTATTGCTACTTTCAGTTCATTATTAAAATACTCATATGACGCTAAACCTTGTAAAACATTTTTCCTGTAATTAAAATCTGTCATCATAATCTTAGTTCTTTTAATCGTTGATAATAATGAAACTGCTTTAATTCCTACTATATTTGATGAATGTTGACGATAGCTTGTCAATTGTTCCCTAGAATAAGTTAATTTACCTTCATTAAGTGAAATCATCGCTAACCAATAGTCATGTGACACATTTACATTAAATGGTAACGCCTTGCGAAGCAGTTCTTGCTTAAATAATACTGTACAGCCAGTCACATAATTTCTAAATGCCATATATTTGACATCTAACGCTCTCTCTGGAGCCATTTTATAACATTTGAAAAATGATTTTTTTAATATATCACCTTCCTCATCAATTAATCGCATATCAGAAAAAACCAAAAGATTGGGCCCCATAACTTTTTTAAGTGTCGCAAGTTTATGAGGTAACCATACATCATCCTGATCACTAAGAGCGATATACTCACCTTTACATAATGAACAAGCTTTTTCAAAATTCTTTACATACCCAAGATTTGTTTCATTAACATATAATCTCAATCCGTATTTCTTCTCATATTCCTGTAAAATAGAGATCGTACCATCAGATGACCCATCATCACAAACTACTATTTCAATATTTTTATATGTTTGCTCATATATAGATTCTAATTGTTCTCTTAAAAATTTTTCGCCATTATATGTAGTCATTGCTATAGAAACTAAAACCTCGCCCTTTAAATTTGTCATTTATACCACGCGCTTTCCTCGAATTAAAGAGTTAGGATAAAGATTGCGTGAAGCCACTTGATAACTAACTGCAAGCAAAATAGAAAATGGCAACATTAAAAAAGCGAGCTCAAAAACGCTCATAAGCAACGACACGTAGCAGATAAAGGCAATTAGCATCACACCGCTCATCAATAAAGCTTTTTCATATGCCAACAATTTTTTGCAAAATACATATGCTTTACCAATCCGGATTAAAATGAAAAACAAAATACTATAATAAAAAAAAGCGCCCAGAACACCAACTTCAAATAAAAGATTTGTAAATCCAGACCACATAAAATCTAAAGTAGACGTTCCTTTTTTTAGGCTTTGGCCTTTCACATACTTTATAAATAAAGCGCTCCTTCCTTTTGATGCTGCTCCACTAGAGAAAGAAGCAGGGCCACAACCAACGGACACAAGGATAAACTCATTTAAAACCTTAGGAACCAATAAAATCACCTGAACTTTACCAGTTGAAGTTATCAGCTCAGGTCTAGTTAAATATTTCACATAACGGTCTAGATCTACCAAACCTGTTGATAACATAACCATACAACTCAAAGAAATAAATAAAGCTAGAACACCTTTTTTTATAAATTTAACTTTTTTCATAAATAAAAAAGATATAGCAATTACCCCTAAAAAAAAATAATCTAACTCTGTAAAGGTTAAAAGATGTAATACTAGGCTGGAACATGCAATGATAAACCATTTTCTTGAATTAAGAAAAGCAGCTAAATAAAAAGAATATATAAACAACATCATCGCAAAATGTCCTAAATAATGCGCACCGTAATATCCAAATGTACCGGTAGCGGCATCCTGAATAATATTTATTTCATTACCTACAAATAAATTAAGCGATCCAAAAGTTAGCATCTGAATGATCGCTAAAAATAGTTGCACCAAACCAATAACACACAAAAAATACAAATATTTTTTTGACGTATTTTCATTTAAAACAATTAATAAAGTAATAAAAAATAAAATCCATTTAATATGACTTAACATAAAGTTTAAAGATGCAACCAAAGATACACCATTAACTAAAGCAGATAAAATAGACACCAAGCAAAATCCGAAGACATAAACAAATATGCTGTTTGTCTCCTTGAGAAAATCGCCCTTATTAACCAACTGCTTTATAACAAAAGACAAACAAAACGCAATAATAAGCAATTCGTCATAAAAGCCTAAAAAAGGCATTCCATTTAAAATTGGCATCTGATTTGTAAAAAAACCCAAAAAGATTGAGTAAACAACTATTAGAAAAGCAAATAATTCACTCCGAGGCAGAACATATAAGAATATAGCCACAGCAAAAACAAGAAAAAGCCCAGCAATTCCAAACTTTACTAAAAGGGCACTAAAAAATAATCCAACCAACAGTGTTATGAATAACTTATAAAAATGATTCATTTTAAGATACCTCATTGCTAGGCTTAAACATGCTATCAATTATCTTTAAATTTTTTTCTACCATTGCAACCAATGAATATTTTAATATCGAAATTTTTCCGTTTGCATATAAAGTAGTCAAAAGTTCTTTATCTTCAATGGTCTTTAATACAGTTCTAGCAATCGCTTCTCCGCTACAATCGTTAATCAAAATTCCATTATTACCACTTACTATAATTTCAGGGATTCCTCCTACATTTGCGGCAATCACAATTTTTTTAAAAAATAACCCTTCAACTACAACTCGGCCAAAAGGCTCCTTAGCTGAAGGTACAATTAAAATATCCATAAATGAATATATTTCTGATTTTTGATCCATAAAATCGATAAATTCAACATACTCCTGTAAGTTGTTTTCAACTATATAAGCATCACATTTATTTTTATAATCAACATTAGCTACTTGCCCTATCAATCTTAATTTAACCAATGGCTTTACCTTTAACAACAAAGGCATTGCTTTTATTAATTCAAGTTGTTGTTTATGCTCTGCTATAGATCCTACACACCCTAAATAAAACTCTTGCTTATTTATTAAATTTTCAGCTAACGTTATCGAATCAACATTATCCTCAACTTGAGATTCGTAATTATCAAAATCTAATCCATTATAGATAATCTCCGAGTTTATCTGCCCTAAAATCTTAAACTCGGATTTTATTGATTCCGAATTAAAAATAACCTTAGCAGCACATTTATTAAGAAGCCACCGATAACTAGAAAGACCAAATATAAACTTCTTATCATTTATTGACTCATGAATACTCCATATATGATGTGTTCCTGTAATAAATGCTGCTAAAGCCCCACATAAAATAACACTTGTATTGCTATAAACTATTGCTATTCTGTTTTTTTTAATATACCTTGCCAATTTAAAACTTGAAAAAAACTGATTGAATAAATTAACAAACATTCTTAGGGGACGCACCCTAGAAAAAAGTGCCCACTTATAATTAATTATTACAACCTCTACATCTTTCAATGCTAAAAGCTTCAGATATAAACTTGAATCACCAATATAAGGACAACAAACATAAACTTTATACTCACAGCTTGAGTCAAAAGAGCTGATAAGGTCATACAAATATTGTTCTGCACCCGCAAAGTTTGTAGAATGACTAACAAATAGTATCCTCTTTGTCATATCCTACCTTTTGCCTTAAATCTATTAATATATTTATCCATATCAAACAATATTCGAATTTCAGAATTAAAATAACAACTAAAAAAAGCAAACAAACCATACAAAAAAGAAACAAGCATTATTAGAGTTACGTTTCTAAAAGAAATTAAAAATAAGGGTTCCTGGATATTCGCTTGCAATAAAATATAAAGCGCTAGCATAAAAAACATAGGCAGCAATGATAAAAAGAACGTTTTAAAAATACTCCGCCACTTTTCGCGAAGCAAAAGCATACTAACAATATGCATCAGCAAATAATAAATAAAATAAGCCAAAATACACGCGATAGAAATTCCATTTAATCCATATCCATTATTAATTAGCAACAAAGCTCCTCCAATATGAATAATAATCGCAATAAACTGAGCAAACAAAAAGAAGGTTTGTTTACTAATTATATTTAAATAGTTAGAATAAATTACAGAGAAAGACAAAAAAAGAACAGAACACATATATAATATTGTCGGCTTAATTCCAACCACATATTTTGGCAAAACAATAGGAACAAAAAACATTAACATAACTGACATAGCAAACACAACAAAGGGCATAATAATAGATAATAATTTTGTACCCACAGAAAGAAATTTTCGCAATTTTTCCCGATCCTGGCCAGCACTACCATAAGATTCACCCATACGTACATATAAAACAATTCTTATTGATTCTGGAATGAAATATAAAAAACTAAATACAAGAAATGCTAGTGAAAAATGACCAAGAGCTGTTGTCCCCAACATCTTTACAATAATAATTCTATTTAAACTCATTAAAACCACAAAAACTAAACCAACTAAATAAATTGGAAAGCCACTTTTCATCATTGTAATCCAAGCATTATCTCGACAAATTTTATATTTCTGACCGGAGAATAACACCAGTAGCAATAAATATACAATGTCAACTAACAGCAATCCAAACATTTGCCCCATAAAACCAAAAGTAATAATCAAAAAAGCGCTCAAAAAACTTAAAATCGAATAAGTAGCCTGATACTTACTTATTTCTTTCATCTTATTTCTAGCTAAAAAAGAAAACTTAAAAAAAACAATCCATTGCTGCGTAAAAATAAGAAAAGGCATAAATTTCATACCTTTATCCATTATTTGATTTGATGAACTAGTAAAATGACTAATAATAAACAATACAAAAAAAGCTAAAATACTACTAAAGACAGTAAAAGTAAAAGCATTATTAAAATAACGCTTTATCATAGCATTGTTTTCTTGCCCCCTAAAAATAGGTATATCACGGCTTAAGGAGTTATAAACACCTAAATGCAGATTTTCACCGTACAACAAATATACAAATAATGCTGCCCATATACCCATTAACTCTGGGCCAAGAAATTTAGCTACGATAAATCCTCTGCCAACCCTTAATCCTTGAGTAAATATATTTGAAGAAAGTAAATACGCGATATTAACAAACAAGTTTTTTTTACTCACATTGACTCCATTGACTTAAGCGCCACAATATTTTACTGTAAACTTTATTAAACAGGAAGCGGACTAATTTAAGTTTGGTAATAAATATCAATAATCTGCGAAATTTATGAATAATAAAAATCAAGAAAACGATAAAAAAAACTTTAGATGATTTATCTTGCTCGTCCGAGTTGGAATCAATATCTGATGGTGGTATTTCCACACTAAGCATTATTTTCATTCTTTTTTTTTGTTCAACTAATCTCTTAGAAAATACAATATTACTCCAAAAGTTTTTTTTTATTTTTTTAATATCATACAAATTTATATTAAGAATTTTATCTTTGTACATTTTTTTTATTATATTTTCAGCAAAAGCCGAACGGACTATCATCAAAGAATATCCAGAAGTAGTTTCTTTTAATAAATCAGCATCCCATGCATCACCAACCGATAAATCAGCTTGATTTGAGAAGAAATCAGCACAAACCAAACACCTTTGAGGAGTGTATATGTTATTCTGAAAAAAATCTTGCCAAACCTCTCCTGAACTCAATTTTACAGAATGGCCAGACACAGCTTCAGCTTTAAAAAAGCCTGGCCAGCCACCTCCTCTATAACACATATTAACTAAACTTGAACTCCTTATAGAATGTGCTGATAACAACTCACGAGTACCCCTAAAGCTAACCATATGCCCGCACAAAAGACCTACCACAAGCTTAATATTTTTTTTTAATACTGGATATTTTTTTTGCAATAATCGCAATCAATTTACTTGACATGGCAAACCTACAAAGGCAAATTGTTCATCCGGATAACTCAGCAACTCCTTAAGTGCAACACAGTTATTAGTCGGAAAATATTTAGATGCCTTTGCACATAAAATATCCTCCTCCGTCCTAGCAACATACACCAACGAATCTATAGTTGAACCAAAAGTCAACCCCACCACTACTGCGGCATCAATTTCACCAAACCTTAATCCAGAACGAAGCACCTCCGTAACACATCCACCAGAGGCCGCATTTTTACGCAAATCCTCATCTAAAGTATTACCATAATAAACATCCCTATACTCTCCAATATCTGGATCGTTATTCGGGCAATCAAAATCCATTTTGTTAACTTTCGTATATCCCGTGCAAACATCTAAGCATTGTTTACAATTTACACATTTTCCTTTATCAACAAAGGGGATATATAAGCCATAACCTTCACTACGTATAATAGTTATGGCATCACAATCACATGCAACATAGCACGCGCCGCAACCACTGCATTTTTTTTTATCTACAACATATTGGACATTAGTTATCTGTTTACGCACTCTTTATTTACAAGTCCCTTTAACAATTCAAAGTTCTTTAAAGATACCTTAAATTGTTTTTCCATATTTATAGTTATAGTTCTTATAACCTCACTTTTATTGTCATATAAATACAACATGCCATCTATAACTTTAGCTACAAGTTCTTGCGGGGAAGCAGAACGAACATCTACAAGTAGCTTATCCCCGACAATAGGACCAATTACTCCTACAGTTTTATAGCTATAAGCTAAAGCCAATGTGGGAATATTCCCTGATACAGCCGCTACTAAAGAATGCATTCTGCATCCAACAAAAGAATCACACGCATGAATCATGCCTTTAATTTGATCTGCCTTATACTCATGTTTTAAAGCAAATACAGAATCTCTTGTTTTTACCTTATTTAATATATCAAAAGCAATTTTCCTATCATCATTATGGGGAACCGTAACATGCGGGACAAAAAGTATATTAACATTTAACTGTTCACATAAGAAATCTGATATTTTTGCAATAGAATCAACAAAACTTTCATATTTGTGTTCTCGACTATTAATCACAGGAAAAATACTTTGAGTAAACAACTGGCTTACCGATATCCCTATGACGTTTTTATTATAAATATCTTTATTTAAATCTTTCTTTACCAATTCTTGCGCAACAAATAATTCTATCGGCTTGAGAAAAAAAGCACTATCCCCCGTTAAAACAATGCGAGATTTCTTTTCTGGAACCATGTCTATTACCATATCAAAAGAAACTTTTTCCCTAATTAAAACTAACGAGGCATTCCCTATAACATGCTTTAATAAAAATTTAGATCTCTTTTTTGTAAATGGACCTAAAGTTTGTGCAAAAATAACATACGGCTTATTAAATATTTTTGCCATAACAAATGGAAACAATTCATAAAGAACTAGCTGCCAGCTACAATGATCACTGTACAGGTCCTCTCCACATAAAGAAACAATTGCATCAGTTTCTCTGAAAGGATCAATGGAATTCCTGAATTTAACAAAAGGAATGAACTTACCTACCATTGCCAACAAACTTAAAGCTAAGAACCAAATGATATCAAAAAATTTTCCAGGACGAAGTTTTGATTTCCAAAACATAGAATTAACTCTTACACCATAGTCTCTATACCTAGCACTATCTACTTCTTTAAAAAAAGAATAAAAACTAACTTTAGGATTATCAAAATATTCAGAAACTTTCTGAACAAAAGATATTCCCATTGCCATAACCCCATTATTTCTAGTGTCATAATTATCTACGACAATAATATTTCTCATCATTCCTCTTAAAATCCTATCTCATCTCTGGGATCACAACCCACTCTTGACTCGTGATATCCATTCTAGATTATCAATATACCACTGTATAGTCTTCTTTATCCCTTGCTCAAATTTTACCTTTGGTTCCCAACCCAACTTGTTTTTTATTTTACCGGAATCTATCGCATACCTCCGGTCATGTCCTAGTCTATCTTCCACAAATTGAATAAGTGATTCTGGTTTTCTTAATTCTTTTAGTATCAGCTTCACAATATCTATATTATGCCATTCATTATTGCCGCCGATATTGTATACTTCACCAGGAGTTCCTTTATGCAATACTACATCAATTGCCCGGCAATGGTCTTCTACATATAGCCAATCGCGAACATTCATCCCATCGCCATAGACAGGCAATGGTTTATCTTGTTGTGCATTGCTAATCATCAGTGGAATTAACTTTTCTGGAAATTGATAAGGCCCGTAATTGTTTGAACAGCGTGTTATAACTGCTGGAAATCCGTATGTCTCAAAATATGACCTGACCAAAAGATCGCTACCTGCCTTACTCGCCGAATATGGACTATTAGGAGACAAAGGTGTCTGCTCTGTAAATAAACCTGTTTTTCCAAGGCTACCGTATACTTCATCGGTAGATACATGTACGAATTTTTTAATATTATTTGCTTTGGCATGATCAAGTAATATCTGGGTCCCTAATACATTTGTCACCGTAAATATTTCCGGGCCAGTTATACTTCTATCTACATGTGACTCTGCCGCAAAGTGAACTACACAATCAACGTCTTTCATTGCCGCGCCAACATCTTTAGCCAAGGTGATGTCACCTTTAATGAATTTATACCGCGGATCGTTCTCTATGCTTTTTAAATTATTTATATTCCCGGCATATGTTAAGGCATCGAAATTGATGATTTTGTAATCCATATATTTATTTAACATGAAATAAATAAAATTTGACCCTATAAACCCGGCTCCACCGGTTACTAAAATTGTTTTCATTTGTTTCCTCTTTTTAATAAGCCCGCGGAGACACTTTTTAACATAAATAATTTAATTAACCGCCCGCTTCGCTCGATAAACGCTGATTAACACTGTTTAAAACAACTATTTACTCCTGCACGTATATGCTCAACGTGTTTTTAAGCAAAACACTGATTATATTTAATGCTGAATCAAAAGCAAAAATTAATTTTTCTTGTTGAGTTCATATTAAATATAATTAAAGCCGTGTAACGGCTTAAGCATATACTTTTCCCCAATCGTACTTTTTACTTTTACCTTTTTACTTGTATCCGCGTCCATCTGCGTTCATCTGCGGTTAATTTATTTTCCTAACTTCTATTTAGCTGCAAGCTAAATCTCTACACATTATCATAAACAAACTTCGGTATCGGCGATGTGCGTTCGTTTAAGATGACTCCGATAGTATGCTCTAATTTTCCGTTCATACTCATCGCGTTTTTGACTACCTGATGTCTGGCTTTGCCCTCATCAACTACCAACACAGTTCCATCAACTAAGGTTGAAAGGATTGCTGTATCTTTCTGTCCGTTAATATGCGGAGCATTGACAAGGATAATATCGTATTGCTTTTTTGCCTCTTCGATTATTTGTTTCAACTGCGATGATTCCATCAAAATCATAGAATTGATCACTGTCTTGCCGGAAGTTATCACCGAGAGATTTTCATCTATTTTATTGGTTATTGCCGGTACAGCCGCTGTGCCATCAAGAAAATTGGTAAGCCCAGGTTCTGGAGCTAAATTAAACAAACTGTTTATTGACGGTGACTTAAAATTAGCGTCGATTATCAATAGCTTGCGTTTGAGCATTTTAGAGATATAAATGCCTAGATTAGCAATGACCACCGCATTGTTCTCTTCTTTTAATGTAGAGGCAATAAGCAAAGATTTAAGGCCTTTGTTTTTTATTAACAGATAAAGCTGATCACTGACTACCTGATATGATTTACCGTAATCCTTTAGATCAATGTCAAAATCAATCAGTGTTTTATCAAATAAACTCTTTTTTGAGATAGAACCGATGACCGGAAAGCCTAATGTTTTTTCAATATCCCTAGGTGTTCGTAATGTCTGGTCGCTGTATTCAAACACAAAAGCCAGCATAACTCCCAGAAACATGCTCATAATAAAAGCTAAAACAAGGGTAACGG
Source organism: Candidatus Omnitrophota bacterium (assembly GCA_018817165.1). Taxonomy (GTDB): domain Bacteria; phylum Omnitrophota; class Gorgyraeia; order B26-G9; family B26-G9; genus JAHITE01. Next base: position 13,174 of record JAHITY010000019.1, read on the forward strand.
CTTTGGATGTACCTGTGGGTTCTAAAGCCACAGAAGCTTGCTCCATGATCTTTACGCTGGCAGGACCGATAGCTTCCACATCCTCCATGGGATTGCCGGATAATGTTTTTTCAAGCTTTGCAATGCTGGCTTCGATAAGATTTACGGTTGGATGTTTTATACCATATTTAAGCTTTAATTCAGCCAGCTGTTGTTCCAGATCAAACATAACATAAGAACGGCTAACAACATTGGCAATAACCGCTGCCCCTATAGGGTTATAATCTCTCATGCTTATTGTAAACATATTCGTATCCCGAATTGGCTCAACTCGGATATTTTCTTTTAAAGCTAAAATAGCCGAGCGGAATAAAATAGCATCTTTTTGCCCAGCTGTAAGGCTTTTTAATTTCTCGTCTTGAATTTTGGTTTGATAATCAATAAGTTTTTGCTTTAAAACTGAACTGAATTTTTTCTCATCAGCTAAAGTCCGCTTGTGCAGATTTAAAGAACGGACCACGCGGCCTAAGACAGGCTCGGATTTGACGATTTCACTTTGCGTCAAAGTCTGCTGTACATCACGCGCGCCATACATCTCCTTGTAATAAGTCGCTTCGACCTGCTTTTCAGCGGTAATCAGCATCTTGACGCTAGACTCGTAGACAGGAGTTTTTAATATCAGTCCAATGAAAACAGTGGCGCATACTGTTATCATGGTTGTAAGAATCACGCCTTTGTGCCTAAAAAGCACCCGAACATAATCGCGCAATGATGTTTCATGTGTTTGGTTATTATCCATTTATTTCTCCTCCGTATAAACACTAATTAACACAAATTTTAACGAATTAACACTAATAAACTTTGAACACTAATTAACACTAATTAAATACACTAATTTTGGACACAGATTCGTGCCCATTCGTGCATTACAGGATTCTACGCCGAATATCTATTTTATCAGCGCCGAAATTAACTAAATAACCCAAGCGGTATTTTGATCCTCTTAGGTAATAAAATAATTGTTTCTCAAATACTTGCGGCATAAGTAAAACAGATTTAATCTCAACGATTATTTTATCATCAATAACAAAATCTGGTTCATATGTTCCTATCTTCTTCCCGTCATATTCAATAGATAATTTCTTTTGTGAACAATATGTTATTTTCTTATTATCAAATTCTATACCTAATGCCTTTTGATAAATCGCTTCCTTGTGCCCAGGGCCAAGGGCGTTGTAGACATTGTAAAAGCATCCTACTATTTCATAAGCCAATTCTTTATAAAGGATTGGCTCCTTTTCTGTTTGATTTGCACAATTTAGCCTATCATCCATAATTATTTTTCCACGTTAATTTCTTTAAATTCTCGTCTTAAATCATTCGTGTCAAAACTTTATTCGTGTAGATTAGTGTTTCAGATCTATTCGTGCAAATTCGTGTCTCAAAAGACTCCTTCAGAAACTACTATCATATCACCAGAGGTAAGCAGTAAATCTTTTTCTGAGTCGCCGTTCATAACACTTTTAATATCGATCATAATTGTTTCATAACTGGGCGCGTTTTTTCGCGGCCTCAAGAGTTTCACTCTGGAAGATGAGCCGAATTTAGTGAACCCACCGGCCATGGAAATCGCCCGCAAAACTGTTGTATTTTCGGTAATCGGATATTCTCCTGGCTTGACAACCTCTCCGTAAACAAAAAACTTTCTACTGCGGGATTGCTGTAAAGAGACTACAACCACCGGATACTGCATATACCCATCCGCCAGAGCGTCTTGGATTTCTTGCTGAATTTGCGGGATTGTTAAACCCTTGACCTTAACGCTACCAATATAAGGAAAAGAAATCATTCCATCCGGAGCAACATTAACAATTCGTAAAAGTTGGTCAGGCTGTAAGACGCTGATTTCAAGCACATCATCTATCCCTATTGTATAAGCGGCAAGATTAACCTCAGGGACGTCCATTGACGCCGCAAATGATAGATTTGAACACAGACAGATAATACTCATTAAAACAATAAAACGTTTCACTTAATTCCTCCCATTCGTATTTAAATTCGTGTTAAAATTTTATTCGTGTATATTCGTGTTTTCCTATATTCGTGTTAATTCGTGTCTTAATCGATTCGTGTTTATTCGTGTCTTAAATCATTCGGGTTAATTCGTGTCTATTATTTCGCGCCATCCCCAACTAGAACTACCGGAAATGTTTTTAATAATATCTGCATATCAAGCACGAGCGACCAAGTATCAATATATTTTAAATCCAGTTTCATCCAATCATCAAAATCTGTAATCTTATTTCTTCCGCCCACCTGCCACAAACAAGTAATACCCGGCCGCATGCTCAAGCGCCTTCTATGCCAGCTATCGTAATTTGAGACCTCTGAGGGTATCGGCGGCCTAGGGCCGACTAGACTCATCTCACCTTTTAATACGTTCCAAAGCTGGGGAAGTTCATCAATACTAAATTTACGCAAAAACTTACCGATTTTTGTAACCCGCGGATCATTAGTTAATTTAAATGTTGGTCCGCTCATCTCATTTAACTGCTTGAGCCCTTCAAGCTGTTTTTCCGCCCCAATATTCATTGTTCTAAACTTATACAATATAAATATTCTCCCGTTTAATCCGCAGCGTTCCTGGGTAAAGAATACCGGATTTCCTGAGGTAAATTTTATCGCCAGATAAGTCAATGTGATTAGCGGCAGCAATATAATTAATCCGAATCCGGATAAAATAATATCAAATGCCCGCTTTAACAAAAGCTGGCCGAATTTATCCGGCGTGCTCTCAAACACCAAAAGCGGCATTCCGGAAAGTTCCTCTTGCTTCATTCTAGCCAACTTTAAATCAAAGAAATCAGCGGCAATTCTAACCGGAACACCTTCTGTTTCTAGAATTTTCAGCAAAGGTTCTATTTTTGACAGCCAGGAACGGGGCACGACGAAAAACACCTCATCAATAACATGCTCATGAATAATAGCCGTTACATCGTCGAAGCAACCAAGCACTGTATGGCCATTAACTATTTGGTCTTTCTTTGTGGGATCATTATCAATCAGCCCAATCACCCGCATTCCCCATTGCTCATGGTCTCGGATAAAATCAATAAAACTTTGGGCCCGTTTACCGGTACCGATGATCAGAATATTCCGATAGTTAAATCCTTTTCTCCGGATATTTTGGAGAAAAGAAATTAAAATTGATTTTTCAATAGACATAATGACTGCGCTTATAATAAAGCTAAGTCCAATAAAAACACGGCTGACCGCAGTGATTTTAAAAATATACATAATACTGCCAAATATAATAAAACTGGTAATACAAGTCTTAAAGATAATCAACAATACTTCGGGTATTCGTTTTACGCGAAAAGAACGATACATACCGAAATAATAAAGCAGAGATCCCCAAACAAAAAGCAATATTGGCAAAAACCCAATATCATCCTTTAACTGTATAAAAGATATTGTGTAATACTTGATAAAATGGCTTAAAAAAAAGGAAATTGTTACAATCCCCAGATCGTAAAGAAACATCAACCTTCTTAATAATTTGTTTTTTTTCTTTAACATATTTACCTTTAAACTAAAATATTCCCGCGATTCCTATGGATATCGCGTTCCTTATATACTCTCGGTTTATAGCGTCTGAGCGTACCTCAGAATATGAATAATAAACATTGCCCTTCATCTTTGGATTAATATCGTAAATAAAACCAAATTTCACCCCAGTAAGATCCTCATCAATCGTACTCTCAACATATGTACCCTTACCATAAAACGCGGTAATATCCCCCTTAAGCCGAGCAAAAAGCTGCCGAGTGAGGGCGGATGTAATTTGCCATTTATCAAATATATCTTGGCTGGACTCATTTGTATAACTGCGCTGATTAAATCCAAGCCGCATGTTTGTAATCTGATCAAGCTCATTAATTAAAGCCAAATCTATAAACGGCTCCGTAGTATTATACATAGTCTGATTATTATCAATAATATCAAAACCAGTTTTGGCTTCCACACTTAGTTGGTTTGTGAAAAAGTATCTACCTCCACCGCCGAAAGTATGCTGCTGGACATTATTGCCCGGATCATACTCTCTCAAAGCAAAGCTGTAAAATGAATTTACAATAAATTGTGAATTAAAAAAATATTTAGATTCTATGCCTAAGCCATTAAGCGCGGAATCCTGTAAATCCTGCCTGGATACATCATATAATTCATTAAAATAACGGACAGCAAGGCTTAATTGTTTGGAAACATCTTGCTCGCAACTCAGATTAAACTTATTTTTATAAAAGCTGTATCGGCCTTCGGATCGGCCGAAACCCTCTTCAAAACTGCGCGGTTCCTCACCATAATAAAAATCATTCTTTAACTTTAAGCGAGTGAATTTGGAAAGTTCATTAACAAAATTTGCCTGCATATTTACTGAAGTATTATCAAAATCACTGCGATCCGCGAAACTATGCCGGACGATATCGCCGGATATTCCCCAAGATTGTCGTTTTCCCAGATACTCAAGATTAAGTCCAAATCCAATATCAGTTATGAAATCATCGATTAGATTGCTCTGGGCATAGGTAACATTATCATCATACGTTTCACCAAGTATGCCGATTACCTTTACATCCAGCAATTCTTTATCCCATGCCCATACAAAGCTTGGATCAAACAGCCAATGCCCGATACAGGATATTATTAATATTAAGAGTATTTTACTTGATTTCATTCATAACACTTTTCTCGACAAAAAACTTTTTAAATCCACCAAAAAATCTAATTCTAAAATTAACAATTTAACCAACATATTATATTGAGAAAATAAAACTTATGATAAATCATAGCATTTATCATGCCATGCATAGATATAATATCCATTTCCATAAACTACTGATATAAAAAGATAACCAGCTACCAAACAATTCAATAGACTCTTTTTTAATCTAAGTGTCTATATTTTTCAACAATACATTAACAATACTACACATATCAGCCATGTTTTTATTAAATAAAAAACAATCTTCTGTGTAGAGAATTGCCTTATTTATATCCACAACTCACACTCATTTGGCAATTTATATAAACTGTCAACCCCTAATAACTCAATAATTATACTCTACTTATATTAGTTAGTCAACGACGATATAGCTTACAGTTTACAGCTTACGGCTTACAGCTTATGACTTGTAGCTCTGCTTTTCATGCTTTATACTTTTTTCCTTGCGACCTGGTGTCTTTGTGACCTGGAGTCCTGATGTCCTGATGGCCTTGCGACTTTGTTTCCTTGTGACGTTGTGACCTTGTGTCTTTGTGTCCTTGAGTCTTTAGTTTTCGGCTTTCTCTGCCAGGATCCGGAAAAATTCTTACTCTTAGCCGCGGGCTTGCGACTACTACTTTGATTCCGACTCGGTCTGCCTTTATGCGGTGGAGGTCGTGAAGCCTCCCCCTTAGCAGCCTCAGCTGCCTTAGAATGAAAATCATGATCACGATCAACCGGTATTACCATGCGTATCATCTTTTCGATGCAGCGCAAACTATCACGTTCCGGCGCTGAACAAAACGAAACCGCGTCGCCTTCAGTACCAGCCCGGGCTGTCCGTCCAATCCGATGCACATAAGTCTCCGGAACCATAGGCAGATCATAATTGATTACATGTGAAATCAAAGAAACATCAATTCCCCGAGCGGCAATATCAGTAGCAACTAAAACCCGAACCTCGCCTTGTTTAAATTTATCCAAAGCTCCTGTACGTGCTCCCTGACTTTTATTGCCATGAATCGCAATCGCATTGATATTAAGCTGCAGCAGACGCTTGACAACCCGATCGGCAACAAATTTCATCTGCACAAAAACCAATACCCTACTTAAATGTTTAGCCTCTAGAAGCTGAGCCAAAAGTAGATCCTTATTATTCTTATCCACAAAAAACACTTTCTGCTCAATTCGTTCTACTGTTGGCTGATCAGGAGTAACGCTGACAAAAACAGCATTATCTACGAGCGTTTTCGAAAGTTTAACTACTTCCGGTTCCATAGTAGCTGAGAAAAAAAGTGTCTGGCGTTTTTTAGGAAGCTTAGCGACAATCCGCTTAACATCATGAATAAAACCCATATCCAGCATTCGATCAGCTTCGTCTAAAACAAAAACCTCAATAGCATCTAAATGGACATGACGCTGATTCATCAAATCCAGCAAACGGCCCGGAGTAGCGACAATAATTTCCACACCACTTGCCAATGCCCGCACCTGATGATTTTGGCTAACACCGCCAAAAATAACTGTATAGGAAACTTTTAAATATTTTCCATATTTTTTAACACTATCTCCGATTTGCGCGGCCAGCTCTCGAGTCGGAGCCAAGACCAATACCCGAGTCTTACCTTTTACCCGCTTACCCGGATTTTTCGCCAAATATTGCAAAATCGGCAAAGTAAAAGCTGCTGTTTTTCCTGTACCGGTCTGCGCGCAACCGATCATATCTCTGCCGCTAAGCAGATGCGAGATCACTTGCTCCTGTATCGGTGTAGGCGTGTGATAACCGCTATCTGATACCGCGCGCTGCAGCTCAGGCATAAGCAAAGTAAATGCTCCAGTTGCTATAATTGGGTGTGCCGATTTATTATTAGATTTATTCATATTCCTCTTTCCGTATTGCGTATCGCGTATTGCGTATCGCGCATTGTTTTATTGTCTTCTGTTTTCTATTTTTTAGAAATTAGCGCAATTAGTAATTAGAAATTTGTTCTCTGTCTTCTGCTTTTTCTATCGTCCTTCGTCTCTAGTCCTTCTGTTCTCTGTTTTTCTTTCTTTTCCTAACCCCTATAGCCCCTGCCTTTTACTGTATCGCCAGGGTGTCTAAATCAATATTAACCAAAGCGCTGTCTACCATTTTAGTCAGCTGCATAATTGAATTAATATTTTCCTGATTAAATTTATGTTTCTTGACTTGCGTACTGAGGTTTAATACGCCAAATACCTTATTATTACTTTTTAAGGGAACAGTCAAGGCTGCGCTTAACTGCGGCTGATGCAAACGGCTGAGTAATCTCGACTGTTTAAAATTCTGATCAATAAAAATAACTTTCCCCTCCACTGCTGCCCAGCCAGCCAGACCTTCACCTTTTTTCACAATGGCTTCTTGAGCAATCTGCTCGGGAATGCCTTTAGAAAGTTTGATCTTAAGATTTTCAAATTTAGAATCAAATAACATTAATGATCCCCGCTCAGCGTCAATCCCCTGGCCAGCGGTTTCAAATAAAGCCTGCAGCATTTTGCTAATATAAAACGGAACCTCAGGAGTTTTCTGTGTGTCGAAATTTAAACGATTGGGATTTGAGGTCTGAGTAACTTTATCCATGCCGTTTTGGAACATAAAATTAGCAATTTCCTGAAACAGCTGAACAATTGGTTTGATGGAAGCAAAAGAATACACTTTAACATGCTCTACGGCTTCAATCAAAGCATTTATCTCCAGTCCCAAGTTTTGACTTAAATTAAAATATTCAGGGTAAGTTCTTCTTTTACCCAATATAATCGGACCGATCAGAATATAGGCTTTAATTACATTGTTCAGTGATTTAATCGGAATAATCACCCGATTCATATAATAAGGACAAACATCATAATGAATATTATCCAGATGATCAATAAAATGCTCTTTTTCCGTCAGCAGTTTATCACAAGAACAAGGCTGCGGAGATAAAATTAAACAGCCATTACACACGGAAAAAGCTTTGCTTGAGGAAAATATGGTTTCAAAACAATAATTACTTGGCTGACTGAGCACGGTTAAGGGCATACCGCTGATATCAATCACCCGAACACTTGCCCCGATTACTTGGGCAAAATATTCCTGAATTGTTTTCCACTTATTGGAATCGATTAGTTCAAAAAATTCGTTTTGATTCATAATAATCTACTAGACCTTGACCTGTCCGCGTTTAATTCCGTATAACTTCATTTTATTGTATAAAGTTGTCCGGTTAATCCCCAGATAAGCTGCTGTGCGCGTGCAGTTCCAATTAGTATGTTCTAAAGCATCAATCACAATATCTTTTTCCGGATGCTTTAAAGCATTTTTTAATGAATAGCTGGCTTTTTCTTCAATAACTTCTTTTTTATGATTATGATTGCGGATTGAATCCGGCAAATCATTTACTTCAATGGTATTACCTTTGACTAAGATACAGGAGCGCTCTACTGTATTTTCCAGTTCTCGAATATTTCCCGGCCAAGAATATTTCATTAAAGTTTCCATTGCTTCTGGGCTGACTTTATCAATCATCCCCCCACTGCGATTAGTGCGCATTAGATTGTATTTTTCCAAGAAATGATCAACCAGCAATGGAATATCGCCTATTCTTTCTCTTAAAGGCGGCAGATTAATGCAAATAACATTCAAGCGCCAGAACAAGTCACCGCGAAAACCGCGCCTTTGCACCAGTTCTTCTAAATTCTGATTAGTAGCGGCAATAACTCTTACATCTGATTTAAGGGTCTGCATATCACCTACTCGTTCATACGCGCCTTCTTCTAACACTCTGAGCAGTTTAACCTGAAGGCTGGGCGAACAAGTATCAATTTCATCTAAAAGCAATGTTCCGCCATTAGCCAGCTCAAATCTGCCGGCGCGGTCTTTGATTGCTCCGGTAAAAGCACCTTTTACATGTCCAAATAATTCACTTTCTAATAAAGTTTCCGGCAAAGCGCCGCAGCTGATTTCAATAAACGGCTGGCCGCAACGCATACTATCCGCCTGATGTATGGCTTGAGCAATTACTCTTTTCCCGGTACCGCTTTCTCCGAAAATTAATACAGTAGATGGGGTATCGGCAATTGATTCAATCATTGAATAGATCTTGAGCATTTTCGGATCTTTGCCCAATACGGTATGGAATCTATAACGTTTTTTTTCGGATTTAGGAGATTTTTCTTCTGAGACAGGCAAATTTTCCAATTCCCCTGATTCCTGTTTAAGTTTATTCTGACACTGAGCTATTTTCTCGATCAGCTCCTTGATCTGTTCATCATCTATTGGTTTAGACACATAATCATATGCTCCCAAACGCATAGCCTCAACCGCGGTTTCAATCTTACCATAAGCGCTCATTAATACTACTTCGGTGCGCGGATAGTCTCTTTTTACCTGCGTTAACAGAGCCAAACCGCTTAGTTTAGGCATTTTCATATCTGTCATAATAATATCCACCGGATATTTTTTAAGAATTTCCAATGCCTGCGCTCCGTCTTCAGCAGTGCTGACATTATAGCCTTCATATCTTAGGATTTCTTTGAGTGATTTCCGTACCAATGGCTCATCATCAGTTATCAAAATATGCGTTTTCATGATATGTCTCCTATGGGAATTGAAAAACTAAATTTAACTCCTCCTTGAGCCATATTTTCAACTTCAACTTTTCCTTTATAACAATCAACGATTTCTTTGATAATTGCCAAACCTAGTCCTTGACCTTTGGTCTTTGTACTAAAAAACGGTTCAAACAGCCTTTGCTTGATATTCTCAGGAATACCTTTACCGTTATCGATAAAATCAATCTTAATAAGATTATTAGAATAATCGCTTTTAATTGTTATTTGCCCCTTGCGCTTAAGTGAATCAATTGAGTTTTTAATACAGTTAAGAAATATCTGCTGCAATCCGCAATCCTTGATTTTCGGCAGCTCCTGAGCAAAATCAGTGTTTATCTCAATCTGGCGATAAGCCAGCTCGTGCTTATAGAAATCCAAGGCCTGAATTATTACTTGATTTACATCAACCTGGACCCGATTGATTGTATTTTTATTACGATTCCCGGCAAATGAAAGCTGCATCAAAGAACGGATAATACTTTCCATTCTTTTTAATCCTGACCGGGTTTCCATTAAGTATTCATGAATGATTTCATTATCTTGAGAATGCATTAAAGCCAGCTTATTATAACGGATCGCTCCATCCAAGGGATTATTCAGTTCATGCGATACGGCTGAAGCAAAATTAGTCACTGCAGTGGAATTTTTAAAGCAATCCAGCTGTTTTTCCAAATGCTCACTAAATACAATCCGGTCAATTGTGCCGGCCGCACAGCAAGCAATCGCACTAACATATGAAAGCTCTTTAAGCGAAAACGGCTGGCCGCTGGCTTTTTCAGTTACATTTAACACGCCGAGTAAACAGCCGTCATACATCAATGGCACGGATAAAAATGAATGCGTGCGATAATTTTTTGTACGGCAAAGTTCTTTAACAACTGTATTGGTTCGCACATCTTCAACCAGCATTGCTTGTTTATTCTGAGCAACCATGCCGCTAATCCCCTGACCAAGCTTTACCCGCTCGCCAAGAATCGAAGCGCTTTTTTCTCCTCGAGCTACCCGCACCACAATATCCCGATTGTTTTTATCTAATAGCAAAATTGACCCGCTATTAGATTCCAGAATATCCAAACATTGATTAAGTATTGATTCTAAAAAATTTTGCATACCAAACCCTTCGAGTATTGAGTATCGCGTATTGCGTCGTGCGTAGTGCGTTAATTTTTATATAATTCAAATAATATTAGAAATCGTAGGGGCGCTGCTTGCCTGCGCCCGTTTATTAATAATTTCATTGGTTTTTGATAATTGTATATTATTACGGGCCGAGGCAAGCGCGGCCCCTACCTTGTGTCCTTGTGACCTTTTAATCGCTTTCAGCGATTTGCTTTTTAACATATTCCGCGATTTTATGTTCTGGAAATTCTCGCAAAATCCGATCGTATATTTCTTGAGTTTTCACTGGATCATTGAGCTTATTTTTATAGATTTGGGCCATGAAAATCAAGGTATCCGGACCAAGTTTATATTTTTTATCCAAACTCTTAATATAATCCAAAGCATCTTGCCAGCTGCTCATTTCCATATAAGCCTGAACAATCATATTTTCAGATAAAATACTGACTTTAGTATTTGGATAAGTATCCGCAATATTCTGATAATAATCAATTGCGGTTTTATACGCCTGAACAGCTGCCACAGTGTCTTCATTTTTTATATAATAGCGGGCAATGTACATCGGCAATGACAAAGCTTGGGATGCTTTAGGATACTGCTTAATGATCTGATCAAATAGTTTTAAAGCCTCTGGCCATTTCTTTTCCTGTTCATAGCTCTGGGCTTTTAAAAACACAGTATTTGCTGCCAGCTCTTGATTGTCCTTAAATTGCTCAATAACTTGATCATATTCTATCCTAGCCTGGTCAAACTCATTATTCGCCATATAAAGTTTAGCAATTTTAAATTTAGCATCCAAGGCAAATCCTGTCCCAGGCTTAACTTCAATGATCTTTCTGTACATATCCACTACCCGGTTAAATTCATAGCTAGGCACAGAGCCTTGATTAATAAAGATCGGTCTTGCCGCCTGATCAGCATGCCAGACCATTCTTTCCAGCTTGTACTGCTCACTGCAGCCACTGCACATAAAAGCAGTGCTTAATCCTATGACTAAGATTAAAAATTTAAAATTTTTCATCTTATCCCCTTTTTGTTTTCAGTATTGCGTCATGCGCATCGCGCTAACAGTATTGCGTATCGCGTCGTGCGTATTGCGTTTAGAAATTAGTGCAATTAGTAATTAGAAATTTATTCCCTCTTTTTGCTTTAGTTCTTACTTTTTAGAAATTAGTGCAATTAGTAATTAGAAATTTATTTTCTCTTTTCCCTTATCAACAGATACGCTTTAGTTGTGGTAATCGTTATTACTAAGTTTATAAATAATGTCAGGAAAACACCCATAATCATTATTACAAAACTGATCTCAGGAAAACTTCTTTTCATTAATTCAAATAAATTAGATTTTAATAAAACAATCGGAAGATAGGCCATTAAGGGAATAATTACTAAAAAACAAGCTGAAAATATATTAGTCAGCACATAAACCAGGTTTTTAAAAATCGCGGTAATAAAGTTCTTATTATCAATCATAATCGCGGTCTGAGTAAAAACAAACATACTTTGCACCAAAGCCGCGCTGAATAAAAATACAAATAAAAAGATCATTTTCCAGGTCCCTGATGCAATCCCGAGAAAACTAGGACCTTTCATTAATATCTTAATTAATATTTTATTTTCTATTGTCTGCATAAACTGCATTATGAAAAACACTAATACAGAGATAATTACCAGATTAATATATTTAAACAATGTTTTTTTAGCAGCTGGCTTAAAGCTAAAATCCTTAGTCTGATTATAATCCGCAACAGCACTGATTGTCATTCCTACCACAAAAGTCCCGATAACTATAGCGCTAAAGTTCTGAAAATAATTAAACAACTGGGAAGTTAATATAAGGTTAAACGGATAATGGAGAAACTTCTCGCCAAAGAATCTTAAAACAATCGGTGCGGAAAACTTAGTAAACGGCGGCTGAATAAACACAAAAATCGCGCCAATAGCAATTAACTCAATCAGCGCCATGACCGTAAACGGCATCATGATTTTACTTCTTTTTGCGCATACTTCTAAAAATAAAGCCCAGGACTTACCAATAATCGATGTTTGCGTTATTGGCTGGTTTTTCATATTATATCCCATTGTTTACTCCTAACTACTTTGACAATCTGGATGATTGTTAAACTTACTATTAATTATACAAACAAAATCAATTAAAGTGTTGATTTTTTTGGAAACTTACCAAAGTCAACACTGTTGTTTTTTTTAGACACATTACTCAAAAAAAATGATAACGTTGAAGTATACCTGATGAGAGTATTTTTGTCAACTTATCAACCTGTTTATTTCCAAACCTTTACATATTCTAAAAAACAAAAAAAATAGCGCCCAAGGATTTTTGTCTCATCCCTGAGCGCTATTAGATTTTATAACTTTTGACTTGATTTGTCAACACTTTTTACAACCAATAGCTAATAGTTGTTAAGTATACAAATAAACGCACATGGTTTTTTACATAAAAAGCTCTTTGAAAGTATACAAATAAGCACACATTAAAGAGAAATTTCATTATAATAACTTCCAAAAAGGAGGTTAAATATGAATATTTCTCAAGAG
>JAHITY010000020.1 GCA_018817165.1 Candidatus Omnitrophota bacterium
ACGATAGTCACACAATATATACGCAAGTTAGGAACGACTTCATTTATTGCGTTATTCCTATCTGAGTAAACGATGTCCTGAGACTTTCGGGTAAACGATGTATAGATATTTATCACCTAATCGCTATACGCTGCTTTTGAGAGATTGCTGCTTGGTTATTTGGTGGTTGTTTGATGCTCATCTTGACTTTCCGGTTTTGAGTTAAAGCCTTTATTCGCATTTTGATATATAAATAATACCTTTTTAGTAGGATTCCGTCAATAATTATCAATCAAATCGAACCGTCCAGCATTGCTTCTGTTTTTTTCTTTTCGGGTAAAAAATAGAAGTAAAACACTATATAATAGAGAACGAGAAACGAAAGAAAAACAAAAATTAGATTTTTACCAAAGAATTTAAAGAGAAAAATCATTGCACTAAACTCCTGAAAAGCAATTAGCTTCCCCAGCATTTTAGCATTTTCATATTTTTCTTTGGAAATTTGTTTTGAGAAATTAGCTCGAATAAGAAGCAAACATGTCCACAGGATTATGCTTACAGTAAAGGAAAATTTCGCTTCAAAACCTACTATAAGAAAATTAGCATCTATTGCTAATTTAATTGTTATTAATAATAAACAAGAATAAGCAAATATCAATAAATATGATGATTTTAAAAATAGATTCAAAACAAATATTTTCCGCTTCAAGGTGTTTCTCCTGTTTGTCTTCTTTTTATAAAAAAGGGGTCAGGTCTTGAATTTTAGCCTTTTGTCCAGTTATTAAACAAAAAAACAATCCCATGTTTTGCTTGGAGATTGCTGCTTGGTTATTTGGTGGTTGTTTGATGCTCATCTTGACTTTCCGGTTTTGAGTTAAAGCCTTTATTCGCATTTTGATATATAAATAATACCGCTTTAGTCGGAGTAGGTCAATGATTAATCCAAATCCATATTTGCTAACCGCAAATCGCTGCTTTATGGGTGTGGGGTTATTGCAAAAATGGTAATTTCTTTTTCCTGAGGCCCGTAATAAAAAAAGATTCTGTATGCTGCGGGTGTATTTTGTTCGGCATAGGCTTCGAAGATCTTTTCACCCATAGGACCTTTGAATGAGTCATATTGATGGGTTTGCAGTCCAGGATGTTTAGGGTTTTCTTGCAAAAATCTCAGGGATTTTTTAACCGCCTTATATCTTTTTTCCAGACTAGGGCTTTTTTTTAGTTCTGATAGTGCTGCTTTTGCAACATGAGTAAAGGCTAGGGTAAAGTTCATAAGCTTTCAAAAAAATCATCTAAATTGTCTACTTTTTCTACTTTGCCAGATCCTGCCTCTTCCAATCCTTTACGTATTTGTTTTAGCACTTTCGGGTTTTTATAAATCCACGCTTCTCCACTAGGGATATTAACAACAGGTCGAAGTAAAACGTCTCCTTTTGCACCAACAAAAACTTCGAATGCATCTACATTAGTGGTGAGCTTAGTAACTAAATTTATTATTTTATCCCCTAAGTTCATTCGATTCTTAGAATCAATATTTTTTACCCCAAAAGATTTAAATCTCTCATTTAAGCTAGGTATAATTTTATTCATTCTCATTCTCCTTTCTATTATATTACAAGTATACATTATGGTGGGATTACTGTCAAGTGGGAATAACCCACTCAAATCTAAATAATTAGTAATTAGGGGGTCAAACCTTAGTGTAGGAAATTGGGGTCAGGCACTGAAAACTGAAAGTATGCTGTTTACCCCTTAGTCATTTTTATACATTTATTTAAAACAAAAAAAGCAATCCCCTGTTTTGTTTAGAGATTGCTGGTTATTTGGTGTTTGGTTGATGCTCATCTTGATTGCCTGGTTTTGAGTTAAAGCCTTTATTCGCATTTTGATATATAAATAATACCGCTTTAGCTCTTCTTGCGTCAATAATTAAAAACGAGCTGACTCATCTTTTGCTGATACTATTCTTATTTTATGAGTTACATATTCTTCTTGGGGGAATTCTCTATCCATAGAAACTTTAATAATTACTTCATCATTCGCAGGAGCAACAAGACGATATTGTCCTGCTTGATTGCCATCTATTAATTTATTTTCTTTATTAAAAAATTTAACTTCAAAAGAAACATCATTCCAAGTAACAGGACTATTGTTCTTTAACTTACCTAGAACTACAATAGTTTTATGATTATGATCTGTACAACTTCTCTCTCCAAACTTAAATTCAGACTCTGTGATACTTAAACAATCCTTATAATCAGTAAAAGCCTCTCCCTTATCAAACATTTTTCCAAACATAGTAGAATAAATAACTGCTCCCAACACATACAATATCAATAAACAAAAAACCCCAAACAAAGGATTGTGTACTGACAGTTTAGTTTGACAAGCATGGCAATGTGGGCATTTTTTAGCATCATCATGTATTTCAGAATAACATGTTTTGCAAACCTTCATTTTCTCTCCATATTTCTAATAAAATTGGGGTAAGACCTTGAAACTAGAAATCAGTTATTAAACAAAAAAAGCAATCCCCTGTTTGAATTATTGATGGCAGACCTTGACTTTAGACATTTTACCCTATTCGCTGCTTTTTTATTAATTCCTAGTAATCTATTATACAATTTTACTCTTTTGCTCTGATTGCGTCAATATTTAATAGCTTTAGCTGGAAGCGAAAAGTTATAAACTTAATCAATCTTATTATTAGCTAATTCTGAAACCTTCTGAGTAAGATTGTCTATTTTTATATTCATTCTAAAAAGGAAAAAGAATGTAACTCCAATTATGCCAAATAAACTTCCTATGAAGAACCATAGCCAACGTCTTTTTCTTAATCCTTCTTTTTTAGCTAATGATGACAACCATATCCCAAGGACAACATTTGATAGTAATCCGGCTAAAAAGATCCCCATAGATAAGCATCTTGCTTGGATTGATATTTGCTGTATAAGGGAAGGCGCGAAGATGCCAATAATAAAATTAGTTGTGGCGGCAACTAAAACAAAAATCGTGCTTAAAATTAAGACTATAAATAAGGCTTTTTCTAGTTTTTTTTCATTCATTATTTCCTCCTTATGTTTACAGAAAAAATAATACTATTTCACTCTGATTGCATTAATAATTATCAATTAAGTTGACTCGTACTATTATTCAATCGGTCCCGATCTGTCAAAAGGAAAATAAATTTTATATGCTTTGCCGATTAGATTTTCTTTGGGGACAAAGCCCCAATATCTAGAATCTCTACTGTTTAGTGTATTATCACCTAGTACAAAATATTTATCTTGTGGAATTTTAACAACTAGCCCTTCTTGTCCATAATCCCCAGTATTAAAATATCCTCCATTAGGGGTAAAGCTCTGAATTGTCTTGCCATTTATAACAAGTTGCCCGTTTTTAATTTCTAGATTTTCTCCAGGCATTCCAGCTAATCTTTTAATAAAAGCTAGTTGAGGATCATTTGGATATTTAAAAACAATAATATCTCCTCTTTGAGGTTCGGAAGTTTTATAGATTACTTTATTAACAAGCACTCTATCTCCCTCAATAAGAGTCGGCTTCATTGTTATTGTAGGAATTTTGAATGCTTGGAGCGTATGACGAATAACTAAAGACCCTGGATTAAATACAAACATAAGCAATATGATGAATATTACTAATAAAAACTTTCTCGCTAGAGAACTATGTGTTTTAAGTTTACGATGTCTATTGAAGGATTTTGCACTTTTATAGGAATCAAACAAAACAAACCAGCTTAAACCTATCAAAAATAAGCCTATAGCCAGAAAACCATATCCTATAACAAAAGGGATTCTTGTAAGCGGATGAGCAACAAAAAAAATAATTGCTAAAGGTAACCCCACTAATATGCAAAAATATTTAATTCCAAGATTCTTCTTTCCAACATAAAAGTGACCTAATCCAGGAAGTAAAACTGTTAGTAGTAATGCCATTAACGGTTCTTTTGGTTTTAATTCTTTCAAGCATTACTCCATTTTTAAATAGGAATTCGTAAAAAGGGTCACACCTATTTATTTTGCTTTGCTATCCCCTGACCAGTAAAAAAAAAGCAATCCCCTGTTTCTTTTAGTTTTAAAAAAAAGAGGACTGAGTTACCCCGGGTTTAACGGACAAATTAATTATGCAACACCTGCGACTCCATCATCTCGGGAGTAACGTAATTTAATGTTTGATGTAATCTCTGCCGGTTGTAAAAAATCTCTATAAACTTAAATATTTCTGATCTTG
>JAHITY010000021.1 GCA_018817165.1 Candidatus Omnitrophota bacterium
ATAAACTATTCATAGGGTTACCTCCTTTTTAGGGTTGATTTGCTAATCTTGCCGGATAACAAATACTTAATCCTAAGGTAACCCTTTTACTTTTTCTTATCAATAATTAATAATATTCTTTGTTAAACAATATACAACGTAGTTTAAAGATTTAAAGTTACTTAGAAAATTGACATTTCTAAAAAACAGGATGGATATGGCAAAGCGCCAGAATAACCCAAAGATCATCTACGCAATAGATCCGTTTAATCGTCTTATCATCAATAAATCAAACGGAATAATATTATAAATAAGGAGAGAAGGATGTCTTGTTGGCGTGAAGGCACGCGGGTTTTTCGCGGGCCGGAGTGAATCACCGAAATCATCTTGCCTGTTGAACCCCAAAAAAGAAGAACATCGCAAAAAAATTTCAGTGGGGCGGGGTTTCTTGCATGCATAAACAACAATCCATGGATACATCTGCTTCCCCAATACCAGAGCAAAGCTCGATACTGGGCATGGTTTCTTTTAGCTGATGAAAAAAAATGAAGGGAGCAATTAAGATTTTTGCAGAATAAATTCCTCCAAAGTACTAAATCCCGTCTTTTTCCCAACTATAAATTTCTATTGTCTTACCTCGAGAAGAGTATTAAAATATATTTATCGGGGCTGGGGGATCACATTTTACTATTGAGGGAAATATGAAGAAGAAAAAAACTGCGGTAAAGAAAGTAAAAACAAGTAAACTAGTAAAAGTAATTAAAAAAATAAAGCCAAGTAAGCAAGAAAAAAAGGCACCAAAGAAAAGAGTAAAAAAAGAAGCTTTGCCCATAGCTGCGTCAGCAAATCAGGATATTATCGGGCTACTCACAATGCTGGTACAGAAGCTTACTTTATTTGAGTCAAAACTAGATATGGTACTCAGCCGTTTGGCAACTCCGGCTGCTTCGGTTGCTCCTGCTCCCAAACCAGCGTTAACTGTAGTGGTTCCCAGCTCGGCACTGGTTCAAAATAAACCGCTAAGGCCTGTCCGGCAGATGTATGAAGTGGTTTGCGCTGATTGCAAACAGGATTGTAGTGTGCCGTTTAAACCCAGAGCAGACAGTCCGGTATATTGTAAGGTTTGTTTTTCAAAGCGCAAGGCAACAGGGCCGGTTAAGCCCGAATTAAGCAAGCCAAAACAAGAATCACAGCCGGTAGGAAATCCTTCAAAAGTTAAACCACTAAAATTGATTTCTAAAAATAAGCCGCAGCCAAATACAAATAAAGCTAAGAAAAAGTAGAATAGCTAATGGCTGACAGCTCATGGCTCAGAGCCAAAACAAAAACTAAAAAAATTAAATATCGACAATTGATAATTAGCTATGAAGTTGTTTTTTCTCCCCCTTGAAACCAAGTGATAGGACTGAGTTGTTATAAATGTTAAGAAAGGATTTTTGATGAAAAAAAATATTTTAATATTATTGATCGGAATCTTTGTTAGTGGGATTATGGTGATTTCCGGTTTTGCCCAGGACAAGCTAACTGTGATCCAGCTGCCGCAGCCAAACATGCAAGGCGGTAAACCTCTGATGCAAGTTTTGAAAGAGCGTCAGTCGAGCCGGAATTTTATTGATAATGACTTGAGCCTGCAGACGCTTGCGGATCTGCTTTGGGCCGGGTTTGGGATCAATCGTCCGGAAAGCGGGATGCGCACTGCGCCGTCAGCGCATAATATGCAGGAGATCGATATCTATGTGGCGATGAATAACGGGCTTTATGTTTATGACGCTAAAAATAATCAATTATCTCTGGTCTTAGACCAGGATATTCGCAAGGCTACCGGGATGCAGGAATTTGTGGAAAAAGCCGCGGTGAATCTGGTTTATGTTGTGAATTATTCGCGCATGGCCAAGATCGAGGGTCAGGAGATGAAGCAGTTTTATGCTTGTCTGGCGGTCGGGCATATTTCCGAGAATGTATATTTGTTCTGCGCTTCTGAGGGTCTGGCTACGGTTACACGCGGTTGGGTGGATAAGCCGGCTTTAGCTAAGGTGATGAAGCTTAGCTCGGAGCAGGAAATTATTTTGGCGCAAACAGTAGGTTATAAAAAATGAGCTCTTTCCGCAATAATTTAACGGGAAATACTGTTATATGCTCACGGCGGATAGCAGTAATAAGCAAGAAGATATAAATAATTTTTTTGACTCCTTTCAAATCTTAAGGTAGAAGCGCTGCTTAAATGAAGTAATCTTAAATCTTGATACTATCTAAAGCCGGGGACAATAAATATGTTGCGGGAGTTTTCTATTTAATCTACAATGAGAATAAGATTGTTCAGCATTGATTTATAAACACATCTTCCTGTTTGCCCAAAAATAGGAGTTTACTTCCCAGAAAGAATATAGTTATGATCAAAATGGGCAGGTGCTTTCAATATCTTTGGAACCATGAGTTTAAAAAACATTTATTATTTTTAATCGCTGGGATATTGATAATCTTCTCGGCAGATACTGCTGCGGCTGAGCCGGCGCAGGATACTTCTCGCATGGATATATGGTGTGAGCGGATGCCTTTTCTTTGTGCGCGCAGGATCAAGCCTACAAACACAGAAACACCTGCCCCCAAACCTTATATAGTCGGATACACTGAATACCACGATCCGTTGAAGGGCTATAATAAGTGCATGTTTTATTTTAATGACAAGCTCTACCGCTATGGACTTATTCCTGTTGCCAAGGCATATAACAAGATTATGCCTGATGCGGCACAAACAAGTGTAGGCAATTTTTTTTATAATATTAAGATTCCTATTTATGCGGTAAATCATCTCCTGCAGTTAAAGCCCCGCTTGGCAGGCCGTAATTTTATGCGTTTGGGAATCAACAGTACCATAGGAATACTGGGACTTTTTGACCCGGCCAAAAGCTGGTTTTCTATCGAAAAACAAGAGACGCATTTGGATGACACATTGGCGCAGTATGGTATTGGTTACGGGATGTATATTGTTCTGCCGATTGCCGGATCATCTGATCTTAGGGGAATGGTTTCCGGGTTAACAGAATACTATTTAAATCCGATTGTTTATCTGACCGAAGAGCCGAATACCACACTTATCCAGGGTTATGATTACTTCCAGGAATTTGCGCCTAATGCCGAAAATTATGAAATACTCTACGACAAAAGCGATGATTCATATATCTTTTTTAGAAACTTTTATCTCCAAGGAGTGCTTCGTGATGAAGATTTCTGAGAGACTGATCCGCACATTTATAAAGGCAATCATTGCTCATCCGGTAGTTGTTCTGGTGTTGTTTTTATTGTGTTCGGCTATTTTGGCTTTTCAGGCGCTGTCCTTCAGGATTGATGCATCCGCTGATACATTGCTGTTGCGTAATAACCGCAATTTTATAAATACTCAGATTGTAAATCGCAATTTCTCACCGCGTGAATTTCTGATAATCGCTTATAAACCAAAAAAAACAGAAATCTTTTCCCAAGACACTTACAATGCGCTAGAAGAGATCACGGAAAAACTTGAAGCGTTTGATCGTGTAGAAAGTGTACGATCATTGATCAATGCCCCGCTTTTCTTATCGGCTAAAAGTAACATGGTCCCAGACCTGGATTACTCGAAAACCACAATAAAAAACCAGGATTATCCCGCTGAGCAGTTAAGGGCGCTGTTTAAGGAGCACCCCTTGTATGAAGATCTTTTAGTCAATAAGCAGCAGGATGCAACTGCGATACAAGTGATGTTTAAACCGGATAACCGCCTTGATAAGATATATGAACAGGTTACAGAATTACAGAAACAGTCTTTAATCAAGCCGCTTTTTTTGGAGCAGCAGGAAAAAATGGATGACCTTAAAGCTGAAGCGCAGCCGATAGAGCAGGAAATTGATAAGCAGCGCAAAGAAGAGGTGCGGCGTATGCGTGAAATACTTTCTGCTTATAGTGAGCAGGCTGAAACATATTTGGGAGGGGTGCATGTTCTGGGTTTTCAGCTTATAGATATCATCAGGAACGACTTGGTTATTTTCGGCGGTGTTATAAGTGTGATAATCTGTTTGCTGCTGCTGGTTTTGTTTCGCCGACTGCGCTGGGTGATCATCCCGGTGCTGTGCTGCGCTTGTAGTTTGGTCTGTACTATTGGTCTTTTCGGGCTGCTCGGATTCAAGGCAACAATTATTTCCTCCAATTTTATATCACTGCAGCTAATTCTTACGCTTGCGCTTGTTATCCATCTTATCGTGCAGTACCGGGAGTATCAGATAGAACAGCCGGACTGGGACCAGCAGAAGCTTGTTGAGGAAACCCTGACAAGAAAAATAAAACCAAGCTTTTATGCCGGGCTGACCACTGCAGTTGGTTTTGGGTCTCTTATTTTCAGCGGACTGCAGCCAGTTATTTCTTTTGGCTGGATGATGATTATTGCGATGTTCTTTTCGATGCTGGTAAGCCTTATCCTTTTTCCTTCAATAGTCATGCTGTTTAAAAAAGACCGTATGCCGGCGAAGTACAGATTTTCACAGGCAATCCTCGGCTTTTTTTCCGGCTTGGCCCTGCGACATAGAGTGTTGGTGATCATTATTACTGTGCTGCTTGTGCTTGTCTCTGTTACCGGTATGGTTTTACTTGATGTGGAAAATAGTTTTATTAATTATTTCCGGGATTCAACGCGGGTGTATAAAGAGCTGTCTTTTATCGACCATAATTTCGGGGGAACCACCCCGCTTGATCTGGTATATGATCTTAGAGAAAAAGATCTAAAGCCGGACGTTTTAGTGTCCGCTGATAATATGCTTCAGCTCCAGAAGATTCAAGAATCTTTGGCTAAATACAAGGCTGTGGGAAAGATAATATCCCTGGTCAACATTGCTGATCTGGCCCGTCAGCTCAATAAAGGCAAGCCGCTGACAGAATATGAGTTTACTTCCTTGTATTGGATAATCCAGGAATCGGTAGGCAGAGATATGCTGGGATCTTTTTTTTCTGAGCAGGAATCGCAAGTCCGCTTCAGCGTTCTGATCCAGGATACAACTCCGGGCTTGGACCGCGGACAGCTGATCAAAGATATAAAAAACGATCTTAAGCTCATGGGCATAGATAAAGAACAATATATGATGACTAATTTATTTGTCCTGTATCAGGATATTCTCCAGCGCTTGTTCAAGTCACAGGCCATGACCCTGGGCATTGTTTTTATTGCTTTGTTATTAGCTTTTGCGATTCTTTTCCGATCATTAAAGATAGCACTGATCTGTATTATCCCGAATATTATAAGTACTGCAGCCATACTCGGGATCATGGGTTGGATGCGGATACCGCTTGATCTCATGACTATCACTATTGCTTCAGTAGCAATGGGCATTGCTGTAGATGATACAATCCATTATGTCCATCGTTATCAGGAAGAGCGCCGGACGGAAGAAAAGAAAGCTGCAGTGCTGAAGACACACAATAGTGTCGGCCATGCGATATTATTTACCTCGCTGATAATCATTATTGGATTTTCTTTATTATGCTTTTCTGATTTTATGCCCAGTGTATTATTCGGCCTGCTTACCGGATTATCTATGTTCATAGCTTTGATCTTTGATCTGGCTTTATTGCCGATAATGCTGCGCAAATTTGTTTAGCTTTGTCAATAGTTTAACCCTGTCCCGATTCTTTATTATTCTTGTATCAGATTCTAATTTACCTATTATACCTGAGTATAATTGACTCTATTCTAAATATTACTATAATAATTATATAGATAGTGAAGTAAATTTGATTTTAAAAAAGTGATATACCTGATGCTCAGGGAAACAGGGTAATTAACCAAAGGAGGTAGGAAGTGAAAAAGGGATTAATGTGGTTGGTAATAGTGGGAATTGGACTAATGATCGCGTCGCCGGTAATGGCCGGAGAAAATAGTCGGCCGTTTCAGCTGTCGCTTTTTAGTCCAATTGCGATTCTCGATGAGTCTCAATCGGTGAGCGGTTTGCGGATCAATCTTCTCTACGGCTCTAATGAGGATATCAATGGGCTTGATATTGGATTAGTGAACAGGGTAAACGGTACACTCAATGGCTACGAGTATGGTTTGTTTAATTATGTTGAAAATGATGTTTACGGCGGACAGGCTGGTTGGGTTAATTGGGTCCGGGGAAGTGTGCAAGGATATCAGGGTGGTTTGGTAAATATTGTGGATAATGATCTCAAAGGAATTCAGGCTGGAGTGTTTAATCAAGCGATGAATGTTGACGGCACTCAGATCGGCGTATTGAATATTTCTGATTCGGTTACCGGATTTCAGCTGGGCATAGTAAATTGGACTGGAAAGCTGGATGGATTGCAGATCGGATTGCTGAATGTCGCTACGGAAAAAGAAAATTTAAAAGGCATGGTTTTTATAAACGCGGCGTGGTAAATCATTTTTCTTAAGCAGTAAAAAGCTCCCATGGTTTTTCTGGGAGCTTTTTTTATGCCGCGAAAAAAATCAGTCTCTAAAAAAGTATCCGATCAAATATATTTTTTTAATCGTTAAATAATTATCAAATCTGAAAAATTCTATGGATGCCATATTTAATTATTAATAAACGGGCCGAGGCAAGCACGGCCCCTACGCTCTATTAATAAGTGATTTTATAATTATAAATCTTGTGCTAAAATATGGGTACCGCAGAATAGGTTCACACCCAGGGCAGGAGTTAACTGTGCGATACAAAAATATACGGATTTTCAGTAAATTATTTTTTTTGGAACTTTTTTGATTTTCCAACGGAGCAAAAAGTCCGGGGTCAGGCCTTAAAACTAGAAACTAATTGACAAGAATAAAAAGCTGGGATAGCATAAAGATATGCAGTATATGGTGTAAAGAGGAGGATAAGCTATGGCCCGGCCATATCGTTTACAGGCATCAGACACTTTTTATCATATAACCAGTCGCGGAGACGACCGAAAAAAGATATTCCGGACAGGAGAAGATTATAATAAATTTTTAACCTACCTTGGCAAAGCAAAAGAGCGATTTGCGTTTCGACTGTATGCCTATGTCTTGATGAGTAATCACTATCACCTTTTGATCGAGACACTAGAACCGAATCTTTCTCGATTAATGCAGTACATAAACTCTGCGTATACCACCTACCATAACCTGAAATACAAGCGAAGTGGGCATGTATTTCAAGGAAGATATAAATCAATTATTGTAGATAAGGACAATTATTTTCTTGAGTTGAGCCGCTATATACATCTGAATCCTGTACGGGCAAAAATAGTGGAACATCCAGAAAAATATCAGTGGAGCAGTTACCTGGTGTATCTGAAAAAAGGAACATGTGAATATATAGATGTATCAGAAGTGAATCGAATTATTGGAATGGGAGCAAAAGAATACGAGCAGTTTGTGTTTAAGGGGAAGGGAATAAAGGAAAGTTTGATACAAAAGCCATATGCGGGATTCATCCTGGGTAGTACACATTTTATAAAGGATACCATTGATCAATTGAAGCAACAGGTAGAAAACAAAGAAGTATCATATAAGTCAGAGTTGATGGGTAATGTCGATCCCCAGCAGATTATCGAGGAATTAGAAAGACTCTACAAAAAGTCATGGAAAGAAATCATAACGAGCAAGAAGCGGCCGATGAAAGAGAAGCAGCTGGGAATTTATATAATGCGTCGTTTGACGGGAATGAATAACAAAGATATTGGGAAATATTTTGAGATGAAAGAACATGCAGTAAGTAAAGTAACAGGAGCTGTAGAGAGCAAGATGGAAAAAGACAAGAATTTGAGGAATGAAATTGAAGTAATAGTTTCTAGTTTTAACAGGCTGACCGAGAATTAAAAAAATCATATTATTTTTAAATAGTTTTGGTTAAATATATTCGAAGTCAGTAATTTATTTTGAGATAAAGTTTTTGCCTTCTTCGGATATCAGCTAAAAGCCATAAATTTATGCATTTTC
>JAHITY010000022.1 GCA_018817165.1 Candidatus Omnitrophota bacterium
AAAGTGAGAAGGAAAAAGGATAAAGGGCACAAGGTTGCAAAGTAGGGGCCGCGCTTGCCCCGGCCCGTAATAATAGACAAGGTGAAATCATTAATAAGCGGGCGCAGGCAAGCAGCGCCCCTACTATAAAGGGAAGGAATAATTATTTAGGCGGGTTTGAAGCCTGATTTTGATAGGACTGGCAAAATCAGAGATTCATCCTCGGAGTCCCGCAGGATGCGGGACGAGAATGAGCTAAAATGATTGATTCCGAACCGCCTTCGATAAAGGTTGTCTGAGCAGGAAAATTTTGACTTGCGTAAAATTTGCTGATCATCTATATTGGGGCAAGCCCTGTCCCTACTTTGAAAAAAGGAAATATGAAATTATCAAAATTGGGACAAATTATTGATAAGCGGACAGGGGCAAGCCCTGTCCTTACTATTATTTTTTGTTTTTTTATGATTACTTTTTTTTCTGCGCAGGCATTCGCGCTTGATTGGGTTAGTTTGCATGAACAAGCAGATAGTTTGATTGGTATTGAATTGCCGAAAACATCAGCAGGTGAATCTAAAACAGTTGATGCCCTATATGTTTTAGGATTAGTCTATTTGTCAGAATACAAAGATGACGCGGCGCAAACTATATTTTTAGAGATATTAGCTAAAGCTCCAGATACTATCGAAGCCAAATGGGGGCTAGGGGAAGTTGCCAGGCGCAAATACAATCTTACTCCGGCTTCTCAGACATTTGAACAGCTGATCTTACAATTCCCGGATTTTTCTCCAAGCTATATCAGTCTGGCTTATATTAAATTCAATTTAAAGGAATATAAACAAGCGATTATCCTGGCTAAGCATGTAATTGCCCAAGGCCAAGAAAATGTAGATACAAGCAATTATGTCCGGGCTTATTTAATTTTGGCAGGAGCAAATGGGATGCTGGCGCAAAATGGCGGGCCATTAGCAAAAGTTGTTCATGGGCTTGGTGTTTTTTCGCTGATTAAGAAAGCCGAGAAATTGCAGCCGGAATGTCCGGGAGTTTATTTTGGATTAGGGACATTTTATTTGATGGCGCCAGGGTTTGCCGGAGGGGACATTGAGAAGGCTAATTTGTATTTGGAAAAAACAATAAGTCTTGATCCGCATTTAATTGACGCGTATGTGCGTTTAGCTCAAGTATATAAACAAAAGAAAGATATTGTTAAATTCAAGGAATATCTTAGTTTAGCGCTGAGCAAAGATCCAAAAAATTTTCTTGCCAATGAAGTCAGATTAGAAAATATTAAGATTATGGATGAAAATTAAACAAGAGTTCATAATTCTAATATTTTTTGACAAAAGCCTATAAGTTCTTTTTTGTATGTTTTTTTTAAATTCGAAGTCTTTAATTCGTGGATCGATTTTTGGATAAACGCTTGTATCAGATTTAGGCAATACCGCAGGCTTTTGGTTTCTTTTAATATTCGGCGCGCATTAATAATATCAGATTTAGTTGTTTTATTTTTTGTGAGGATTTTTTGTAGGCAGATCTTGTTTGCCGGGGTAGCATTATTGTAAGCATGCCAAATAAGCAATGTTTTTTTACTTTCTTTAATGTCGGTAAATCCCGACTTACCAGTTTGTTTGCTATCGCCAAATAAGCCAAGGATATCATCTTTTATTTGAAAAGCTCGGCCGCAATATTTGCCGAATTTAAATAATTTTTTAATTTCCGGGCTGCTTGCTCCAGCTAATATGGCTCCAGTTATAAGCGGGGCGGAAAAAGTGTAGTATGCGGTTTTGTAATCATAAGTTTTATAAATTTCATTCCTGCTGATTTGGGCGATGGGTTTTTTGCTGTTTATTATTTCGATGAATTCTCCGCAGCCAGTATAAAACCCGGATTCAAGGAGTTTTAGCAGGGCTTTTTGTTTTTTTTCAGGAGATTCCTTGATTGATATAAAGGCCTCAATTGAAAGGGCATAAATAATATCTCCGGAGACTAGAGCCAGAGGCATTCCGACAGATTTTGCTTGGCTTTTTTGATTTAATCGCTTGTTTAGCATAATATGCAATGCCGGTTGGCCTCGGCGCATGTCAGAGTTATCCAGAATGTCGTCATGGATTAATAAAAAAGAATGGAGCAATTCTACTGATAATGCGGAGCGGTAAAGATTGAAAGGGTTTTTATTGGAGAAACCTTTATAGCCAATAATAAAGAGTAAAGGACGAATTCTTTTTCCGGGACGACTTAGAAAATTAATCAGATTCTTGTGAAGCATTGGTGATATTATGCTAAGCTTGTATTTTTCGTCAAGAATCCGAATAAATTTAACAAGCTCAAGCTCAATGTTTTTTTTGATTTTGTTTAGCATAGGTTCATGGTAACATATATATTGTAATGCTACAAATAAAACCAAATCTAGCTTCATCATATAAATATAAAGCTGCTGAAAAATATATCAGGGCCTTAAGACTGCCGTTTATTACGGCTAGTCTGCTCCCTTTTTTTTCCGGGACTTTACTGCAAGCCGGGAATATTGACTGTTGGAAATTTGCCCTGGGTTTGCTGGCAGTTATTGCGACGCATTTAGCAGCTAATCTGATAAATGATTATGCTGACTCAAAATCAGGCGCGGATTGGCATGATCAGAAATTTTATGGTTTTTTTGGCGGTTCAAAGCTAATTCAGGAAAATGTTTTATCAGAAAAATTTTATCTGAAGACAGCTCTAGTTTGTATGCTTATTGCCTGTTTGGCAGTAATCAGCTTGAGTTTTCTCGGTGCAGATCTGAAAATATTCGGATTTTTTCTGGGAATACTGTTTTTGGGAATTGCCTATTCTAATGGCCCATTAAAATTTTCTTATCGATATTTAGGGGAAATTGTTATATTTGTTTTGTTTGGTCCGGCAATTGTTATGGGGGCTTATTTTATTCAAACAAATATTTTTCCAACTTTTACTGGGTTTTTACTGTCTTTGCCCTTTGCTTTTTTAATCGCCGGAATTCTTATTGCTAATGAAGTCCCGGATTTGCCGGAAGACATTAAAGCGGCAAAATTCAATCTAGTCAGTATGGTGGGAGTAAAAAAGGCATATTTGCTTTATTATGGGTTTATGGGCCTAGGGTTGTGCTTTGTATTAGTAAACATATTAATTAATACCCTAACGTTTATTTCTTTGAGTGTATTCCTGCTGCTGCCTCTAATCGTAAAAGCCGGAGTTTTATTGAAAAATAGTTATGCCGATAAAACGAAACTTGTGAGTTCCTCAAAGCTTACAATTAAAGTACAAACAGTAATAGGATTAATAATTGTTTGGGATCAATTATTAAACAGATAAGTTATGAAAAAAATAATAATCATCGGCGGGGGGTTTGCCGGAATTAGCGCGGCTAATTTTTTAAGACACTCTAGTAATCAATTAGAAATCACGCTAATTGATCAAAAGCCGGATTTTAACTTTTTGCCAATGCTTCCGGATATAATAAGCAATAGAATAGACGCGAAATTCCTTGCCGACAACCTTCAAAATAATGCGGAAAAACTAAAAGTTAAATTTTTAAATGCTCGGGTTGATTCTGTGTGTTTAAAAGAAAGCAAAGTTACTTGTTTGGGGAATGATATATTTTATGATTATTTGATATTGGCAACCGGCAGCCAGACAAATTTTTATAATGATATAAATTTGCAAGAACAAGCATTTAAACTGGATAATTTAGAAGATGCTGTTTTAATCTTAAATGAGCTTAATTCCCAAAAATATGAAAACTTTGTGATCTGCGGCGGAGGCTATACCGGAGTGGAGATAGCGACAAATATCTGGCGCTATTTTTCAAAAAGAAAACTCGCGGTTAAGCCTATTTTTATTGTGGAAAAAAGTAATGAAGTTCTGGGCCGGCTGCCGCGGTGGATGCAGGAATACACTGGTTTGAATTTAAAAAAAATGGGCATTGAGATTATCCGGCAAGTAGAGATTAAGGCGGTAAGCGATGGAAAAATAACGCTTAATAATGGAAAGATTTTTCCAGAATCGTGTCTTATTTGGACAGCAGGAGTCAAAACTCCTGATCTGATTAAACATCTAGGGGTGAAAACAGCAGCGCAAGGCAGGGTAATTGTCGATGAATATTTAAGAATAAATCCGAATTGTTTTTGTATCGGGGATAATGCCTATGTCGAGATTAATGGACAGCCGTTGAGAATGGGAGTGCAATTTGCTATTGCCCAAGGCGATTTAGCGGCAAGGAATATTATTCGATCAATGCAGAGGGAAAAATTAAAAAAATACCATGCTTTGGATCTGGGATATATAATACCTATGGGGAATAATAAAGCCTGCGGCATAGTCTTAGGGCTAAAGGTAAAGGGTGTGAGCGCTGTTTTTTTGCACTATCTAATGTGTATATTCCGCTCATTATCAATTAGCAATAGATTAGGGATTATTAAGGATTTGTGGAAAAATAAATAGGAGGGCTTATTTATGGCACAGAACTCGTCTGATAATTTTAGAGATCAAGGTTTATTGTTTTTAAGGGTTGGTTTGGGGATTATGTTTATAATGCATGGTTTGCCTAAGATGCTGGGAGGCCCTGAGCAATGGGCTGGTTTGGGCATGGCCATGGCTAATTTAGGAATTAATTTTGCTCCTGTTTTTTGGGGTTTTATGGCCGCTTTTGCGGAATTAGTTGGCGGGATATGCTTATTGCTTGGTTTTATGTTTAGACCGGCTTGTGGTTTATTAACTTTTACTATGATTGTGGCTGCGCTATTTCATTTAAAAAAAGGAGATGGGATAATGGGGGCATCTCATGCAATAGAGTTATGTATTGTTTTTTTGGGATTAATTTTTATCGGTGCGGGGAAATATAGGATTGATGGTTTGTTCAAAAAAAATAAATAGCGGATTATTAGATTGATATTGATGCTATTGTTTTTCTGTAAGCTTATTTATTGGCGTAAACTTTGATAAGCATAAAGGGCGTTTAAATGGGAGTATTTTTTGGCCAGGAATCTTTGGGCATGGCTCAAATACGCGGCAATGGGGTATTAGTGCTTACTGATGAGGAATTGTTTTTTAAAATGTGGGCTCCGGCAAAAGAGTTAAGTATTAAGTTAAGCGATATAATCGGTTTAGAAATGCCCAAATCATTTTTAAGTAAGACAAAATTTAAGCCTTTATTAAAAATTATGTTTAAAAATCAAAAAAAACAGCCGGATGCTGCGGCCTGGCTGGTAGGCAACCTTTCTGATTGGCATAAATCAATTCAAAAAACACTAAATCTTTCCAAATAAAGGCAGTTTAGTCTAGGATTAAATGCATATTGAGAAACTTAATTTAGAGCATCGTGAGAATTTAGATAAATCACTCAAGCAAATTGGGTGTGGTTTATCTGATTATAGTTTTGCTAATCTTTATCTTTTTCGCCAATCGCATTTCAATGAACTAATTCTTGATAATAAAGAACTCTTTGTCCGCGGCAAGACTTATGATGGCTCGACTTATTTGATGCCCACTAAACATCCCGGCGAGATTAATTTTGCATATCTTAAAAGTAGGTTGAAGCAAATAGATTTTATTTTTCCAGTTCCAGAGACTTGGCTTGATTTTTTTCCAACTAGTGATTTTCGATCTACTTTTTTAGAAGGGGAGTCAGATTATATCTATGAAATTTCTCAGATAGTTGCTTATTCAGGAAATAAAATGCATAAAAAGCGGAATCTTTTAAATCAATTTGTCCGAGAATATGAGCATAAGTCTTATCCTTTAATCTCTGAACATATGAATGCTGCCAAGGAAATTTTAGAGCAATGGCAAGCTGACACCGGGCAGGATAAATTAGATACAGACTATTATGCTTGTCTAGAGGCGATAAATATGAACGAAGAGCTGGTTTTGTGTGGAATGATATATTATGTGGATAATCAGCCGGCGGGATTTGTTTTGGGAGAAGAATTGACGCCGGATATATTTGATGTGAAATTTGCCAAAGCAAAAACAAAGTTTAAAGGAATTTACCAATATCTTTTTAATGATCTGGCTAAGCTCCTTCCGGAAAAATATCTATATTTCAATTTTGAAGAGGATCTTGGTTTGGATTCTTTAAAATTGGCAAAATCATCATACCAGCCTTGCCAGAAAAAGCTGAAATATAGAATTAGCTTAATCTAAGCCCCCAACTCTTAATTAATAATTACCCTTAATTATTGCGGTTAAAACGATTATATCTTTTAGGAAAATAAATCATTGAAAAAAATCAGAAATATGGTATATTTATTATATGTTAAAATAAGTTAGTTTAAGTTAATCTAAGATATGAAAAGGTGCAATAGTGTCTAAAAATAAAATAATGACAACCCGAGAATTAGCGGAATATATTAAGCTTAATGAGAAGACTGTTATTAAAATGGCGCAAAATGGAAAAATCCCGGGAATAAAAGTCGGTAATCAGTGGCGTTTTCATCTGGCATCAATAGATAATTATTTGCAAGGTCAGATAGTTCAATCGCCCAATGAAGATTTAGACTTGGTTATTCAGACAGAAAATGATATTATTCCTTTGTCAAGATTGATTAATCCTGGGCTAATTGATTTGAATATGGATTTAGATAAGCCGGATGCTGTTTTGACAAGACTGGTAAAAATAGCTAAAGATAATAATATCTCAGAAAATGATCAGTTGCTGTTAAAAGAATTAAGAGACCGGGAAAAAATGATGAGTACGGGGATTGGTAATGGGATTGCGATTCCGCATCCTCGGAATCCTTCGGAAAAACTGTTTAAAAAGTCGAATATAATTTTCGCGCGGACACTTAAACCAATTAATTTTAATGCGCCTGATGATAAAGCGGTTTCGATTTTTTTTATGATCTGCGCGCCGAATGAATTTGTTCACTTGAGGATTCTGGCCAAAATCGCTAAGTTTTTAAATAAAAAGGAAATCGGAAATAAATTAATGGCGGCTGAAAACCCGGTAAAATTAGTGCAGGTTTTTCTGGAGTTTGAACGGGCGAATATGTTTTCGAACTTAAAAGCTAAATAATGAGAAAATATAAAGTTTTTTTAATTATAATAATTTGGATTATTGCTGCGCAATTATCGATCGATGGCTTAGCATTCGCGTCGGATCAAGCAGAGGTAGCAGAGCGTTGTTGCCAGTTAAGGGAATGTGAAAGTTATAAATCAGTTCCCCAAAGCCCGAGAACCCAAAAAATAGAGTTGAGCTCGCGGTTAGCGGTAATCGCTTGTTTTGTTTATCGCCGATTACCGGCGTTTGTCTTTAGGACAGAAAAAAAATGTTCGATATTTATTTCTCAGCTTTTCAATAATTCTCCGCCTTTTTTATGTTTATTGCCTGAATTTTCTTAACATTCTTAATTAATAATATAAATATAAAAAAGAGGTGGAATAATGGTTGTAGTTATATATCATAATAGTCTGGATTATTTGAAATCAGTGGCAAGTTTAGTCGAAGAGCAGGGGTTTAAAGCAAAACAAATCACGGAAAAAAAGAATATCGGGACGGAAATTGTCGGACCTAGTTCATCGGTTACCTATTTACATGGCAAAGCAGTGCCCTCATATAATAAGGCTCTGGTTGTGCATGTATCAAGTGAAAAAGAAGCAATGAATTTCCTGAGTATAATAGAAAATGATAAACTGTTGAATTTGTGTAATCTGCAGGATAAGGGATTTATTTCGATTTTGCCCCTGTGTTCATTTGAAGGTTTTAATAGTTTGGTTGCAAGCAAAGGATAGGACAATGAGTGAATTAAAAGAAGTTATAAAAGGAAAGCTGATTATAAAACAGTTGCCGGTTTGTGATAAATTCCAAGCAATTAAATTTCTGATTAAGGAAGTATTTGCTTCGGAAAAAGCAAAGATCGCTGGTTTATCTGAAAAAGAAATTTTTGACAGTATTGTTTCCCGGGAAAATATGAGTACAACCGGCATTGGTTTTGGCTTGGCTATTCCTCATTCCCGGATAGAAGGCTGGGGGAGATTTGTTTTGGCAGTGGGCTTAAGTTACGAAGGCATTGATTTTGACAGTATGGATAAAACTCAGGCTAAAATAATATGTTTGATGATATCTTCAGCAGATGAACCGTATGTTATATTGCAGACAACTGCCGCTATTATTAAATTCCTGGAAAAGCAAAAAGGGGCGGAAGCGTTTTTAAAAACATACCCTGTTTTTAATCGAGCAAAAGATAAGCTATCCGCGCTTTGTTTGGAAGTTGATGAACAGATATTCGCGAAAGATGTTATCCGCCCGGTGCAGGCATGTGTTAATCTGAACGATTCAATCGAAACAGCTACCCGGTTAATGCATTTAAAGCATTTTGATGTTTTGCCAGTAGTCGATGATGAGTATAATTTTTGCGGTCAGTTAACTTGCTTGGATGTTTTTCAATACGGAATGCCGAATTTTTTTAATAATTTAAAGACGATATCTTTTGTCAGACATATTGACCCATTTGAAAAGTATTTTAGAATTCATCGGAATCTTAAAGTAAGCAATTTTTATAAGCATGCTGAACCGATTAGTCAGGACAAAACTTTATTGGAAATCATCTTTGAGTTAAGCATAAAACAACGGTCAAAGTTATTTGTGACAAATGAACGCAATAAATTAATCGGGGTTATTGATCGCTTTACCATAATAGATAAAATCTTAGTATTTTAAATCAGGAGATATGATGAAAGCATTACTTTCGGTTATTATTTTTGTGGGTGCTTATATTGCTATTGCTTCCGATAAAGTCAGTAAAACAATAGTCGCGGTAATCGGCGCTTGTTTGGTTATTATGCTGCATTTGGTGTCATTTGAAGATGCTATGCGCGCAGTTGATTTAAATGTAATTTTTCTACTTGTTGGGATGATGACTTGTGTTTTTATTCTTTCAAAAACCGGTTTTTTTGAGTGGGCAGCGATCAGCGTGGCTAAGCATTCTCGGGGAAATCCTTTTTTGATAATGTGTTTGCTTCTGTTGGTAACAGGAGTATTATCGGCTTTTTTTGATAATGTGACGACAATTATTCTTCTGGTGCCCTTAACTATTCTTATCGCTGAACTGCTGGAGATCAATCCCATACCGTTTATTATTCTGGAAACATTGGCTTCAAATATTGGAGGAACAGCTACGCTGATCGGGGATCCGCCAAATATTATTATTGGATCCGCCGCCAAATTGTCATTTTCCGATTTTTTAGTAAATCTTTCTCCTGTGGTAATCCTAATTTTCGCTGTTTTCCTGTCCACTGTTTTTTTATTATTTCGCAATGCCTTTACTGTCCAGGAGTCAATGAAAAAACGGGTGATTAATGCTATTCCGCATTTAGCAATTGTCGATAAAAAAAACATGATCAAATCGTTGATAATTATGGGGGTGATTTTTATTGGCTTTTTCTTTCACGCGAAACTGAATATAGAGCCTGGGATTGTCGCGCTGGGCGGCAGTATGCTGATGATGCTTTTTTGTAAATCAGACAGTGAAGAGACTTTGATGAAAGTCGAGTGGGGTGTTATTTTCTTTTTTATCGGAATGTTTATAATGATCGCGGCTTTGGACGCAAATGGGGTTATTGAAAAAGCGGGACAGCTGATATTGAATGCTTCGGGACAAAATTTATTTCATGTATGTCTTATTGTGCTTTTTGGTTCAGCTTTGTTTTCCGCGATATTAGACAATATTCCGTTTGTGATCACGATGGTTCCCTTGGTTAAGAATTTTATTGAGCATTTCTCTGGCTCTTTGGGCACGCAAAATATCGAACAAATAAGCCAGCCTTTATGGTGGGCTTTGGCTCTGGGCGCCTGTTTAGGCGGCAATATGACAGTTATTGGCGCTTCAGCGAATGTGGTTATGGTCAGGATCGCGGCACGTAATAAATATAAGGTAACCTTTGGCAAATTTCTAAAATATGGCGTACCGTTTACAATCCAATCATTGATCATAAGCGCTTTATATCTTTGGCTTAGATATTTTAAAGCTTGATTAAAGAAACAGCGTATAGCCCTTCGACAGGCTCAGGATAAACGGATAGCCCTTCGACTTCGCTCAGGGTAAACGTTTAGGAAAAACAGAAAGCTTTTTTGGCTCATAGACCATTAGCTATTGACCATTGATTTATGACCTTCGACTAAATACTGAGAAAAGGAGACAGGTAATGGCCGATAAAATAAAAGTAGGAATCAGTGCTTGTCTTTTAGGCGAAAAAGTGCGTTATGACGGCGGTCATAAACTTGATCGTTTTTTGCGGGATACTCTGGGAAAATTTGTGGAATGGGTCCCGGTTTGTCCGGAAGTTGAATGCGGGCTGACAATTCCGCGGGAAGCAATGCGTTTAGTCGGTGAGATTAATAATCCGCGGCTATTGACCCAAAAAACCGGGATCGATCACACTCAAAAAATGAGTGCCTGGGCACAAAAAAAAGTTAAAGAATTAGCAGCAATGAACCTTTCCGGTTTTGTGTTTAAAGCCAAATCCCCTAGTTCGGGAATGCAAAACGTAAAGGTTTATAATGATAAAGGCTTTGCGGTCAATAAAGGAGTTGGCGTATTTGCGCGAATTTTCAGGCAAACATTTCCCTTTATGCCGGTAGAAGAAGAAGGCCGCTTGCATGATCCGGAACTGCGTGAGAATTTTATTGAAAAGTTATTTGTTTTTCAGCGATGGCAGGAACTGATAGCGAATAAAAAAACAAGCAAAGGCTTGATTGATTTTCATTCTGACCATAAACTGTTGCTTATGGCGCATAGCTCGAAAGTATTAAGCGCATTGGGGAAAATTGTTGCTAATGCCAAAGAATATAAAAAAGAAAAGCTGTTTGATGCATATATGCAAACAATGTTAGCAGGATTGAGTTTGCTGCCAACAGTAAATAAAAATACTAATGTCCTTGAGCATATTCTTGGTTATTTTAAACAAGACCTTTCTTCTGAGGAAAAGCAGGAAGCGGTGGAAGTAATTGAAAATTATCATAAGGGCTATGTGCCTTTGATCGTGCCTATTGTTTTATTGCAGCATTATGTCCGGAAGTATAATAAGGCTTATTTAAAACGCCAATATTATCTGCATCCGCATCCCATCGAGCTAATTCTGCGAAATCACGTTTGATCCCGTAAGGCTAAATTTACGCATCTATTTATTTTACAGCTGCTTATACTTTAATATTTAATCATATAATTATTAGTATTTTTATTTTAATTGATTTTGTATTATAATAAACTTCAAACTTAATTTCAGTTTCATTGAATATTTATGCAAAGAATTAAAGGGGTAATAGATTATTTGTTAATTGTAGATTAAAATAAAGGAGGAAATTATGAGTTTGCAGAAATATTTTGAGAATACCCAAGGAATGGGAATTTTAGCAACTGCGGACAGTAAAGGCATTGTTGATACCGCGGTTTATGGCAGGCCGCATTTTGTTAACGAGGATAACTGCATATTTTTAATGGCGGATAAACTTTCGCATAAAAATTTACAGGAGAATTCTAAAGCTGCATATGCTTTTATGGAAAAACAAGGACATTATGCGGGAAAACGTTTGTATTTAACAAAAACTAAAGAAGCTGATGATTCCGCTTTGGCTGATGAGCTGAGAAGGAAAAAACATGGATGTCAGTGTGAGGCAGATAAAAAGACTTTTGTGGTTTATTTTAAAATAGATTCAGTCCGGCCTTTAGTTGGGGATAAGGCTGAGGCCTGTACTCCGAAAGCGGATGCTTGTCCAACCTGTATGCAGAAAACAGGCAAATCAGGGCACATGTGTGTGCCGGTTAATAAAAAAGATGAAAAGTGCGATTGGTGCGGGGCAATGATTCCCACGCAAAGGCATTTGTGCAATGATAAGATAAAAGAGCTGGCTTATATATGTAATAGCTGCGGCAGAACAGCAGTTAAAGCAGAGCATTTGTGTCAGCCGAAAAAGATTGAAAATTAAACTGTGCTGATAATTATCCCGCTGCTGAAAATAGATTA
Source organism: Candidatus Omnitrophota bacterium (assembly GCA_018817165.1). GTDB lineage: Bacteria > Omnitrophota > Gorgyraeia > B26-G9 > B26-G9 > JAHITE01. Next base: position 11,950 of record JAHITY010000022.1, read on the forward strand.
TTGTTTTCATGGCGGGATAAATGTTTTAAAAGGGTTTTTATTGATTTTGCTCAGAAGAAAACTTTTTATCAATAATTAGGCAAATATTTTAAAACTATGATAAGATTCGGCTTGTGTTGTAAATTCCATGATCAACCGATTAAATTTCATACAACTACTGCGCTTTATCTAAGCAAGTTGTCGGATTCTCTGCGCAGTGATAAAATTTCAGAATTGTGTCTAAAGAACAGTCGAGCGCTCCTAGCTTCTTTGGAGTATTGCCATACAAATAATATCGGCTGTTTTCGAGTTAATAGTCGGATCTTACCACTTAAAACCCATCCTGATTATAGTTATGGATTAAACTCCTTGGAACAGGCAAAAGAAATAAAAGCCTGTTTTAATCTTTGCCGACAGAGGGCAAAAGAATATGATATTCGTTTAACTTTTCATCCGGATCAATTTATATTGTTAAGCGCAAAAGATCAGGCGATTACCCGCAGATCAATTGAGGAACTTGCTTATCAAGCGGAAGTAAGTGAATTAATCGGGGCAGATGTGATTAATATTCATGCCGGCGGAGGCTATGGCGATAAGCCGGCAGCCTTAAAAAGAGTGAGTAAGGTTCTGGCTAAACTAGATAAAACTATTCGGGATAAGTTAACCTTGGAAAATGATGACAGAGTTTATACTCCGGCTGATCTGCTGGATTTTTGCCAAGCCAATGGAGTTCCTTTTGTTTATGATCTGCATCATCATCGCTGCTTGTCCGATCAGCTTTCGACAGAGGAGGTCACTGTAAGGGCTTTGAAAACCTGGAATCGGGAGCCCTTATTTCATATCTCCAGTCCGAAATGCGGCTGGCAGGGAGCAAAACTAGGTCCACATCATGATTATATTGATATCCAAGATTTTCCCCATTGCTGGCTTGATTTGGACATTACGGTGGAAGTTGAAGCAAAGGCCAAGGAATTAGCGGTTAACAAATTGCGCAAGCAGTTGCGATCAAGGTGAAGGGGTTATTATGAAAGATAAAGAGGCTGTTTTTAATCAAATAAAATCGCTTTTAAATACACAGCATTTTGGCGTTTTGGCAACCCAAAGCAAGGAATATCCTTATTGCAGCTTGGTGGGATTTGCGGCCACAGAAGACTGCCGCGAGATTATATTCGCTACGATCCGCGACACTCATAAATACAAAAACTTAAAACATTCGCCAAAGGTATCTTTGCTTATTGATAGTCAAACAAATCAGGCGAATGATATCAGTCAAGCTCAGGCTTTGACTGTGCTGGGAACAGCTGAAGAAATCAGCAGCCAATCAATGGCTGATTACTTGGCTATTTATCTTAGGAAACAGCCGTATCTAAAAGAATTTGTAACCGCTCCTAACTGCGCGCTAATAAAAGTCAGGGTGATTAAATATATTCTGGTCAATGATTTTAAAAATATTTTGGAATATAGTTTTGAATGAATAATTCCGAAAGATTTTTATTGTTTTTAAAGAGATAATTTATATATGAAACTTAAAACTCTGATATTTATTTGGATTATAATTTTTTGGCTTGGCAATACTGCTTTTTGTCTGCCTTGGAAAATTCTGCACGAACAATCAGAAAGTCAGGATTTAAATCAACAAGAGCTGATTGTTAAAAATAATCCTGAAGATTTAAATAATCTATATTTATTAGGACTTATATATTTCAATGAATATGATCATCAACAGGCGAAAACTGTTTTTGAGCAGATGCTGGCAATTGAACCGGATTTAGTCGAGGCAAAATGGGGGATAGCGGAATGTTTACGCCGGGAATATCGCTTAGAGTTAAGTCAGAAAATGCTCGAGGAAATTATAGACAGACAGCCTGATTTTTTTCCGGCTTTTATCAGCTTATCGTATATAAAATTTAATTTAAAAGAATATGATCAAGCCGCTAAATTATCAGATAGGATTATTCGCAGAGGTAAAAAATTAGCTGATCGGCACACTTTGACGCGGGCTTACTTGATCTTTGCTGGGTCAAAAGGGATGATTGCTTATAATGGAGGACTATTATCAGCGTTTATTAATGGTTCGCCTGTGTTTACAAACTTAAAAAGAGCGAGGACTTTAATGCCGGATTCTCCAGAGGTGTATTATGGCTTGGGGTGTTTTTATTTTCTTGCCCCAGGGGCTTATGGGGGGAATATTGATAAAGCTAAAGAATATCTGGAGCAGGCAATTGCTTTAGATCCCCAAATCATAGATGCATATGTGCGGCTTGCTCAAATTTATAAATTTCATGGAGATATAGATAAATTTGATTATTATCTTAATCTGGCATTAAGCAAAGAGCCCCAGAATTTTCTGGCTAATGATGTAAAGAGTAATACCTGTAATTTTATCTGCCTAGAGCCGGAATTAGGAATTTAGTTGCTAATTTTAGTTCATTTTATCATAATAAACTATAGTTAACCTAAACGTCACATAACTGTCACCTAAATTTAATGTATATATTGTAATGTTTAAGTAATCGGTATATCCAATTAAGGAGAAAAAGTGGCAAAACAAAAAATTTTAGTCGTGGAAGATGATAAGCATATTTCTAAATTGGTTAAATATAATTTAGAGAAAGCTTGTTTTGATTGTAGCGTAAGTATAACCGGAGAAGATGCTTTAGCGGTTTTAGCCCATCAGGCGTATGATTTGGTGATTTTGGATATTATGCTGCCTAAAATAGATGGTTTTGAGACTTGTAGACAGATTAAGCAAGATAAAAAGTTGGCGCATATTCCGATTATCATGCTTACGGCTAAAGGTGAGGAAATGGATAAGGTGGTGGGTTTTGAGCTGGGAGCTGATGATTACGTGGTTAAGCCGTTTAGCCCAAGAGAATTAATCTTAAGGGTAAAGGCAATTCTCAAACGCGGTAAAGCAAATGAAAATATTGAAGAAAATGAAGTAATAAGTTCGTCAAATATAAGCATAGATATTGGCAGACATCAAGTAAAAGTTGATGAAAAGCAAGTTATCCTAACTCAGATAGAATTTAAACTCCTAGTCACATTAATCAGGAGAAAAGGCAGGGTTCAATCAAGAGACAGATTGCTGGAAGATGTTTGGGATATGGATTCAGATGTAACTACCAGAACCATAGATACTCATATTAAACGGCTCAGAGAAAAATTAGGGAAAAGCGGGAAGTTAATTAATACGGTTAGAGGTATTGGCTATAAATTCAGTGAGGAAGATCAGGCTTGAAGATAAAGATTCAATATAAGATCACTTTAATTTTTATAATGATCAGCGGGATTATATTATCCGGACTTTTTATTTATCTGAGTAATAATCTCAAAGATTATATCTATAAAAGAATAAAAACAAATGTTGAAAGGCAGTTAGACTTAGTTAAAACATATATTGAGGATGTGCCGATAAATAATATAACTTCTTATGAATTAGATCCGATTGCGGTTAAGATAGGGCGTGATTTAGATTTAAGAGTAACGTTTATTGCTTTAGATGGTACTGTGTTTGGCGACTCAGAGGTTAATGTTGATAAGTTAGCCAGCGTGGAAAATCACCTTTATCGTCCGGAAGTTCAGCAGGCGATACAATCCGGTAGAGGGCAAAGTCGAAGATTCAGTACTACAGTTAAAAAAGATTTTCTGTACACGGCTGTTTTATTCAATAAAAACAATATTCCGGGGATTATTCGACTGTCTATTCCGCTGTCTGAAATAGATGAATTATTGGGTAACTTGACGCTAACGCTTGAGATTGCTTTATTAGCGGCTTTTTTGCTTGCCGGATTAGTGAGTTATCTGGCATCTTTTTTTATTTCGCGTCCGATTGGGGAAATCTCCTGGGCAGCAAAAGATATCGCGCAGGGTAATTATGCTAGAAAAATATCAATGTATTCAAATGATGAGATAGGGGATCTGGCAAATACTTTTAATTATATGTCAGAACAAATCGAAACAAAGATTGAAGAAGTCAGTCAGAGCAAGTCACGCTTAGAAGCTGTTTTTTTAAGCATGTTCGAAGGAGTTATGATTGTTGATATTCAAGGTACAATTTTACTGATGAATCAGGCGCTTAAGAATGTTTTAAAAATAAATGAAAATCCAGCAGGAAAAAAACCAATAGAGGTAATTCGTAATCTGCAGATACAGGAAATAGTCGATAATGTATTAGAACCTGAATCAGAGCTGATCGCAAAAGAAATATCTACTCTTTTGCCAGAAGAAAAGGTTTTACTGGTGCATGCTACGCGTATTGAAAAAGATAAGCACACCGAAGGGGCAGTTCTCGTTTTTCATGATGTTACGACTTTAAGGGGTTTGGAAAAAATTCGGCAGGAATTTGTGGCGAATGTATCACATGAACTGAGGACTCCGATATCAAGTATTAAAGGCTTTGCGGAGACTCTTTTAGCAGGGGCAATGGAAGACACGGAAAATGCTCGGGATTTTTTAAAAATTATTCTTACAGATTCCAATCGGTTAGCTTGCCTAATAGATGATCTACTAAATCTTTCTAAAATTGAGTCGGGCAAACTGGTTATGGAAAAAAAATCATGCAAGCTATCGGAAATAGTTGAAAAAGTTATTGCCAGTTTAAAAGTTCAGTTAACAGATAAATCAATTATTGCTAAAGTAAATATTCCGACGGATACTCCCGATGTTTTAGTTGATCAGACTAGGATAAAGCAGGTTTTGTTAAATCTTGTAGAAAACGCGATAAAATATAATATTTCTGGTGGGGGGATTATTGTTTCCGCTCAGGAAATAGGAAATTTTATTAAAGTTGCTATTTCGGATACCGGTATCGGCATCCCGAGTCAAGACTTGCCCCGTTTGTTTGAAAGATTTTACCGGGTGGATAAAGCGCGCTCGCGCGAATTGGGAGGCACTGGCTTAGGGCTTTCTATTGTTAAGCATATTATCCAGTCACATGGTGGTGAAGTATTTGTGGAAAGTGTGGAACGTAAGGGTTCTACTTTTAGTTTTACCATCCCCAAAGCTTAGATCCTCAGCTATATTTCTTTTTACGAGCCCCAAAGAGTTTACTTGTTTGTCATACATTCTTCACAATCCGATTGTATACTTTATTTAGAAAATAAAGAATATGAAAGGAGGTGAGGAATGGATTTAAAAATGGGTTATTTAATTTTTGCTCAGAATTTTCATGCCAGACAAAGCTGTGATGTTAAAAAGCTGAATAAATTGCAGCAAGATTATATGGCCAGTTTTTTGCGTGTACAGCTGAATACATTAAAAAATGTATTAAGCAGCGTTGAAAACTCAGATAAATATAATGAGGGATATTTTTCAGAATCAATGCATCGGATTGAGAAAAATATACATCGGTTTAGAAAAGTTTGTAGTAATTAATCAAAGGAGGTTTTAAAAATGAAAAAAATGTTGTGTTTAATGATTGTCGGAATTATGTTCATACTGCCTTTTGCGGCAAAATCTTTTGCTGGAGAAGTCGATCTTTTAGTCGATAAATTAGTGGAAAAAGATGTGCTTACTCCGGTGGAAGCACAGATTTTATTAGATGAGACAAAAACCGCGGTGGCTAAAGAAATTGCGGAAGGTAAATCCGGAACTCTGCCTTCCTGGATTCAGACCATGACTTTTAAAGGCGATCTGCGTTTACGTTATCAGAGTGAAGAAAAAGATACAATAACCAGTTTGAGTACCACTACGGCAAAAAGAGAAAGAGCTAGAGTGCGGTTTCGGCTTGGTTCTGAGGCAAAAGTAACCAAAGGATTTAAAGTTAATTTTGGTTTGGCGTCAGGGGGTAGTGATCCTCGTTCAACCAATCAGACATTTCAAGATAATTTTGCTTCAAAAGAGATTATGCTGGATTATGCCTATGCAACTTACGCGCTGAATAATAATATCGATATTATGGGTGGTAAGATTGAATTGTCAAAAACCTTGTGGCTGGTATCAGATCTTCTCTGGGATGGAGATATAAATCCCGAAGGTGTGTTTGTTAATAGTCATTTACCGCTAAATTCTTCAACAGAAATTTTCCTGAATACCGGTTATTTTATTCTTGATGAAATGAGCTCTGGTGCAGATCCATCGATGTTCACGATTCAGCCTGGAATTAAATGGGAAATATCCGATGCAGTTACTTTAAAAACATCAATTAACTATTATGCGTTTAATTCAGTAGAAGGTCTGCCATATTCAAATATTGTTGATGGCGGCGGCACAAATACAACCAGTACAAGTCCAGCATCATTTAAGTATGATTATGATTCATTAGGTTTTACCGCGGAATTGGGCATGAACTTGCAGGAAGATGCAGAGGTTGATGAAATCATCAACTATGTTGCCTTATTTGGCGATTATACTAAAAACACAGATCCGGATAAAAATAATGTTGGTTATTTAGCGGGGATTAAATTTGGCGATAAGAAAGTCAAGGATCCAAGCACTTGGCAGGCAAAAGTGCTTTATCGTACACTAGAAAAAGACGCTTGGGTTGACTTTTTACCGGATTCAGACTTTTTGGGCGGGATAACAGATGCTAAAGGCTATGAATTTATTGTTAACTATGCTTTGGCTAAAAATGTAATTCTTGGGTTAGATTATTATCGAACAGAAACTGACATTGCTGCTTCCAAGAAAGAGCAGGACTTAGTACAGGTGGATCTGCTGTTTAAGTTTTAATATAACGGTTTAGTAACTGTTTTGTAACACAAATGTAACAATAATAAAGTAAACTTAAATTAACGGAGGAATTGGAAAATGAAAAAAAGAAAAATAGGCTTGATTGGTTTAATAATCAGTTTAGGGTTAATGGTCGGATCTGTACAAGCTGAAGATATGATTCAGATCAAGGGTTCAGATACTTTGATTAACTTAGTGCAGCGTTTGGCTGAAGTTTATATGGAAGAATATCCCGGCAGCTATATTGCGGTCACTGGCGGTGGATCAGGAACCGGAGTTGCGGCTTTAATCAATAAGAAGTGTGATATTGCTAATGCATCACGCTTAATGCAAGCAAAAGAAGTTGCGCAGGCAACTGATAATGGAGTTCAAGTAAATCGTGTGGTTGTCGCTGTTGATGGTTTGAGTGTGATTACCAATGAAAATAATCCGATAAAACAATTGACTATGGATGAAATCGGTAAGATTTTCCGGGGAGAAGTAACTAATTGGAAAGATGTCGGCGGTGAGGATATGGCGATAACGATGTATGGTCGGCAGTCAAATTCCGGAACATATGGATTCTTTATGGAAACAGTTTTAAAAGGTGATTATTCGCAGAAGATGAATCAGATGAATGGAAATGCCCAGATTGTTGAGGCAATAAAACAGGATCGCTCTGGGATCGGTTATGTCGGGGTGGGGTATGTTAAACAAACAACGGGTTTAAATGTTTTAAAAGTCGCGGCTCGGGCCGGAGGAATTTATGCCAGTCCGCTTAATTCGGATGATGTGAAAACCGGAGTATATCCGATTTCCCGTCCTTTACATCAATATGTTAATGGCACGCCCAAAGGCGCGGTAAAAGATTTTCTGGCATTTGAAGTAAGTGCTGAAGGTCAGAAGCTTGTGGAAGAGGAAGGGTTTTTCCCAATATCTAAAGAATATAAAGCGTTGAATTCTAAAATCGGATTATAAAATATGTTGTCTCTTAGCCTGAAATATAGAAAAAAAACATGGATAAGCCGAAGGCTTAAGGAAAAGCTTATCCATGGCTTTTTCTTTTTTAATGGGATAATATCCGTGATTATATTGTTAGGCATATTTGCTTTGCTGATTTTTACGGCTATCCCGGCATTTAGAGAAGTTAATTTAAAAGAGTTTTTATTTGGTATACAGTGGAATCCCACGGCTTATGTTAAGAATTCTTATGGGATATTGCCGATGTTGGTCAGTACGTTTATGGTTACATTAGGGGCTTTATTCATTGCGATTCCTTTGGGAGTCGGGACAGCGGCTTATTTGTCAGATGTTGCCAGTCCGCGGGTTCGCGAAATAACAAAACCAATAATTGAAATTTTAGCGGGAATTCCTTCGGTTGTGATCGGATTTTTAGGAATTGTTTTAGTCGGACCAATAATTGCCAAAATTTTTGGGACACATAATGGCTTAAACGCTTTAAATGGTTCTATTCTTTTAGCAGTTATGGCTTTACCGACGATTATCAGTATTTCAGAAGATACTTTAACTAATATCCCAGATTCTTATAACCAGGCTTCTTTAGCTTTAGGCGCGACTAAATGGCAAACAATTATAAAAGTCAAGATTCCCGCGGGGTTGTCGGGGATCATTGCTGCTTGTATGCTGGGAATGGGGCGGGCGATTGGCGAAACCATGACAGTGCTTATGGCCACGGGTTGCGCTCCGGCAATGCCGGAAAGTTTTTTAGGACCAGTACGCACCTTGACCTCATCGATTGCCATTGAATTAGGGGAAGTGGCGTATAATACAACCCATTATTATGCTTTGTTTGCTTTGGGTTTAGTTTTATTTATTATTACTTTTTTAGTTAATTTAACATCGGATATTATTTTACATAAGTATGAAAAGGTGAATAGATGAAAAATCGTAAGGCTGAACAATTCTTAGGGTTTTTAATATTAAGAGCCTGCGTATTTTTTGTTATCGCAGCTTTGCTTATAATTCTAATTGATATATTTACAAAGGGAGCGGGAAGTATTAATTGGGAATTTTTAAGCGCCATGCCGAAAAAAGGAATGACTGAGGGCGGAATATTTCCGGCAATAGTAGGCACGTTTTTGGTTACTTTGATTACCGCGATTTTATCAATTCCCTTGGGAATGGGCTGTGCTATTTATTTGCATGAATACGCCAAAAAAGGTAAAATAACCAGGCTGATCAGGATGTCAATTCGTAATTTGTCAGGAGTGCCTTCGATAGTTTATGGATTGTTTGGAGTGGTTTTATTTGTGCAGTTACTTAAACTCAATACATCAATCCTTTCAGCGGGTTTGACTTTAGGATTAATGACTCTGCCCTGGACAATTACCGCTAGTGAAGAGGCCTTAAAAAATGTTCCTAAAGCATATAGAGATGGCGCTTTAGCATTAGGGGCGACAAAATGGCAATCAATCAGGACAAATGTTTTGCCTTATTCAATTCCCGGGATGTTGACCGGAACAATTCTGGGTTTATCTCGAGCAGCTGGTGAAACGGCTCCGATCTTATTTACCGGGGCGGCTTTTTATTTACCGTTTTTACCCAGGTCATTATCAGATCAGTTTATGGCCTTGCCCTATCATTTGTATGTTATGGCTACGCAGCATCATGCAATTGAAAAGGTCCGTCCAATAGCATATGGAACAGCATTGGTACTGATTGTCTTGATTTTTTGCATGAATTTGTTTGCGATAATTACGCGCTATAAATTAAGAAAGGTTAGATTGAAATGAGTGTATTGACAAAACATGGAATTAAAATGGAACAAAAACCATTAAACCACACAGGTAAAATGGCGGATAATAAAAATAGTAATATTAAAATATTTATTAAAAACTTCAATTTTTATTATGGAGCATCTCAGGCTTTAAAAAATATTAGTTTAGATATCAGGGAAAATACTGTTGTCGGGATCATTGGCCCATCAGGTTGCGGCAAGTCTACATTTTTGCGCTGTTTTAACCGAATGAATGATACGATTGTCGGGGTTCGTTATCAAGGAGATATTCTGATCGATGGAAATAATATTTTTGATAAAGAATTAGATATTGTAGATTTGAGGCGTAATGTCGGCATGGTATTTCAAAAATCAAATCCTTTTCCCAAATCAATTTTTGAGAATGTGGCTTATGGCCTTAGGGTAAATGGGATAAAAGATAAAGAGTATTTAACTCATAAAGTAGAAAAAAGTCTAAAAGACGCGGCTTTATGGGATGAAGTTAAGGATCGTTTAGCGAATAGCGCTTTTGATCTTTCCGGTGGTCAGCAGCAAAGACTTTGTATTGCCCGGGCTTTAGCAGTTGAACCGGAAATTCTTTTATTGGATGAACCGGCTTCAGCGCTGGACCCGATTGCTACGGCGAAAGTCGAAGAATTAATCCATGAATTAAAGAAAAAATATACAATTGTGATTGTTACGCATAATATGCAGCAAGCTGCCCGGATATCTGATTATACGGCTTTCTTTATGATGGGAGAGTTGATAGAATATGATATTACAAGCAAAATATTCACGAAACCCTCTAAAAAAACCACTGAAGATTATATAACCGGAAGATTTGGCTAAGAAAGAAGGAGTATCTATGAAAAGGCATTTTGACGAAGATTTAAAAAAATTAAATACCGATATCCTGAAGATGTCTATTCTGGCGGAAGAAGCGATCATAAAATCAATAGAAGCGCTTAAGAATAGAGATAAAGTATTAGCTCAATCGGTTATTGAAGATGATCAAAAGATTGATGAATTAGAATTAGCAATTGAAGAAACGGCAATCGATCTTTTGGCTTTAAGACAGCCGATAGCGCGTGATTTAAGGTTTGTTACGACAGGAATGAAAATTAACGCGGAATTAGAGCGGATCGCTGATCTGGCGGTAAATATAGCGCAGCGGGCTCTGGAGCTGGTAGATAAGCCTTTATTGAAACCGCTGATTGATATTCCTAAATTAACGGATATTGCCAGAAAAATGGTGAAAGATGTTATTACGGCTTTTGTAAACAGTGATGAACAACTCGCGAAAAAAGTCATACTTTCTGATTGCGAAGCGGATAATCTGCGTAATTTGATTCAGGATGAATTGATTAATGATTATATGAGTAAGGATGTTACCACAGCTGCGCGGGCAGTGCAGCTTTTATTGATCGCGCGTCACTTGGAAAGAATTTGTGATCATGCCACCAATATTGCCGAAGATGTTGTTTATATGATCAATGCTACGGTTGTAAAACATCATTATGAGAAATTAGAGGACAATCAAGCAGAGTGAGTTTTCTTTGCCTCGGATTATTTTCTTTAGTTTATGAGTATCTTAGCGGAATATTCTTATTTTAGTCTATTCTCCGGTGCTAGGCCATAGCTCTTGCCTAAATTACTTTTTAATTATACAATATATCTATTAAAAAATTCCCAGTCTGTGAATAATTTCAATATACTCCGTTTTATTAAAATAAGGTCAATAAATAATTTATGAAAGAAGGCGCGATAAATTTTTTCCTTAAAAGGCATTTGCTGGCAAATTTAATTTTCTGTGTTGTTTTTGTCGGGGGAATTATTGCCTGGAATCAGATCCCGAAAGAGGAACTTCCGGATATTACTTTTGATAATGTCAGAATCAGTGTGAATTACCCCGGAGCCTCGGCAGAAGATGTGGAATATTTTGTTACCAGACCGGTTGAAGAAGCAGTAAGAAGTCTTGATGGGATACACAAGATAACCAGTTCTACCGGCGGCGGCAGCAGTATTGTTACTGTTGAGATTGAAAAAGATTATCCCGATAAAGATGAAGTAATAACTGAAATACGTAATGTTGTGCTGGATGTTGACTTGCCGGATGATATAAAAGATGATCCTACTATCCGAGTTTTTAAAACATCCCGCAAAGCGATTATTGATATTGGACTTATTTTTGAAGGTAAAAATATTCTTTCTGTTGAATCAAGAAGTGTGCTTCAGTCATACGCATTAGCGCTTGAGAATAAATTGCTGAGTTTACCTGAAGTAAGTTCTATATCTCGATCGGGATATCTTGATGACGAAATCCATATTAAAGCTTACCCGGAAAAGCTGATTGAATCCCGCATTCCCTTTAATACATTAATAAAAGAGATCCAGAACAATAATGTTCGGCAGCCTGCGGGAAATATAGAGAATCTAAAAGAACCAAAAGTAACGCTTTATGGAGAACTGGACAATATTAAAAGTCTGGAGGCTCTGGCTGTTCAAGGAGGATTTGAAGGTCAGGTTGTCCGCCTAAAGGATGTCGCGGATGTTTTAAAGGGTTATGAAAAGACTAAAACAGTTATTAAAATAAATGGGCATGAGGGAATATTTTTAAGAGTAATAAAAAGCTCTCAAGTGGGGATTATAGAAGCAATAGAAGCAGTAACTAAAGTGGTAAAAGATTTTCAGCTGAGTAATGTGGAAAATGAACAGATTAAGATTATCCCTTTAGACGATGAGTCTTTTGATGTTAGAAATAGAATTTCGCTTATTTTGTTGAATGGATTGATTGGTTTTAGCCTTATCCTTCTAATGCTTTTTTTGTTTCTGGATTTTCGTTCTGGTCTATGGGTAGCCATGGGCATACCGTTTACTTTTTGCTTTGCTCTTTTTGCTGCTTATATATCCGGCTACTCGATAAATAATATTACTCTAGCCGCAGTTATTATTGTTATGGGGATGGTAGTAGATGATGCGATTGTTGTCGCGGAAAATATTACCCGGCTGAGAGCTCAGGGAATGGAAACAAAAGAGGCGGCTAGTAAAGGGACGGCTTTTGTTTTTTTACCGATAATCGCCAGTATTTTAACCACCTGTGTCGCATTTATCCCGCTTTATTTTTTCACGGGAAGATTTGGGGCAATGGTAGGATTTATTCCGCTGATTGTGTTTTTTATGCTGGGCGGCAGTTTATTTGAAGCTTTGTTTATTCTGCCGGGGCATATGATTATCCCCTTAGGCGAAAAGACAGAAAAAATTATTGATAAGTTAGGGCTGAAAAAGCGATTTAAAAAATTTTCGAGTAATCAGCGATTAGCAGAGGAAGTTTCTAGAAAACATTGGTTTGATCATTGGGAAAATGCTTATGGCAAATTTATAGAGTTGATTCTTTCCCGTAAAGTTATTGTATTTATAGTCTTTGGTTTACTCTTGGCTTTATCTGCTTTTATTGCGGGCGCAAAAATGAAATTTATTATGTTTCCAGGGGAAGAGACTCGGCAGATTAATCTTACGGCGCAGTCTCCGGCTGGTACACAGCGTTATGAAACAGCTCGCTTTGCTCAAGCAATGGAAGACATTTTATCTAAATATGTCGGCAAAGAGGTGGTTGGGTTTAGGAATGAAATTGGCCGAACCAGACATGGCTCAGCGGCTCAAGAAAACTATATGCGGATGAATGTGGAGATTTTGCCCAAAGAAAAACGTAAGAAAAGCGCTGATCAATTGATTGAAGAGTGGAAAAAAGATTTCGCGAAGGTAGAGAATATTGAAAAAATAAAATTCAGCAAGACTTGGCAAGGTCAGAGCGGAGACAGCCCGATTGAGATTCTTGTTAAAGAGAATAATAATAGCCGGCGCAGGGAAATTGCTGATGAATTGGCAAAAATAATGGAAAATTACCCGGCATTAGTTAATGTGGAAATAGACAGACCAATTTTAAATCCGGAATATCGAATAAAATTAGATCGCGATAAGATTAGAAGGCTGGCGATAAGTCCTGCGGATATAGCATCTACACTGAGAGCGGCATTGGAAGGTAAAATATTATATGAGTTTAAAGGGGATGAAGATGAAGTCTATGTAAGGATCACTACCATAGAAAATGCTAAGGATAGTATTGATAAAGTCCTGGAGCTTCCGGTTGAAAACGCGAGTAATTATCTTGTACCGCTTAAAGATATTGTTATTGTAGAGGAGATAGTAAGTCCGGATTCTATTGTTAGGGATGATTTGAAAAGAACGATAATAATTTATGCTGATATAAAACCCGGCTCCAAGAGCACTCCCTTAGAGATAGCCAAGTATTTTGAAAATAATGTTTTTAGTAAAATTACAGCTAAAACACCCTCTGCGATAATTGAATTTGCCGGTGAAGTAAAAGACACCCGGGAGACCCAAGGGAATTTTTTAATGGCGATTATTATGGCAATTGGTTTGATTTATGTTATTCTCGCTTTATTGTTTAATTCTTTGAATCAACCGTTAATTATAATGATTACGATCCCTTTTGGTTTGGTGGGCATAATCCTGGCTTTTTGGATGCATGGGATTCTTATGTATGGCTTTTTCGCGGTTATCGGAGCTTTGGGGCTTGCCGGAGTAGTTGTCAATGACGCGATTATTATGCTGGTAAAGCTAAATTCTGATTTTGACGCATCTTTAGGTAAGCAAAGTTTTAATCGGCAAATAGCTAATATTGCTAAAACCCGTTTGCGCGCGGTGATGTTGACAACGCTTACCACAGTTGTCGGGATTATCCCTACAGCATATGGCTGGGCAGGATATGATGCAATGCTTGCGCAAATGATGTTAGCGCTTACCTGGGGGCTTATTTTCGGCACAACCATAACCTTGCTTTTAATCCCTTGTGTCTATAGCCTGATGAAAAGCGTGAGGCAGAGGATATGATGATTAGAAAAATAAGATTGATTGTATTAACAACTATAGCGATTAGTCTGATAAACCCAAATACTCTCAAAGCTCAAGCGGAAAACATTGAAATATTAACTTTAGATAATTTTATTAGTTTAGCTTCTAAAAAAGATACGCGCTTTGAACAAATACTTATTGATAAGCTTGCGCTTAAATATAGGAAAGCCTTAGGCTTACCGGCAGGCGATTTTATATTGTCGTTAAAAAGTAAATATAATTTTGTTTTTGATCCAGATGATCAGGACTTAACTAATACAGTTGCTTTAACTAAACTCTTTCCTTATACAGGAACAGAAATTGAAGTGGGATATAGTTCATCGCTTAGCTCTGTTTCTCGGGAAATAAGCTCAGAATTTGAAGTTGCGGTTTCTCAACCAATCGCGGAGAATGCCTTTGGAAAGAATACTCGTCTTTTGGACAAAATTATTGGATTAGAGACTAAGGTAGCTGATTTTCAGGTGATTGAGGCCTATGAAGACTATTTGGCATCTTTGATCCAGCTTTATTATAATTGGTATTCAGCTTATGAAAATGTAAATACTGCCAGGAATTCTTATAATGAAAACATGAAATTGCTGGAAAATATAAAAGAAAGAGAAAAATATAAAATAGCTTTGCCGGTTGATGTTAATAAAGTCAGCTTGCAGGTGGTAGCAAAAAAAGAAGCACTAATAACTCTTGAGAATAAATATGCTGAGTATTTAAATTTAATTAAACAATCAATTCGGAATGAAAATAACATTGATCTTCGGGCGGAGAATCCAATGCTTTATGAGGATTTGAAAATTAATTTTAATCCTGATTATCTAAAATTCAGTACTCAAAGCCGGACAGCTAAAATGTTGAAAATGCTGGAAGATAAGACAAGCTTTGAGGTTGATAAATATGCCAATGAACTTCTTCCATCAATAAATTTAATCGCAGGATATTTGCAGGAAGGTTCTGATCATCAGCTTAAAGCTTCTGAGCAGACTGTATATGCCGGGCTGTCATTTGATTGGCCAATGCCCAGTGTAGTGGAGAAGGCTCGTCTGGAAACTTCCAAACTTGAACTTAAAAAAACAAAATTAGAATCCGAAAATATTCATCTTAAAATTTATACTGATCTTAAGAATCTAAATAATCAGATAGATAATGAAAAAGAGCTTATCTCTATCGCGGATGATAAAATTAAGTTTTCTCAGGCAATTGTAGACGATGAACGTAAAAATTATTCTTTGGGAAGAGTAACTCTAAATGATCTGATTGATGAAGTGAATAAATTAGAAGATAATAAATTCAATAAAATTTTCCATGAAGTTCAATTAAAGCGATTGGTAGTTGAATGGTTAAGGCTTAATGATCAGCTTATTAAACAAAATGATATTTGAGCTTAATTTAATTGCTCAGCAATAATATTAAAATCATAATTTCTTGTAAGGTAATGACTTGCGTTAAAATTCAAGCCCGAAAAATCAAAAAATTAAAATTTATTAGCTAAGTTTGATATAATGTATTTTATGCTATTTGTTTATTTGCTGACTGTAAGCTTTGAAGATAATAAGACAAATAATTACTCTAAGCGTAAATGATTATTATATGCGGATTAAAACGGAGGATTTATGGTGACGGCTTTTAAGGAATTTGTAAATATTTTGAACATTCCAATTGTAAATATTGGACAAACGCAAGTAAGCCTAGGAGGAATATTTACCGCTGTTTTTGTTTTTTTAGTTTCCTTGATAATATCAAAATTAGTTCAGCGTGCTTTGACAAACAGCATGACAAAAAAACTCAAGTTAACTGCCGGAATGGCATATGCCGTAAAACGGATTTTGCATTATGTGATAGTTTTTTTTGGTGCTATTTTAGCCGCGCAATGCGTGGGCTTGAATTTAGGCAGTTTAGCGGTTGTTTTTGGCTTTATAAGTGTGGGCATTGGTTTTGGTTTGCAGAATGTGACATCTAATTTTATATCCGGATTAATTCTGCTGATTGAGAGGCCAGTCAGTGCCGGAGATTTTGTGAGTGTGGAAAATCAGATGGGAAGAGTGGCCAATATAAATATGCGTTCAACAACAATATTAACCACAGATAATATTTCGATAATTGTGCCTAATTCTAAATTTATCGAAAACCCGGTTATAAACTGGTCTTATGGGGACACAAGAATAAGGCTGCATTGTCCGGTGGGGGTTGCTTATGGTTCAGATATCACGAAAGTGCGGGAAACATTATTACAGGTCGCTAAAGAGAATCCTGATGTTTTAAAAAAGCCTGAACCAGAAGTAAGATTTTTAGAGTTTGCTAATTCTTCGCTAAATCTGGAATTACTGGCCTGGACTGATGAACCGGAAAAACAGTTTTTACTGCATAGTAAAATAAATTACGCGATTGATCAGGCTTTTCGTTTGGCGGATATCAAGATTCCTTTTCCCCAAAGGGATATTAATCTGCAAATGACTCCGGCAATTGAAAAAATCAGTCAAATTAGAAAAGGATAAAATGAAAATGGGTAAGGTATTAAAAAAAATAGGTTTTTTGATGTTTGTGATGCTTTATTTTCTTAATTTCAGTTATGCTGAAGAAGCTCAAGAGGATGGCAATGACGCGATTAATCGAAAACAAAGCAAGAGTTATCAATCTTATGATGAGTTGTTTGATCTTTATCAGCCATATTTAAAGAATGTAAAAGCCTATGAACCGATATATTTTTTAATGGGAGCAAATCCGGAAAAAAGTAAGTTCCAGTTCAGCTTTCGTTTCCAGCTGTTTAATAAAGATGCCTCGCTTATAGAGAATTATGATTGGTTGAAAGGGCTTAATTTTGGATATACTCAAACTTCTTTTTGGGATTTAAAATCTAATTCTAAGCCGTTTAAAGACACTAGTTATAAGCCAGAAATATTTTATCTTTCAACGAATCTTGTTTCCGATAATAAGGATTTAAAGGGAGTGTTTTTACAAACAGGGCTTAAGCATGAATCAAATGGTCAGGCCGGAGATATTTCGCGTTCGACTAATAGTATGTATTTAAAACCGATTTTCATGTTTTATGACCCGAGTAGTTTAGTTGGAATGCAGATATCTCCTAAAGCTTGGTTTTATCTGGAAAATGATGATGATAATAATCCCGATTTGAAAGATTATCGCGGATATTTTGATTTGGAGGTAAAACTGGGCAGAGAGGATCGTGCTATGCTGGAATCGCATTTTCGGCCAGCCAGAGAAGGTAATTCCGTAGAGCTGGCCTTAACTTATCCCATCCAGAAATATTTGGCCAATAATATCGGGGTGTATCTTAATCTGCAGTATGTCAACAGTTTAGCGGAAAATATGATAAACTATAAAGAACGGACTGAGGTGGTTCGGTTAGGAATTTCTTTGGTTCGTTAGTTTGAACATACACTTATATAGTTACTAGTTAAAACAGAAGAGGGTAAATGAAGTTAGATAAGTTTACATTTCAAGCTCAGGAGGCATTAGAGGCAGCTGCTCATACGGCACGGCGTTTTAAAAATCAGGAAATCGATATAACGCATCTTATGCTGGCAATGCTCTCAGTGGATCAAAGTATTGCCTTAAGTATATTGGAAAAATTAGGAGTAGATATAAGATTATTCCAGCGGAAAATTGAAGAAATTTTAGCAAAAAAACCGCAGGTTGAAGGTACTGGAGCACAGGAATATATATCTAAAAAACTAGAATTTATATTAAATGATTCATTGGAGCAGGCAAAACAGCTCAAGGATGATTATGTGAGCATAGAGCATTTGTTATTATCTATCTGTAAGAGTAGAGATGATGAAAATATAAATTCTTTACTTAAATTATATAATATTAATACAGCATCTGTTTTAAATATAATGAAAGAATTAAGAGGAGGCCAGAGAGTTATGGATCAAAATCCAGAATCTAAATTCCAGGCTCTGGAACGTTACGGCAGAGACCTGACAAAACTTGCTGAACAAGGCAAGCTTGATCCTGTGATCGGTAGAGATGAAGAAATTCGCAGAGCCATACAAGTTTTATCGCGGAGAACTAAAAATAATCCGGTTTTAATCGGAGATCCCGGGACTGGAAAAACCGCTATTATCGAAGGATTAGCAAAAAGAATCGCGGACGGAGATGTTCCGACAACTTTAAAGAATAAACAAATTTTCGCTTTAGACTTGGGGGCTTTGATTGCCGGGGCTAAATTTCGGGGAGAGTTTGAAGAAAGGCTAAAGGCGGTTTTAAAAGAAATTCAGAATAAGGCCGGACAAATAATCTGTTTCATTGATGAACTGCATACTTTGGTTGGTGCCGGCAGCGCAGAAGGGGCGGTTGACGCGTCAAATATGCTTAAACCCGCGCTGGCTCGGGGAGAATTAAGATGTATTGGGGCAACGACATTTGATGAATACCGAAAATATATTGAAAAGGATAAAGCTTTGGAAAGACGGTTTCAACCGATTTTTATCGGCGAGCCTTCAGTGGAAGATACGATTGCCATATTGCGCGGTTTAAAGGAAAAATATGAAATATACCATGGAGTCAAAATTAAAGATGAAGCTTTGATCAGCGCGGCTACTTTATCTGATCGATATATTACTAATCGATTTTTGCCGGATAAAGCGATTGATTTAATCGACGAATCAGCTTCTAAGTTACGCATTGAAATAGATAGTTTGCCTACAGAAATAGATGAACTTGAGCGAAAAATAATGCAGTTGGAAATTGAAAAACAAGCGCTAAAAAAAGAAAAGGATGAAGCTTCTAAGCAAAGGCTTAAAAAATTAGAAAGTACATTATCTGAAACTCGAGAGAAATCCCGAGCTTTAAAGGTTAACTGGGAAAAGGAAAAAGGAGTAATTGAAGCAATTCGAAAAATTAAATCAGATTTGGAAAAAGCGAAATTTGATGAAGAAAAATTCGAAAAAGAAGCGCGCTTGGATAAAGTAGCAGAAATTCGCTATGGAGTAATCACTGCTCTTAATAAACAACTGAGAGAAAAGAATGATAAACTGCATGAAATCCAAAAGAAAAGCAAAATGCTCAAAGAAGAGGTTGATGAAGAAGATATCGCCCAGATTATTTCTAAGTGGACAGGCATTCCTGTTTCCCGACTCCTAGAGGGTGAAATAGAAAAACTTGTTTCTATGGAGCAGCGGCTTAAACAAAAAGTCATCGGCCAAGATCAGGCGATTTCAGCTATTGCTAATGCGGTAAGGCGATCCCGTTCGGGAATTTCTGATGAAAATCGGCCGATAGGTTCATTTATTTTTCTGGGTCAGACGGGTGTGGGTAAAACTTATTTGGCAAAGACCATAGCGAGTTTTTTATTTGATGATGAAAACGCGCTGATAAGAATAGACATGTCTGAATACATGGAAAAACACGCGGTTAGCCGTTTGATCGGAGCTCCGCCAGGATATGTTGGGTATGAAGAAGGCGGCCAACTGACTGAAAAAATAAGGCGCAGACCTTATGCTGTTATTCTATTTGATGAAATTGAAAAAGCGCATCACGATGTTTTTAATATTCTATTGCAAATATTAGAAGATGGGCGCCTGACGGATGGCCAAGGCAGGGTAGTAAATTTTAGAAATACGGTTATAATTATGACATCAAATATCGGCAGTCAATATTTTCAGGAAGCAACGGATTCATTGGATGATATAAAAATAAAGGTGGCGGAAGAAATTAAAAAGTATTTAAGGCCCGAGCTTATAAATCGAATTGATGAGATCATTATTTTTAATAAATTATCTCAACTCGATGTGGAAAAAATTGTGGAGATCCAGTTGTCGGAATTACAAGCTAAGCTTAAAAAGAAAAATTTAGTTTTAAATATTTCGCAAAAAGCTAAAACGAAAATCGCGGAATTGGGGTATGATCCTGATTTCGGGGCAAGACCCCTACGTCGTCTGATTCAAAAAGAGATCGAGGACGCGCTGGCGCTTAAAATATTAAACGGGGAATACAAAAGCAATGATACAATAATAGTGGATGTTGATTCTAAGACTGGAAAGCTGAAAATATGAAGGATTATTACGCAATTATAGGGGTTCCGGAGACTTCGTCTCCGCAGGAGATAAAATCAGCGTACAGGAAGCTGGCGCTTAAATATCATCCTGATACATGTCCGGAAAATAAAAAAAAAGAATCTGAAGAAAAATTTAAGGATATTTCCGCGGCTTATTATGTATTGGGTGATGAAAAACGGAAAAAAGAATACGATGCATATAGAAAAGGGCAAAATACTTTTAAACGCGGACCTGAAGCCGGAGATTTTGCTTCACAATCCGGATTTGACTTTGAGGAGCTGTTGAGGCATTTTAATAATTCTGGGACTCGAAGCAGCCGGCAAAAAAAAACAGAAAATAGATACTTCTCTTTTGATGATCTGTCGGATATCTTCTCGGGAATGGGCGCTGAACAAACTTATTCAGGTAATGCTTACCAATTTAAAGCTAATCCTATGAAACAAAAACAGGATACGGATATTTACGCGGAAATTAATATCCCGGAGAAGGTTGCTAAACTTGGGGGTGAAGTCAAAGTTAAGTTGCCTGATGCGAGAACAATAAATCTTAAAATAGCGGCCAATACAAAAAATGGTCAGAAGCTAAGATTAAAGGGCATGGGAAAAATGTGTGATACCTGTGATCATAAGGGAGATTTAATTGTCTCAGTCCGCTATTCTTAAAAAACAGAATAGGGCATGGTCATATTAGATTGTAAAATAGCTAATAAGAAAGAATTATGCGATGAAAAAAATTATTCATATGAGTGATCTGCATATTGGATATAAAAATTTCAATCAAAGATTTATTCATATTATTGATTGCCTGAATAGTGCCCTGCCGGGAAAACCTTCTCACTATGTGCTTATTATTACAGGAGATCTTGTAAATAATGCTAATAAAAAAGATAGTTATCAAGAGGTTTTGCAGGGTTTGGATTATTTAAAAGAGCTGGGGTTCAAACATGTATTACTTATCCCTGGCAACCATGATTATGGTACTGGTAATCGGGGTAAGAAAAAATTTATTAGTCTGTTTAAACAAGCTTTTTACGGAAAAGAAATAGATTACCCTAAGGTGGACATAATTGATGATATTGCTTTTATTGGGTTAGATTCAATGGCCAAAGAGCTTAATTGGTATAATGAATTATGGGCCCAAGGTCAGTTAGGCAAGAAGCAGCTGACTGCATTAGAAACCATTCTAACTCAAGATATGGTGAAAGCCTGCTCAAAGAGAGTTATTTATCTGCATCATCATCCTTTTAAATGGCGTCCTTTGCATGAATTAAAAGATTCGCGTAAATTACATAAAGTTCTTAAAAAAATAATGGATAAGGGGATTTCCATTGATGCTATTTTATTTGGGCATAATCATGAAGGTAAGCCACATAATGGAAAGTGGGGGATCCCGAGATGTTATGATGCCGGAACAGTTACTCTTAAGCCAAGACCAAAATATGTGGATTGGGCTCCTTGGTTCAAGGTAAAATCTTCTACTAGGATAATTGATCTGAGTAATCCCCCGGAAACCGATTACATTGTTTCTTGTGAATATCAAAAAGATGCTTCGGGAGAATTATGATCAGCGATATCCGGGATATCTTGTTAATTTGTTATTATTTATATCTACTGGTAACAATCATTTATCTATTATTAGACAATCGCGAAACCTCGGCAACTTTTGCCTGGATTTTTGTTTTAATTACATTTCCGGTTATAGGATTAATCTTCTATTTACTTATCGGTCGTAACAGAAGAAAATCACACAAGTATAAAAAATATCAGCAACAGGAGCGGAGATGTCTGAATCTGGGAATAGAAACTTATATTCATCAGCAGGAAGAAAATCTAAAGAGACTTTCCGCTCAGGATGATTTTGTAACGCGCAGAAAATTATTTGAGCTTTTATATAGAAATTCTAATTCTTTGTTAACAACAAACAATGCGATTCAGCTTTTCTATACAGGTAAAGATAAGTTTGAGGCTTTGATTGCGGACTTAAATAATGCTAAACAATTTATTCACATGGAATATTTTATCTGGCGCAATGACTCATTGACAGAGCAGGTAAAGAATGTTTTGATTAATAAAAGCCGCCAGGGAGTTGAAGTTCGAATCCTGTTTGATATTATTGGAAGTTTTCGATTTAAAAAAGCATATATTAAACAAATGCGGAAAAATGGGATTAAAATTTATCCTTATGATAATCCGCATTCATTTATTACAGTTCATTCTTTAAACTACAGAAACCACCGGAAAATCGCGATTATTGACGGGCTGATTGCTTATACCGGAGGAATGAATATGGGCCAGGAATATATAGATGGGGGGAAGAGATTTGATTCTTGGCGTGATACACATATGAGAATTATGGGTGATGCGGTATGTTTGTTGCAGTCAATTTTTATTGCTAGCTGGCAAAATACAACAAATGAAAAAGTAGCAGGCATAAAATATTTCCCGCAAGCAAAGGATGTTAAGTCATATGTTCCGGCACAGATTACAACTTCCGGACCTGATGCGGAATGGAGTTCCATTGAGCAGCTTTATTTTACTCTGATAACCTCCGCCCAGGAATCTATTTGTATTCAGTCGCCTTATTTTATTCCCAGTGAAAGTATTTACAAGGCTTTGTTAAGTGCTGCTTTAAGCGGAATAAAAGTTAAGCTGATTGTAACGGGCAAGCCGGATAATTTACTGCCTTATTGGGCCGCATTTTCTTTTTTTGGCGCATTATTAAAAGCTGGTGTAAGAATTTATCACTATCAAACAGGATTTATGCACGCAAAAGCGATTATTGTTGATAATGAAATTTGTTCTGTGGGCACAGCTAATATGGATATCCGCAGTTTTCAATTAAATTATGAAGTTAATATGTTAATATATGATAAGACCATTGCGCAGGATTTGAGTACACATTTTGATTTTGATTTAACTGGTTGTCGTGAGCTTACTTCGGAAAAGTATTATAGTATAAAACCTTTAAAGAAATTTCGTAATTCTCTGGCCAGATTATTTGCTCCGATAATGTGATGTTTTTAATTGAAATTTAAAAACCCTTGACTAAGTATTGACATTTTAAGCGATTAAGAGTAAGATTATCCGATTTTGAATAAAAGCGGTTTTTACTGTGTGCAATCAACACAAAAGACAATAGGAAAAATAATTAGTTTTAGATGAGTATAATTCTGATTATTAAAGGAAGGAAAAATATGTTTAGAATAAGAAGAATATATGATATAAATACTCCAATTAACCAGAAAGCTTACACTCAAGTACAGCAAATCCTTAGAGAACAGTTTACCTTAATCCATGCTAGTGAAATTGATAAACTGCCTGATTTGCTTAAAAATCCGCTTAAGTATCGGTTTCGCTCAATTCTTTTTGTTGCGGATAATATAAAAGGTGATGTCAGTGGATTTGCTTTGCTACTTCATGCCCCGGATTTGGACTTTTGTTATTTAGATTATATCTCAACGGCAAAGCATTTTACGGGAAGAGGGATTGGGGGAGCGTTATATTCAAGAGTTAGAGAAGAAACCGTGCTGTTGCAATCTAAGGGCTTGTTTTTTGAATGTCTTCCTGATGATCCACTGCTTTGCAAAGATCCTCTGGTTTTAAAACAGAATAAAGCTCGGCTGAGGTTTTATGAAAAATATGGCGCCAGCCCGATAATCAATACCAAGTATGAAACTTCGGTCAAACATGAAGGAGATAATCCGCCTTATCTGGTAGTGGATACATTCGGGAAAGAGGCTAAATTTAAAAAAGAAGAAATGCGACTGATAGTAAAGGCAATTTTAGAACGCAAATATCCTGATGTTTGCAATAAAGAGTATGTGGATATGGTGGTAAACTCAATTATTGATGAACCGATCAAATTTAGACCGTTAAAATATATTGAAAATAAAAAAGTCGAAAGTATCGCAAAAATAACTTTGCCTTTGGATAAGCGGATTTCTTTGGTTTACAGTACCAAGCACGCTATTCATCATGTAAAGGAAAGAGGCTATGTAGAATCACCGGTACGGGTAACGACGATTTTAAAATCTCTGAATAAAACTAATTTTTTTAATAATATTGAGCCGCGTCATTTTGGCGATCATCATATAACGGCGGTGCATGATCGTGAGTTTTTTGAGTATTTGCAGAAAGTATGTGCGATAATTCCTGACAATGAATCAGTTTACCCTTATGTGTTTCCGATCAGGAACAATGCTCGTCCGCCGAAAGATTTGCCGATGCGCGCCGGATATTACTGCATTGACACTTTTACTCCGCTTAATAAAAACGCTTATCTCGCGGCACGCGCGGCAGTTGATTGCGCGCTTACCGCGGCTCAGTCAATAGTGGAAGGTTCGTATCTTGCCTATGCATTGGTGCGGCCTCCGGGACATCACGCGGAAAGAAATGTATTTGGCGGATTTTGCTACTTTAATTCCAACGCGATCGCGGCGAATTATTTAAGCCAATATGGAAAAGTGGCAATACTCGATATTGATTATCATCATGGTAATGGGCAACAGAGTATGTTTTATAATCGCAATGATGTGCTTACGGTTTCAATCCATGGACATCCGCGGTTTTCATATCCTTTTTTTAGCGGGTTCATTGAAGAGGATGGGGAAAACGCGGGTAAAGGTTTTAATTTGAATTTCCCATTAATGGAGAACCTGGTTACGAATAAATATGTGGAAACTCTTAAAAAAGCGGTTCAGCAAATCATTAAATTTGAACCTAAATTTCTTGTGGTTGCTCTAGGTTTTGATACTGCTCGCGGAGATCCGACCGGGACTTGGAATCTGGACGCAAAAGATTTTGAACAAATCGGAAAGATTATCGGTGAGCTTCCTTTTTCAACACTTTTTGTCCAAGAAGGCGGATATAAAACTAAAACTATCGGCAGAAATGTCAGACATTTTTTTAAAGGGGTTTGGGATGGTTCGTTTTTATGAACTTGTTTAGCGATATTACTTATATAGATATTCTGGATATAGTCATGGTGGCTTGTCTGCTTTATGGGATATTTTTGTGGTTTAAAAAGACTAAGTCAGTTTTTATTTTTGTAGGTATTGTTATTTCCGGATTAATTTATCAAGTTGTAAATATTTTGGGTTTGCGGCTGCTTTCTACAATAATGCAGGGGTTTTTCGCGGTTTTTTTAATTGCGATTGTCGTTATTTTTCAGGAAGAGATCCGGCGGCTTTTTGAGCGGATCGCTTTGTTTAGCTTATCGCCTAAACTTAATAAGCTTAAGAGAACGGAAGATTATCAGCCAATAATTGAAGTTTTAACAGATTCTTTTTTCTTCTTTTCAGAGAAACATATCGGGGCAATAGTGGTTTTAAAAGGTAACGATACTCTCTATCGTAATATTCGTCGAGGAATCGCACTTGATGGGAGACTAAGCGCTCCGCTTTTAAAGAGTATTTTTGACGCTCATTCCGATGGGCATGATGGCGCGGTGATTATTGAGGGAAATAAAGTACTGAAGTTTGCTTGTCATTTGCCGCTATCTAAAGATGTTGATCAATTGAAAAACAAAGGAACGCGGCATGTAGCTGCTTTGGGATTATCAGAAGTCTCAGATGCTCTGTGTCTGGTTGTGTCTGAGACCTCAGGTGATATCTTAATTTTTCAAAATGGTAAGTTTGAGAATGTAAAAAACAGAGAAGATTTTAAAAAGCTTTTAGTTGATTTTTATGATAGTTTTGGTAATATGCGGGTTAGTCCCCAAGCAAAGTTTTCAATTTCAAATTTAAAGCAAAAAACAATTGTTTTTGCTTTAGCGGTTTTTCTTTGGTGGTTTTTTGTTCATGAGTCAGTAGTTGTTTATAAGTCTTTTGATGTCCCGATTAATTATATTAATCTCGATCGGAACATTACTGTTACAGAAATCGTTCCTGATCAGGTAAGAGTTGTTTTATCCGCGCCAAGAAGAAGATTTTATTTTGTTGAGCAGAGAGATATTAAGGTTTTGCTAAAGGTTATAGACGTAGAAGATTTAAATAAAATATCTCCCGATGATTATGAAATAATTGTAACAGCATCAGATGTGAATTTGCCGGGATATTACTCGATAGTAAATGTTTTTCCCCGCAGTGTAAGGTTGAGGATCGAAGCGGTTAAATAGGCTGAATATTTAAAAGAGGTAATTAATTATTAAGAAAGTTATTGATGAAAATACTTTTAAAAGGAGACAAAATGAATTTTGGTGAATTTGAAATTTTAGAAAATAAAGTCATTATTAGGATAAAAGATAGGATTTGTGAAAATGCTGAAGAATTATTAAACAGCGCGCTATTTCTTCAGGTATTAAACCATTGTTTAAAAAATTTGCAAAGGCACAATTCATATCTTCTTGGAGTTTTCGCGAAACAAGATATAACTGATCAAAATATTGAGATGCTGATTAAAACTCTTAATTTTCTGGCTAAAATGACCGGAGATTTAGTGCCGAATGTTGAAAAAGGTTCAGAAATATTCTTTAGAGATAAGGCATTATTCAATGAATTCGTGGATTATTTGTATAATTATTGGCGGAGTTTCGATCGGTTTATTATCTGCGAATCAGAAGAAAATAATCAGGAAAAAAGGCCTTATCGGATATTCAATAATACTATTGAACAATTAACGCATCTGGTCAGAGCGGTTTATCGTGATATACAGGAAAATATAACCGGAACTCATCCTCGAATATACCGGCAAGTCAGAGCTGGGGCAGAAATTGCCAGTATCGCAGTTCCTAAAATAATTCCTTATGCAGCAGCGGAATATGAAAAATTGAATTCTATTTCTTTTATTCGTCAAATATTGATATATCCTCCATTGATTTTAAATCAGAAAATGAATAAGCGCACAGGGACATTTGAACGAATAAAAGAAAATCCGCTCAAGAAAGTAATTCTAAATCAAAAGGAGTGGCTATGTTATCCAGCTAAAGTCGGGGAATTGATTATTCTAATCTATGTTCATCAGAAGTTTTACGAATTAGGATATTCATTGTGTAATTTGTTTGAATTAGCGGATGATGCTGACTTAAACCGGAAACCAGACGCAGTGTATTGTTATGGGGTTGATAAAAAAGATATTCAAGGCCTGGGTAAATCTTTAACAGTTTTTTATGAAGATCAAGATAATGATATGATGGTTGCGGCAGTTCCGAATGATGATGAATTTGGTTATTTCGGTTATCTTAAAAAAATGGTTCTGACTTTATATAATGTAATTATGATTCGACGCGGCGTATTGCCTTTTCACGGAGCTTTGCTGAAGATAATGATGCCGAATAATAAAAAAGCAACAATGCTGCTTATGGGTGATACCGGGGCGGGTAAATCAGAAACAATAGAGGCGATGCGTGATCTAGGCAAGAATGAAATCCAGGATATGATAATTATTGCTGATGATATGGGGTCAATAAAAATTGACGCGAATAAAGATGTAATTGGCTATGGCACAGAAATCGGCGCTTTTTTGCGGTTGGATGATTTAAAAGCCGGCTATGCTTTTGGTCAAATTGACCGAGCAATAATAATGAGCCCGAATAAAATTAATGCGCGAATTATTTTACCGGTAACTACTTTTGAACGCTTGATCAGCGGCCATAAAATAGATTTTATTTTATATGCCAATAACTATGAAGAAATTGATGAGGACCATCCGATTGTTGAACAAATAGATACCGCGGAAAAAGCATTACAGATTTTTCGGGAAGGGACAGTTATGAGTAAAGGGACAACGACCTCAACCGGACTGGTGCATTCTTATTTTGCTAATGTTTTCGGGCCTTATCAATATAAAGAAGCTCATGATAAGCTGGCTAAAGAATATTTTAAAGCGTTTTTCGGTAAAGATATTTTTATCGGACAAATGCGCACCAGATTAGGGATATCCGGATATGAAAGAAAAGGGCCGGAAGAAGCAGCCAGAGAATTGCTGGAAATAATGAAAAAGCGGTAATTGAAATAGTGAAAATGAGCAGCCGAGAAAGAATATTATTTACCGAGTACTTGTTCCTATCTCCATAATATAGTATAGTAAGGGATAAACTATTAAAAGGAAGTGGTGAATAAATGGGTAAATTAATTATTGTTTCAAATCGATTGCCGATTACAGTAGGAAGTGTTATTAAAAAATCCTCGGGGGGGCTTGTATCCGCGTTAAGCGGAGTCTCAACCGATACAAAAATGATTTGGATCGGTTGGCCAGGGACATTTAGTTCGAATTCCGATAATTCTGCTAAGCTTAAAGAAACGTTGATCAATGATTTTGATTGTTATCCGATATTCCTGAGCAAGAAAGAAGTATCGGATCATTATCATGGTTTTTCCAATGCCTGTTTGTGGCCGGCCCTGCATTATTTTTCTCTGCATATCCATTATTCTTCGCGGTTTTGGGACAGCTATGTTAATATAAATAGGAAATTTGCCGAATATATCGCGGAGAATGCTGAGGATGATGATCTTGTTTGGATTCATGATTATCATTTGTTTCTTGTCCCCCAGATGCTAAGAGAAATGAAACCGAATATTAAAATCGGCTTTTTTCTGCATACCCCATTTCCTTCGTTTGAAGTGTTTCGCTGTCTGCCGCATAGAGAAGAGATCTTAAAAGGCTTGCTGGGTGCTGATCTGGTGGGATTTCACACTTATGGTTATTTGCGCCATTTTAGGAGATCTTGCCTGAGATTATTGAATATAGAATCAGATATAGCGCATGTATTGGTTGGTAAGCGTTTTTGTAAATTAGGCGTTTTCCCGATTGGCATAGACAGCGGTCTGTTTTTAAAAGAATTAGGGACGAAGAAATTCATTAAAAGAAGAAATGAATTAAAAAAAGCTTACGCGAATTATAAAGTAGTGCTTAGTGTAGAGAGGGTTGACTACACAAAAGGAATACTGCGAAGATTAGAAGCTATTGAGAAATTCTTATATCATCATAAACATAAGCTTGATGTCGCGTTTGTTTTTATCGGGATCCCCACGCGGGGAGAGGTCAAGGAATACAAAGAACTTCTTGGCCAGATCCAGAAAAAAGTAGGGGAAATAAACGGTCAATATTCTAACATTGAGTACACTCCGATACATTTTATTCATAAAACAATTCCCTTATCTGATTTGTGCGCGCTTTATTCGATTGCTGATGTGGCAATGATTACTCCTTTGATCGACGGGATGAACTTAGTGGCTAAGGAATATCTGGCTTGTAAAACAGATTCAACAGGTGTTTTATTATTGAGCGAGTTTGCCGGAGCGGCTCATGAACTTATCAGCGCGATCTTAGTTAATCCGTATGATATAGATAATGTAACGAAGAATTTAGAGAACGCGCTTTTGATGGATGATGCTGAGAAAGATCAGAGATTGATCCCGATGCGATCGCATGTGCTCAGATATGATGCGAATCATTGGGCCCAGACATTTTTAGATGAATTAAAACAGTCAAGAAAGCGGATTAAGCAACAGAATAATACTAATTTGAAATTTATTTCAGAAAAGGTATTAAATTTAATCAAAAAGGCGAAAAAAGTCGCGTTTTTCATAGATTACGACGGCACATTAAGGGAGTTTGAAGACACTCCGGATAAAGCTACGCCGACTAAGGAAATATTGAAAATAATTTCCGAACTTGCGAGATGCCGGAATCATGAAGTTTTTATAATAAGCGGAAGGAAAGAGGCTGATCTGCAAAAATGGTTTAAAGGGGTTAATGTTACTTTGATCGCGGAACATGGATACTCAATATTGCTGCCGAAAAGCGATAAGTGGCAAATGACTAACCCCGAAATAGATCTTTCCTGGAAAAAGAAGGTTATTAAAATATTATCGCAGTATGTTTCAACTCCGCAAGGGACATCAATCGAGGAGAAAAAGTCCGCGGTTGTCTGGCATTACCGGCAAGCGGATCCTGAGTTTGGAAAATGGAAATCGCAGCAATTATTGGGGAATTTGCTTGAGATCTTGACCAGTGAAAATGTGGTTGTTAGTCAAGGTAATCACATTGTCGAGGTAAGTTCAAGTCAAATCAATAAAGGTTTTGCCGTGCGTCATTTTATGCAAAAAAATAATTATGACTTGATTGTCTGCGCTGGGGATGATAAGACGGATGAAAGTATGTTTCAAATAAATGACCCGCGGATTATTTCGATTAAGATCGGTTTGAATCAAACATTCGCGAAATATAAAATATTATCTCCTGCTTTATTTAAGGGATTCTTAGCGAAAGTAGCTAAAAGAGGAAATATTTAAGAATGGATAATTATGATTATGGAATAATCGGCAATTGTCAAAGCGCCGCGCTTGTGAGCAAGGAAGGTTCAATTGATTGGCTTTGCTTGCCTAATTTTGAGGCCGGATCAGTATTCGCGAAAATCTTAGATGATAAAAAAGGCGGTTGTTTTGCAATAATACCTGAAGGACAATACACTACTCAGCAACAATATATACCCAGAACCAATATTCTTTCGACAATTTTTAAAAGCAAAGAATGGTCGTTTGAATTAATTGATTTTATGCCGCGTTATCATGATTATAATGGGAGTTATCATAACCCGCCGGATGTTATAAGGATATTAAAGCCTCTAAGCGGGATTCCGAAATTTAAAATTTTCTATGACCCAAAGATCAATTATGGGGAATTTCCGACGATTACGACCCTGAGTGAAGATTATTTAAAAAGTTATTCCGCAGACGGAGCTTATGAATCGATATATCTTTATTCCAGTATTCCGCTAGAAGTTATTAATAATCAACAATATTATACTTTAGAAAAGCGTGAATTCTGCAACTTAAGCTATAATCAAAAAATAGCAGCATTGTATATGGATAATATAGAACTGGAATTAGAATTGACACGAACATACTGGATGTCCTGGGTATCTAGGGGCAATCAATTTCCTAAATACAATGCGGAAATACAGAGAAGTTCCTTAGTATTAAAGCTGCTTTCTTTTCAAAATACAGGAGCGCTTCTTGCCGCGGCAACAACAAGTCTTCCGGAAACAATAAAAGATGTGCGCAACTGGGACTATCGCTTTTGCTGGATACGTGACGCATCGATGACAATCAGGGTCTTAAACCAGCTGGGGCATGTTAATGTAGCGGAGCGTTTTCTTAATTTTATTCTCAATATAATCCCCTATAAAGATGAAAAGATTCAGATAATGTATGGAATTAATGGCCAAAAAGAATTACCGGAGCGGGAACTAAGCTGGCTGGCGGGCTATCAGGACTCTAAACCAGTGAGGGTTGGGAATGCGGCTTATATTCAAAAGCAGAATGATATTTATGGGGTTCTTATTGATATGATATATGAATATCTCCTGCTGTACAGAAATAATGCATCGCATAATATCGAAGATCTTTGGACAGTAGTAAGGACTTTAGCGCGTCATGTGATAAATAACTGGACCTCTCCCGACCATAGTATTTGGGAATTTCGCAGCAATCCGCAACATTTTACATTATCAAAGGTACTATGCTGGGTCGCGCTTGATCGGGGCGCAAAAATCGCGGGTTTATTCAATAAAGCTGATTATGCAAAAGAATGGGAAGCGCGTAGCCAGATAATCAAGGAAGATATATTGAAAAACGGTTGGAATGCAGAATTGGGATTTTTTACTCAAAGCTATCATGGCACTAATTGTGACGCGTCAAATCTCCTGATGGAGCATTATGGTTTTATTGATGCCGCGGACCCGCGTTATGTCAGTACAGTAAAAAAGACATATGAAAATTTGTGCAAAGATGGAATTATGTTCAGGTATATTAATGAGGATGATTTTGGTAAGCCCAAATCAGCTTTTACTGTTTGTACTTTTTGGATGATAAAAAGTCTTTATCGAATCGGAGATAAGGATCTGGCAGTGGAAATGTTTGAGAATATCTTAAACCAGAGTAATCATCTGGGTCTTTTTAGCGAAGGGCTGGATGTTGAGAGTAAACGTTTGCTGGGTAATTTTCCTCAGGCTTATAGTCATTTGGCTTTGATTGATCTGGCCATGGTTTTAAACGGTGAGAATTAAATCTCTTAAAATATGATATGATTAATTTTAAAAAAATCAATTTAATCTATAATCAAAAAAAAGTAATTGAGCAATTGTCTCTTAATATTGAAAAAGGAGATAAAGTTGTAATCCTCGGAAAATCCGGTTTGGGTAAATCCTCGCTGTTTTATTTGCTTCTGGGATTCATCGCGGAGTATAAAGGAGAAATTCAGTTTAATAATATTCCGGTTAATCAGAAAACAGTTTGGGATATCCGCAAACAAATAGCTTTTATTGATCAGGATGTGAGTTTAGGACAAGGCAAAGCTATTGACTGGATAAGATCAGTGTTTAATTTTAGGATCAACGCGGAGCAAGCATTTCCCCAAAAACAAATGGAAGAGCTCTTGGAATATTTTGAATTAAATAAAGATGATTTAGATAAGGATACTCAAGAACTTTCCGGCGGAGAAAGACAGCGGCTGGCAATAATTACAGCTATTCTTTTAAATAGAAAAGTATTTCTGTTTGATGAGATAACTTCAGCTCTCGACGCTCATCTAAAACAGAAAACAGTTGATTTTTTTACTAAAAATAAGGAATGGACAGTTATTGCTATTTCGCATGATTCTGTTTGGCTGAAAAACCCAAAAGTAAAAGTATTTGATTTAGAGGCTAAGACATGGCAACAGTAGATATTTCCATTTTCTCATTGTTTTTAGCCCTGCTTTTATTAACAGTACCCATAGTCTTAAGCCGGGTTTATGGAATCGGCTTGATCAGATCTTTAATTTATTCCACTATTCGGATGTCAATTCAGCTGGTTTTAATCGGAATATTTCTAAAATATCTTTTTGTTTGGAATAATACAATCTTGAATATTGTCTGGCTGGCGGTGATGATTCTGGCCGCAGTTTTTAGCGTGATCCGCGGTTCAGCGATGAAAGCGTCTAAAGTGCTTGTCCCAGCGTATATTTCTTTTTCTTTAGCCACCTTTACCATTGTTTTATTTCTGAATATCGTGGTAATTCGCTTGGATTATGTTTTTGACGCCAGATATTTGATTGTATTAGGCGGAATGCTTTTGGGTAATTCTTTGCGGGGAAATATTGTGGGGATTACGGCTTTTTATACTTCGATAAAAAAAGACAAAAAGAAATTTTTATACACATTATCTCTGGGCGCGAGCTTTAATGAAGCGATACTGCCATATTTAAAAGAAAGTATCCAGCTGGCATTAAAACCAACACTTGCTTCAATGGCAACAATGGGCATAGTTGCCCTGCCGGGAATGATGACCGGAGTTATCCTGGGCGGAACCAGTCCGGAAGTGGCGATTAAATATCAGATTATGATTATGATCGGTATTGTCACCAGTACAATCGTTAGTGTTTTTCTGACTATTCTAATGACTTTACGGGTTTGTTTTTCTAAGTATGGGGTACTTAATCAGGATATATTTATTTAAATAAAGGATTTTTTATCTGGGAGTTTTTAGGGATATGCGTGTTTTAGTTATTGAAGATGAAAAAAAAGTAGCAAGTTTTATAAAGAGGGGACTTAAAGAAAAGGGCTATGCTGTTGATGTTTCCGAGGACGGGGATGACGGCCTATTACAGGCCAAGACAAATCCTTATGATCTGATTGTTCTGGATATTATGCTTCCGGGAAAAGACGGGATTTATATCTGCCGGCAGTTGAGAAAAAATAATATCAATGCGCCGGTTTTGATGCTTACGGCCAGAGATGATGTTGAGGATAAAGTAAATGGTTTAGATTCAGGAGCAGATGATTACTTGACAAAACCTTTTCAGTTTGCTGAGTTTTTAGCAAGGGTCAGAGCATTAGTAAGAAGGAATGATGGGAAAAAAATAACGATTCTCAAAGTATCGGATCTGGAGCTAGACCAGATTACGCATAAAGTTACCCGCGCGGGCAAAGCGATTGAACTAACCAGCACTGAATACGCTTTGCTTGAATATCTGATGCTTAATGTTAATCAGGTTGTTACCCGGACAATGATTTCTGAGCATGTCTGGAATGATGACTTTGATAGTTTTTCCAATATTATTAATGTTTATGTGAACTATGTCCGGAGAAAAGTTGATGATGGTTTTGCAAAGAAACTTATCCATTCAATCAGAGGAACAGGTTACATCCTAAAGGAATATTAAAATGAAATTCAATTCTCTGCGGTTTAAAGCCAGCATTCTGTATTCAGCTATCTTAGCTTTAATTTTAATAATATTCAGCACAATAATTTTCTTTAGCGTGCATAAAATACTTTATCAGGATTTGGATGAAGAATTAAGGATAAAAGCAGAAGAGATTGCTGAGATTCTGAATGCTTATAATAAGGTGAAACTTACTGAAGAATCGGCAACAGGCCGAGTTCTCAAAATATTAAGAGGGGAAGATAAGCAATCTGACCAAAGAATGATAGTAGATGATTTATGGAAGTCAAAGTTAAATATCTTAAATTTAAAAAATGATTTTATAAATATCTTAAATATCCGTGGGGCAGTACTGCTTAATTCAAATAATTTTAAAGGGGATGTTGAGACATTGTTTAAGACTCAATTTCCTTTTGTCTTAAATCATGTTGTTTATAAAAATTTAAGCAATGAAAAGTATAGGCTTAGGGCAATTAATCTTCCGGTCAAGTTTTATAATTCCACATTAATAATACAGGTGGGCGCTTCAGAGACCTCTGTAATAAATCTGCTTTATAAACTTCTTATGTTTATGGTAATTACAGTATTTTTGCTGCTTATTTTTACCAGTTTTGTCGGGAGAATTTTTGTGAATAATGCTCTGCGCCCTGTCAAAGAAGTATCAGCTTTGGCTAAAACTATTTCCCATAAAGATTTAAATCAGAGGATAGAAGAGAAAAAAATTGATATTGAAATGAAACAGCTGGTTACTTCTTTTAATTCAATGATCAGCCGTTTGGATAAATCATTTGGGCATATCAATGAATTTAGTTCGCTTGCGGCACATGAATTAAAAACTCCCTTGGCAATATTGAGAGGGGAAATCGAGCTTGCTTTAGAATCAGATAAGACTGTTGAAGACTATAAGAATTTATTAGATTCAAATCTGGAAGAAATAGACCATATGATCAGAGTAGTTAAGGATTTATTACTTTTAGCTAAATTAGATTATAAACCGGAAATTTTTAAGTTTGAAAATTTAAGACTTAAATCATTTCTGGAAGAGATCTATGAGCATAGTAAAATTTTGGCAGAGACTAGGAATATTAAGATCAGTAAAGATCTTAAAGTGGATAATGTGCTGATAAACGCTGATAAAGTTCATTTGCGCAGACTTTTTTTAATATAATCAGCAATGCAATCAAATTTACTCAACCAGGAGGATCGGTTGATATCCAAGCAAAGTTTTCTGATAAAAAGTGTTATGTAGATATTATCGATAGCGGATCAGGCATATCTGAAAAGAATATTGATAAGATTTTCGATAAGTTCTTTAGAGTTTATAAAGACCATGACTGGATTGAATCCGGGGTCGGTCTAGGTCTAAATATTGCCCAATCAATTGCTAAAGCTTATAATGCTGAGATCCGGGTCAAGAGTGTTCTTGATAAAGGAACTACCTTCACTGTTATCCTTCCTCTTGTATAAATACCTCTGATTTCTGAAAAATTAGAAAATTCTAATTTTGTTTTAACCTTATTCTTATCACGGATATGATATATATGAATTGTAAGGGGAAAAAGAAATCAAACAACCATGGAGGTATGAAATGTCAACAATTCTTGTTGTAGACGATGAGCAACGCATCAGAAGAGTCTATAGAAGCCTTTTTGAGTCAGAAGGCCATAATTCAAATATTGTGGATGCCAGGGAACAGATCAAGCAAACCCCAATAGACTTAGTATTGCTCGATATTAATATGGGTGAGTTCAGCGGGGATATATTGTATGAGATTTTTCTTTGTTTTCATCGTTATATAAGAGTAATTGTTCCCAGTGTCTATCCTTTGGACGAACAGCAAAGCATTATTCCTGAGGCCTATGACTATTTTGATAAATCAGAGGGGAATAAGGTTTTACTGGAAAAGGTAAGAAGAGCATTAGAACATAAAAATGAATGGATGAATAAAAATATTTTGGTTGTGGATGATGATATGCGAGAAAGAAGAATGTTCCATTATTTGCTGAACAAAGCAGGTTATGATTCTACTGAATTTGCTACAAATAATATCTTATTTGATTATCTGGATAAACAAAATAAGAACATTGATTTGCTTATATTGTGTCTAGCGACACCAAAGAAAATAGCTGTTGATTTATTTAAAACCATCCGCAAGAGATATCCAGATCTGAAAATTATGATCACCAGCAGTTTTTCTTTAGCCGAACAGAAGAACTCCCTGCCTGAGGCTATTGATTATTTTAATAAAGCGGATGGGGAAGAAGTGCTTATTGAAAAAATAAAACAGTTAACCTAAAAAAGGAGGGGATGAAAATGAAAAGGACAAATGTTATCAAGAATAGCGTAATTGTTTTGCTAGGAGTTTTAGTATGTATTCCGCCGGTTTTTGCCCAGGATAATGCAGGGGATCTGAAAAAACAGGTTGAGGAATTGCAAAAAAGAGTTGATTCTCTGGAAGCCGCTAACTTTCGTCTGCAAAACCAGGCTCAGCAAAAGATCACTCCCCAAAGCAGTGCGAACACTAATAATCTAAATAACCGGGGATGGGATATGTTTGACCAGACCGGACGGATTCAGGATGAACTGAATCTTATGTTCAAGAGTATGTTTTCTGATCAAAAATATAGCAATCCGGGAATGTTCAGCAGCAGTATAAGCTTTAGTCCCAATTTAGATATAAAAGAAAATAAGGACGGTTATGTGGTTACTTTTGATATGAAAGGCTTTGATGATCAGAAGGTGGATATGGAAATAAATGAACATTCAATCACAGTTAAGGCCAATCAGTCGAAGAAGGATAAAAAGGAAAGCAAAAATGGATACTATAGCTCAGAAAGCTACGGTTCCTTCTTACAGACCATTCCTTTGCCTCTGGATGCTGATACATCAAAAGTAAAAACCGAAAAAAAAGGAGAGCAGCTAATAATCAGGCTGCCCAAAAAAACAGTTTAAATTAGGATTTATATAAATTGGGGTTTAGGGGAAAGCTAATAGTTTTGTGATGCCTGCGGCTTTCCTCTTTACTTTAAGCCGAGAAAATTAGTTTCAGACCATTTATTTATCAGTTTATTATAATGTTTGATTTTCTATTTTTCCAAGTTCCGCAATAATTTAAGAATTCTGAACTTTTATGCTTATTAAAAATGCTCATACACAATAGGATAAATGCATGGTTTAAAAATATTTTTATATGTACTAAATAAAGCTAAATGAACGGGTGATTTATTTGCTTGTCTCATAAAATTAATCTAGAATATGCGATAGTGTAAAATAGTCTGTTGCTTTTGGAAAAGAAAAATGCTCTTTAAAAAAGAAGCAGAGCATAGTAACCTTAAGGTGTTACGACCAATAACACCAAAAAAGGAGGTTACAATGGAAACGCTCTGCTTCACAGGTAATT
>JAHITY010000023.1 GCA_018817165.1 Candidatus Omnitrophota bacterium
ACTGTTTTTGAGAAAGTCTCTATTTTGCAACTACTTACAGATTATGAATACAATAACAAATTAACTGATTCTTGTAACCAACTAGAATTATTTGACTTATAACCGGACACTAGTGGTAAATCATAATTAGTAATTCATAACTGCTTTTGCGTCCTAGCGTAGCGATCGTCCATCTGTCCTCCATAGCCTTGGCGAAGGAGGATCATCCTTCGGTATTCTATTCATTGTTCTCTATTACGACAACAGCTCACTGGCTATGGTATCATAATGCAATAAGCCTTTTTTGCTGAGTTTATATAGATTATTTTGCAGTAAAATAAACCCTTGCCCGACAAATTCATTTAAAACCTGAATTATATCCTGCGGTACTGCTTGCCCCAAAGCGTTTTCAATATCCTTCAAACAAAATCCATTTAAAATCCTTAGTTTTAGGATTAGGGTTTCTTCGATCAGTTTTCTTGAACTTAAAATTTCTGAGCCGCAATGTTCAAAACTCCCCCTTTTTACCTGTTGCTGATACTGCTTCAAATCACTGGGTTTACTAAATCTTTCTTTTTGGATATAGGAATAAGCCCCTGCCCCGATACCAATATACTCTGAATTACTCCAATAAATTAAGTTATGCTTTGATTGCCGACCTTTTTTCGCAAAACTAGAGATCTCATAATGTTTAAATTTATTGCTCGCTAAAAAATTATGTGCTTTTTTATACATTAAAGTCTGGAGATCATTATCCCCTATCATTAAATCATTGCGCATATCATAAAAAGGCGTGTTTTCTTCGATAATTAAATCATACAAAGATATATGGCTTATCTCCGATTCAACCGCGGCTTGCAGATCATCCTGCCAATCTGCCAAAGACTGACCAGGCAATCCATAAATCAAATCAGCGCTGATATTATCAAAACCATTGGCTTTAAGCATTTCAAGCGATTGCAAAGCCTGTTGAGAATTATGTGATCTGCCGAGTAATTTTAAATACTTGTTTTTAAATGACTGAACACCCACACTTACTCGATTAATTCCGGCTTGTTTATAAATCAAAATCTTTTGCTTAGATAAACTGCCGGGATTAGCTTCAATAGCCAGCTCATGATTTGCTGCCAGTTTAAAACATTGCTTAATACGCGTAATTATTTCCTGAATATATTCCGCGCGAATAAAAGACGGGGTTCCTCCGCCGATATAAACACTGCTTATTTCCCGGTTTTGGCCAAGCTCGCTGGATAATTTTATATCCTGCAATAATGATTTGATATACTGTTTTATTTGCCGCGAATCAGCAGGCTCCCAAGAATTAAAATTGCAATAATTGCACTTCTTAATGCAAAATGGAATATGCACATAGATGCCAATGGATTTCATAAACAGGCCTTTAATATCTGATTTATCCTATTATCTGTACTCATTTCGCCAATCTCTTTCCAAAACATCTAATTCCACAAACAAAACATCCTTAACTGCTTTATAGACATTCGTGCCTTTGCCCAGCTGCTCTAAGAGCTTTTTCATATCATAAAGCGATGAACGATTAATAATGTATTGGACAAAAGCCTCAGACTGAGCATAAACTAACTCGATCCGGTTAGGCGAAAGATAAGATAATTTGCTTAGATCCATTGAGCCTAATTTATCTAAGGGGAAAATTGTCTTATTTTCAATTGCCCGCTTGATAATCTCTATTCTTGATTTTTTAATTGCTGCTGATTTAAACTGCTTTGCCTCAAATTCCGCCAAACCTTCATTTAACCATAAAGGCACATTATCTCCCCCGATTATCCGCACAATTACATGGGTATATTCATGATGTAAAACTGCCTGCATCTGCAAATAATCTTTGCCTAAGTCTTCGCTAAATCTGATCTTTCCATCATATGTTCCCGCAGCCCAATCAGGAAAATAGTCGAGTTTTTTTAATTTAACCGGAGGATAAATAATAACCGGAACAGTCGCTCGGGGATAAAGATCAAAGTCCTTGCCCACCTGCTTATAAGAATTTCTTAATATTTCCGCGGCCTTATCCGCCAAACCTTCCGTGTCAATGCCTTCAAATTTTAATTTAAAATTTTCAATTTCCCGCACACTAAAGTTTCTTTCCAGATCCTGCTCTTTTTCCAGTTTTTCCAATTTCATCCGGACCTGATATAAACTTGGATTTAATTTAAGTGCTTTCTGCCAATTATCCTTAGTAGAATAGTAATTATCCCGGACATAGGCAATTTCGCCCTTAAGCACATATAAATAAGGATTGTCCAAATCATAATGCTCAACATTCACTAACATCCGCTCAGCATTGGAATATTCATTTTCCTTAAAAAAATCATCAGCCCAAGATAAATAAACCGCGGCAATATTTTTTTTAAGCACCAGCTCTTCCGGGTTAAAATCAATCGCTGCTTTTAAATCTCGGATTGCCGAATCATATTTACCACTATCTTTAAATTCCAGGCCGCGACAATTATATAAATAAGCCAGTGCGTTTTTAATCTGTTCAATATCCGGCTCCAGATCAAATGCTCTTTTTTGATTCTCAATTGCCTGATCCCACAATCCCTGATCCGCCAGCTCCATGGAATAATTATGATATAAGATACTAAGCTGCTTTCTAATATTTTCATCATACGGGTCATATGAATGTTTCTGCTCATATTCTTTGATTGAAGTTTGCAATTCCCTTTCACTGGCAGAAAATAGCGGACAAACAAACCCTAAGCCATAAACTATGCAAAGCGCCAATAATCCCCAAACTAAATTACCGCGAATTTTATTCACCAAATCCCCCATCTTAAAATTTAAAGCCTCTTTTCATTCCGGTTTTTTAGACAAAACCAAAACATTAGGCAAACCAAATCTTTGCTTAACTATCTTATTATATACAAAACAATTAGGCAAAATTAATCTATATCCATTTTACACATATTTAGAACAAATTTGAATAATTCTTTTATCTTATTTAAAACTGGTTTTAAATTTTAATTATTTTCTAACTAAGACATTGACAAACTAAACAGACTAATTATACAATGAACTCTATGAAAAAACGAGAAACCCCAAAAAACCTAGAAGACCGGCATCACGCTGAGCTGCTGATGCTCTACGAAATCAGCATGGCAATGAGTTCCACGCTCCGACTTGATGAGATCCTTTACATTATTCTTACCAGCGTTACCTCTGGAGAAGGCCTGGGCTTTAACCGCGCCATGGTTTTTCTGGTTAATGAAAAAGATAATATTCTTGAAGGCCGCATGGGAATTGGCCCGGATTCAGAAGCTGATGCCAAAAATATCTGGGAGTTCATCGCCGCAACCCATAAAACTCTTGATGAGCTGCTCAATGATTATAAACAATTCGGCCGCAAACAAGATTCGCTACTTAATAATAATGTTAAAAACATTAAACTGCCCATAAACGAAAATTCAGGAATCCTGGCTCAAACAGTACTACAGCAAAAGACCTTTGAAATACTCGATTCTGAGTCAAGAAAACAAGTTGACAAAAAAGACCCGCTGATATCATTGTTCAATATGGATTATTGCTTAAGCATTCCTTTGATGGCCAATGATAAAGTACTGGGAGTTATGCTGGTAGATAATTTCTTTTCTACCAAAGTTATTACAAAAGATGATCTTTGGAAACTGACGATGTTTGCCAATAATGCGGGTCTGGCAATCGGCAATTCTCAGGAATTTGAAAAAACTCTGATCCTTTCCAATACCGATCGTTTAACCGGGCTTTGGAACTATGGTTATTTCCAGCATCAATTAGCAGAGGAGGTTAAAAGAGCTACTCGCTTTAACCGTCATCTTAGTTTGTTGATGATTGATATTGATCTTTTTAAGAAATTCAATGATACTTTGGGACATATTGCCGGAGATAGATTATTGCAGGAAATATCAGATATTATTAAAGAATCATGCCGAGAAGTTGATTTGGTTGCCCGCTACGGTGGTGAAGAATTTGCAGTTATCCTACCAGAAACTTTTAAAGAAAAAGCCTATTCATCGGCAGAAAGAATCCGAAAACTAACTGCTGCTCATCCCTGTCATTATAAGGAAGGCCAACCTTCAAAAAGAATAACAATTAGTATTGGAGTAGCAAGTTTTCCTCAGGATGCCTCCAACAAAGAAGATCTAATCGCCTTTGCGGACAAAGCACTGTATGTGGCCAAAGAAACCGGACGCAATCGGGTATGCATGTTCAGTAAAGATTTTATCTGATAAGCAAATCATTTGAATGGTGATCAATTAGCCTAAAACTTCTTCGGGAATAAGCTCTTCTTTGGTCTTGTTCCCATCTTTAAACTCACTAAATTTCACGCTAACCAATCGAGAAATACCCGGCTGTTCCATTGTCACTCCATACATAACATCAGCCATAGCAATCGTCTTTTTATTATGAGTAATGATAATGAATTGCGAACTTTTTAAGAATTCCTGCAAAACCCGGGTAAACCGGTCAATGTTTGATTCATCCAAAGGCGCGTCCATTTCATCAAGCACGCAAAAAGGTGTAGGCTTGATCTTAAAAATAGCAAACAATAAAGCAATCGCGGTTAGAGTCTTTTCCCCACCGGAAAGTAAAGTAATGCTTTGCAGTCTTTTCCCCGGAGGGCGGACAACTATCTCCACTCCGCACTCTAAAACATCTTTGCCTTCTGTGAGCAGCAGCTGAGCATCTCCACCGCTGAATAAGAGTTTAAAATATTCCCGAAACGCTATTTTTGATTTTTCAAAAGTTTCCAAAAAAAGCGCCTTTGTTGTCCGATTTATTTTTTGAATTGCCTGCATCAAAGTTTGTTTAGCCGTCAAGAGATCATCACACTGAGTCTTTAAAAAATCAGCTCTTTCTCTTAATTCCTGTTCCTCTTCAACTGCTGCTAAATTAACCGCGCCGATCCGATCGATTTTACCTTTTAAAGCATCGATCAGCTCTTTTTGCGTATTCCAATCGATATCTTCCGGCAGTTCAATCTCAAGCGTATCCAGTTCCTGCTTATAAGCCTGCCGCATGGAATTAATCAAGGACTCTATCTTAAAGTTCAGCTCAACTTTTTTAACATCAATATCGCGGATCCGGTTACGAGTAAAATTCAAACGATTTTCTTTTTCTTTGATCTTATTCTGAATCTCTTCAAAGCGGGTTAATAATTCGCTGCGTTTTTCTTTAAATTCTTCTAAAGATCCGCCAATTTCTTCTTTTTCCGATTCTAAAACCAGTGTAGCTGTATTCAATTCGCTTACCTGGATAGTCAGCGCGTCAATCCGCTTAATACTATCCTCTCGATAACGGATAAATTCTTCTAAATTCTGGCTTAATTCCTTTTTATTAGTATTCAGCAAAGAAAAACTTTCATTTAAAGCTGATTCCTGATCATTCAGCAGAGAAAATTCGGTTTTCATTTCCGCGATAATTACCATAAGCTCTTCGCGTTCTTTATTTTTTATCGCGATCAATTCCTGATCAGCCGTAATGGCTTGGTCATTAGTGACTGTTTCCTGATCAACAATCGCCAGTCTTTGTTTTTTCTCGGTCTCTTTAGTCTCAAGATCTTGGAGGTCAAGCGCGGTTTCTTCAATTTCCAAATCAACCAAAACAAGCTCATCGACTAATTTTTTTCTATTTGTTTCAATGCTTATTTTTTCAGAATCGCGATTCGCCAAACTAATTTTTTCTTCATGCAGAGCATGACTCAACTGGGTAAATTCAGTTTCAACATACTGCAGCTGTTCGGCTTTATTATCAATCTCATGTTTATATTTAATAACATCCTGCTCAAGCTCAATACTTTCTTCTTTAAGCTGACGCATTTTTGCTTTTTGCGAAAACAATCCAGTAGCCTGATCAGCCAAAGGCCGGCTGATTAAACCTACCGGCGAATGGACTTCACCGTTTAAACTTACCAAGGTTTGCGCTAAAACAAACTCTGTCTCAGGCAGTTTTTCTTCGATACCAATCATCTTATTTTCCGTTTTTTCCGGCACAACAATCACAGAATTTTCATTACCATTAAAATCAATTTCGCGATTTGGATTATTCGGGTCGATTGTCCAGTGACCATCAACTACTAATTTATAAATATAACGCCCGGGCTCGAGATTTAAAGCTTTTTGCCAAAGATTATTCTCTTTTTTCTCAAGATCGCTGTCTACTAAAGCATCCCATTGATTAAAATCACCAACGATTTTTACCTGATTAGCATTTTCACTGCTAAACGAGAAAATAAATTCATTTGCTAGCGCAGTTTGCTCAACCGCCGGCTCAACAATATCCCGCGTTTCAGCTTGCAGCTGATCATCAAAAATATTTTGCTCTAAAATAAAACTGTTCTTAAGCAAATAAGACAAAACTTTTTTATATTGCTCATCACAGCTAATTACTTCTAAAAAGCTCTTAGCATTTTCTACCTGCGCCTGTTGCTGAATAATCTGAGGGATTGAATCAAGAGTAATAAAGCGGATTCTGCCAATATTATGCTCCGCGAGAAAACTTCTTAGTCTTAAAGCCACAGCGCGACTATCGACCACCACTGCCTGAAGATATTCCGACAAAGCGGTTTCCACACAGACTTCATAACCCGGCTTTACTTCCATTAGATTTACCAATACATCATGCACTCCGGCAAAAGTCTCAGGATAATTATCTTTTTGCAGCATAAAAGATTTTACCGCGCTGGAAA
The DNA here is from genome assembly GCA_018817165.1 of Candidatus Omnitrophota bacterium. Lineage (GTDB taxonomy): Bacteria > Omnitrophota > Gorgyraeia > B26-G9 > B26-G9 > JAHITE01. Next base: position 6,680 of record JAHITY010000023.1, read on the forward strand.
ACCATTCATATTCTTTGTTTAATTTTTCCAGCACTTCCAGCTGGGATTTACAGCCCACCAAAGCTTGACGGCTGTTCTGAATACTTATTTCCAATTCTTTAATTTGGGCATTCAGCTGCTCATAATTAAGTTTAAGATTCTGAGCATCGCTTTCTTCCTTATTAACTTTACCTCTAAGATTTTCCACTTCCGCTATTTTGCTGACTAATTCCGCATTGATCTTAGCATATTCCTGGCTAGTCTTTTCTTTTTCCTGATTAAGTCTTAATAATCGGGCATTAGCATTACTAATGTTCGCGGAAAGCTTGGCTAATTCATTTTTAATCTGCGCGTGTTCACTGAGCAGTTTAACCGCAATAACTCTGCTTTCCTCCGCGGATTTCTGAATGATTTTAATTTGATTTTCGATTTCAATAATTGAAGCCTGACGCGAATTAAGATTAAATTCTTTTTCATTTTTTTCGTCTGAAAAAGCGGATATCCGTGCCTGGAGCTGATCGATTTGGGCCTGAAGTTCTTTAATCTTTTTTTCAGCGTTTTCAATATCCCGATTATAATCCTTAACTCTTTGGCTAAATTCCTCGATGCGCTCATTATTTAATTCCACAGAATGAATATTCTGTTCAATCTGAGAAACCGTGCGGACAAATTGATTGTTTAAATGGCTATAATTATGTTCCACTTCTGAAAGCGTTGTTTTTAAAACCCCGAACTCTTCTGACAAAACGCCCAGATCACTTTCCATTTCAGTTTGTTCCTGATGAAAACCCGTTTCTTCCTGATTCAGCTGATCTTTTGTGCCTTTAAGCTGCTGATATTGGAAATATATATACTGCGTATCGAGAGTTTTAAGTTCCCCAAAATTTTCCTGAAAACGACGCGCTTTACTTACCTGACGGGCAATTGAATTTAACTGCCGATTTACCTCAACCACAATATCATTTACCCGCAAAAGATTTTCTTCAGTTGCCTGAAGTTTTCGCATGGCTTCATTTTTTTGTTTTTTATAACGAGTAATTCCACTGGCTTCTTCAAAAACAATACGTCTTTCTTCAGGCTTAGAACTAATGATCGCGTCAATTCTTCCCTGTTCCAGCAAAGAATATGATTCCGTACCAATACCAGTACCCATTAATAATTCAGTTATGTCTCTTAATCTAACCGGAGTTTTATTTAAAAGATATTCACTTTCTCCTGAGCGATATAATCTGCGGGTAATCGTTACTTCATCATAATCAATCGGCAGAACTCTTTCTTCATTAGATAAGGTCAGAGAAACTTCTGACATATTTACCGGAGGACGCGTCTCAGTTCCATTAAAAATAACATCTTCCATTTTCGCGCCGCGCATCGATTTTGCGCTTTGCTCACCTAAAACCCATTTAATCGCGTCGGAAATATTACTTTTTCCTGTTCCATTGGGTCCAACAATCGCGGTTACGCCTGGTTCGAAAATAAGAGAAGTTTTATCAACAAAGGATTTGAATCCGTAGAGTTCTAGCTTTTTAAAATACATTTTATATCCTTATATTATCTTTCGCAGGGGCACTCCCTTGCACTTTGAAATTATAGCAGATTAGCCCAATATATGCAACATATTTACAAAAAAAAGTTTTCAAACACAATATATGGTGTTAGTACAGCGGTTAGCGTATAGCGATTAGCGGTTAGAAGAAACACAAAGTCACAAAACAACTAGAAGAAAATTCGTAAAGTTTAGAGAAAATAAAAAATATGCACTAACCGCTATTCTCTGCCTTTCCTGCTTTTCTATTCGCTAAACGCTATTCGCTGCTTTCTTACCAGTATCTTATTCTTACCCTGTAATCAATTGTTTTTTCTTCATCTTTTTTTAATTTTACGATAAATTTTATTGTACTGGCTTCGGTCTTAATGTATTTATCCGACGAATCAATAATCTGCCAGTCTCCGGGAATCGGTTCAATCACTTCTACTTGCACTTCTTTGTCTTTGTGATTGCGCAATTTTATCTGCCATTGCTGCTCAGTATCAAAGAGCTGGTTTGAATTTCTTGATAAGATTTTATAATCCAACTGCTTTCTTTCACCAATCACATCAAAAGCATCACCCATTTTAATTGTGATCTTTTCATTTTTTGGAGTATGCTCTATTTTATCTTCACCAATAAACTGCAGACTGCCTTGTTTATCTTTTTTATAAGCGCGAATAATTCCCGCCGGCAAAGGCATGCCCAGATTATTTTGTTCCTTGTTTTCAATTTCTAAAAACACTCCGATTTTCTCTTTAGACATAACCTGCCCGGTATTCTGATTGCGATAATAATAATTCGCGCCATAATAAACCAGCTTTTCTTTGATCGGAATATCCCCGGCTTTTAATAATTCAATCTGCTTAGTCTGTTGATTTTTTAATGTTGAAGCCCGCTGCAAAGTATATAAATGATATTCGAAAAACGACTCTTCGGCAAAAGCTTTATCTGATTCCATCATAATACTTGCTTTTGCCCGGCCAAGATGCCCGCTGGCTTCCTGGACTTGATTAACATTCCCAGCCACGAGTTTTATCAAGGCATTCTTATAGGCTGCCCCGCTTTGATTATTGATTGTTACCCAGCCGTTTAAATCAGCGATTGAATTATCATCATTGATCACGGCAATATAATCCGCTTTCCAGTTGATTCCCGTGGTTAGATATGATGCCTCAATATTCTGGGCTTTGGAATTATCGTTTTTCAGCATCCAGATCAAAGTTGGTTTGGCAATTAAATTTTCCGGTATTTCCGGTAAGATAACTCGGCCAGGAGGATTGATATGGATTTCATTATTGATTTTATATATAGGAGAGCCATTATTGCTTAATAATTCGGCAGCAAAGATCTCTTCTTTACCTGTATAATAATTCTTATCCAAGATCTTTACCTGTTTACCGACAAACTTATCTAAAAGCTTTTGGGAATTCAATAAATCATATTCATAATTCTGTTCCAGGACTGAGAGTTTGTCCGGAGAAGTCAATGATTTAATGCTCACGGTAACCGGCTGGATCTGACTGGCCACATCCATGAACTTTAGATAATTCTCCCCAATCCCCATTTTAATCTCGCGCAGATCTTTAACCAGCCCAAGATTATTATTGTAGATCGTTATCGCGATCTGTTTCTGATCCTGCTCTGTGCTCGTATATTCTTTGGCCAAAGCAATGTTCGGTAATAATAAACATACTAAAAAAACAAAACTTATTCTTTTCATTGTTACCCCCTTCAATGAGCACCTGACTTACGGAGTGTTTTTCACGACGTCAAGTCAGCCAGTGCGAATTAATGCAGAAATGGCTGCGGCCTAGCAGACACTTTCTGTATCCTTATTATTTAAATTTCAAAAATAGGCAATACTTCTAGAATTATTGCCTTTACCTTATATTAGACAAAGCTATCGCGCAAAAGTTCCCAAATATCTGAAATCAGTCAAAAATCCGGGTAAGCGCGGCGATCTGATCAAATAAATCCTTTGATCTGGCAAAATCATTAATTTGCGAAGTAAAAGTAAAGATCAGCATATTTTTTTTGCGAGGAGTTGTCATTACCACTTGATAACAAGCCAAATTCAGACCATTTATATTTTTATAAACTACTTTATAGCGCATACCAATAAGCTTATCGGTTTTAAATTTTTGCTTAAACTCAAGCTTGCCGCCTTTTAAAACCTTTAATACTCCATCAATAATTGCCTGAAACATAATATCCATATTCGGCACACCCCGAATATTATGCACTGAGATATTGAAATTTCGCGCACCCAAAATGCCTGGCTCAACCATTTGTTCCCTGACTTCTTTATACAAAGCCGGATCATTGGCCGCGGTAATAAACCAGGTCTTGGGATAACAAAAAGTAAAACCCTTATCCTTTACAATCTCTTGATTGAAATCTTCCGGTACCACAACATCGCTTTGCGCTATATCAAGTTCTTTATTCCCAAGTTTTTCCATAACCTTAAGCTTAATATCAGTCAGAGGCTTTTTCAGGATAAGATAAACCACTAAAATGAACAGTAATATTAGAATAAAGTTCTTGATCAGCTCTTTTTCATGAGCGCTGATTGGCGGCAATTCAACAACCCGCAGCGCGCCAAACAGGCCAGCAGTGATCAAGATCATTAGAATCGGAAACGAAATTATTTTTTTCTGAGAAGGATTTGACATGTTTACTATTATAAGTAGTTATATCGCGGAATGCAAACAAAAACACCCCTAAGCTAAGCGCTATGGTTATATCGCCAGCAGCGCTTATTTTGCTTTATCAATTTTAGGCCAGGCCTTTATGATCTGCAATACTTCTCTTACATAGGCGCATTCACATTTGACCGGACAAGGCCGCAGTTCATCTTTAAGCAAACAATATTGGGGACACTCCGCGCTTCCCTTGCAACAGGTTTCAAAAATCTGACCAGAATATAGATCAGTAAATTTTTCTGCTCGAATAGCCATAGTTGTTCCGCAATCAGAGTGCGTAAACAGGAATAAGCCCGATACTAAATCCTCAAAATCAACCTGATACCCATGAATTGCAAGCGTAGAATCAGCCAAAAAACTATTTCGACTAGTCCACTTAAACGCACAGCTGGGACATTGCTTAAAAACCTTATCATTTTCACCCATATTTAATTTACCTATTTTCCATAATCAATGAATTAAAAAACAAAGGAATCAGCGCTTCTACTTGTTTTTCCTTTTCTGTCGGATACTCGACAACTAATAAAAAGATTCTATCCACAGGCACGATTATTCTTTCTACCGCAGACATTGTATTATTTGTGATTTTTAATTCAGCACCAGGATAACCGCTATATTCTAAATATTCTTGCTTAAGGATTTTATTTTTCTGATCAGATTTAAATCCAGCGACAAATTCCTGGATTGTCTTTTCTTGATTTAAAATATTCTTTCGCATTTCCGTTACTGAAAACTTGAACCCTTCGATACTTTTTGATCCTATAATATAGGCTTTTAGATAATCCTTGTTTTCATCCTGCCAACTGGATGTGAAATCATTAAACGGTATAGGCAAAAATACTTTGAAGCTTCCTTGAGTGGATTTTGCTTCATACCAGCCATTTTCATTGGCAATACCCGCCTGAACCCTGTGCATGGTTAAGCCTTTTGGGTCAGCAGCAAAAGATTTTGCGGACAAACATAAACACAGGATCATCATAATCCCGGGGATTATAAAAAAAATAGCAGAATATCTCCTGTTTATTAAAAAAATCTTCATGCTTATAGAGTAATACTATTTTATCTGAAAAACAATAAAATAAAATATAATATGTTTATCTGAGTATTGGAAAGAATGGTTTGATTTGATTGTCTTGCTTAAAAAATTATTTGCCATTTTAATCAAATAGACTGATCAGGCAAGATATTTAATTTATTAACCGCAAGCTTAACTAATTTATTTTTTAGATTCTTTTCAATTACATAAAAAGGCATTGATTCCGGATTCGCAATTTTCCAGCGTTGCGCGATCAGACTCCGGGCAATCGTAAAAACTGAAGGATCATCCGGATTAAGATACTTCTCGCTCAGTTCATAGTCACCAGGAATTTCTTTAAAGCCGAATTTTTCATATAAAGTACTTGAGGGATGAATAATCAGAAAACGCTTAATTCCCAGATGCCGGGCACTTTCCAGGACAGCAGCAAAAAGCACAGCCCCTTGACCATTGCCTCGGTCTAAAACCCAAAAAGCCGGTCCGGACTCATATTTATTTTCGATTATTGCCTGATTTCCCTTAATCTCGTATTCGCAATATCCTAAATGTTCTTCTTGTCCATAATCATCCAACCGCATCAAATCATGATAAACTTCTATAGACTCGCTAAAAACCACTATCCGTTTGCGAACAATAAGGGTTTCACCGTTAATTTTTATTCGATAGATAACTTTCCCAATCGTATCCTCTGGACTAAGAGAGTTCACAACAAACTGCTCAGCGCTTTGCAATAAATCCATTGAAGTTCCAACCAAATATGTTTGAAAAGCAGTCCTATCTAGATTTAAGCGCGGAGACAATGTATTGATATCAGTATTTAAATACCCGAAACTTAAAGCATTTGGGCTTAAAAAAGATATCAACACTATAAATACGATTAGTTTATGGCTAATTTTCAACATTGAAAAAGTATACCTGCAAATAAAGCTTTTTACAAGCATTTGACTATGATTTTAAGCTACTATCATTAAAGATGTGATGTGTATAAATTTCTAACTGAAAAACAGTAAAATCATTTAATCATTCAATTACTACTATCCCACTGAAAATCTTGTCCACAGCATCTAATCCCTGATAATTAAGTTTTTTGGCCTGATTGTAATAAAATGATTTTTTTTCTTCATTTCCTAAAAAATGATAAGCCACCGCTAAATTAGCGGGAATACTTGCTAAATTCTTCCTAAATCGCCAGGCTCTTTCCCCATATTCCACGGCTTTTTGATAATCTTTCTCTATGATTTCAATCACCATTAAACTGGAAAAAGCTTCAGCGTTTCTGGGAACGATTTGCGCGGCTTTTAGATAAGCTGTCCTTGCCGCCTGATAATCTTTCTGTTTACGATAAATCACACCTAATCCCACATAGGCATTATCCCAGCGTTCATTAAGCTCTATTGATTTCGCGAAACACATACCGGCATCTTCCAAATTATCTATTTTCAGATTGATCCATCCTAATAAGCACCAGCTTTTGTATGATTTGGGGTACTCCATGGAATAGGCTATAGACTCTTTTAATGCAGCCTCTAAGGAGCCCTGATTAAATTGATAATCGATTTTCCGCAATCTGGGAATATCATCGATAAGCTGAGTTAATTCTCCGCAGCCAGCAATCATCAGACAGATTAAAATAAGTGTAATATATTTTTTCATCATAGCCCTCCCTAAAATAAAATTTAAACCTCAGTAAGCGCTGTTTTTTTAAAGCAGATCATTTGATAAATTGCTTTAGCCGCTTTTCCGTAAATTACGATCTTATCTTGGCCCAAACAAAACGTAAGCCTCTTTAGCCAACTATCTTTATACTCCAAATCAGACATAGAGTCCCAAGCTAAGAAAATTGGACTATGCAAAACAGCAAAGATAAAGGCTGTACTTATAATTAATCCTTTATCTATGATCTTAATATTAACGCAACTGCGATATGAACAGCGACGATTTAAATTAAGACTTTGCCAACTAAAACTATTAATAATATCAACATTTCCCGCCGTAAGCGGAAATTGTTTAGCGATCCGATACCAGCCGCCGATCAGACTGATTAGGGCGGAGACTCCGATCCAAACAGTGATAAAGCCAAGTATTAAATATATAGGATTCAATTGATTTATGATCATTAGTTTAACATTTTAGCTCAAGTAGAGTAATCAGGCAATGATGAAATTACCTTAAGCAATTTATTGAATTCAATTATTTTAAATGTTTTTTAAAAAAATCTACTACTTTTTGCTTGGAATTAATATAGCCATACGGAACCTTTAATTTTTTGAAGCCTTCAGTAATCGGATAATTATGAATTGTCTGGGCAGAGTCAACTAGATCAGGAATAATCTCATCGTAAATCCCATACAGATCAGTTGTATCGATAAAACTGCTTTCAAAGTCTACAACTTTTACTTTTATCAAAGGGCTTAAGACTGTTATAAAAGACGCGATACTCGATCCCCCGGAATGCGCCATAAGCCCAATTTTATCCTGGTCTAGATAATTAAGCGTCATTAAATACTTTTCCACGAGTAAAGTTTCGAAAACCCTAAGCCCGCTCAAGGTAAAACCATTTAATAATAATCTTTTACTGATTATATATTCTGTTTCCGTCAATCCCATAGCTCTAAAGGAAGGAATGATAAAGGAAAATCCCTGTTTAACTAAATCCTCGACAAAGAATTCTTCCTCAAATTTTTCAGCAGATTGTCCATGACCATGCAGCCCAATAATCACCGGGCTTTGGTCACGGCTTTGTTTGGATAATAACATCAGCACCTCAAAAGAGCCGACATGCTTGTTTTGAAATAAAAGTTTTTTTTCAATATAAAACTCTCTGTCAATGATAGCCGTACAAGTTACCCTGAGCTGCTCCTGATCTAAACTATCTATTAAATAGCCGATATTTAATTTTTCCATGACTATATTTTTAAGATTATCTATTTGACTGATTATCGGCTCAGAGAATTCTTTTGATTTCGCTTGTTTTATAATTAGAGCTAAGACAGCTTCATTAATTTTTTTTGATGCTGAATATGATTTTCAGGAAACCAGTAATATTCTGCCAGATTTCTCAAAATTTTATTTTTAAGAATTTCCGGATTTATCGCGTACTTAGGATCAAAAACAGGATGATTTTTTTGTTTAACAATAGCTTCTTCGATTAGCTTATTTAATTCATTATCATCAATTTTATTGAAATTTGGCTGCTCGGAGAGAGGGAAATTTATTAAATTATCGCTATCAACCGCATATTTAAGAGAAAAATCATTCTTCTCCTTCACTATTATTGCTGAAGCAGGGCAAAGCAAAAAATTACAAAAAAATATTGCTGCTAAAATGGTCAGAATCACTTTCATTTTTAAGATAATTCCCGTTGCTGCTTTTGCGCTACTAAAAACGCATTCAATTGATTGGCGAATTCATGCGCGTCTTTTTTACTAAAAGCCGCCGGGCCTTTGGTCTCCATGCCGCTATCACGCAGCTCTTGCATCAGATTGCGCATTGATAAATAATGTTTTACATTATCCTCATCAAAAAACTTTCCCCGCTGATCAAGCGCATAGGCTTTTTTGCTGATCACGCCATCAGCTAAAGGAATATCCGCGGTAATCACCAGATCTCCGGGCTTGACCATAACAATAATCCGCTGATCAGCTTCATCCGGACCAGCTTCGACAATAATATAAGTTATCAGCTCTGAGTTTCCAATACTGATCCGCTTGTTTGAGACCACAACTGTCGGCAGAGCAAAGCGTTCAATTGCCCGAAACAAAATCGCCTTTAAACCATTAGGAAAAGCATCTCCATCAAGATATAAAGTCAGATTCATTAACATATTTTTAATCCAAATCAAAAGTTAATATATAAATATACTTTATTTTAAAAATTTAAAAGTAGCCACACTAGCTTCTATGACTTCTTCCATATTTTCATCTGTGCTATCTTTATCATATGTAGCCATTATCGCGTAACTATCTTGCCCATTCATAACTATATAATAAGAAATCGCGTTTGTCCCTTGCAGCTCGCCAAACCAATAACCATCAACTCCATCAATAACCGTTTCAGACTCTTCTATTATTTTAAACCCTTGCTGTTGCATAAAACTACGCATAACTTTAATAAGTTCCTCAAATGTTTTTCCTGATGCGATTTTTTGATATTGCACCCCTAGCTTCACTCTGCCTTCAGGATCAGTGAATGTCACGGTTACTCCAAAAGCACTCTTAGTCTTTGTCCATCCCTCAGGAAATTTAATCGAAAAGCCTTTAGTTTTATCATAATATCTTCCCGGCTCTTTTGGGCTGCCGCAGCCTACTACCATACAGATTAATAATGAAACACACAAAAACATCGCAATTCTTCTTCGCATACAAATATCCTTTCTATATAAAATCAATTGATTGATCTCACATATTCCAAAATATTATTTTCCATATCATCCACCGCGCTTCTGGTCATTGAATGCCCGGTGTCATATTCTAAAAGATAAATTTCATCGGAAAACCGACCTATATCAGAAATCGTTCTTTTCGCTGAACTAATCGAAATAACGCTATCATTTTTCCCATGATAAACATGAATCGGCGGTAAGTCAGTATCAATACTCTCGGGGAAAAATTGGTGAGTAAGTTCGCCGGAGCAGACAAAAACAGCGCTAAACTTATCCTGATAATTTACCGCCAAATAATAAGCAATACTCGCTCCTTCAGAAAATCCAAAAACAAAAGGTTTGCCTACAGTAGGAAACTTTTTCAATAGTTCATCGGTTGATTGCGCTATGCTAAAGCCTACATCTCGGAGTACTTTATCATGAGCAAGGCTTGCTTCCGCATAGGTCTTGCCGGTTCCATAAGCCCAGCGGAATCCTAAGCCGCTGTTTAATGGGCCGCGCAAAGAAATCCCCCTGATCGGGATATCAAACCTGTTTTCGCTAAGCCCTTTGATAATATCTTTCTCATTAGCGCCGCTACCATGTAAGAGAATAATCATTGGTAGTTTTTTAGTACTTGTTGAACCAAAAACTTCCTGCTTATATTTAAGCTTATACGGCACATCTGATTTTATCTGTGGCGGAGTTAAAAATATCTGCCAAAAAACACCGATACAAATAAGCATGATCAAAAAATTTCTCATCAGTTATTTTCCTCTTCATCAATTCATTATAAGCAAGATTATTGGCGCTCGCTTATCTACCGAAATCGCTGTCAGACTTATATCCGGATTCAGAATTAATTATATTCTTTTTCTAAAACCTTATCATATCCCGGCTTGTTTATCGGCAAGCTCATAAAATCTTTATACTCTGATTGATTCTCAAGCTCTTCTAGATTCCATACTCCAAAATCAGGATAAGACGATGTATGACTACTTATCGCCAGTTTATTATTAAACGGACTAAGCTTTCGGGCGAAAACTAAATCATTATGCAAAAAAGCCGAAATATCTATAATGTTTTTATAGACAACGTATATATATAAACAGGGCTTATTAGTAGGAACTTTTTGCGGATCAAACTTTCTTATTATTTTTTTTGCTAAAACCTGGTCGATTTCTTGGTAAAATTCCTCATAAGGTTTAATATCTATTTTTTTAGGTGCTTCAGGACGCCCTCTTGATTCAAGATCAACCATAATATTGTATTTTCCTTTATGCTGAGATGCCTGCAGCTTAGATTCAAAAATCACAATTACAGGAATTTCATCGCTTTCTTTTTCAAAGGGAAAATAACCAGTTTTCTGTTTATACTCCTGGACAATAGAATAAAGATATTTTATGTCATTTATCCTGAATTTATCAAAATCATCCTGCAATGGCTTTAAAGTTCCCCCTTCAAATTTGCCGCAAGAACAAAGAAACAAACAACACAATATTATCAAAACTTTTTTCATTTAATATCCTTTTTTTAAATCATTTACCCTAAGCTATTGTGTTAGATTCTATTTATTTTTTCTTATGATATTTAAACAGGATGATCAAGCCAGTTATATTCATAAAGATTAAAGCCGCGGCAAGGATCAATCCGATGTATGGGGCAGCAATCTCCCAATTATGCAGCCCCACCAATAAGTCTTTTGCTGCTTCTCCATATATTTCTGTGCCTCTGAATAATAAGGCTATTCCGGTTATAGCAGTCAGCAAAAAAAACAGTGAAAAAGACAAACCAATTGCCCTGTGGAATTTTCTTATATTCATCTCATCCCCCTGGTTATAAATTTTCAAATACAATTAAGCGTTAATTATCTGATTTTTCCTTTGCCGAATCGATCTCAGGCAAAGCTAACAAATCATATCCGCAGTTTAAATTGGTAATAAAATACAATACGAAATTCTGGAAAAATACAGCAAGCGGCAAACCAATGCAAGCAACAAATAGAACAAACAAAAAAATAAAACAAATAAGCAGAATAATTGCCAAAATATTAAACAACAGCTTTAACTTCAGTAAAAAAACAATTAAAAAATACAACAGTCCGCCAACTGCCAAGCCGGTTAATCCCGAAATCAAAAGCCCGGAAAAAAATATTATTAAGTAAATTATCCCCATGGCGATTCCCAGAAAGATCGATACCAGGACAAACAAGAACATATCCTTTTTATGTTCGCTGAGTACGCGGCAAAGCTCTTTAAATCCCGGCCAGAAGGTTGTCCGCTTTACAGCCATAAACAAAACAATGAACTTAGACAGGAAAAAATTCCATAGAGCAGAAAGCATAAAACAAACAAAAAGAGTAATTAAAGAAAATCGCAACACTTTAAATACTTGCTTAAAATCAAGATTATAAATATCCGCGCAAACTCCACTGCTTCTTAATACACTCAACCCCCAGCAGACAATCAACCCGAAAAGCATAACCCCAAAAACCGTCATTAATATGGTTACTTTAAATATCGATAGCCCCTGAGACTTATAGCGACCAAAAGGCTCCTTAATCGCTATACTATCTTTGATGATCGCGTTAAACCAGATAAATAGAAACCTACTGTATAGCCAGGTAAAAAGCAGAACAACTCCCATTAAGACAAAAAAACCAATGCCGATTATCCAAAGAAATGGCCGAATTTGTTCAGATAAAACTTTTTGCTTAATTGCCAAGAAAAATTCCTTTGGCTTAAAATTCTTATCCGCCACAAATCTGATGAAAATATTTGTTTCTATTTCTGGCTCAGATTCAGACTGATCACCGGGTTCAAACGGCTCAGCATTTTCCCCAGGCTCCGCTGATTCCGATAAACTCTGAGGCTGCTCAAATATATTGTTTACCCCTGGATTATAATTAAAGCTGGTTCCACCCAAAGCTCCGGACAGAGAGGCAATAAGCAACAGCCACAACCATTTCTTAAACGAGAAAGGCTTGAACAGCATCTGCTTTGTTCTGGCTATACTTTTTTCAATCAAAACTCCCAACTTTAATTTTTCCATTTTAATCATTATTATCTGTTCAAAAATTAGCAGTTGCCCGCCGTTAACCATTGGATATTCTGATGTTTAGCACGCAGATAGGTTTAATAATTTATGTAAAAAGCCACAACAATATTTCGCGCGGCTTTTTCCATAAATTCATTCTCCCGATAATCCCTTATTGTTCGAGCGGCAGTCTCTCAGCCTTCCATGCCTCCAACCCGCCTTTTATAGTGTAAATATTAGTATATCCCATTTTCTTCAATCTTACCGCGGTAAACAAGCAGCGGGCACCAAAGCGGCAATACAATAACATCGGCGCATCTTTATCTGCTGGCATTTTTCCTTTATTAATATCGGGAAAGATGTCATTTCTATTAATCTTAAATTCTATCAAGCCTCTGGGAATTAAAATCGCTCCTTTCAGATGCTCTTTATCATATTCAAACTTCTCATTTACATCAATAATCATTAAATCCGATATTGTCAGTATTTTTTTGTATGCATCCTGAGGCGATAACGTATTCGCTTCACCGAAATAAGCCGTACCCTCATTTACCAAATCCTGCAATGTCATACCTTCCCCTGATGTCTGAGCATAAGAAAAAGCACTTGCCATAATAACCAATACTGCCACTAAACCAACAATACCCCTCTTTTCCACATTCCCCTCCTTTTTTTTAGTTAAATCAAGTAGTTATCATTTAACATCCTCGATCTACAATTTAAACCTTTTCACCAGCTTTTGCAGATTATCCGCGGTATTCGCCAATGTTCGTGCGCTATCCGCCATTTCCCCCATGCTTGCCATAACCTCATACACTGCCCCTGACATTTTCTCTGTTGAAGCCTCTGTTTCCTCTGAGATAGCAGAAAGATTATGAAAAGCACCAGAGACATTCTGGGCATTGCTTAATTGAACAGCCGAATTGCTCACAATTTTTGCTACTTTTTCTACGGCAACGTTTGCCACTTCTAAGATTTTATTTAATGATTTACTAACCTCTTCAATAATCAATTTTCCCCCTTCCGCTTGCTCCGAGGTAATTTGAGTAGACTTAACGGCGAGCACCGTCTCTTTTTGGATATTACGAATAAGCACGGCAATTTGTTCGGCTGATTTAGCAGAATTTTCCGCCAAAGTCCTAACTTCCTCGGCAACAACGGAAAACCCCCGCCCGGAGTCACCGGCTCTTGCCGCTTCTATGGCCGCGTTCAACGCCAAAAGGTTTGTCTGATCAGCAATAGTTGTGATTACTTCTACAATTCTGCCGATTTCCTGCGAATACGTTTCCAGCCTTCCCACTACCCGGGTAATTTCCGTTGCCACTTCAACAATTTGACTAGATTTTTTGACTGCCTGATGGGAGGCTTCCATATCATGTTTCGCTAGATCCACGGTGTCACGGGAATTTTTCATTCCATCAGTAGCATTAACAGCTGCTTCTTCGACCATATTCGACATCTGTTTCATAATAAGCATCGTATCACTAATCATATGTGTTTGGTTTTTCATCCCTTGCGTAATCCCGAGAACAAGAGAGGAGATATTTTGTGTAGAAACGTTTGTCTGATCTGTCGAGGCATGCAACCTTATCGCCAAATCATTTATCATGTCCGATGATTTTTTTACCTCGAAAACAATACCATAAAAATTATAAATCATCCGGTTTAAAGACTCGCACAAGTCACCAATCTCATCTCGCGATGTAATTTCTATTTTCTGCGCCAAATCACCTGTATCTGCAACCTTCTTGGTAAAATTTACCAAGGCAAGTATCGGCATGACAATCCCTCTGGAAATAATCGCCGCAGCAACCGAAACCAAAACTATGATTACGAACAGCAACTCGACCATCCATAATTTCATTTTTTTTAAAAACGAGAGAATGTCTAAAAATACTTTCTCCTCATCTAAACATACAATCGCACGCCAGTTTACCCCTTTATACGCATTGTGTCCTTTTTCAACTGCCATGCCGCCGATTCTTTTATTATTTCCTTCAAGACATACAATACTGCCTTCATTTTCTTGTTTTTCAATCGCAAAATCAACTATTTTCATCTCATCACCCAAAAGCCCGACATTCGTAAACAATATATTTTGTTCATCCTTTTCCAGAATAAAAACATCCGCATCCTTTATATAATTATCAATTATTTCCTGAATAACCTTAAGATTTATCCTACTCATTAAAACCGCGACAACCTCATTACTCACCGTATCCCGCACCGGAAGAAAAAAAAGTAACGCGAACTTATTGTCTTCTTTTTTAATCTGTGCTAAAAAATTACCTTGTTTTACTTGCTGAAAAAAATCTGCTTTCCCGATATCTTGCAAAAAACATTCTTTTCTGAGATCATTGCTTCCCGCCACAATTTCCCCTTGCAGCGAAAGCATAAAAAGACAATCATAATTCTCGTTTTTTTCTTTTAACGTTTTTAAGGCAAGACTAGCCTGCCCATACATGCTGTACGAAATACTGTTTTGGATCACATCCAAACCTGTATAATCAACAAGGTCAGTATAGCGTTCAAATAAATATTTATCTACTGTGTCAAGAATCGCCGTAGCCTGAAGTTCCAACATATATTGCGTGTTTGCAATCATCAGATGCTTCATTCTTTTAGAAAAACTACTGGATAAAAAAAGTATTGAAAAAATAAGTGGAATTAAAGACACGCCAAGTAATGTAGAAAAAATTTTTCGGTGGAGATTCATTGATTTCATTTTTCGCTCGATTCCTATTATACTGATTAGTCAGCTACCATTCATTCTCAAATTTCTTCGATAATATTGCTGATCCGCTGAGCAAATTGAACCAGATAACCAATAATGACATAACGCAAATTCTTAATCCGCTATTTTTCTTTTCACAGGCTATCCTTATCGATCACAGCAGACCGACATTTATTAATCAAGCAGATTTCCTCAACTGCATAATCCCCGATCCCAACAATAACTCCGCCTAAACTCTTATTATTTATTGTCTTCCACAGCACTATTTATTTTTCATCAATTTTCCGGATTACACTTCTTCAAATAAACTGGAACTCCAAAAAAAATAGCTAGATTACGCGATAAAATAACCACAAAAAATATTAAGAGATCTTTTTTTATATACCCTCTTTTATTTATTTACAATTTTAAATAGCTATAAAATTTATTATACATTCTAATTGCAATTATCGCAATGATTTATCTTTCTCCCCATAACAGACATTACTCATTTCGCTGCTAAACATTTTCCATTTACAATTAGCTTTTTGAAAAATAGTAATAACATTAGTGCTTAGATCTCTAAATTCCGGACCGCTGATCTTTCGCGTGATCTGAAACCAACTGGCTTTTGCCATGGTTTTACCACTTCAATAATCCGGATATCGCTCACCACATATTCTAGATCATATGCCTCAAAAATATATTTCATTCTAGATCGGGTTTCCCCTAAACCGGTGAAGCTGGATCAACTATATTCATATACGTTTCTAAATCCTCCGCTTGCGCAGCCCTGAAATTTTCCTAGATCAAAGCGATTATTTCATTTTTTCATTGTTTTTTGGCGAACAGCCGATTAAAAATACCAATCAAACAAGCCACAGCACTTTTATGTTTTCATTATTTCTCCTGTTTATTTCCTCTAAATTAAAAATCACTGAGCAGAAACTGCACTTATTTCGGGCTCCGCTTTAGTCGGTTGAACTTTTTGATTCTTTTCTTCAGATACTTGTTGAATAATTGCTTTCAGATATTTTTTTTCAAGAACATTTAGTTTGTCTGATTGATATAATCCTACGCAATATTGAAACAATAAACTAGATTGAAAACAATTGCTGCCTAATGACCACATCGCGGAGCGAAAAACCGCTTCTAACATTGCTTGTTGCTTTACATCATCTGAATTAATATCCAACTTTTTATTTTTAACTTTTTCTAATGTCCCAATGAATTTACTCAGTTTAAATGAAGAAATAATCTGGCGGACTGGTTTTACTCTACCGGTAGCAAAAAATTCCGCCCAAAGCATATCCAGCTGATCGCCGGTTGTTATTTCAGTATAGGGGTCGGGAATTTTAATTTTATTCAGCCCTTGTCTGTACTGTTTTAAATCCTCTTTTAATCCCAGTTCTTTTGTTTTATTGCTCAAGTGAAATAGCAATATAATATCTTTTTTTTGCTGTTCAGTTGCTTTTTTATTAAAAAACTCGATTATCTGTGGGCTTAAAAAATCATTTTCTTCAATAACATATTTATAAAACCATAAAGCTGACCAGACAATCGAACCATCTTTATTAATATACGGTCGGGGTGGTGATAAAAATGCTGTGATTGCTTTTCTCGATTCAGGTTTCGAAGGATAGGAGAAAATCCATTCCATATCACCCTTATTCAGCTCGGGCAATTCAAACTCTTTTAAATTTATTTTCACTTTCTTTTCTACTCTTTGATTTTTAATCCAGTCAAATGCTTCAATTTTGATAATATATTCTCCGAACATATCCTCTGGTTCAAAACAAACAGTTAATCTCTCTTTTGCCGGAAGTAAATGCGGACCAGTGATTTTCCCGGAATAGCCATTAAGATCTTCTATTTGCTGATAGCGCGTATTATCCGGCTTGATAATTAAAACCATATAAGTTATTTTTGCAATGCCGTCTTTATCTGCGCCATAGTTATTAAAAATCGGCAGTATATTAAAATATTCTCCTTTGGAGACACTCTCAACCTTTGAGACCATAGGTCCAAATTGTGAAGGGATGGCAAACCACCAATCCATTTCCATATTTTGCTGGGTTAAACCGATCACAAAATCAAAAGCAGCGCTTTCATCCTTTGCCAAGGCAGTTGAAGCAATCAGCAAAATTATAACTATTATTAATCCTATTCTTTTCATTATTTCTCCCTAAGCTTTGAACTCAACTAACTGAAACCACACAAGCACGGATAAAAGCAGCTACAGTAAGTTGTTAGATATTTTATATATTGGACTAAACCATCATTGCATCGACCAGTCTAAATTATCCCTTTCAAGACAATTAGATTACAAATAAGATCCCTCTTGCTCTAAAGCTGCCATTCTTGTTCCCAGCATATCCATAAATGATCCGCGATCACCGGTCCACTGAAAACTATTCCCGACAAATACATCACAGAAAAACGGAACTAATATCGCTTCCCCCTTGGGAAGCGCTTTTCCCAGTCCGTGCATAAAAACAGGAATTATCGGAACATTAGGAAACTTCTCGGATATCCGGCTAATCCCAGATTTAAACACAGATATTTTTTCCGGTTCCCCCCGAGAACCTTCCGGAAAAAATATTAGAATTTCATTTTTTTTCAATGAATCATAACAATCAGAAAACATATCTTCTTTTACAAATTTCACATCTCTTCTTAGCGGAATTATTCGGATAATTTTCTGGGAAAACCAAGACAGCAATGGATTTTTCAGAAAATAATCCATTGCGGCAACCGGACGAACAATCTTCATTGCCTTTTGCTTAAGAATAGTAATTAACACCATGGCATCCAAATGGCTATTGTGGTTGGCAATAATTATAGCCGGGCCTACCTCAGGTAGTCTATCTCGATTACGCACATTTACGCCTAGGATAATATTTACAATTAACCTGACAAACAAATTTAAAAATATATATCTAAGTATTGTATTCATATTAATAATATAAATACCTCACAAAATGAAAAAACAAAGGGGCGGTATAGGTTAAACTGTCAATTCTGTCCAGTATCCCCCCATGACCCGGCAACATCGCTCCGCTATCTTTTAATCCTAAATCTCGTTTTAAAGCGGAAATTACTACATCTCCGATAAATCCCGCTGTACTAATAATCAACCCGGCAATTATCGAATGTATTGGACTTAAAGGGGTCAATATTGGGGCAATAAGATATGCCAAAACACAAGTAACAATAACTCCGCCAAAGAACCCCTCATAAGTTTTATTTGGGCTTACCTTAGGAATTATTTTATGTTTTCCAAAAGTTTTACCAGTAATATATTGTGCCACATCATTAAACTGAGTAAGAAAAACCAGATATAAAACCCAGCCGCCATTACCCGCAACCAAACCGCCTATTTTCGGCATCACCAAGAAAAACGAAACATGGCTAATACTGTATACTGTGGTCATCAACCCCCAGTGTAAAGTACCTGCGGCATTTAAAAATCCTTGCGTCTGCCCGATAAGCACCATGCGCAATGGTAATAACAGAAAAACATACAACGGAATAAAAATTAAAAACATACCATACCACCCTGAATAAACCCAATAATACTGGATTAGAATAGACAAGTATGCCCAGAACAATACCCGATGATCGGCCCTGCGCGTGGGGATCATCGATAAATATTCTTTGAGTGCCAAAAAACTTAGGAATCCGAAAAACAAAATTGATACTTTTTTGGATAAAATCATCGCCAAGGAAAAAATTATTATCATTATCCACCAAGACTTTACACGGTGGGATAGCTCCTTATAATCTTTTTGCGGTTTTATTTTTTTTAAAACAAAAACCACAGTACTCGCAATAGACAACATTACAAATAATCCCATCAAGCAGACAATTATATTAAACGGCATGCTTATTCACCTCTTTCAATGCGCTGCTTATTCGGTTAAATATAGTTAAGCCCAATAAAGCGATAATCAACAATAACATAATCGTATATATCCGTGGCGTAAACAAACCGAATCCAATAAATAAGGAAATCAATCCAAATACAAATGCCCGGTCACTTTTGCCCATTGGGCCATTATATTTTCTTTGCGCACCGATTTGGACACTAACCACCCCCGCCATTTCACTAATAACCGACAGCAAGACAATTACTAAGACACACATTCCATTCAAACTGTTTATCAAGGCAAAAGGTAAATACAAAGTAATATCCGAAAATACATCTCCAAGTTCATTCAGAATAGCTCCAAGGGAAGTCTTCATATTAAATTCTCTGGCAAGCATTCCATCAATAGCATTTAATGCCATACGCACAAGCAGCACCAAGGGAATAATAAATAATATTTTTTCATTCTGACGAAAAAACACAATTGTTCCTCCGCCAATAAACGAAACCAATATTGCACTAAACGTAACCTGATTGGCCGTAATCCCGGCCTTAGCAAGATTTTTAACTAAGGGCCTTAGTAAATCCTGAAACTTAGGTTTAATATCGTATATCGATGGCATATAAATATCCTTTTTATTTTTCTTAGCTAAGGTCTAATCTCAGGCAGAGAAACCTGACGCCATTTAATAGCGGATTACTTTTAATTCAAGTAAAGGGGCTCGATTATTGATTATTGCTTATAACTTTTGCGCCTTATTTTTGGCTTTCAAACCATTCTCTGATGTCTTTAGTATACCAAGGCATGTATACATGAGGAACCTCTTTTATCTGTTTATATTCAACTTTATATCCCAGGTCTTTCAGCTGTTTTTTTGTATTTTGAGCATTAAAAATTCTTTGCTTTGTATCCTTATCTCCAATATAAACCAGTACGGGTATATGCTTCCTTGATTCCCGAGATAATACAACTTTTCCGATTCCCTGGCGGGCTCTGGCAATAGATCCAGCTACAGATGCGATTGCTTTAAATTTTTCAGGGTATTTCAAACCAAGGTATAAAGCAAAATTACCGCCGCTTGAATGCCCAACCAAATATATTTTATCAATATCATAAGATTCCTTAATATCCTCGATCATTTTCAAAACACCGGACACATCATCTTCTGTCCAGCCTTGTCCTATAGATTTAGGACATGCTACTATTATATCGCCTTTAGAAACCTCATTTCTCCAATAATTCATAAACCCCATTGAATTACCATCATACCAGTGCAGACCGATAACTAAAGATAACTTTTTACTGGTTTTTTTTGTTGGAGCACCCAAAAGATAGGCATTTCTGCCCGCTTTTTTGTTAAGCACATTAACTACAACACGCTTATTATTAATAGGAGAGTGAATGTTCTGGATAGTCTCTTCATTGACAGTCGGGGCAATAAGTTCTTTTTCTTTGACAATAACTTCTGATTTCGGCTCTTCTTGTTTTTCTTCTTGTAATGCTTGTTCCATTTTTAGATCCGCTTGTTTCTGCCACTCTTCTTGGATATTTTGATTTTTATCATCACTAACTTCAATGATTTCAGCTATATCATTATTATCTACGGTTATTGTGCCAATCCCCACTTCAAATATCACCGCTTCATCCGTTCGCTCGATAACAATTCCCTCAAAAGAACCTCCATTTTCAAGTAACAGAGTATCTGCTAATACTATCGCAGTCAAAAAAAAGCTACAAAAACCGAAACAAATAAACATTACTATTCTTTTCATTTTATTTCACCTTTCGATCTCGACTACTAAACTGATAATCTACGCGTGCTCTTTTTGGGGGATCTAAAACATTACTTTTTGGCTTTCCTTTTAACCTTAGGTTTGGGCATAGGAAACTCATTTTCTGTTATGATTATTAGCTTAGACAACCATTCCCGATCTTCTATTTGCTCTTGAATAAGCAAAGATTGTTTTGCCCCTGGATATGCCGGGGCTTCAATATATTCACCAATATATTTCTTCCCAGCATCAGTTGATTTCACAAAAAGCTGATTATCACAAATAAGCGCGACCACCTTACCTTTTGAATAAAGCGCATATTCGCCAAACATTTTCCTGAACGATATTGCGCATGCAGGATCAATTTGGTCTTTGACAAACTCTACGAAATCTAAATCAGATGCCATTTAACTTCTTTCTTAAAACTGAATAAGATTTATGATTCTAGTAACCATTTGATTGCGCTTGCTTTATCTTCAAATATTGAGAACCGGAGCTTATTTCAGCAGTTGATAATAGATCTGTTTTATTGAAGGCAATTACTGGTTTTATGTTTTCTGATTCTGCCAATGTAATATATCTTTCAAATCTATTTAAACTATAATCTCTATCCATGGATTGAATTATTAAAGCAAGATCAATATTAGCAGCAATTATTTGTTTGTCTGAAATCTTATAAATTTATTCTCATAGTGTCATTTTTCATAATTATTTAATTATCTGATTAGAGCTCAAGCAGCCCCTTTTTTCTTTAATAAAACTTGCGATGTTTCTTACCTAGACCGATCAGTTCATGGGCATGATCAAAATTATTTGGGTATAAATTTGGAGGAACCTTATGTTCAGACTTAAAATGTTCATATACTTTATAACGAGCACATTGCGTAAAACCACTAAGACAGAAGGTTATTTTTATTATTTTTTTTCGTTCTTCCATCATCCGTAATTGGTTATTAAAAAATGTACAAGTCCCGGCTATCGGACAAGCCATGATCTTCACTCCTTATTTATAATATTTGAACTCAAGCAACTTAGCTTACAGCTTATTGCTTACAGCTTTTCACTATTAACTTTATTCCCTTTTATTTCGATATAGGTAAAACGATACTGCGCTTTGCTAAGTTTGGTATAAAACTTTTCTTCCCGTATGGCCGCAACAGTAGGATCTACAATTTTAGAAAATCCTTCCCATATGCCAAACCAACCTAAAGGCATTACCACAATACTTATAATATTTATCGCTAAATCATTAAACAACTTGTAATACGCGATCAGTGTTAAAAAAGTAAGAAAGCAAATACCACACAATACAAATATAACACCCTTTACCCGAATGCGTAAATTTTCTTTTTTCCGCATTAAAGCTCTATGCAGAAAATGACGCTTCAATCTCTTGGAAACTGTGTGCTCAGACTTTTTATCTTCAAGCAATTTAGGAGCACAAATTGTAACAATAAAATCTCCTTTACTTGTTTCTCTGTAACGCTGTTTGAGTTCAATAATAAAATCTTCAGAAAGCACTCTTTCACTCAAAGGCCTTGGATCGAAATCAGAAAAAATATCGTCCCAAGTATCGATAGCGATTACCACTTCTCTTGATGTTTTAATTTTACTCATTTACTAATTTCCTTTTTAAAAACAAATTCCAAATCAATCTACTTATATTATAACATTTGAACTCAAACAGAGCAATGCCCCGCATTATCCGATTAACTCGTCTAATTAAGCATTATGACACTGTATTTCACTTATGAAAATTTAACCACACTTACTTTATAATATTTATTTCTTTCAATTTCCAAAAGCATTTTGCTGTCGCTTCAATATCAGCTGATGCATTATGAGCTTCTTCAAAATCTTCACCAAATAATTTCATGTATAATTCTGATAATTTAGGCCATTTATTACCATAAAGCCCTGGAATTTTACAGAAATTTGTAGTTGATTCCATTGTGCATACTAGCTTTCTGGAAAAAAGATTAGTTGTTATTTCTTTTCTAATCATTTCTGCCCCAATAATTTTTGAATCAAAATTAATATTATGAGCAACGAGAATATCCGAACTATTAATTTCCCCATTAAATTCATTTAATACCGCGCTCAAATCTTTCCCATCATTAATTGCTTTTTCTGTACTGATCCCATGAATCTTGGCTGCTTCCGCTGGAATAAGAAACCCCTCAGGTTTTATAATATAATCTTTAGTCCTAATTCGCTCGCCCTTTTCATTAAAAACAATCCAAGCTATTTGCACTAACCTTGGCCAATTATTTCCATCACTAATCGGTGCCTTCCAATTTCGCGGAAGACCAGATGTTTCAGTATCAAAAAATAGAATCATTTTATATTCCTTTTATTTTTTTCTTAAGGTTTAACTTAGACAGAAATTAGCACAAGCACAAGTATATAGAAAATGCTGTATGAAGGCTCCAGTTTTTAAACTCTTCAATCTTTTCCGTTTTCCTGGGCGGACCCTGTTATTTCAAACAGCCTCTGCTCTTTATCTTTAAAAGTTTTTGCTCCCGGATCAATTATTTTATCAAAACCGGTACCAAATGTATATCCAACCGCAACGATCTGCAAGACATAATCCCCGGGAACATATCCCGGAGATTCAATATTAATATATTCCAGTAAATCAACCGGGCCTTCTGATTTTAAAACCTTTGAACCATCTAGTTTGATAATATAAACTTTTGCATTTTCAAAATCGTTAAATTCCCAATACGCTCCTTTTTCACCCATGAAATCTTTTTCAAAATCAGTAAATGTCACCATAAGCGCTTTATTCTTCCAGGCTTGCTTCAGCAAAGCCGAATCTTTCGCATTTGAGAATCCATGGGGAATTTCCGCCAATGCCCAGGAAGCAGCAGCGCAAATAGACATTATAACCAATAAAACTAGTACGTTTTTCTTCACAAGATTACTCCTTTCTATATAGAAAACTTATTTTTTCTTTATGCTATTGATAATCTCGTCAAATATATATACTTGAGACGGATCAAATCGCGGCGTGACCTTTGCTTGAAAAAATAAAACCTGATTTCCCGTTTGTACTGCCGCCTCTAATTTCTTAAGATACGTCTTATTCCCTTTCCCCTTATAATCATAAACCCCTTTTATCCCATTTAAACCATTCACCATGATAACCTGCTGCTGCGGTATTATATTATATTGTATATCAAAAGCGTCTCCTTTGATAAATTCATCAAGCGGCTTATTCGCTGAATTATCCAAAAGGATTATATCTACAGTGGCAGTATATCTTTCAGTATTAAATGCTCTATGCTCGATAACTTTACATCCTAATATATTTCTCGATTCTATTCGCCTGCTTTTCCAGCCATGCAAATGATCAAAATCTATTCTTAAAGATCCTATAGTAAGAAAATAATCGCCGCTAACACCTTTTGCCATTCCTTGAGTTGTTATCAATACTGCAAAGATCAGAATAATTACACCTATTACTACATTTATTTTTTTCAAATTTCACCTCCATTTTTTATTTCAACTTTTGAGCTCAGACTGAAATTAGCGTATAGCACCAAGCGTTTAGAGTTTAGAAATTAACGAAAACTTTAAATCTTTAAACAACAACCCTAAGATATTCATTAAAATGTCGCTATCCCTTTTTTTATTTCAGTTTGTTTATAGATTTTAAAATTATTGAAGCGATATTTTTAGCGATTATTTGGTATCCTTCTTTTGTGCAATGCCGATCATCTTTGGAGATAAAATATTTTTCTAGTGGAGCTTGTATTAGTAAATTATCAAAAACCGATTTTTGATCAACTAAAGGTATATTATTTAAATTTGCGATTTCTAACATTACTCTCGAATCATCATGAGGATACCCAGAAAACATCAATGTAATCCGCTTTTCTTTACAAATTTTTACAATTGAATCTAGATTATCTGACAATATTTGGCTTGAGACAGCGCTATGCAGGCCTAACTCATCTATTTGAATCCCTAAATTAGCAGACTTATTGTCTATTTTTAAGTCCAGTGCTTTTTTGTAAAACATTCTAGATTCATTATATTTCTTTAAAACTAAATAATAACCAGCCTGATGTATATAACTATTGTATAATTGATTTCTAAGAAAGTTATTTCCTGGAAAATCATTTAAAAGATAGCGGTAATTTCGAATACTCTCTTCAATTTTATTTTGCCTTATTAACGCATCCTTTAATTCTAATTGTACTATTTTATTATTAGGATCAGACCGAAACAATTTTAATAGGAGCTCTATTGTTTTATCGTATTCACAATTAAGCTTATGCCGTCTCGCGACCTCTAAACTTGAGCTAATGCCTTCTAATTGTGAATTGTTTTTTCTGAATTTGCATTTTAAATTTTCAATTGAGATATTGAGCAATTTTAATATCCGAAATTGTGAAAGAAAAATTTTACTTTTAATGAGTAAATATATATTTTCAGCTTTAACATCCTCAAAATTATAATGGTCGTTGCACCCTATCATAACAATAACAATATCCGGCTTAAAAAATTTCAAGTTTTCTTTTAATTTTAACAAAACTTGTGAAGAGTTCTGTCCAGGGACGCCTAGGTTGTACACTTTAAATCCCCTGACTTCATTTTTTTGTTTTAAAATTTCTTCTAGTTGCGCAGGGTAGCTATTTTTAAAACCAGCTCCTACCCCATAGGTAAAAGAATCGCCCAAACAAATAATATTAAATTTTTTGGCATCTATTTGAGCTGATTCATACCGAGGAGAGTGCTGTTTTTTATAAAAATTACTATAAATGTTCAGGGATAGCTCAATTAAAACAAAAGCCAAAATCAGACCCCAAAGAGCTAATAGCAATTTTTTTTTATTTCCAATTTTAGACATAGAGTATAGACAGGTTATTTAATCTAAAGTTAATTTAAATTCACATTTAACCTATAATATAAGCGAATCAGATAATCTTATCAAAGCATTTTCCCACCATAAACTTTCAACTTTAAGTCTTCAAACAATACACCCTTAAAATCAACGTATAGCGATTAGAGCTTCGTTTTCACTTTCGCGGGCTGATTTCTTTTTCCCCATATTTCCATTATTACAATATAAAGTCTGTGGATAAAAACTTTGATTTCCGCTCTCTGACAATCAGATCAATAATGCTTTTATTTAAATCTGTATCTTTTGCCGCAACAAGAGTTCTAATAGTGAAAACCTTGAGTGCGTCTGAAACAGAAAGCGTTCCCTCAGCAGAGTCTTTTCTTCCTGTAAAAGGAAAAGTGTCCGGTCCCCGCTGACATTGGGAATTAATATTTACTCTGCAGACTTGATTAACTAATGGATCAATAATATTAGCTATTTGCTTATAATCTTGGCCAAATATGCTAACTTGTTGTCCATATGGCGAGTCCTGGACATATTTTAAAGGAGTTTCGATGTTTTTATATGCAACAATCGGCACTATCGGCCCAAATTGCTCTTCGTGATATATTTTCATCGCAGCGCTAACTGGATATAAAATAGCAGGATAAAAAACTGTTTGATTAAACGTCCCACCATTAGGATTCATTATTTTGGCACCATTGTTTATAGCATCGTTTATTAAATTAGTCAGATATTCACTTTTGCCTGGCTCAGGAAGCGGGGTAATATTCACATTTTTTTCCCAAGGCATGCCTATTTCCAGACTACCTAATTCTTTAATAAATAACGAAATAAATTCATCAATAATATCCTCATGAACAAAAAGTATTTTCAATGCCGTGCATCGTTGCCCATTATATGAAAGTGAACCGATCAAACACTCTTTCACTGTTGAAGAAAGCACAGCATCTTTTAGAATTATTCCGGCATTTTTAGCCTCTAATCCCAGCACTGATTTTAAACGGTGAGGCTTGGGATGTTGTTTTTTCAAGATATCCGCCACACGGCTTGAACCAATAAAAGCTAAGACATCTATTCTCCCTGATTTCATCAACGGAGCTATAACTTTTTCTCCTTCCCCATAAATAGTATTTACAACCCCTTTAGGAAATGAATTTTGGAATGCTTTCAACAGCGGAGAATGCAGTAAAACGCCAATTTTCGGAGGCTTGAACATTATCGTATTACCCATGATCAATGCAGGAATAAGCGTGGTAAAGGTTTCATTTAAAGGATAATTAAATGGACCCATACATAAGACAACTCCCAAAGGAGCACGCCGGATCTGACCAATAATCCCCTTTTCAATCACAAATCTTGACGCATTACGGTCAAGCTCTTTTAAAGCGTCGATTGTATCTACTATATAATCAATCGTTCGGTCAAATTCTTTTTGCGCGTCCTGAAGCGTTTTACAGATTTCCCACATAAGGATATTCACCATCAAATCCCTTTGCTTTTTCATCTCAGCAACAAATGCTTCGACACATTTTATTCTTTCCGCAACCGAAAATGTAGGCCAGATTCCTTTGCCACTGTCATAAGCCGATACTGCCGCATTTAACACTTCCAGCGCTTCTTTCTCAGACATTAGCGGATACTTTCCAAGATATTTACGCTCTAATCCAGATTGGGACTTAACATAAATCGGCGAATAAACAGATTCGAACTCTCCGCTCCATTTTACTATTTCACCAGCAGATAAATATCCATCCTGATTAATCGGTAAAATTTTATTCTCATTCGGGATTTCACTTTCTTCAGAAAATATTTCATTAAGCAAATTTCTCATTTCTTCCTCATTTTTCTATTAATTTGCATTTTTATGCAGTCAAGAAATACCTCGATGCCTCCACAAACCCGAGATTCCAGATAAACGCTCCTAAAAATAAAAATATGACTTTCATCCAATTCGGGATTTTAGTAGTAAAATAAATAATTATAGCCGCCCCCCAAATAGTAGCTCCAATTATTGTGGTAATACTATACCATTTAGGAAAAAATTTATAACTAACCATTAAATATCTCACCATACAATAGGGAGAAGCAAAAAGTATGTATGGAATTGATTCAAAAGTGTAATATTTTAAATCAAAATACGGTTCAAGCTTTAATAACGATACAATAAAGGGAGCAGTAAAATATCCTGATGCCGTTGTCACTAGAGCTATCCATATTTTTTTCATTTTTTTTATCTCCCAACGTTTGAGCTTTTATCCTGAGGACTTGCCCCCTAGTTTTCCAGATATTCCCCTGTTCTTATACCCTCTTTAATAAATGCGGACAATTGTTTATATTGTTTTACATTCCTTATAACTAATTCCGGATTACTGCTGCCTGTAGTATTAATCGTAATATTCCCTGTGCCGAAAATTTTATTCATTAATCCTTGATTAGAATTAGTAAAATCTACTTTATTAAAGATTATCGATTTTTGCTTTTTAAAAATAATCCCTGATTTCGTGTAAATACGGTATGCGTCCAAATTATAGGAGATTGATTTTATAGATATAGTGGCTAACACAATGATAAGCACATTCACAATGGCTAAAGAATAATATGCCAACATCGGTATGGAATTCATAAAAATAATATAAAAGCTCCCCACACATATTAAATCTAAAAAGAATAACCCAATACAAACAGGAAAAACAGAGTTTAGCAAACTCTGTTTAAAACATTGCCGCGGCTTATAAGATGTATCTTTTATCTGCTTAATGAGTTCTTTCATTTCTTCAGTATCTGGACGTTTATAAAAAATCGTGTCAATAAACTCATCTAAAACAGAAATACCCTTAGCATATTTAATTGTAATTGTATTGCTTTTAATATAATTGCCCTCATTGGTCTTAATTACTGTCTCTCCGGCAACATTAAATTTTAAATTTCCATAATTTGACCAAGGGTATTTAACTGTTTCAACATCTTTTATATCGTCATAAAGGATGTAATAGTTTTCCTTCAAAATAATCCCTTTCGCGAAATGCAGATAATCTTCGTAAAAAATTAAACTCTGATTATTTGAAGCTAATTTTTGATATACGCACAAAACTACAAAAATCGTGCTTAGAATTATCACCGGAATCCATGTAATCTCTGATGAAAAAGCAGTAGCTAATGCCATTAAGAATAATAATGCATTTGCCCCGATATTGCCTGATATAAAATTAGCCGGATTAATACTGGATTTTAGTGTGCATAAAACTCTTTGCGTCCTTATGCCCTTCTTAGATAAAATCTTCTCCACTAATAACTCTGAATTATCAATATTTCTAAAGGTTATATTATTTCCTGAGCCAATTGACCAGAAAAGAACACTGCATGTTTTAAGCCACTGGTCAAAAAGGCTGGTTTTAAAAATAATTCCCGTAATTTTATCAAATGAAAATTCCGTAGTCTTTCGCGATAAAAAACTGTATGTATGTTCTGCTGCATTGGCCTTTATTTTAAATATATTATGTTTTACATTAATGATATTACTGATCGCAAGCGCTATGCCCAGAGGAAAAATTAGGATTAAAATTGGAGATAGCAATAGCGTAGGCATCCAGACTCTCTGAGAATTCATTCTAAATTCTTCCTCATATTCTGTATCTACTTGCGTCTGCCTTTGAACTGATCTTTCAGTAGTTGCATCTTTTGATTCAGAAGAAAGCAATTCATCCATCTTGTCATTTATTAAAGAGTCTTTCTGTTTAGCAATTAACAAGTCAATGTTTTTAGAAAGTTTTTCGCCATTAGCTATATTTTTAAATAGAATCTCCTGCGCACTGCCCTGACAACTTAATTTCACATCATATAAATTAAGTTTTTTACTTATAAAAGACTGAGTTATTTCAGAGTCAGATAGGTTTTCCATGGGGATAATCGAGAAATTCTTATTAAGAAATCCTTCTGCATATGTAATCGCATCATCGTAAAGTTCATATATTCGATTTTTTAAATCTAAAAAATGAAAAACTGCTCGGATGATTATCACCAAGACAACAACACCTATACAAATAATTAGCATTACTGCATTCTTTGTAATAAACTGCACAATTTCTTCCCATTTCATATCCTCTGCCAAACCTACTGCAATACCGGAAACAACAAAAAATGCGGTAACAATACCCCCAAAGACTTCAAAAAACACAGCGATGCTTTGCGGTCTTTCCTCCTGAATAAGGTTTTTTTGAGCAAGCCTAAACCCGTTTTGTTTCATAACCTCGATAATTTGTTTATAGAGCTCTTCTGCTTGTTTTACAGACTTTAAGTATATTTCTGTTTGAGAACTACCGGCAGATTCAATCTTGATAAATCCAACACTAAAAAAATTATAATCCAAAAAAGGCAGCCGCATTGTTAAATGCGTTATATTCTTAATTTCTAATTCTTTCTCAAAGTCACTAAAAAGTCCGCCGCCTTTGTGCACCAGCTTATCAACATAGACATAGTACTCCTCTTTCTTATACCGGCTATCTGAAACAATAAAGCTCCCGCCGACAATAAAAATAAAACCTGCTAATAAATAAAAAGCGGATAAAGGCACAAGCAGCTTAATAGCAAAATAAGCAATTATAAGAAGGATGCCTACGCCTATTGCTACCTGAATAAGATTATATATTACAAAAGCCTTATAATCTGGTTTTAGCATCCTAGAGCTTGGCTCATTATTTTCAACCATATTTTCTCCTTTTTTTATTTCTACAGATAAACTTATAGCGTTAAGCGTTTCGGAAAATGTCCCTTAAAAGCTCTAGTTATTTAATTCGTCAATTTTTCCGTTTTCCGGGTCTGAGCCTATTATTCCTCCTTCATCATATCCTTCATCATGTTGCCCATGGAAAATCCCTTTTTTTCTACCTGTACTTTTGCCGCGTCGAATTTGTCGTCCGTAATCCCTGTATTAACTATCAGCGACTTGACGATAACAGTAAACATAAGTTTACCATTCATATACGTGGTTGTTTTATACGGCATCTCCCAATCACCTTTAATTTTTTTATAATCGGAAAATTCCGTGATTATAATTTCTTTTTTTGAGCCTTTTCCCTGTATACGCATGGGCACAAGATTTTTCTCAGTCAACCATATAGTATTAAAAGGCGCATCCTTTTGCTC
This sequence comes from Candidatus Omnitrophota bacterium, assembly GCA_018817165.1. Lineage (GTDB taxonomy): Bacteria > Omnitrophota > Gorgyraeia > B26-G9 > B26-G9 > JAHITE01. The sequence goes on from JAHITY010000023.1 coordinate 37,675, forward strand.
TGGGATTTCCACAACATAGCACTCCCGTCCTCCGACGTTTTCTTTGCCTTTAATCGTTGCTTTGTCTGAAATAAAATCCCACCAGTTTTTATCTTTTTGTTGTTCCAAGCTCTCTTTTGGGAGAAGTTTTTTCTTGCCCATCATAGACGATATCATCCATGTATCTTTTCCGTCAAAAATGATCGTGTTCTTCATCGGCCCCATACTCTCCGGCATGCCGGGCATATCGATTATACTCTCACTGCGGAATTTTTTACCCTTTTGGAGAGATGTCATCTTCACAATCATATCACCATCCGGCGTAATCGTAGTCATCTCCTGAGTGATATTGATGTCCTTAATATCATTGAGAAACTTATCTTGATTAGCCTTTATCTGCTGCAACACTTCCGGCCACTGTACCGCGAAGCCTAGTCCCGACACAATCATTATTATCAACATTGCCATAATACCTGTCACCAACACCTTACTTTTCCACATATTGCCTCCTTTGCAAGTTACACTAGAGTACACCCCTAGTGTGGACTCTTCATCTTTCAGCCAATTTTTAATACCTTGCGATCGTTTCTTCATCGAACACGTCCTTCGGATATTGTACCCGATTTTTGGTGTCCGTCAAGTCCGGGCTAGCTCATTATGTCACTCTATTTCCCTTTTTAGTTTTCGGCGCATGAACCTATTATTCTACTTTTAAATCTAGCCCAGCTATTCTTCAATTCAAACAATAACCTCTTCTCTAATATAATATTTCTTGAGAAGCATCGCGATACAATAGCTAAATATTACAACCAGTATAATTGATATATACAATCCTATTATTTGATTGCGAACAAAAACAAGTACTATTTTTTTTACAGGACTAGTCAAGAATGGATGTACGCAATAAAGCGCCAATGAATATCTGGACATATATTTAATTACCCTATTTGGCTTTATCTTCGGATTTAAAGCAATAAGAAATATAGCAAAAACAGCAAACAGCAGAGATATTCTTGTATACCCTGGGATTGCATATCCTTGCCCAGCAAAGAATATCTGTCCAACTGAAAACTTCCATTCAAGTATGGAAAAAAATACACACAATAGCATTGAAAGCGGTATAAACATATTTCTATTTTCTATAATCTTATTTCTATTTCGCGCAAACAAAACTGCGGCAAATGAAAGCGGGATGAAATTTAAGGGGCTCCAATAGGCGCTTAAGGCATAAAAACCAGTAACTTTGGTGATCTGAGGTAAGAATGCCAATAGAATAGCAGAACTTAAGAATATTGACCGTTGAAGAGTTTGGTTTAGCTTAAGGAAAAAATACACAACAAAAACACAAATAATTAAGCTACTAAAAAAATAATAAATTGTCTGGCCAGCACTCAATATTATATAAATAAATTCACTCAAAGAAAAGGGGTAAATAGCGGCTAATCCATGGAATCCTTGAGAATATATGATTAATGCTATCGGCCAAAATGATAACAGGATTATTAAACGTGCCAAACGCTTTTTTAACACTAATAAGCTAACCGGATTGGAAGCATACAAATAAATTGATATAAAAATAAACGTTGGAACCGCCAATAGCAGTATATGAAAATTCAAAAAATCGGATATACCAAAAATATGGCCCAGATACCCCTCTTGCGAAAATATAAGTGATTGCCCCACTCCTCCCATATGCCAAACAACGACAAAAATTGACATAATTGCTCGGAGATAATCTATTCCTTCTATTCTAGGTTTCATAATTTATTTTATTCCTCCTAGCGTTTGAGCTTTTACCCTGAGCACTTATAGTCAGCCTAGCCAATAGCCAATGAAACATAGTTCATCCAGTGTAAAATTCACAGTCAAAAAGTTTCAATTAAACCCGATCACAGCTTTTTTATTTTTACTATTCACAATTAGCCATAAGCTATTGACTGTTTTCTTAAGCAAATTTTATGTTTTACCAACAAATCAGCGTTAAGCGTTTAGAAAAATGTCCAGATTCTCCTCTAGAAAAACATCGAGACAAGCCAGAGTTGGCCCTGTTTTCGTACGCTATAGCGGAAAGGAAACGCCCCGCGTTATCTGATTGCCTATGTTTTCAGTTTTCAGTGCCTGCCCCTGTTATTATTCTTTACGATAAATTGTTCCAGTTTCAGGGTCTATCACTAAATCTACTGTTTTCACACCGGGAGGAGGAGTTGTTAAATTAGCTAAGTTAAGGCCTCCTGTAAAATTTCCTTTCACAGCATGAACTTCTGACCATTTATTATCCTTTTTACCCAGGCTCTGTTTATTATCATCGTCTGGGAATACATCAACATTATCAAAGAAAAATTCACCTTTTTCATTTGGATCACTAAGCAAAACTTCAAAAATACGAAAATTAGTTCCTGGAAAATTTCGTTGCAATCTAAACCTATGGCTGTCATCTCCTAATGAAAAATCAGTATTAACAAAATATATTCCTCTACCCAGAGCTGCCGACTTTACTCCTATAGTTCCATTAACATCAAGAGCATGTTCAGAATTATTTTCGCTCATATTGCCTCCTTCTTTTTAAAAATCAATTATTTGTCATTGTTTCGCTTTAGCGCCCATTGTGCTAGCTTTTCAGAATAAATCGCAATAGAATGATGCTCTATACTTTCCTTCTTATTCTTCCAAAAACCCCGCAAACGAAAGAAATCATTATAATTTGAAATAACTTTTACCTGAGAAAGATCTTCTCCGCAATCCGTCAAATAACGCATATCACCATGATGCTCATATCCTTTAAACTTCACAAGAAAATCTTGCATCTTCTTTACTGGGATTAGTAATAATACATCTATTAGGTAAGCCGTAGGGGCAAATGGAACTATATCAAAAGCATTTACCACCCGATAAATCGGAGCCTTTATATTATCATCAAACTCATCATTACCAACCATAGGACTGCCATAGGTATAACAGGCTGCCAAATTATCAGAGTCCAAGCAGCGAGTCGCAATTAAAGCCAATGCCCCTCCCAAAGAATGCCCGGTTATATAAAGCGAGTAAGTCCCGAGCTTTTTAACCTCAGCGACAATATCCGCTTTAACATATTCAAACGCTTTATAAAAACCATCATGAATTTTTGCCTCATCATTATCTTTATAAAATTTAGAATTTAAATCAGCCATTATATCCCTGGGGTCTTTAACCTCTGTCCCCCTAAAGGCTAAAACAGCTACTTTATCAATATCTCTTTTAGCGATAAATGCCTGCGTCCCCTTACAATCAAATACCTTAATCAACTCAAAATCCGCCTTTTTCAAAGCAGTTTTTAACTTATCCGAATTATTTTCAAACTCAAAATAAGCCAATTGAGACATTTCTGCCATTAACCAAGCAGTCCTGTCACTATACGCCGCTCTTTTAACTGGCGACTTTAATAATTTTTCATATTTAAAACACATCTTACCCTCCCAACTTCACTAAGTAAATCACACTACCTATTTACCGCCTTATCTAACTTTGAGCTCAGGCTGAGGAAACGCACAACGTTATCCGGTTTTCCTGAAGCGAATTTTTATGTTTTCATAAAAAACGAATTGATGTAATAACATTATTAAAAATTTCACTTGATTCCGTATAAGTATTAGCACTAGAACTAAACATAAAAGAAAATAAAGCTTTTAGTCTAGGAACATACGTTATTACTCCAGTCTGGCATAATTTTATCTTTTTATCATTTGGCTTGCACGTAGATGTCATTATAAATTTCATACTTTTGCCATTATCAACAAATATATATTCCTTTGTTAAAGTTACGTTTTCCGCATTACATCCTACCTTTAAATTAGCTGCCTCTGCTTCAGAATAGGCCCCATATAGCTTTTCTATATTAATTTGACTTGCATCAAAAGCTCCTAAATTTAGATTAGAATATAAATCAGTTAAATCATTTTTAGCAAAATAAACCACGTTGAAATTTGTATGAAAAATATTTAATGGATCCTTTTTGATATATTGATAAAGTACACCACCTTTTGGATCCCAATCACTAGGTCTTGAAAAAACTATTTTATGTCTTTCATCTAAATCAATAACATAATCAGGCGGACATATCGCACCTTTAATTAGCTTATTCTGAAGCTCTTGTATCTGTTGTCGATATTCTTCAATTTTGTCACTTGTCATTTGTTTATAGATTTGGAAAATAATAGAAGTTAACATCGATGCAGTAAATACAAACGCTGCAAATGCTCCACCTAATTTCCAATTTTTTAAAGTTGCTTCAGCGGAGGAATCTAAAATTGAAAAGCAAATATACGCAATAATAATACTTACAATAAGTATGCAGAAACCAGATATTATTGCAAATGTCATTCTATTTTTACTATCCATAATTAGTTAATATCCTTTCATATTCACATAAAAAATAATATTAGATCATCCAGTTTGCTGAAAAATCCACATAATCTCTCAGCATTTATATCCCTTTCCCCCATCCCGTAAGGGGAACTTAATGTTTTACCAAAAACAAAACCGTTAACTTTTCTCTAAAGCGAATTGTTATAAGTGTTTATTTATTATATCAGCTATCATAAGTATCCACACAACAAAAAACATAGAAATGAAGCCTAAAAATAAAACAATAAGACTCCAAAAACCTAGTGGGTTTTTATTTTTAACGCATACGCTCGTGGAATCTTTATAATTGATTTTCCCAAATTTCAATCCCAGATAAATATTTTTTCCCAAAAATATCACAAAGTACCAGCAAACAATAGTACCTATTATAATTCTAAGTATTGTCATTCCCATTTATTTCACCATTCAGCATTACAATCAAAACACTTTGTTTTTCTTTTCCAGCCAAACAAAGGAACACCAAGCAACTGCCAAAAAACCATGCCTTTTTTAGAAATTTTCTCACGATATACATTTTTTGATTTGCATTCAGGACAGATTAATGTCTGCTCTGAAGGATTATCCGGCTGATCAGTTTCCTCTATCGGTTGTTTAAAATCAGATAAAATTTGCCGGGCATTACTGGAGTCAGCACTATTCACCTGCAGCCTTACCCCGCCTATTGCATTGGAATACAGCCAGTTCAGAGTTACCAGATTTTCATCCTGTATATAACATTCTATTCCCTCTGACTCCAAGCGTGTTTTAGCAATATGAGCATCAATAACATTGAGAAATTTCCCTACTGTAACCAGCTCTTGTGCTGTCTCTTCGGCTTGAGGCACAGTTTCTTCTTTAGACTCTCTTAATTCAGCTAATTTTGATTCCAGCCCCCGCTGTTTACAAAGATTAATCAGGATTTCATAAACCCCTTCCTGGTAATCATCTTCAGGCAAAAGCAGTGCTTCCAGCAAAGCCTCATCATTATAATTATCATATCTGGCAATAATTTCTTTTTTATCCATATCGCAACCTCACCATCCGAAACATAATATTCAACTTTAAACTATTTAGCATAGCTACCCCGTTTCTTCATCGAACACCTCCTTCGGGTATTGTGTCCGTCAAGTCCGGGCTAGCTCACGCTGTCCCATTTTTTTCCCTTTTCAATTGAAACATCACCTGTTTCATGCACAAGTATTTTTACAGGCGGAGTTAAATCAGACGGCACCTTGATTTCACGGGTTTTAACCTTTCCGTTTTTCATCCATGATTTTATTGTGATAGTATCTCCCAACTTCATACCTTCTGCTTCAAACCACTTATTATCAGGCGACGGCAGCGATCCATCTTCAAGTTCGAATTCAACAGAGTCTAGCAGTTCACCATTCACGCCGTATTCAATCCCAGTCGTCGCATCATCGACATCAATAATAATTATCGGGGAAGGTATTTTATTATCTTCTGTTTGTTGTGCGAAGTCAGGGCTTGCCCCCCTAGACTCCTTGCTAAAAATCGCGATAACAACAAACTCCGATCCAAATAAAGCGAAAACCAGCCCAAATAAAGGAAAAAACCATATCGAACCATCTACTCCCGGCTCTAAAACAGCTTCGTATGGATCTTCGCTATTATAATATACCGTTACTTCTTTGCCTTCTGGATATTTATTAACGTATCTGCTAGCAGCTGAAGAATCGCTTGAATTTGCTTGCACAAATTTGATTTTATTCCCATTAATTTTAGTATAGTTGACAGTGTATTCATAAAGAACTTCCGCACTATAAGTTGATCCTGAATCACTATCTTGATGCGTTTCTATTTTTGATGATATTACTGTCCCCTCTACTTGCAGCCAACCTTCACTTTCTCGTGCTTTATTTACTGTTTTAAGTCCAAAAATCATTATTATAATTCCGACGATAACGAAAATTGATGAAAACGCAATTGCCCCAAATTTTTTCATTTTCTCCCCTTTCAATATTTTCTATTACTATTATTCACTAAAATTTTTCAATAGTTCAGACCTGCCCCCATTGTTTTTGTTTCCCAATAAAAGTATTATCTCACTACCTAATTTTTTTGTTTAAATATCTTTCTTCGAATAATAATAAATGTAAATAAAACAATAATGGGTAATAACAATGCAACATAATTTAGCATTGTCAGAGGTATAACCACCAGGGGATTATGCCACCAAACTTTTTCGGGAAACCATTGCCAGCTTGAGATTGCTACTCCTACTGAAAAGCCAAAAAGAGACCCAATTATTAACAATCCATATTTATCATAATTTTGTATAGAATTTTCATTCATTGTTTATTTTTCCATTATCCTTTTAAATTTCCGCTAACTTCCCCCTTAGCATTTTTGCGGGGCTTTTCCCGCCGATTTATGGCTGGGAAGCAAATTTTATGATTTACCAACAATACAACCATTTTACATGTGTTCCAATTTTTTATGAACATATAGAAATATCAATAAGAAGCCAAAATCTAAAAACGCAAAAACAACCCAGATTAAAGGAATTACTCCAAAAGCCAAATGATAAAATACCACTGAACAATAAGATATTTTTAACAAAATCCCATAAAGCAATAAATTCTTATTGGCTATCGGATCTCTGGCAATATTCATAAACAGAACCGCAAACGCTATCAATAACAATGCCGGAAATTGAACATAACCTAAATGATTCGGAGGAGTAATATTAAACGTCTTACAAATCTGCAGCGGAACAATTAGAAATAAAACACCTAGAATCCCATCATACAAAGCGGCAAATATAAAAAAAGGTTTTAGCCATTTAGGAATCTCCATTTTTCACTCTCCTTTTTTCGCGGATATTATTGCGTAAATTATTTTTAAAATTATCCCTGCGCCAAGCAGTAAATTCCTTACTGTATAACTTAACTCCCAAATTTCTAAAACCAGATGTTAATTCATCGGCAGTCATATTATTTGGCTTAAAGTTCAAATCAAACAAAGTACATTTCCGCCATTCTTTATCCTCAATTATTCTGTTCTCTTTTTTCAAACGCGCATACAAAGGAGTACCGGGAAAGGCAGTCATAATTGTTATCTGCACTTCATATAATCCTGATTCTTTTACAAAATCAAAAATTTGATCAAATATTTCCGGACCATGACCATCTAAGCCTATAACAAAACAGCCGTTCACAGTTATCCCATGTGATTGGATTATTTTTATCGCATCCTTATATTTACTTAATCTTTTAAATTTCCAATCCGATCGGGTTTCAAGCCCTTTTAACCCTGTTAATACTGGGCTTTCAAATCCAATCAAAACCTGAGCGCAACCACTTTCCCGCATAAGGTCCAATAACTCCTCATCCTCACTAACCGAAAGATCTGTTTCTGTAAACCACTTAATATTCTTATCCTTTAATTTCACAAGCAGTTCTTTCCAATAAGCTTTGTCTACAATACTATTATCATCCGCAAATTCAATAAAGGGATATTTCCAGATATCGAGTATTTTGTCAATCTCCTTAATAACCTTATATATCGGCTTTTGCTTATATTTACTGGTTAAAATAACAGAGCTGGCACAAAATTCGCATTTATGCGGACAACCTCTGCTGGTTTGCACAGTAAGCCGATTATATTTAGAAATATCCAACAGTTCAAAAGCAGGCATTGGCGCATCAGCTAAATCAAATGAACCAGTCAAAGATCCATAATTTTGCTTAAGCTCCCCTTTTTCACAGTCTTTAAGCACCTGATTCCAGACCAGCTCTCCTTCCCCAATAATCACAGAGTCACAATACTTGATTGCCTCTTCAGGCAGACAGCTCACATGCGGACCGCCAATAACAACTGGAATCCCTTTTTCCTTATACCTAGCGCCAAGCTCATACGCTTCATCTATTTGAGCGCTATAGCTTGAAATAGCCACTAAATCAAAACCATTCGGAATCTCATCGATCTCTTTTAAATTAGGGATTTCAATATACTCTATTTTATGTTCTTTAGGAGTCATTCCCGCAAGCGTTAACAATCCAAGACTAGGTAAAGAGGCGATTGTTTTACTTCTTTCCACAAAACCAGGTAAGGTTAAACCCAGCCTCAAAAGCTCCTCATCACAAGCACGAATACCGCTCATTGCTAAAAGTCCGATTTTCATCAAATCTCCTTTTTAATATAACCAAATGCCATTATAAATACAGCACAAGCAAATGATCCAGCCGGAATAAAAAATAAGTTCTCGAAAAATCTATTCCATATAGTCAAAAGACAAATCGTCGGCATAAAAACAGCAGCATTGATCATTGTATATGATCCGATTCTTTTATACTTCAAAGACAATTCTGCTGCATCAATACATAATCCATAAAGAATATTAGTCAACGATAAAGCCATAAAAGATAAATGTGCCAATCTTAAAAATCGCCTAGTTAAACCCGCATAACCACCCAGCCATTCCGATTTAAAAGCAAATAATCCTATCCACATGGCCATCAATATTCCAACAAACAACCAACTCCAACCAAATCTTATATTATTCAAACCTATCTTATTTTTCATTTTTTCCTTTTATTTTTTACTTCATATATTCATTTTGACTTTTTAATGGTCAACTGCAATTATGCAGTACTTATTTTCGTGGTCTACACACAAAAAATAAAGTTTTCTCTCTGAACTCCCAATAAATTCCTTTAACTTGTAAACAGGATTGATTGCCTTTGTCTGTACAATCTTATACCCTTGCTCTAGGTCTTCTTCCAGCCAGACAATTCCCTCAGGGCCAAAACAAAGTATTCGCCCATCCTCTTGTTCACAAATAAAATTAAGATTTTCTACATACGTGTCCTTAATATCTAAAATGTTGATACTTTTCGATTCTATATCACTTATTATTCGATAACCTTTATAAACCCTTTGATTCCGCTCTACGATGAGTTTCCCTTCCTTATTAATGAGTACTGGTCTTCCTGAATAAGGAACTCTCAAATATGTATCCTTGTCTATTGTCTTCCAAACTCTGTCATAATTGTTGTAAAAATAAACACATCCTGAAGTATAATCAATAAGAGGAAGACTATAAATATTTCCAGGTTCTGTTAAAGTGCCAGTTACCCAAGCTTCGGATGGACTGGATAAACGTTCCAGTTTAATACCGCTTTCATCAGGAACAGCCAAAAAGATATCCTGTATACAATTTTTATTAGCTAAAATCATCATCTGTTCCGTAGAATTTATTTTTATAGGACCTAAAATAGCTGGAGAATCTACTTTTACAGGCAAATCAGATAAGTCAATCCTTTTCTGTATAAAAAGAGGTCTTGAATCTTTGTATATTTCAACCTTGTTATTATCGCAAATCCATAAAATATCCTTAAATAAACATATATTCATATTGCTTTTATTATTTTCCTTTTTTTGAGAGGCATTATCTACATAACATTTATCTGGAGCTATGCGCAATAAAAGCTCAAAGTATTTCTGAGCAAGTTCATGAAAATCCCTACCTTTCCATAAATTTTCTTCTTGTATAACATATGAAGATTCCTCAGACAAAATACAAATAGATCCATTTTTACCTGGAATTAGCTTTGTGTTTCTCTCATCAACAAATATAGGATATTGAAAGATATTTTTTCCTTCACAACAAAATATATTTCCCTTTTTTGTGTAGCTTTCTCTATATAATTCATTCTTGTCTAATTCTTTTTTTTCATCAGGGCTTAACCAAGTTACTTTTTTATCTATGATTTTAAAATTATCTTTCTCAAAACCGGCCATAATTCCTGAGCTGAAAAATGAATCGCTATTTGAAATGAACCATATACGTCCCTTTGAGTCCATAACAGCTTTATTGCTTGCTGGTAACAGTTTAATAGGAGGTTGCGAATGCTCATTAAAATTACTTTTATAAACCCAAAATTGTTTATTTTGATGTTTTGAATAGTCATTGTAATAATCCTTCCTAAGGAAATATATTCGTCCGTTCTTATCGCTTCCGATGCATTGCTCCATTGATTTCATAATCAAGCTTTTATCGAGCCATACGAGCGTTCCTTCTTCTATTCGTGCCAAGCCGTTTTGTGGAAGGAAAAGTACTATTCTACCCATTTCATCTCTCATAAAACGAATATTGTACCCATAATTGCCAATAGATTTATCAAAAGAGTAAACTTCATATAAATGTCCGTCATTTTTAAGATGGAAAATTCCACCCAGAGAATTTCCTGTATCATTTTCAATATATCTCAAAAGTAAATAGACTCCAGCAGCTCCTTGGTTTTCGAGAACACGCATTCCACTTATCCATCTTCCATCAAAATATTGATATCCCTGAGAAAGAAGATCTCCAATTCTTCGAATAGAGTAAGGAGACATCAAGCCTGTTATGCTGTCTATTTCATTTATAGCTCTCTCAATTTGATCAGTGGTTTTATTCAGAGTTTCATTTAATTTTCTTGTTTTATCTTCATCGTTTATTTCATTATTAAAATAATCTTCATTCTGCATAGAATGCATAACTGAGATTAAGGAGTGCTCTAATCTTTCCAGATGTATGTATTGAGAGGGAATTTTTCTCAGCTCCTGAGATATATCTCTGAAATATTTCTTGTCATAGACTGAAACTTTTTTTAATAATGGAACTAATTTATCAATATCTTTATTTTTGGCATATTCTATAATATTATTCAGATCCTCTTCTTTTGGTTTACTATCATATTTTTCATTTAAAAAAGCGATCTTTGAACCAATAACAATCCATCGACCATCTTGACAATGAAGCGCTACTTGCATATTACTCAATGGAAAGTTTTTGTTTTCAATCTTATTGATTGCACCTTCCTTTCCATTGATTATATAAATAATGTAATCTTTATCTATCTTCCCCTGATTTTCTGGAAGAACAATTAAATCCTCTCCTGCAGGAATAATTGAAGAATGTCGGATAATCTCTTCAGAGATAATAGGTTCGCCTGCTTCTTTTCTTAATCCATCTGATGAGTTAAAAAACCACTGGCCACCCATATTATAAGCAGAGCTATATTTAATGCCTTTAGGTATATTAATATTTTTTGTTTTATTATTCTTTACAATTACACCTTCTTGCATTTTTCCACCAACAATAACAAGTTCCTCTTCTTTTCCCCACCCTATGACCTCTCCATCGATCATAAGATGGAATTGGCCATTTAATTTAAGAAAACTTTTAAGAACACGATCAAAAGAGGCCCTATAATAATTATCGCCCTTATCCATAACAAAAATCGGAACATGTTCCGGTGAAGTATAAATCCTTGCGATATTACAAGGTAGTGGAACTAATCGTTTTTCTTCATTAAGATCCTTATAAATCTGTTCTCCAATAAGGTCATGTAATTCTAATTCGTCTATAACTCCACTTGATTCATTTTTAGCTGCTATACTTTCTAAAGATAAACAAAGCATAATTGAAAAAAAGATTGTGATAAATAATTTAAATTTCATTTTTCCTCCTTAAATGCTTTATCTTCTTCTAATGCTTTTTCTGGCAAACTAATCAGATGTAAAATATTCTCTTTTTTTGAGCCGCTGGTCGTTGAAATAAAAGCAAGATAACCTTTTCTGCTATAAAAAGATTTACTTATTTCACCTTGATATTTTTCTAAATAATAAATGTCAGCAATCTCATAATCCTTGAAGTCTGATTTTCTGTCGGCTTTCAAATGATCCATTCCAAAACTTGACCAAAGATAAACAGAACCGGGAGCATCTGAAAAAAGATAGGAAGAAGATGATGATGAAAATGGTATAACTATTTCATCGACTATTTCATTATTGCGACAGACAAAAAAAGTATTTGATTTTTTTCCTCTTATGTCATTAAGCCAAATATTTTGTGCTCCATCGCAAAGAATCGGCCAACCAGAGTCTTTTAAAGAACCTATAATTCCTTTCTCATTAACACATGTTGCTGCCTGACCAACAGAGTCGCACACTCCCATAGACATGTTGTTTGTGGCAGGGATCCAAAGAGCCCCTGAAACATCTTTTATGCTGCTCTTCATATATACCTCTTCAGAAGTATGAGGAGCTTTTTCAAAAACCATTTTTCCATCCTGGATATTACCAAAAAATGAACTTCCGCTATCATCTGCCAGTCCAAAATCTGTTATATAAACTTTTTCACCATTTCCTACTGTATTGATATACCACGGTTCTCCTGTTCTGGCTCCTGCCTCCATAAGAGTTGATTTTGCATTAAACCATTTATCACTTATAAGAACGCTAAGTTTTCTTGCATCAAGAAGCCATATATTTCCGTTACTATCAGCAACTATTCCATTTACAAAACTGTAATAACACTCTTTCTCCGAAGGCATACTTGTAAAATGCTTTCTAGCATCATCTCGATTTTTAAAAATAAGGTCTTTTAAATTTTCAGACTGAAAGACCTTATCCGGAGTAATATAAAAGTACAAGGTATCCATACAACATAAGATCCTTCCTTCCTTACCCGGGAGCATGTACTTGATCTTCCTGTTACGAAGAACTTCTGGAGCTAAATGCCAGGTTTTCCCATCATAAAATGAGAGCCCCCTTTCTTCTAAAATTGCCCAAATATTTCCATTGGAATCCACACAGAAACGTTCACTCTTCAAATCAAATGTTTCTTCTTTGAGGATTTTTCTATTATCTGCTTTTTCAGACTGATAAATCCCAGGTTTTCCTTCTTTTGTAAAGAAAACCATTCCTTCCTTCTTCATACCAATGACAGATGTAGTATTCATCTCAGGAATCTCATCAATGAAAACTCCTTTTACAAAATCAAGTCTCCTTGGCTTAGAGCCATTATACCCCCCGATCCAAATGCTTTTACCATCAGGGCAAAGATAAGTCTTGGTCCATGCCCCAGATTCAATGAACTCCTTGCCAGAATGAAAAATCGGTTTATCTTGATAATTAAGAACAAGCAAACCATCCTCTACTTTTTCTCCTTTTTTAAGAACATTTTCAACTTTAAAAAAGCTTATCCCCGTTTGATTATCTATATGCAAACGTCTTATTTTTTCAATATTAAGGTCTCCAAATTGAGTAAAAGAATCCTTTCCTGATTGAGTAAAAGAATCCTTTCCGGAAAGTTCTTCTAAAACCCACATAAGCTGCTCAAGAGCATTAGAATCATATGTCTCGTTTAAAGCCTTCTTAATATCATGCCTGACGTTTTCTCCAAGATTTAATATCTGTTGAGCAATATCTCTTCTAACCTCATCTGTTTCTGCAGATTTGAGAGATTCGAAAAGTCCAATAAAATCAACTTTTTTTGAAGCATTTTTGTAAGGAATAAAATCCATACTATCATAATCTTTTGTCGCCCACACCCCACCGTTAGAGGGAGTGATCTGTTCTATTTGAGTATTATAATCAATAATATGCTCCCACTTCTCATCACGCCACCTCCAGAGATCAAGAACATTACCTCGTGCAATATTTCCCCCATCATTGATCTCGGTAATTCCGACAGCCAATACTCCGAGTTTATCAGGCTCAAGATAAAGATAAACGTTATTATGATATGTCCTTTCAACTATTTTCTTAAAGCTCCATTTTTCACCATCAAAAATATGTACCCCGCTTGCTCCGATAAAAAAAAGATGCTTTCCAATTTGATAATTTGATTTACTCCTGAAATATTCATTATGTATTGTATGATGAATCCATTCTTTACCATCATAACCGGACATTATTCGACCGTTATCTCTTAGAAACCAAATCCTTCCATTAGATTCAAACAATGCTGGTTCACAATCATAAAGCTGCGGTTCCTTTTTATCAAATTGATTCATAATCACTTTTAGTGAAATATTTGGATCTTCTCTCATGCCGCCCATAGAACTCAATTGATACCATATTCTATCATCAGGTCCGATATAAACTGAACTTAGCTGATGCGGGAGCATTTGCAGCATGCAATCATTTATATTAATTGGGCCTATATTGTGCGGATATTCATCTGTAGAGGAAAAACATGGTATTTCCAAAAATAGAAGAACTAAAAGAAAGAATAATAGTTTACTTTTCATAGAAAACCCCTGAATTTATTTTTTCTTAATTCACATCTAATTTAACTGGAATTTTATTAATTACATCAGCAAATATTTTTTTAAATGATTGCCAATCAAGAATATCACTATTTTTCTGGGAAGCAGTGTAAGAGAATACTATCTTTTCCTCAGTGACTCCCACCATTTTCATTATTACTGTCACAGTACTTTTTTCCTGCAATGATTTCCACAATCCTCGCCTCGCAATAAAACTTTTCACTTCAAGATACATTACTGTATCAATATTTTTTGGGATTACTGGCTTCATATCAATCGTTCTTAAGACTAGCGGACTTGGCTTTTCATCTTTTTCATCATCTTTGTTTAATTCTTTTAAAGTTTTTATATTGCCGTTAGCGTCTTTAACTCCCATATTCCCAAACAATAGTTTAAAAAATTCTTTACCCGAATCTTCATCGGAATCTATCCCCGTAGGATGTAAAAACTCTTTTATCGCGAGTATCGCTAACTGGTCACTTTCATTTTCAGAATCAAGTGATTGAAATTCCTGACTATATCCTGCAATTTTATAACCTCTCTTGGTAAACTCTTCTTGTAGCATATTTTTTATATTTTCTTTTGACTCTTTGATCATTGCGGTTAGATTTTCTCTGGATATATCATAACCAACATCTAAAGTAACCTCAGTAACAATCGGCATAACATAAACTGAATTTACTGCTTGCGGATCGACAAAAACATCCGAACGAATATATGGAACCGTTGAACATCCTGCTAAAAATAACACAAGAAAAATAACTATTAATATTTTCTTCATTTTATATCCTTTTTAATACTATAACGTTTAAGCTCAGGCTTTTTAGCTGATAGCCGATGGCTTATAGCTTATAGTTTTTTTACTATTGCCCATTAGTCATGAGCTATTGACTATTTTCTTAAGCAAATTTTATGATTTACCAACAAATCAGAGTTTAGCCCTTCGAAAAGCTCAGGATAAACTTATAGCGTTAAGCGTTTAGAAAATGTCAATAGTTCAGACCTACCCCAATTTACCTCTTATGTCATTTCCTCTGATTACTTCTAGACATTAAGTAATCACCACTCACAGTCCGGCTTGTATCTAATAATAAAATTAGTTTTAATTTTTTATCCTTTGTTATGGGATAGAAAGCTCTAATATCATTTCTATTTACAACAGAAAATTCTTTGAAGTTTTTTGTAAGGTTACTAAATCCTTTCCTCTCATTTTCGTTTGGAACAAAAAGATGATCCAGGGATTTAGAAATAGTAGTTTCATCGTCCTTATTGTAATCCCACGGCGTAATTTTATAAAATACTAAATCCTTTTGACCCTCTTTAGGAATTAATAAAGTAATACTTCTTGCTTCTTGTTTCAAAGAAAGCAACATCTCATCTCTCACAAAATATAGTTTGTTTATTTTTTCGTCCTGCTCAATAAGGTCAATAATTCTCGTTGATAAAGTAGATTGTGCTACATCAATAAGTTGTTTCTCGATTTTTTCTACTTTATATTTCGCAGCATTATGTTCAGCAACACCTTGGTATCCTACGATTATAAAAACCCCCACAACTGATGCAATAATAATATTCCGAAACCGATAATCGTTTTTTTGGGTTATTTCAGAATCAACGATTTCCTGCTCCTTTGCTATAAGGCCTATGGAAGTGGATATAATATTTAAAGTTAAAACAATATGTAAAATCGACAAAGCAACAAGAGCACCTAAACTAAGTCCAAATGCTGAAAAAAATGCGCCACCAATTGATTCATTAAAAAATGACCATTTAAAGATATTCCCGGCAAGAATTAAAGCAAAACACATTAAATCAAACCAGACCAAAAAAAGGATTACTTTTAACGCTAAATTTTGCAATTTTTTAAAATTATCCATTGAGCCTCCTTTTTCACTTTTCTCATAGAGTTTTCCCTACTCATACATTAAATAGAACCGTCCCCTTTAGCTTCAATTAAAGGTATCTGGGCTTATTTTATTCTAATATAACATTATCATTTACATCCCCTGAAATAATCTTTTTAAAGAGACTTCTTTTATACAATAGATATATGAGTATTATCAACGTAGGAAAAGAACTGATTAGCATCATAATTTTGAATGTGTTTATATCATAGATCATCTGATTTTCTTTTGCCCACCCTGAAAACATAATTTTAAATTGATTCTCCGATATGAAAACATAATTTATAATTACCGAAATCATTCCATAAGCTTCTAAAAAAATAGCGGTGATCCATGCTGATCTCTTAAGTTTCCATAAACCTAATCCTGTAAAAAAACTTAAAACCGCGAATATAAGCTGATAGGCTATTAGCAGTTTTCCCGAAAGCATAATCCCAAAGAAAATAGCCGGAGTTTTAGGTGTGAAAAAAATAGACGCGACAATAAAAAGTCCCCCAAATATTAACAGCCCGGCGATAAGCTTTATTCCCACATTAACTAATTGAGCATGATTATTCTTAGCATCGAAAAGCTCTTCTATTGATTTACGTGTAAAAAACACTAAAAAAAACGTGGGAATTAAAATAAGAAATGCAGATATTCCAACTCTCATAGCCAAAGCAATAGTTTCTTTATTTCTCATCTGTTCAAACATTGTCGAAGAAAGTAAAAAACTTGTTAAAAGCACTAAAACCCCTATGAATAGCAAAAAACAAGATATGAAAGATATGGCAATTCTTGCCCAGCTCTTAATTCTAATTACTCCAATACCAATACACAGGGTTATTATTCCGATAATTAACGAGGGAACCAATGAAATCATTGATAATAAATCTTTAACTTCCCCAAGGAATAAAAATAAAATTGTTGGCGCAATAAAAAACAATCCGATTAAAGAAATGTACACTCCCGATATTATAACAAATATTTTCTTCATATTTTCATCCCCCTATTTCCAACCCCTAAGCCTTCCCCCAATCACTAGTAGTGAGCGAAGTCGAACTATATCGAAGGGCAGGCAGCTTGTCACGCTATGGCGGGGAGGAAACGCACAGCGTTATCCACTTGCCTGTGTTTTAAGTTTTCAGTGCCTGACCCCTTATCCTCCAAAAGCCTAAAATAGCACCGTCAATTTTTTATTCTACTTTTAATAATTCTATAGCACTATTAATCTGTTTTGCAGCTGCTTGAGTTTCTTTTTTTGTAAAATTTCCAGTAAGTTGCATTTCACCGATTGATAATTGTTCTCTGATTGCCGCAATGAAAAGTATTTTCCCATTTAAAATAATTGCAAGCTGTCTATTAACATTTCTTCCTGTGATTTCTTTGACTTTAGCAGCCCCGGCTTCAGTAAATTTAAAATACAAAGCATAATTAGCTTTTTGAGCCTCATCTTTTTCACTGCTAAAAAAGAATTCTTCTGCTCTGGCAAATTTAATATCTGTTTCAGAAAGTTGACATTCTTTATCTATAAAAACCTCTTTTTTACCCCATTCGTCTTCCATCATAACTTCTTCATTATTATCTTTTTTAGTGTCATCTGCAAATCTAAATTCCAAGATATTGTTCCCTGAAAACACAAAAGGTTGCCATAAGCAGACAATGAACGCAATGCAAATAATAATTTTTAAAACTTTCATTTTTCTCTCTCCCTAACTTCTGAGCTCAGGCAGCTTCTCCCGCTATGGCGGCAAGCAAACACACAGCATTATCCACTTGCCAATTAAGTATTATACCCTTCATTTCTTTTCATCAGCTAAAAGAAACGAAGCAAAGAAAGAGCCGCCCCACTGGAATTTTATGCGATGTTCTTCTTTTTGGGGTTCAGCAAGTAAGATGATTCCGGTGATTCACTCAGGCACGCAAAACAGCGTGCCTTCACGCCAACTAAACATCCTGTCTAAGTGGCGCTGCGCCGTCCTGGCTCCGTACAAATCCCCTCCATCAAAGAACCTCAGCTGAAAAATTCCAAAGGGGAAACTTCCCTATTTATTTTTGTTCAATGTCAAGGTTTAACCCTATTGTTCTTCAACAACTTTCCAACCATCTAAGTCGCCAGGCAAATAAAGAACTTCCCTTAAGTAATATTCTATCGCTTTTTCCGCAGAATTAAATATTTTTTCTGTTTGCATTGTGATTTTATTTAGATCGTAAGGGCTCGCTGCGCGCGATCTATAAATATATTTGTTTTTATCAATTTTTTCTATTACAGTAGCGTCATCTATAGGTTCGCCATTCTTTTTTGAAATCCATTCGTGAGGGAACCATTTATATGTTTTTAAATATTCAATTATTTCATTTCTTAATTCTGTTATTGTTAACGGAGGGTGTGGCCAGATACCTTGATCTATTCGTTCTTCCATGTTTAGGTGTCCACCCTTTAATAGAAATATTTTCGTTTTTGATTCCATTATTAATTTTTCCTATAACACTTAAGCTTTGACCATGAGTTTGTCGAATGGCAAACAGCTTGTCCGCTATGGCGGAGAAGCAAATTTTATGGTTTGCCAAAAATAGAACCGTCCCCTTTATTTCTTTTAGTTTTTTCACTATTTAAATAAATCAATTTATCAAACAACGTCCCCGCTCATTTCTTCTTTTTAGTATTTAAGATTTATTTTAATTTTTTCACACATAGTTCATAAAGTTTTAATTAAACCTAACAATAGCTTGTCTACTTTTTTTGCTATTGACCATTAGCCATCAGCTATTAACTGTTTTCTTAAGCAAATTTTATGGTTTACTAAAACCAACCCGTCCCTTTTAATTCTTTTAGTTTTTTCTCTATTTAAATAAATCAATTTATCAAACAACGTCCCCGCTCACATAAGCTCTTCTGAATCCGCGGCGTTTTCTGCCGCGGGTTCAGGTCAAGCTCAAATGTTTTGTTATGCATTTTTATGGATTAGTTCCTCCTGGATCAGGATAAATAATTTCGCCCCAAAGGTTTCCAGTTTCTTTTTCTAGTAATAATACCCATTCGTTTGCGTCTGATCGATTTTGATAATATAACAAATTATTTTCTGAGGGCAACTTGTTATGCGTAAGGTGTTCAATCCCCAGTAAGTTTATAAAAGGTGGTATATAATTCATAGAAACATGATTATTAATCTTCTGAAATTTATATTTTTTTATAAACTCCTTTATGTTGTTTTTTGGTAATTCAAGATAAAAAGTTACATAGAATTCGCCATTATCATAGGTTTCTATATTCACACTGTTATCAGGAAAAGAAATTCCTGTGATTTGCGAAATCCAAGTAATATTATTTTGAGATTTAGAACAGTTAATCGCCGTAATAAATATCAACAGCAATATTATGTTTCTAATAATTTTCATTTTATTCCTTTATATGCATAACAGTAAATATGTGTTTTGTCGCTTTTTGTAATATTTTTAGTTTAGGAACAAAGATGCATGCAAAACAGCAAAACACCATCCCCTCCCCACTCCAAAATTAAATGTTCCTGAGTTACCCCGGGTTTAACGGACAAATTAATTATGCAACACCTGCGACTCCATCATCTCGGGAGTAACGTAATTTAATGTTTGATGTAATCTCTGCCGGTTGTAAAAAATCTCTATAAACTTAAATATTTCTGATCTTG
>JAHITY010000024.1 GCA_018817165.1 Candidatus Omnitrophota bacterium
AACTATTCATAGGGTTACCTCCTTTTTAGGGTTGATTTGCTAATCTTGCCGGATAACAAATACTTAATCCTAAGGTAACCCTTTTACTTTTTCTTATCAATAATTAATAATATTCTTTGTTAAACAATATACAACGTTGTTCGATTAATTGATATTTAACAACTTCCTCAAGATCCCTTTTTCTTTTTCAATTATCATTCCTCTATTCACGCCACTGCTTGCCGCTGATTCCTTAATCTTTAACATTCTTCCAGCGTCTTTCGCGCTCATTCCTATCTTTTTTACAGCTAAATACATAAACACGCTACGTGCCTCTCTAACCTCTTTAGTTTTCTGCTCTATCAACGCGTCTCGTGCAACGTTATATAATCGGCTGATTTTGTAAAGCAAATCATCCGCATCTGTAAATTCTCTACACGAGAGTTCTTCCTCTTCGCATCTGCTTAAAATCTCCGCCGCGAAATCTCCACCACCTAAAATCCTTTTAACGCTTAACGGCATATCTTCCTTGCCCATTTTTACCGCTTCTTCCCATACCCCGCCAAGCAAATGTTTATCTTCTTTGTCTACGCCGGCTGCAATATACTCCTCATATGCTTTTAGTGCTATTTCTTTTCCATGGCCAAAATATCCCAATATTTCTTCTGAGTCAATCACTATTTCTTTCTGTTTAGCCATTATTTCTCTATGACCTGTCCACGCATATTCTTTTAGTTTAGACATAGCAATAACCTTTGCCTTTACCGGATTTAAATGTATATATCTGACTAAGGGTAAATAATATTCATCTGCATCTATGACTATTGACTTATACCTGCTCTGAAACAGGTACCCCCTGCGTTTATTGCGTTTATTATAGTTTATTGCATATCCGGTAAGTATTTTGCGCATGAATGCAGCGAGATTGGTTTGTTCGGTTTGGTATAGTAAATGAAAATGGTTATCCATAATACACCAGGCATGTATTTTCATGCTTGATTCTTTTTGGATATCTTTTAGGCGGCTTAAAAAATCTTCTTTGTCTGTTTCTTTATAAAATATCTTTAGGCCATCAATTCCTCGACCCATTACATGATGATAGCAGCCTGGATAATCTAATCGTGCTTGTCTTGCCATACTCTATTTCTATCATGCATTATTTCTTTTGTCAACTTATCAACTAATCAAACAACGTCCCCTCCCACAGATATCCAAGAACACGAAAACTTGATAAGAATACGGTTTTATTTAATTTTATTCATTTTCATATAACAACAAATCATTGGACACCAGAACAAGTTGCAAAACGTCTTAAACTGCTGTATCCTAATGATATGAATATGCAAATATCACATGAATCGATTTATAATTATCTCTATGTCAGACCGCGTAGCGCTTTAAAAAAAGAAATCATATCTTGTTTAAGACGACACCATACAAATCGACGGTCTAAAAAAGAGCGTCAGAAGTCGTGTCCTATCCAAGATTATCTCAGCATTGATGAACGACCTGTTGAAGTAGCTGATCGAATTGTACCAGGTCATTGGGAAGGTGACCTGGTAATGGGTGCAATGAATAAATCAGCAATTGGAACATTAGTCGAACGTGTAACGCGCCTGACATTCTTAGTAAAACTTCAAGGTAAAGATGCTGAGTCTGTCAGAAAAGCCTTTGCTGAAGAATTTAATTGTCTTCCTGCCGGACTAAAGAAAACATTAACTTATGATCAAGGTCAGGAAATGGCTCAACACAAACTATTTACCAAAGATACAAATATTACGGTATATTTTGCTCATCCTCATTCTCCCTGGGAACGAGGCACAAATGAAAATACAAATGATTTAGTTAGGCAATTTTTCCCAAAGGGTACTGATTTTAATAAAGTGTCAAAAGAGCAGCTTAAAAAGGTTCAAGAGCAACTAAATGACCGCCCTCGAAAAGTTCATAACTTTTATACACCAAATGAAGTCTTTTTTAAACTGTTGCACTAGAAACTAGAATCTGCCCTGTCCCCTTTTTAAATTTACTGCGTAACAGATACCTACTCCGTTCCTATCCAATACTCATTCCCCTCGTCATTCTTCAGAATGATTCTAAAATTACCGTCGTCCATTACTTTAAATTTAGCACATGAATATTGAGGATCAGTAAAAAGAGCATCAGGCAAAGTCTCCTTAGTAAAATCCTGTGCGAATTGTTTTAATTCCTCTAAAGAAATTGGCCATTCCCCTTTTTCTTCTTTAAATAGCATACATGGCCACAAAATATCCCTTGCAGGCGAAACGATATTATTCTCCATTTTGTGAGATAATTGCTCCGAAACATTTTTACTAAACAAAAATAAATATGCAACTAGTAAAATTCCTATTACTAAGGCAACACTAAACAAAATTTTATATAGTACATTCATCCTTTTCATAGCCTTGTTCTCTCCCAAATCAACTTTATTGTTTATTTTTTATCACAACATCCAACTCGATAAGTTTCCCATTCAAGTTCTAAATTCCCCCTAGTCAATTCACAAGTACACGTGCATATAGGATATTTTTGATGTGTAATATCTGCTTTTGCGGAAACATTAAGCGGTTTTGTGCCCTTATTTATTAACTCACCTTTCCAACAATTTCCCGGTAAATTTTCACAACTATTCCAAAAAACTTTGCCTTCACGAAATTTTCTTAAAGTGTCTCCAAAAACAAAATTGCGCGCATAAGCAGCCGCTCCTCGACAAGCAACATTACAAATTCCAATTGGGCCACTTGTTCTCCAACAAGAAACACTCGGAGAACCTTTTATTGTTGTTACAGTACACTGTTTAGGCATACCTGACATTTTTCCAGTAGGATCAATTAATATTATTGGATTCCCATCAACATACCCATACAAATTAATCCCGCCCCTAGTACCAATCGGATCCCTAGATATAAATCTCCCTGCATCCGCATCATACCATCTGGCGCGGTAGTAATATAATTCTGTGTCTGAGTCTAACCATCTACCAGTATAGGTAATCTCATTATCAAAACTGCCAGTCTTATCTTTGATTTTACCATAGACATCATATTCATAGGTAGCGCTTTTATTAGCAAAGCCGTCAGTTATCACTGTTACGCTCTGCAAGGCATCTTGGTGGTAGTAATGTGCTGTATCAGAATTATCTATACTGCACAGCACTTCATCTATTTGCGGGCCGTAGACTATTTCATTGATCAGATTATTATCCTGATCATATTTTGCAATGCAGTGGATTCCGTCATATAAATGAGAACGTATCTTATGGAATAAAATGAACATATGTTACGGTTCGAATTTACTTCGAAATATAGCGTAAAAATTTTACGTAAAATTTTCGCTGCTTATATTTCGGAGATGCCTTAATTTATAAACTTCGCCCCTCTTAAATAACCTAGTTACTTAGCAGAAAAGTTACACCCACACACCCGCATTGTACAATATTCATATTTTGTCAATAGTTCAACCTGACCAACTTCTAACTATTAAACCTTAATTCTGACCGCGGGGGTCAGAATTAGGTCATTTATAATCTTTCGCTTGCCGGATTTCACGGCAAATATGCCCATTAATGGACACGGCGGATAAAATATCCGCCGGTGAGCTTGCGTTGTATATTCCTTTTTTGCTTTGCAGTCAATAAAAAGCTTCCTGTCCTCCGAAGCTTAACTACTATGGTTGCTCCCAAAAAGCGAAGTGGGGAGCTTTTCGATTGGCAAGAAACTAAAAAAGGAGATTAATTAGTAATTTTCCGGTTTCCAGTGCCTACCCTTATTTACCCTTAATACTATTCCTAATTTTTAAAAAAAATACAAAAGAAAAAACAGCAAATACAACAACTAGAAACTTTTGAAAAAGTCCCATAAAAAACCAATATGTCAAACTTTTCGAATCATCCCCTATCCCCAATAAATCAGAAAATTTATGCGAAGAAAAAAATAAAAATACCACAAAAAATAACAAACAACCAAAAAAGTATTTCAAGTTAAAACTCGGCTTATTATTTTGAGCATTGTGCATAACACGTCCCCCATCTTGCTAAGTCAAAAACTCCTGCGGCAAGAAACCCTTTAGCTATTCCACTTAAAGCAGTTCTCCCCATTTTCATTCCGTTTACCATTACCTTATCTAATCGTAAAGAAGCTTGTTCAAAAGCTTTCCTTCCTGTAAAAAATATAGCATCTGTATTTTGATGCAAATTAACACTACTTTGTGCGGCAGCATTTAACAATGCATTCGCGGCATAAACATCCTGTAATCCAACCACTACACCTATAAAATTATCCAATCCCAGTCCCATAAAAGGAACACTGGACTGTCTTAAACATCTTTTCATACAATCCTTTATTGTTTCACACTCCCTCTTCAAACTCCAAGAAAATTGACCTAAAGGATCACTAAAATTTACTGGATTCCCACCCACATACCCATACAAATTAATCCCGCCAGCAGTACCAATCGGATCCCTTGATATAAACCTCCCGCTATCCGCATCATACCATCTAGCACGATAGTAATAGAATTCTATATCTTCATCCAGCCATCGGCCGGTGTATGATATCTCATTTTTAAATGTGCCGGTCTTATCTTTGATTTTACCATATACATCGTATTCATATGTAGCGCTTTTATTGGCAAAGCCATCGGTTATCACCGTTACACTCTGCAATGCGTCTTGGTGGTAGTAATGTGCTGTATCAGAATTATCTATACTGCACAGCACTTCATCTATTTGCGGACCATAGACTATTTCATTTATAAGATTATTATCTTGATCATATTTGGCGATACAATGGATCCCATCATAAATATAGTATTGCGTATTGTGTATTGCGGATTGCGTAGAAAGATTATTTTTTAATCCAAGATTTCCGTCTTCATAGTATGTATAGTCTAAAACCATAATTCTGACCGCGGGGGTCAGAATTAGGTCATATTACCTTCCTTTCGCGTAAACTACTTTCTAATATGGAGATCTCCCCTTTGCAGAAAAGCAAGCGCACTTGCCGAATTTCCCGGCAAATATGTCCATTAATGGACACGGCGGATAAAATATCCGCCGGTGAGCTTGCATTGTATATTCTTTTTTGTTTTGCAGTCAATGAAAAGCTTCCTGTCCTCCAAAGCTTAACTACTATGGTTGCTCCCAAAAAGCGAAGGGGGAGCTTTTCGATTGGCAAGAAAATAAAAAAAGATTAATTAGAACCATCCCCTTTATTTTTTCCGTATTAAGAATAACGCTTAATCCACAGTTCAACTTCCTTCTCTAATCTAACATCAGCCCAATCAACATATTTACGACCTTTATGATCAACCGCTAAATAAACGTGCGTATGCGGTGGCAACTTAGCCTCCTGATTACTATCAAACGTTACCCCCTCCTTACTTATGGCTTCGAAATAGCCCACAACGTCTTTAGGATAGAAATTTGTACTAGTTAATCTATTATTAAAAAAACTCACGATTAACTCGCCTGAATAGTCAAGATGCAAATAATTCTTAATCGTGATTGTAGTTATATTAAAAGGCGGTCGTCCTTTTGGAGATAAAGGATTTGTGTTTTCTTCCCACTGTAATGAACTAAGCTTGAGAAAACCTTTAAACTCATTAATACTCTGATAGCTTTCAATCCCATCAATCAACTTAGTGCGCTCCGATTGAATCTCAATAAAAGAAATCGGATGCAAGACATAACCCTCTATTGACCAAAACTTGAAAAACAAAATCATACCTATAAGGGATATCACCCCTACTGCCAGAATTACTTTTATTGTGGGGCCCAATACTTTCATTGGTTCCAATACCCACGGGTAGTCCCAGACTTATAGGTTTTAAGACTATCACTTCTCGTCGCCTTCAAACATTTCTGTTGGCAATCTTGTTTACTTTGAGAACTCTTTGCGCAATCTCTACCGTATTCATTATTGAAATCATCCATCGCTCTTTCTCCACGCTCTTGATTGTGAGTCCAATCTCCTTTTTTTTCATTTGCCCAACCCAAAAATTGTGATGTCATTTGTCCATTTTCACGTGCCATATCGCAACTTGCTAAGCAATGTCTATACGCATCACCTAAACCGTTATGAAGATCTTTTAGAGGGAATCGAGATTGCGCATCTTTCATAGCATCATTATAGATGTCAGAGGGTAGACGCAACAACCCCACTGGATCAATCCATCTCACCGGATTACCTTCCACATACCCATACAAATTAATCCCACCAGCTATTCCTATCGGATCCCTAGAAATAAACCTTCCATTATCCGCATCATACCATCTGGCCCTGTAAAAGTATAATCCTGTGTCTTCATCTAGCCATCGGCCGGTGTAGGTAATCTCATTTTTAAAAGAGCCGGTCTTATCTTTGATTTTACCATATATATCATATTCATATGTAGCACTTTTATTAGCAAAGCCGTCAGTTATCACTGTTACGCTCTGTAATGCATCCTGTAAATGAGCACGTATCTTACGGAATGTAATGAACGTAAGTTACAAGTGCGAATTTATCCCGCCGCGGTTAAGGCGGGGATGATAATAATGCGCTGTGTCAGAACTGTCTATACTGCACAGCACTTCATCTATTTGTGGACCATAGACTATTTCGTTGATAAGATTATTATCTTGATCATATTTGGCAATGCAATGGATGCCGTCATAGATATACTTGGTAGTATCTTGAGATGTCTTAGAACCAAGATTACCGTCTTCATAGTATGTATAGTCTATGCTTTTGCCCAGGCTTGAGCTGGCATTGATTAATTTATTTTCCGCGTTCCAATTATAGTTCCAGGTTGTACCATTGACTGAATTGCTGATCAGATTACCATCTAAATCATAACCATATACTGCGCTTGCAGTATTATCCAAAGTAATATCCAGATTGGCTTGAGCACTATTGCCGGCTCTATCTTGGGCGTTTATGTTCAGGGTATTTAAGCCGGGATTGAGCGCCAGATCATTTATCGTAAATGTATCTGTATCCATGGTCGCAATTTGATCATTGACTGTAATAATATCAATATTAGCATCTGCTAAGGTTCCGGATAAGGAGATGATATTTCCGCCGGCTAATAATGAACTGCTCCAGCTATTTAGTTGATTTAATTGATTGAATTGGGCAATGATATTTTCAGATTCTAATGATGATGTTTTCATTAGATTGGTTCGATTGCCCACATTATCAAATGTATAGGTTTGATTTACATTATCCGGATAATTTACATTGATCAGCTGATTGATCTGATCATAAGCATAATTATGTATTCCCAGATTATCTGTTCTCTGCGTCCGATTACTATTGGCATCATAGGTATAATTTATGGCTTCAATACTACCCGGCAAATCGAGTTCACCTACTGCAATGCTCAACAGTCTATCAACCTCATCATAACTATAATTTGTGATAATCCCATTAGGATAAGTCAGCTGGGTTCTTCGAGATTTATCATCGTAAGCATAAGTGTCCCTTACCAAGCTCTAGTCGTATTATATCGCAAATATTATCAAATTAAGATTAAAAAGTTTTAATGTTTATACGGCGGCAATTTGGTAAAATATTCTTTTTCAACAAAAGGAGTAT
>JAHITY010000025.1 GCA_018817165.1 Candidatus Omnitrophota bacterium
AATTTTACAAATTTTCAGTGTCACTGTTTTTGAGAAAGTCTCTATTTTGCAACTACTTACAGATTATGAATACAATAACAAATTAACTGATTCTTGTAACCAACTAGAATTATTTGACTTATAACCGGACACTAGTGATAACTTATAACTTTATGTGTGTGCTGTGATTTTTATCTATTGTAAAGGCGAATTGTATAAATTATTTATACCCTAATGAAAATCGCTAGTATGTGTTTGTAAATATTAAATGACAAAACTCTTGCGGGGCATTATAATATTCTTATGATAAAAATAGCTAAACTCAAGCAAAAATACGCTCATATTTCATTAATCGTCTTAACAACTCTTGCAATTTGGCTGTTGAGTAAATGGTATTATAAAGATGGGTTTGAAAACGTTTTTAAGTACCCGGCAAAAGCCGCTTCTCTAACGGCTACAGTGATGATGTGCTGGGCAATAATCCTCTCCGCGCGCCTAAAATTTATTGAGCATTATTATAAAGGTTTGGATAAGGTTTATCAGGTGCACAAAAATATCGGTATTTGGGCATTTATTATTATCCTGCTGCATCCTTTTTTTCTCGCCTTGGAAAAACTGCCGGCTATTGGTGAATTTATCAAATATTTTTGGTTTAAATTGCCTGATGGAGATCGCTATGTCTGGGGAGAAAATCTGGGTATTTTAGCTTTATTGACTTTTATTTCGCTGATTGTTTTAACAATAGGTTTTAAGCTTAAGTATCATATTTGGAAAAAAACTCATGAATACATGGGTTTGCTGATGATTATTGTTTTGGGGCATATAATTGTTATTGATGGAGATATTGCGGCTTATCCTTTGCTTAAAATCTGGATGTACGCGTTTTTGCTGCTGGCTATTGCGGGTTTTATATATATTCGCTTTTTGTATAAATTTTTGGGTCCGCGTTTTGATTATATCGTATCGGAAAAACAGCATCTGGGAGATGTGCTTAAATTGACTTTTTCACCTGTTGAGCGAATTATGGATTTCAAACCCAGTCAATTTGTTTATCTGGTAGTTAATAAAAAAGGCATCTCAAAAGAACCGCATCCTTATTCGATTGCTTGCGGATACAATCTAAAAGCTAATTTTATGCTGGGAATTCGACAATGCGGAGATTATACTCGAAAACTGGAAATAATTGAACCAGGCGATTCAGTTACTGTTTATGGACCATATGGGATGTTTAGCGATAATTTTTTAAGTGCCCAAAGAGATTGTATTTTTATTGGCGGCGGCATTGGGATTACTCCTTTTTTAGGAATGTGGCATGTAGCGCTTCATTCAGAAGATCAATTATCCTCTAAAGATATGCCGCAAAGATTAAGGGTAATGCATCCTGAAATAATAAAGACTTGGAAGAGTCCGCGCGTATCTTTATTCTATGTTGTACGCGATTTAAAAGATGTATCTTTTGATAAAGATATTCGACAAGAGATTGATTCGAGCATGTTCCATGGTTTTGCGGCATTGGAATCAAGAGGTTATCATTATGAACTGCATTCCGCTGCTGATAAAGGATTGATCAGCGCGGATTATATAAAACAAAAAATTAAAGGGGATTTGCGCGAGAAGTATATTTTTCTTTGCGGTCCATTGCCTATGGTCGCTGCTTTAATAAAGCAGTTTAAGGATTTAGGAGTAAGCAAAGAGCATTTGATAGTTGAAGATTTTAATTTGGTTTAAAGTGTTATTAATCGGGGATAAATTAGGTATGTCAGGGTCAGGCACTGAAAACTGAAAACATTTCTGAAAATTCTGTAAAATAGTAAAGGGATTTGGGGGTTTGTTTTCTTTTTATATGCTGCTAAATTCTAAGAGAATAGCCGAACATTAAGGCAATATTTTTAAATGGCAAAAAAGCCGAAGAGCTTTTTAAGAAGAATTTTAAAGAAGAAACAACAAACATATATGTAATGGGTTTGCCATCTGCGAGTCCGGCAAACCCGAGCATGACTTTTGAATATAAGTGTTCAAAATGGAGCATAATCAGGAAGTTTTTATAGTATTTAAAAAATGAGTGATATAATCAAAATTGTGAAAAAACCTTTAGGCAAAGTTATTCTAGAGCGGGCTTTATCCAAATTAGGATTTGCTTCTCGTTCTCAAACCAGAAGTTGGGTTTTAGAGGGGCGACTTAAGGTTAATGGGATAGTGATCAATGATCCGCTTTATTTGGTGGTTCCGGAGAAAGATAAGTTTGTTTTAGATGGAAAACTTTTGCAGAAAAGCAATTGGCAGACAATTATCTTATATAAACCTAAAGCAGTGGTTACAACTCGTTCCGATGAGCAAGGCAGGCGTACAGTTTTTGATTTATTACCGGAAGAGTTGAAGCAGCTTCATCCAGTGGGCCGTTTGGATATGGCCACTACAGGGCTGTTGTTGTTAACCAATGACTCTCAGCTTTCAAGCTATTTGACTGACCCGGTTAATGCGATCTTACGCACCTACATAGTGATGGTTACTGGTCGGGTTTCACCGGAAAAAATCCAGCAGGCTAGTGAGGGGGTTTGGGATAACGGGGAATTTCTCAAAGCTTCTAAGCTGGTTTTACGTAAAGTCAGTAATAAGGAGTCGCATTTAATCATGGAATTAACTGAAGGGAAAAATCGGGAGATTCGCAGGTTGTTTAAATGCCTGGGGCATGAAGTTACTCGGCTTAAACGCGTTGCCTTTGGGCCTTTTACTTTGGGAACAATGCAGCCTGGAGAGTTCCGGCAGCTTAAGCATGCGGAGATTCAGGAGCTTTATCCTGTTTTAAGCTAATAAAATTTTCATTAATCACCAGCGCTTAATCGTTTTAGCGGGTTTTTATTTGTTTAGGTTTTTTAAAATAAAAATAGTATAATTATGAGGTAGGGAATTTAATTTGAACTTAAACAGTAAAAAAAGGGGTGGTGTTATGAACAAGATTAATCCAAAGCTTATTTTGAGTATGGGTGTTTGTTTTATTTTGTTTATGGCCTCTGGGGTTAAAGCCGAAGAGGGATTAACAATTGTTAATCAGCTAAGCAATGAACTGCAGCAGCAGGGTACGGTTACGTCTGAAGAGGCAAAGGCGCTAGAGCCTTCGATCAAGGCGATGATTGAAAAAGGGGAAAATAGGCAAGAAATAAAAAATGTTATTGCTCAGGAAGTAGCACAGGCTCATGCCCAAGGACTTAAAGGCCAAGATTTGGCAGCTAAAGTTCATAGCGCAATTCAGGAACGTAAAAGTGCGAAGACTGAAGCTAAAACAGCGACTAAAAATAAAAGCAGTAAAATGAACAAAGCAACTAAAGAAAAAAGCAGCAAAAGTAAGAGTAAAGGGAAAAAATAGTTTAAATCGCAATACAGCTGGGGTAAGGTCTGAGCTGAACATTCAAAGTATTTCTCCAAACTCTAGGGATTGTACTTAATTATCCCCTAATGCTTTTTGGCTTAAACTTCAAAATCCCCATTCTTAATCTGCCTTATAAGTCAGGAGCTTTGCGATTAAAAATTCTTGTCAGCACATAAAATCTAGAGCAGGTGCCTTAATTAAGCGGACAGCAGGCCCTGAAAGCTTAAAACTACCGCTAAGAAAAAGCGATGTATTTTTGTTTAGTTTTTTTAATAATAAAATAGGATAATTATCATATAAACTTAAATAATGAAAAAAAGGGGAATTATGAAGAAAAATAATGTAATGATAGTTGCGGGAATTTGTGCTTGTTTTATTCTGATTACTTCTTCTATGCTTAAAGCCGCGGATGAAACATTGTTTATGCAGGTGAGTGATGAATTGGCGCAGCAAGATGATATCACTCCAGAAGAAGTTCAGATGGCAGGACCTTTGATCAATGAGATGATTCAAGAGGGGGAAAGCAAGCAGGCGATAAAAGAAGCTGTTTCTCAGTCAATAGCAGCCGCGCATGAAGCAGGGTTCAAGGGCATAGATGTGGCAGATGAAGTAACTGTGAAAACTGAGAAGTACAAAAAGGAAAAGAAAGAAAAGAAAAATAAGAATAAATAAAAGAAGGGGGAAATATGAAGAAAAATAATGTAATGATAGTTGCGGGGATTTGTGCTTGTTTTCTTCTGTCTGCTGCTTCAATTGTCAAGGCTGAGGATCAGACAATTATTGTAAGCCAGGTGAACAATGAATTGCAGCAAGAAGGCATGACTGCTGAAGAAGTAAATGCAGTGCAAGCTTCAATCAAAGAGATGGTTAATAATGGGGAAAGCAAACAACAGGTAAAAAACGCTGTTGCTCTGGCAGTATCAGAAGCGCGGGCTCAAGGTTTAAAAGGAAAAGATTTGGCAGCTAGAGTTCATGCCAGAATTCAGGAACGCAAAATGCTGAAGACCCAAGCCAATGAACAAATAAGAACAGAAACACAAACCCAAACAGGAAAAAGTAGTTCTTCGGGTAATGGTAAAAGCAGCGGTGGCGGTAAAGGAAAAAAATGAAAGTAATTTTATCACCCTGTGCAGCGGAAAACCTGCACAGGTTTTTTTTAAACCCATTGACTGCGCACTCAATCACCCCAGCATGTTTTTCTTATTCGCTACTCGCTGCTTTTTCGCTGTACTCAGATGATTAGCCTTTGCTTTTCCTGCTTTTTACTTTATAAACTGTTTTAGCTTTTTCTTCTTGTGACTTGTGACTTGTGACTTGTGACTTGTGACTTGTGACTTTGTGTCCGGGTGATCTTTATTGACTATCAGCTATCAGCCATGAGCCAAGAGCAAAGCGCTTTCACCCGCTAACTCGATAACTTCTTCCCTCAATAACTCTTTTTATTTGTATATTTTTCGGATATGGAGAATAATATACTAGATATGGGAACTTTTTTTAAAAAATAGTATCTAAATAATTAATAAGGAGTATTTCGGATAATAAATGTTTATGGAGATTTTAAAAATGAGAATAAAAAATTTTAAGAGTATTTTCTTGCTTGTCGCGATATTTTTTAGTTTTTCAGAAAATATTTGGGCTGCTCAAGTATTGACCTGGAATGATTGTGTGCAAGAAGCGATTGCCCATCATCCTGACATAGTGGCAGCCGGAGCAAAGCTTGATCAGACAAAAGCAGATAAGAGTATTGCTAAAAGTAATGCCTTACCGCAAATCAATGCAAACGCAGTGGGCAAAGAATCGCAGACAGGAGGCAAGGAAAATATCGAGGCTTATTCATATTCTATTAGCGCTAGACAGCTGCTTTTTGATGGCTTTAAAACATCGAATGCGATCAAACAGGCTAATCAGAATATTACTGCTGATGAATATAATTATATGGTTATTTCGTCTGATGTCCGGCTTAATTTAAAGCAGGCATTTTCTGGGCTTTTAAAAGCGCAGGAGCTTATTTTATTAACACAATCAATTGCCGAGCGTAGAGCGCAGAATCTTAAGTTGATCAAATTAAGATATCAAGCCGGCAGAGAACATAAAGGGTCTTTGCTCACAGCTGAAGCTGATCTGGCAAATGCGGAGTTTGAAGTCGAACAAGCTTCGCGCAATCTTTCTTTGGCTCAAACCACAATGGTCAAAGCTTTGGGTTGGCAGAAATTGGAGCCGATTAAGGTAATAGGCGATTTTGAAAATAATCAAAGTATTGCGGAAATCCCTGATTTTGAATTTCTCGCGGATCAAACACCTTTGCTCAAAGAGTTTGTAGCGAAAAAAGACGCGGCGCGATTTAATCTTAAATCAAAGAAAAATGATTTTTTCCCAGAGATATATCTTGATTCTTCGATAGGCCAAAGCGGATCTGATTGGGCTCCTGAGGATGATGATTGGATGGTGGGGGTTAGCGTCTCATTGCCTTTGTTTGAAGGTGGCAATCGGATAGCCCAGGTTTCTAAGGCCAAAGCAAGCATGAAACAGGCGACAGCCCAGGAACAAAGCGGAAGGGATAGTATTCTTATCGCGCTGGAAGAAACCTGGTCAGCTTATCAGGATGCTTTGGGAACAGTTTTAGTTAAAAAGAAATTTTTAGAAGCAGGAGAAGAAAGGGCAAAGATCGCTAATGCTCAATATTCTTCCGGTCTTATTACTTTTGATGATTGGATAATAATCGAAGATAATCTTGTTGAGACAAAAAAATCTTATTTAAACGCGCAGGCAAATGTTTTGGTCAATGAGGCCCAATGGGTACAGGCCAAAGGGGGGATATTAGAATATGAAAATTAAAAATAAAACATGGATCATCTGGGGTTTTATCTTATTGGTTATGGTTGTTTTTGTTTATAAGGGCAATGGGGAAAAAACCGCTAAGGAAACTTATCAGCAGATAAAGCCTGTTTTGGCAAGCATTAAAAAAACGGTTTCAACCACAGGAACAGTCAGTCCCCAGAATCGTTTGGAGATAAAGCCGCCGATTGCCGGACGCATAGAAAAGATTCTGGTTGAAGAAGGTCAGATCGTAAAAACAGGTGATGTTTTGGCTTTGATGAGTTCCACTGATCGGGCAGCGCTTTTGGACGCGGCAGGATTAAAAGATGCCGAGGAAGTGGCTTATTGGCAGGATGTGTATAAAGCAGCTCCTTTGATCACGCCTATTGACGGCAAGGTTATTGTCCGCGCTGTTGAGCCGGGACAGACAGTGACGACAAGTGAAGCAGTGATTGTTCTTTCCGATCGGCTTATTATTAAGGCAGATGTTGATGAAACCGATATTGGGATGATTAAAGTCGGACAGAAAGCGATTATTGGTTTAGATGCTTATCCGGATATTAAGGCTGATGCTATAGTCGATCATATTTCATATGAATCGGAATTGGTAAATAATGTTAATATCTATACAGTTGAAATCGTATTAGAAGCGGTGCCGGATGTTTTTCGTTCCGGGATGAGCGCGAATGTTGAGATCATTACTCTTGAAAAGCAGAATGTTCTGACATTGCCGATTAAAGTAGTTCAAGAAAATAATGGTAATCATTTTGTAATGATCAAGGATGAAAAATCTAAAGAGGCCAAAAAAGTGCCTGTTCAAATAGGGATGCAGGATGAGAAGTCTTATGAAATTTTAAGCGGATTAAGCCAAACTGATCTGGTTTTAAGCGCTGCGAATGAATCTTTTTCTTTGCATAAAAATAAAAATGGGAGTAATCCATTTATGCCGGACAGGGGTAAGAAATAATGTCAGTCTCAATGATCGAATTAAAAAATGTTTCTAAAACATATTATATTGGATCTAATCCCGTATACGCGCTCAAAGATGTTTCTTTGGAAATCGAACAAGGAGATTTTGTGGCGATCATGGGGGCTTCCGGTTCGGGAAAATCAACAATGATGCATATTTTAGGTCTACTTGATATTCCGGATAAAGGAGAGTATTTTCTTAATGGCAATAATGTTAGCAATTTATCTGATGATGATTTGGCAGGATTAAGAAATAAAGCTGCTGGATTTGTTTTTCAGCAATTTCATCTTTTGCAGAAGATGACCACAAAAGATAATGTTGCTCTGCCTTGCATTTACAGCACTGAGCAAAAAGATTATTCAGCTCAAGTTGATGAAAAACTTAAATCAGTAGGATTAGCTGATCGGGCAAAGCATCGGCCCAATGAATTATCCGGAGGTCAGCAGCAAAGAGTGGCTATTGCCAGAGCTTTGGTAAGAGAGCCGATGATTATTTTTGCTGATGAGCCCACAGGAAATTTGGATTCAAAAAGTTCGCGTGAAATAATGGAAATCCTGACAAAATTAAATGAGCAGGGCAAGACGATCATTATGGTGACTCACGAAGATGATATTGCGGGATATGCGAAGCGGATCATAAAAATGTTTGATGGTCAGATTATTTCGGATAAAAGAGAAAAAAAAGCGCCGGCTAAATCTGAAAATAATGTTTCGATGAATAATTTAATTGGGCAAAGGCATTCCGCTTGGAATCGTGCGGAACTTGCCGGCCATTTTCGCCAAGCATTAAATTCAATTTTTTCAAATAAAATCCGTTCATTTTTATCGATGTTAGGAATCTTAATTGGTGTTGCTTCAGTTATCGCGATGCTGGCTCTGGGAGAAGGCGCTAAATCTTCAATGCAGGAAAAACTTAAGTCTTTGGGCTCGAATCTTATTTCGATAAGAGGCGGATCAGCAAAGGTGCGCGGCGCGGCTAAAGGCATGGGTGCGGTTACTCGTTTTACATTTAAAGATGTTGAAAAGATCCAAGCTTTGCAGCCTTATGTTGCTCAGGCAGCTGGGGTTGTGACAGGTTCCGGTCAAATTGTTTATGAACATGATAATTGGAATTCAACAATTGAGGGCGCGGGTTATGATTATGCTCAAATGCGTGCTTCTGTTCCTGAATATGGGCGATGGTTCACGCGAGAAGAAATTCAGCTAAGGGCAAAGGTCGCGATTATTGGGACAACAGTTGTTGAAAAATTATTTGGAAATAAAAATCCTATTGGCGAAACAATAAAAATTAATCGGATTAATTTTAAAGTTATCGGCATTCTTCCGGAAAAAGGGTTTGCCGGACCCAGAGATCAGGATGATATGGTCAATATTCCGATAACAACGGCAATGTATCGGGTTTTAGGCAAAGATTATCTGGATTCGATTTATGTGGAGATTACCAGTCCCCAGCTGATTGATGAAGGAAAACAAAAACTTGAACAATTAATCCGCAAACAGCATAAATTATATAAAGATGATGATTCCTTTAGTATTCATGATATGACTGAAATTCAGGCAATGTTAAGCAGTACGACAAATACAATGAGTGTGCTTTTAGGCTGTATTGCCGCTATTTCAATGGTTGTCGGAGGCATAGGGATTATGAACATTATGCTGGTCTCTGTAACTGAAAGAACCCGTGAAATCGGGCTGAGAAAGGCAATAGGGGCGCGGAATTTGGATATTATGGCGCAATTTCTCATAGAAGCAGTGGTAATGACAATGAGCGGAGGCGTGATCGGTATTTTAACAGGGATCGCGATTGCCGGGATTTTATCGCATGCCGCGGGCTGGAATGTAACTGTTACGATGTCTTCTATTATACTGGCAACATCATTTTCCATAGCAATTGGCATTGGCTTTGGTTTTTGGCCGGCAAAAAAAGCAGCACAATTAAATCCGGTTGAAGCATTGCGATATGAGTGAACTTAGGGGAACTTTTTTTGAGAAATTAGTATCTAATTAAGTAGAGAAGGAAATAATGCAGAATATTACAAATGAGATAATCGATCAAACAATAGCTGGCAATGAGCAAGCTTTTGAATTGATCTATAAAGCGTATTTCAGATTTGTGTCTAATGTTTCTTATCGAATTGTTAATACAAAACAAGAAGCCGAGGAAGTTTGTCAGGAAGTGTTTATAACAATATATAAAAAAATAAATACATTTCGCCAAGAATCATCATTAAAGACTTGGATATATCGAGTTACGGTAAATTGTGCTTTAAAATACGCGCAAAATAAAACTAAGGAGAATAAAAATATGGTTGCTTATGATGAGGAAAATCCAATAGCTTCTCCTGTAAAAGATGTCAGAGAAAAGATGGATGATCAAGCAAATGAAAAATTAGTGGAAAAATTATTGAATTATTTAAATCTAGAGCAAAGAATGTGTATTGTTTTAAGAAGCATTGAGGGCTTGAGTTATAAGCAGATAGCTGATGTATTGAAAATTCCGATCAATACAGTTCGATCAAGGATCAAAAGAGCTAGACAAGCAATGATCGCTTTTCGTCAAGAGGAGGTCTCTTATGAATTGTAAAAAAATACAGGAATTGATCCTTACGGATTATCTGGATCAAGAGATGCCGCAGGACAGGCAAAAAGAGTTGGAAACGCATATTGCTGCTTGCGCTGCTTGCGCGGAGTTTCTTGTTCGGGCAAAAAAAGCAGCAATTGAGCCTTTGGCAAATACTAAAAATGCTAAGCTTTCTCAGGATATTATTTGGTCAAAAATACAAAAAGAAATTCAAACAGAAAAAGAGAGTTTGCTTGATTATAATCAAGTGCCTAGTTTTTTAGAAAAATTAAAAAGCATAATATTTTTTCCCAAACCAAGATTGGCATGGAGTACTCTTGCCGTAATCGCGGTATTGATTATTGGATTAAATATTGGTCAGGAGCAAATAGATTTTGGGAAAAATAATCAAGTAAAAATAGCGGCAGTAAATAGTGAGAAAGTGGTTGAAAATCAAATAATTGAGATTGAACGTGAAGAATATTTATCTTATCTGCTTGATCAAGATGATGCTTATACCGGTTATGGAACTTCATTAGAAAGTTATTTTCTTTAAACATGGAACTTTTTTTATTTAAAAGTATCTAAATAAGTAGAGGAAAGAAATGTTTAAAACGAAAGGAGTAAATTATGGGAAAGATGCAAAGGGTTTTAGTAAGTATTGCGGTAGTGGGACTTTTAGGGTTTTCTAGTATGGTTTATGCTCAGACTGCCGGTGATCTGACAGAAGATGAAATGGCAGTGATCAAGCAGAGAAGATTGCATAAGGCCAGTATGCAGGCAAAATTGCAAGAAGAGCTGGGTTTGACTGATGAACAAGTTCAGCAGCTGGATCAGCAGCGCAATCAGCATCGAGGTGAAATCAATCAATCTCGCCAAAAAATGCAAGAGTTGCGGCAAGAGATGAAGACAGAAACTGAAAAAACACAAATAGATGAGGCTAAGATCAGGGCGGTTCATGAGCAGATGAAGTCTGTGCAAAATAAAATAGCGGATCAGCGCTTAG
Source organism: Candidatus Omnitrophota bacterium (assembly GCA_018817165.1). Taxonomy (GTDB): domain Bacteria; phylum Omnitrophota; class Gorgyraeia; order B26-G9; family B26-G9; genus JAHITE01. The sequence continues at coordinate 10,699 of JAHITY010000025.1, forward strand.
AGGGCATTCTCCAGCTTCGTAAAATCTTAACTCCTGAACAATTCAAAAAGTTTCATGAATCAAGAGGAAAAGGCAGAGGCAAAATGGGTAAAATGCAACAAGGACGCGGTATGGGGCAAGGCCGTGAAGGCCATGGCATGGGTCAAGGATGCGGTATTATGGATGACGGTCAGGGCATGATGAATGAAGATAGTGGTATGGGTGAAGGACCTGATAGATATCAAGATGAAGAAATAGACTAGAAAAAACTTTAAATAAAAGGGGGCAGATTCATGAAGCGAGTACTTTTAGGAGTAATAGGATTAATTATGTTTTGTCTGCTGGTTCTTCCGACTTATGCCAGTGAGCAAAGAGGCGGATCCCCAGGTCAACAAAAACCCGGGGGCGGATTTGTAAAACATCTTGATAAGGATGGGGACAATAAAGTATCAAGAAGTGAATTTGACGGTCCAGTTGATGACTTTGATAAGTATGATGCTAATAAAGATGAATATCTAAGTGAAGATGAAGCCCCACCACCTCCTTCGTCATCAGACGGGCAAAATTCTAATCGAAAAGGTCCGCCGCCTCAGAGGTAATTAAAAGTATATTTTAAACAAATCAAACCTTTGTTTGCATGATGTTCGAGTCATTAGACTTCGCTCATGATAAACAAAGGTTTTTTTTACACTTAGTGCTCCTTTATAAATATTAAATAACAAAAGCTCTGTTGAGAATTATAATAGTCTTATGATAAAAACAACTAAGCTCAAACAAAAATACGCTCATGTTTTATTAATAGTCTTAACAACTCTTGCGATTTGGCTGTTGAGCAAATGGTATTATAAAGATGGTTTTGAAAACGTTTTCAAATATCCGGCAAAAGTAGCTTCTCTAACGGCCACAGTGATGATGTGCTGGGCAATAATCCTCTCCGCGCGCCTAAAGTTTATTGAGTATTATTATAAAGGCTTGGACAAAGTTTATCAGGCGCACAAAAATATTGGTATTTGGGCATTTATTATTATTCTGCTGCATCCTTTTTTTCTTGCCTTGGAAAAACTGCCGGCTATTGGTGAGTTTATCAAATATTTTTGGTTTAAATTTCCCGATGGAGATCGCTATGTTTGGGGAGAAAATCTGGGAATTTTAGCTTTATTGTCTTTTATTTTGCTGATTGTTTTAACAATTGGTTTTAAGCTTAAGTATCATGTTTGGAAAAAAACTCATGAATACATGGGTTTGCTGATGATTATTGTTTTAGGGCATATAATTGTTATTGATGGAGATATCGCGGCTTATCCTTTGCTTAAAATCTGGATGTACGCGTTTTTGCTGCTGGCTATCATTGGTTTTATATATATTCGTTTTTTGTACAGATTTTTCGGACCGCGTTTTGATTGTATTGTAGCAGAAAAACAGCATCTGGGAGATGTACTTAAATTGACTTTTTCACCGGTTGATCGAATTATGGATTTTAAACCCAGTCAATTTGTTTATCTGGTAGTTAATAAAAAAGGGATTTCAAAGGAACCACATCCTTATTCGATTGCTTGCGGTTATAATTTAAAAGATGATTTTGTGCTGGGGATTCGCCAATGCGGAGATTATACCCGAAAACTTGAAGCAATTGAACCAGGTGATTCAGTTACTGCTTATGGGCCGTATGGGATGTTCAGCGATGATTTTTTAAGTGCCCAAAAAGATTGTATTTTTATTGGCGGCGGCATTGGGATTACTCCTTTTTTAGGAATGTGGCATGTAGCGCTTCACTCAGAAGATCAATTATCTTCCGAAGATATGCCGCAAAGATTAAGAATAATGCATCCTGAAATAATAAAGACTTGGAAGAGCCCGCGTGTATCTTTATTCTATGTTGTCCGCGATTTAAAAGATACGTCTTTTGATAAAGATATTCGACAAGAGATTGATTCGAGCTTGTTTCATGGTTTTGCCGCATTGGAAGAAAGAGGGCATCATTATGAACTGCATTCTTCTGCTGATAAAGGACGGATCAGCGCGGATTATATAAAACAAAGGGTTAAGGGTGATTTGCAAGATAAGTATATTTTTATTTGCGGCCCATTGCCAATGGCTAAGGCTTTGATAAAGCAATTCAAAGTTTTGGGTGTTAAGAATGAGCAATTTATAGTGGAAGATTTTAATTTGGTTTGATACCTTTTCGACAGTCTGAAGATAATTGGGCTAAGAAAAGAAGGATGGCTATGGTAAGAAACAAAATGCTATAAAAGTTACTTACGAAGTAGATTCTTTTAATCGACTGATCATTAATAATCCCCCCCCAAAAAAGCCAGCTCTCCCGATTTCGCCAAGTTTTCGATGGTAAATTTAAAGTCAATGATGATGATTCCGTATCTTATTTTATCAAAGCTTCGATGCCTCAGGGTTTAGAAATGCTGTATCAAGTTAAATTTCAGGGGAAATATCTTTGGATAAACAGCATAATTTATGGTTGAGTTTAAATAAATGGGGTCGTCAGACTTTGGGCTTTGGGCGATAAATTAACGCTTCAGGCTGATATCATAGATGTTGATAAAAATGCTTTGGCGTTTGCTGTGACTACTTATACTAAGGATAATCTGCCGTCGGTGTATATCCTTAAACTGTAGGGAGTTTGTCAGACGGACAAACAAAATTGCTTAACTTTTCGGGTGCAGCGGGAACAAGGCTGTTATGATATTCTTACATTTAAAGGCGCTTGGGAAATAAACCCCGCCACTGGACGTAACGGCGGGGCAGGCAAGCATCAAATTATCTACAAATATGAAAAATTCTATTTGAAGTTGAATATGCCAATAAGCAAATTCAGGCAATTACTTTTGGCGCGCAAGCAAGGCTGAGCGCTAAAGACAGCATCAGCTTTTCTTTAAAAAATGATCAGAATAAAAACCTCAGTGCAACATTACAGTTGTCGCGGAAAATCCTTAAAGGCGATGGTTTGTCTTTTTTGCGGTTTTTGAAGTCGCAGGATGAGAAGGCTGTTACTATAGGCGCTGGTCTTTCTTGGTGATAAAAGTAGCGATTAGCTGTTAAGTATACAAATAAACGCACATGGTTTTTTACATAAAAAGCTCTTTGAAAGTATACAAATAAGCACACATTAAAGAGAAATTTCATTATAATAACTTCCAAAAAGGAGGTTAAATATGAATATTTCTCAAGAGCTA
>JAHITY010000004.1 GCA_018817165.1 Candidatus Omnitrophota bacterium
CTGTCTCAGGCGACTCAGTCCAACAAGCTTTATAAAGCATCCCATTGACATTTCGATTGATTTTTATCTTAGTTTCTGTAAAGTTTGATAAACTGTTCGTCCTTGTTGGACATGGGACGCTTTATAAAACTATACGTTATGCGCCAAAACCTGAGGCGGCGTCTTTTTTCAGGGGGATCCATGAAACTTGAAGCAATATTCAACGAATTCAATGATGATAATAAATATAGATTTCATCTCGCCAAGCAAGAACCAGAAGGCACTCGACCAATTGACGTTTTGGCTAGATCTAAATCTGAATGGGCTGGGTGGCAGGTATATAGAGGAAACAGCAAAGAGCGATTTATAACTGATAGAATCGTCAGCTTTGCACAAATATCTGGATCAAAATTTCTTTTTGGAGGCGTGTTTGACATCGTAAATAGGGATACTGCTGAGTACGAGGTTGAATATTCATCTGAATACAATGAATTGATAGGCCGCTTGGTAATTGACTATTCAGGTGATAACTCTCGAGGGACAGTTTTTAAGCCTAGCTATGTTTTTCTACATTCCGAGGTTTCTTGTATCTATGAGTACAAATATCAAGGTGAGCCGTTCTATTCATATGATGACATAAATCACAATTTTGAACAAATAGAGATTGTTATAAAAAATCAGCTTAATGACTGGAAAGTGGCATTGAGTTGTGTATTTGGTGTATATCTACTCACGGACAAATTAACGGGAAAACACTATATTGGTTCCGCATATGGCACAGATGGCATTTGGGGGCGGTGGAACAGTTACATTTATGGCTTGCATGGGGGAAATAAAGAGTTAAAAGAACTTTATGATATCCATTCAGAGAAATACTTTAGAGAAAATTTTAAATTTACGATCTTAGAAATCTTGCCAACATCAAAGACACCCGATGAAGTTATCAAAAGAGAATCTATGTGGAAGAAAAAGCTTCTTTCGATAGCGTTCGGCTATAATGCGGGGTAGCGCATAACATTTTGCTGCACGGGAGCGCAAAAAGCGCGCGCCCCGTGAGCAATACGTTACAATGGTCCCCAACATAAGGATTCTATTGGTCAGGGACCAACGTTTTTACTGTCTTTGTGCTCCGTCACCCGTCGGAGTTTTTTTGCTCTTTCTCTTTTCGAGCTTTTGATTTAAGAATGAAGGCATTCGCCCATAGGGTGGCCCGCTTTGTTGAAAGCTTTTCCCGTTTATCGGGTTTGTTTCAGTCTGGGTGGTTCACTTCGCTGAATGCTTTCAAGGCTTTTGGCTTTGTTTCCGTCTGGATGTTTTGCTCGGCTGTCGGCTTTCTCAGTCTTTGATCGTTCTTTCCGCTCACAGGCTACCACAGCCTTCATCCACTTGAATATACATGAGATTGTAACAAGGCGCTGTAGTGGATCGGGCGGGAGCGCGCCTTCGTTATAGACTGTTATTTATCAACCATTTTCGCTTTCTGGTAGGCTGTCGCAATCCGCCGCCCGCCCACTAAGCTCTTCGTTAGCGCATAAGGTAAAAGAATATGAAGCAAGATAAATCCCAAATCGAAGAAATAATGCAGGCTCTTCTCTACTATGTACCAACCGGTACTACAGAAGGAGAAAGGCATATTCTTAACGAAGCGTTTGTACAAACTGAAGAATATAAAGAAATCATTACGCCTCCACCTAATAGCCCAAGATTACTTGTAGGAAAGAAAGGGTCAGGGAAAAGTGCCATTATTGACTTTTCCATTAATATGCTTCTTCAATCTAATGTGCCAGCATTACTTTTAAAACCGTTGGATATAGAGCTTGACAATATGCCCCCTGGTGGTTCATCAGGTGAATTGACAAGAATTGCATATAAAGGTTTATTAAAGGCTTTAGCCGAAAACATCGGTTCACAATTAACAGGCTATATTGGTGGAGAAAATACCGTTTTATATCAAGAGGCGATTGCATCAGGAACACAAGATTTAGATTTTGTAGGTAAACTGTCAAGATTATTGGCAGCTGTATCAAAGCCAATAACCTCATTTGATTTCACAAAGTTGCTGCCTAACACAGATCATGCAAGTGCCGCAAAACTTGAAAGAGCACTTAAGACAAATATTAACGAATCCTCTGGAGCTTTCTATCTATTTATTGATGACACTGATCAAGTTGCCTCTCCAGGGACTTCAGGACACCTAAATAGAATATGGGCTGTATTACTTGCAGCGAGGGAAATTTCATATAGGATACCAAAGTCGAGGGTTATTATTTCACTCCGTGATGAAATATGGCGGGAACTGTCAAAAGAAGAAGTTGGTCAACGTGATCAATGGGACCATTTCCTTCGTCTTGTTTTTGTTTTAAATCCTAGTCTTGATCATGTCCAAGAAATAATCGAACGTCGTTTAATTTTGGCTGCGAAAAAATGGGGGTCAGAAAAAGACAAACCACATTATCCGTATTTTTTTGAAGGTGACAGACCTAAAATGCCAACAAGCAGCAAACGTAGCAATTGGCCAGATATTATCAGAACAAGATCCAGGGAACGACCACGAGATGCCGTCCAACTTGTAAACATGCTTGCTAAGAAAGCCATAGAACCACCTGTATCTAAAATAACAGATGAAATACTGGCTAAAGTTATGCCTATATACTCAGAAGAAAGAGCTACCTTGCTTTCGCAAGAGTACGAAAAAGAATGCCCATCATTAAACCAAATTATTCGATCATTTGCAAAGTTGGAATATGATGAGGGTTCATTTTTGGCAGGTTCTGAACAGATAAAAAAACATCTCAGCTTTTTGCCATCATCATTTTCTATTAAGCTTTCAGGGACTGTAGTCAATCCTGACGATGACGAACAGTTATTTAGATTGTGGTCTTTTTTGTTTTCTATCGGGTTTATCTTTCCTCGAGTTTCAGATTCCCGCCAAAGTGATAATTATCGATTTATCAATCCATCAGAAGACCCCAATTTTGTGTGCAGTGGACGCTGGAATGATATACAGAAGGCTCTATGGGAAATTCACCCTGCATTTCGAGATCATCTTATAGCGGTGCAAAAAGACGAACAATCGCAATTCGGATTACCCAGAAAGACAAAATTGAAGAAAAGGCGCTAACAAAAAAATGCACGTGACCGGGCGGGAGCCTGCAGTGTTTGAAGACCTTCTTTTTTCAATCGCTTTCGTTCATTTAAGGGTTTCGTGATTCGCCGCCCGGCCCGTGATTTTAGCGTTCTTTTGTCGGCGTAGGTTGTGAACGGAATGGATTTGGGTGGTCTCCCAGGCTTTCGAAACCTTGGTGATTGTCTCCTTATCGGATGTCTTTTTTTCCTTGGTTTTTTTGGGGGTCGAAGATAAAAAGAAAGGAATCGCCCATAAGGGTGGTTCGCTTTGTCGAAGGTTTCCGTTTAGTCTGTTCGCCTTCTCGTTCAGGGTCGCTCGTCGTTTCGAAGGCTTTCATAGCCATGAAAAGTTGTCGCTTGATCGATCATATGCTATTCGTAACTATATGGTTTAAAAGAACAATGTTTTGTAGTGGACCGGGCGGGAGCGAGCCTTGGCATAGTCCGTTTCACTGGCAATCACTTTCGTTCGGCAGTCGGCGTCGCATGATGCCGCCCGCCCACTAAAAACTGCGTTATAAAAAGTAAGGATATGAAATAATATGCAAAATATTCCATTTTTCCCTCAATTCGTAATTTATTTCCCAATTTTTGTAGGCATAATTATGTTTATATTTTCATTTAACAAAAAACTATATGAAGCTTGGGAAAGAGATTTTGGTGAAAAAAAGGCAAATAGAAATAAAAAGATTTTTCGATATGGTGCACCATTTATGATCCTTTTAGGTGTTGTCCAGTTTGCCATTAAAGGTTTATAGAATAAAAACAGATTTTTTATAACAATTCATTTCACTCAGACTGGCTTGACAGCGCCGCTTTTTGAAATGACTTGGTTTTATAAACTTTTTAATTTTTTCCACCTCTGTCGGAATACCCGCCAGCTGGTGAATTCAAGCGTTGGACTAAGCCGCTCCGCGCCAGCCTTCCGTCACAATAACAACATCTTAGATAACTTCCTTCTCTAATACCTTACGATAAAAAACACGCTATCTCGCGTTACCCGTGATATCTCCTTTCCATTTATTAACATTAA
>JAHITY010000026.1 GCA_018817165.1 Candidatus Omnitrophota bacterium
AATTTTACAAATTTTCAGTGTCACTGTTTTTGAGAAAGTCTCTATTTTGCAACTACTTACAGATTATGAATACAATAACAAATTAACTGATTCTTGTAACCAACTAGAATTATTTGACTTATAACCGGACACTAGTGATAAGCTATAAGTCATAAGTAAGCCATAAGCTACTAAATAATGCCTATAATTCATCAAAATACAGCGTAATTGATATAAATACATAGTAATTGAGCAGCATTAGATTATTAGATACTTAAATAAAAAGGGATAGTCAATTGACTATCCCTTAAGTTTGTTAAATAAAGTTTTAGTTTTTTTTCTTAAAGCCCAGTAACCCTAAGAGTGCAGGGCCAAAAAGTAACATTGTTGCCGGCTCTGGCACTGGATTGCTATTATCATTCAGAATAACCCTTATTTCATCAAACATAGCATACACCGGAACAGTATCTCTAATACTTTGATCAGATGAGTATCCATTTGCCGCATGTAGTCTTAGACGATAAGTATCAGCTTCTGGGGCAGAATAACTCCAAAACTCCCAACCAGTATTGCTATCGCCATTAAGTCGAGAACTATACCATTGATCCGCAATCCCACCGCTATTGTACATAGCCATTCTAGCGTAATCATTAAAAGTCGGATCCAAACAATAAAAAGCCGCCCAGCCTTCTAAAACATCTCCCGCATTCAAATAAAAAACCTGCTCTAACATTGCCTGACCACTACCCAAAGGGTTCATAAGGCTAAAATACTCCCCTTCTTGCGGTTCAAATAAATTTCCATCGATAGTGACACTAGTAACAACAGTAGTGGGATTGTAATAACTATTCCATCCTGTCGTATTTCCGGCTTCAAATCCACCATTTTCTATAATAGTTTGAGCCCTAGCCCCTTGTACATTAAAACCTAAAACCAATACAACAATTGCCGTCAAAACAAATACTACTTTTCCATTCATCTGGTTCTCCTTTGTTAAATTAAAATATAAATAAAAGAGCATTTTTCATGCCAAACTACATTAAAAATAGATGGATTTCATCTTTAATCTTTTCAGTATCTTACGCAGCAACTAAAATATACTAATATTAAAATTAAACTTATTTCGTTGTTTTAGAAATACATATGTCTAAATTTTTCAACAAATTTATTTTTATTAAAACAAAGAAAATTAAATCACTTGGTTTTAAAGGAGAATCTTAAGCAAAATTATAACTAATTATCAATTGATCATATTTTTTTTAGTTTTTTATACTATTAGCTATAAGCGATTATCCTTTTTATATTGGTGCCTAATAATGCCTATAATTCTCAAAATACAGCGTGATTGGGATAAATACATAGTAATCAAGCAATGGCTCTGTTGGGAGAGCATCCGTGAGCTTTTTCTTGCTTTATCGTTGTAGAAAAATAAACCTTTTATAATTCGGCTAAATAAAAGCATTACATTGACCTTTAAATGCTCGTATCTATTTTGTCATTATTTTAGCTTTGTTTATTACAAGTATTAAATAGAACTTAAAATTATAGCAACTCTGTTATAATCATTATTCTCCGTAAAATCGAGACTCCCCTTCAGCGGAAGTTTAATCATAACAGAATCGTAGCTTTTTTCTCCCCGTGAAGAGAATTGACCACCTAAAATAGTATCAATTATAATATGATTTAGTGAAAATGTTTGATTATTTCCTTCAAGCATATTTTTATTGAGTATATCTGCTGAGGCAAGAATATCAGCATCATGTTCAGGAATATATATTATTCTTCCTATCGTAAGCGTTGCGCTCCATCTATGCATCCAACCGCTGCTTTTCGGAAAACTTCTTTGCATAGCATCATTAAACCAATCCATAAATTTAGGATTATTGATTTCTAGGCCAATACCTCCATCATCGTTTAAAATAACTTTAGCTGCCAAATCACCATGATAAGCAAATACGCCCTGAAGATTATGTGCTATTTCTTGTTTTAATACTTTAAGGATTGCTGCTGGAATTGGTTCCAGCAGCTGCTCTCCTGGATGATTCAAATCAGTTCCTTTAAGGGTTCCGACTAAAGTCAAATGTAAAGATTCCTGATCTATCGGAGATAATAACAAAAACTGTCGCAAGTGCTCTGGCAGGGCTTTTACTAATAAATCCTGTTTTTCCTTTACAGCAGCAACAAAACTATCAGGAAAGTTACGGATTGTTACTGAAACAGGAGTATACATTATTTCTCGTCCATAACGCTTTTTATAATAACTCCTAACTTTTTCAATATTGATGACAGCGGTTTTTCCTCTTAGATAAGCCACATCAGTTTCATCAAATGAATCTCTAAAATCAGCAGAGCTCATCGCCACTTTTGGTGCCAAAAATGAAATGTGCCGAATATCATTGTAAATTACTGTTTCCGCATAAGTGTTCATAGTAAATACAAACAACAAGGCAAAAAAGTAGCTACTGAATGTCAAACTTTTAATTATCCGCATTTATCGAGTCTCGCTTGTTTTTATTGCGAAAAATATCAATTAAGGATACCTAAACATACTAAGATTTGCAATATATGTTGTTTTTAGCTTTTGCCTATGTTTTCGTAAAATCCGCTAGTGTAATTTAATGGCTTAAACCTGATAAATACTGGTGACTGTATTGGTGACTAAATAATGACTATAATTCAGCAAAATACAACGTAATTGGTATAAATACATAGTAATTGAGCAGTTTTCTATCGGCAAGAGTATTAGGTGAATTTTTACTAATTTATCGTCGTAAAAAAAGAGACTATTGTAAAAATAGCCTCTTTAAAATAATGGAGCAGATGAGATTCGAACTCACGACCCCCACGTTGCGAACGTGGTGCTCTCCCAGCTGAGCCACTGCCCCGTTTATTTACAAATCATTATATGTAAAATCAGGATTTCTTTCAATCTTAATAATTTCGGATTTTTGAATAAAAATTGCTAATCATTCAATCTCTAAATCAGTTAAATAAAACAGGTCCATTGCTAAACAATGGGTTATCGGTTCCTTTTGATTATTATGCGTAATTGCCGTTATTTTATAGCGCGCGCCTGATACCGTGATCACATCTGATCCTTTGATTTCCCGGGAAATCATTTTTATGGAATTATTCGCGGGAAATATCGCAACTAGAAGCTTAGCGGAATTAAGATAATTAGCGTCAGCGATTAATTGTTTAGCCTGCTCCATGTCTTGCTTTGTTTCTATTTTCATTGTGCCGCTTTTAAAACTGTTTATTGCCCTAACCGCGCGTTTGTCTTTTATGGAAACTATTTCCATGACCTGAGAATAAGCATCGTCGGGAGAAGCTTGATGCGCTGATGTATAGCTGATCATATTACTAGTATCGACAATATATTTTTCATTGTTTAAATTTGCTTTTTTAGTATAAGTATAAACATAATTGCCTCTGGTTAATTTAATGATTTTTTGTCCCAGAGGAATATCAATTGATTGAGATAAGTCATTTAAATCAATAGCTCCTGATTCTAAAATAGAAGTATCACCCTGATTGTCACTGCTATTATCAGTTGAAGCAGAATTATTACATGAGCATAAAATGCTGATAAAAGAAATCATCAACATGAAATTAATCATCCTTTTGGCCATAAAGCAGTCCTTTCCCTGTTAAATTTTAAATAAATTCAGGCTTGTAAAATAGCTTCCGCTACTTTTATCCCATCCAATGCCGCGGAAACAATCCCTCCGGCATAACCTGCGCCTTCGCCAATCGGATAAAGTCCTTTTATACTGCTGCTATACTGTTCATCTCTTAAAATACGCACTGGCGATGAAGTCCTGGTCTCAACTCCGGTTAATACTGCATCAGGCAGCGCAAAACCTTTAATTTTTTTATCAAATTCAAGCAAACCCAGCTTGATCGTATCAGTAACAAATTTTGGTAGACATTCAGTTAAATCACCCAGCAATACGCCAGGCGCATATGTTGCCCAGACATCACCCAAATATCTAGAAGGCATATTTTTTAAAAAATCTCCTGCTAATTGCGCTGGGGCATTAAAATTACTGCCTCCGGCTTTAAACGCCAGTTTTTCCCACTTGCGCTGAAATTCAATTCCGGCCAATGGATGCTCTGAGCCGAAATCCTCGGGTTTAACAGCCACAACAATCGCGCTATTAGCATTCTGATTATCTCTGGCAAATTCACTCATCCCATTTGTAACAATCCCGCCATTTTCCGATGAACTGGCCACCACGGTTCCGCCAGGGCACATGCAAAACGAATAAACCGAGCGTTTATTAGCCGTATGATGCACTAGCTTATATTCAGCCGGCCCTAATCTGGGATCAGTATAAAAATTATGATACTTAGCCTTACTGATTAAGCTTTGTGGATGCTCAATACGCACTCCAATCGAAAACGGCTTTGCCTGCATTCGCACACCTTTTTTATCCAGTAAAGCAAATGTTTCCCTAGCACTGCCGCCCAAAGCCAACATTATTGTTTCAGATTCAAAAACCTGATTGTCTGCGCTGATCGCGGCAATAACCTTATTATTTTTAATAGTAAAATCAGTTATTTTAGTATTAAATTTAAATTGGCCGCCCAAGGCGATTATCTTTTTGCGCAAGTTTTTTACAACCCGGCTGAGTTTATCCGTACCAATATGCGGTTTAGCGCTGTAGAGTATTTCCTCTGGCGCTCCGGCCTGAACAAAAACATCAAAAACTTTTTGTGAACGCTTATCATTAATCAGGGTATAAAGCTTCCCATCGGAAAAAGTACCTGCTCCGCCTTCGCCAAACTGAATATTAGATTGTTCATCTAGCTGAGCTTGAGTAAAAAACTGTTTAATATCAACCATTCGGGCATCAACATCTTTGCCTTGCTCAATGATCAAGGGAGATAATCCTGCTTCAGCAAAAAGCAATGCACTGAAAAGTCCGGCCGGACCAGCGCCGATAATAATCGGATTTTGTTTGAGTTTTTTGCCTGCTATAGGAAGAGTGTAAACATTTGCTTCGTATTTTAGGATATTTTTCTGATCAATAATAATCGTATCTTTGACTAAGTCACTTACAGTTACTGCCAGTGAATAGACAAAATAAATCACGGTTTTAGATCGAGCATCAATTGATTTGCGTTTAAGCTCATAATGTTTAATCTGCTTAATATCAATATTTAATGCTCTGGATATGGCTTGTTTAAGCTCTTGCTCATTATGCTCAAACGGTAGTTTTAAATTCTGGACAAGAAACATAAATTCGCCTAATTCTATTTAGTTATTTTATTTATTTGCTGCTAATATCGCATCGGCCCATTTTTCGGCTGTTGCCCGCACTGCGGAAACATCTTGTTCATTATTATAAGTATTAAACAAATACACAAACAACAAACGCTCCCGCACTCGGACAAAAGTCGTGGCAATAATTAATGTCCAACTTTTAGTTCCATTAGAATATGTTGAGATCATCCCCATACTATAAGCATCTGGTTTAGAAAATAAAGTCCCCAGCTGAACCGGCTTATCAATATTTACTTTGGCCAAGTCCATTGATTTCATTTTCTGGTTAAACTCTGTTTCGCTATCCTTCATAATTTGATCAATATCTTCTTCAAAAGAACCCTGAACATAATCAACCAGTTCCTTAAAATCACTTTCCTTGCAATCTTGATATTCACCCTGCCGCGCTATCTGAATAGACGCATACTGGTTTAATAAGAAATCTTCAGCCCCCTGTACAAACAAAGGAATATCGCTGGCGCGCATATACCCGGCTAATAGCCGGTTACTCCCGGGCACAAATATTTCCATCATCTCCCGAACATCATAACCAACTTCCACAAGCTCGGCATTAGGCTGCGGAATATTAATCAATGTTCCTCCGGCTTTAAAAGATTCCAGTTTATTCTCACTGATTTTAACCTGTGGATCAATTATTTCAGTCTGGGCATTAGCCAAAACAATTGCGCTAAAAATAATAAAATTAATAATCATTAAGGCTATTAGCTTTTTTTTCATTTCTCGTTCCTTTCATTTATACAGTAAAATTTTTTAAAATAACATTAGCACTAACAGCAAAAGCGATTGTCACAATAATCAGGATTACAAATAAACGCAATAATACATATCTAAGTCTTACATCGTGATTACGCACAACAATAGTTTTTGCCAGCAGATCACCCCAACGCTGTTTTTTTTTGCTGAACATCAGCACTAAAATCTCAATCGGCCAGACAATCAAAGTAATATTTCTTAAAAAAAGCAGAAAGAAATTCGGAGTTTTTTCAAAGTCATCCTTATCCCTGACCGCAATCCCGACTACATATTTGCCCGGGCTGATCCCATAGATACAATCTTTAAAACAATAACCGAGGAATATTAGCGGAAAAAGCGTTAGAATTTTCATCCCAACTTCCGAGGGTGTTTGACCAAGTGTTCGGTTAAATATAAATAACAAAGAAAAGACAGCAATTGAGTATAAAAAAATATAGTCGATCAGTCCCGCAAACACACGGATTGTTCGAGAAGATAATACCCGTTTTTCCATTTTATTGTCCTTTCTTGTCCTGATTATTTTACATGTAACAGAGTTTAAAGGCAATCCTCGATTTTTTTTAGTTCATTACCCAAAAGTTTAGATATCTTCCGGCAATTCCAGCATCTGATATACATTTGCTACTTGATTCAATTGTTTATGCACTTTATTAAAATAAGCCTGTCCATTTAACACTTCCCCAAAACACAGAGTGCTGAATAAACTTAAAGAAGAAAAGATAATAGCACAGAACAAGGCAGGTACTTTTGATTTAAGATTACCGCGCCGGCTAATTAAGGGGTTTAATAAAGAAAATTTATTAAATAAACTAGATATTGCACGAAACAAACCAATCATTTTGTTTCCTTTTTGTTTTTTAAATAAAGTCAATTTACCTTACATTTAAAACAAGGATAAAACAATATCTTGCGCAGTAATTAAGTTCTAAAGCACGCATTCATAAACAATTAACATGCAAGTTTACCATAGTTTTCCCCTTACTGCCAATTCGAGGAATCAATTAAAACTATTTATCCGCAAATGAATAATCAGTATAGCCTTTTTCGCCTGGTGTATAGAATGTATCAAAATCAGGCTGATTAAAAGCCAGATCATTTTTCATTTTGTAAACTAAATCAGGATTAGCAATAAACGGTTTGCCAAAAGCAGTTAGTTCAGCTTTATTAGCATTTAATATTGCTTCGGCTTTTTGCTTATCTAATCCGCCGCTGGCAATTATATTGCCTTTAAAAGTATGCCGAATAGTTAATTTTATTGATTCCGGGACTTCCGGAGCTCCCATTGATGAATGATCCACAATGTGCATATAAACAAGCTTTAGTTTTCCCAAAGCATCAGACAAGTATGTATATGTCGGCTCGATTTCATCAAAAATAATCATACCATTAAACACCCCATAGGGAGAAACTCTGATACCGGTTTTGTCTGCGCCAATAGCCTCTACTACTTTCTCGGCTATTTCCCGAGCAAATCTGCAGCGGTTTTCTACACAACCGCCGTAATTATCTGTGCGCTGATTTGACGCGGGATTAATAAACTGATTAATTAAATAACCGTTTGCCGCATGCACCTCGACTCCGTCAAACCCAGCTTCAATCGCGTTTTTCGCGGCCTGAACATATTCATTCTCAGCATGTTCGATATCCGCCAAACTCATTGCCAAGGGCTGCGCATAATCCTGCAATCCTTGGGCATCAGTGTACATTTGTCCGCTCAGAGCAATTGCAGAAGGAGCAATTATCTTTGTACCAGCCGGCATATTATCCGGATGAGATACCCTGCCGGTATGCATCATCTGGAGAAATATCCTGCCTTGTTTTGCATGCACGGCATTAGTGATTTTGTTCCAAGCCTGGATCTGCTGCTGATTATAGATGCCGGGAATCCGCGGATACCCTACGCCATTAGCCGAGGGAGATGTACCTTCTGTAATAATCAGCCCAGCTGACGCTCTTTGCTCATAATATTTAATCATCAGCTCGCTGGGAATGTGCTCGGCAGTTGCTCTCGAGCGAGTCATTGGTGCCATTACTATTCTGTTTGCTAATTCAATATTTCCCAATTTAAATTTGCTAAAGATATTCATATAAGCTCCTTTTTTCAGCAAACAATCTTATTTACTGACTTTCAGCTATATTAACTGATATTTAATCTACTTTACTGCCAATGCCTTTAATCTTAGAATTATTCATTAGTTTAATAAACTTAGGATTAGAGTTCAATGCTTCAATATCTCCGGAAGTTATCGCGCTCATAATTTCCGGATCATTAAGGACTGCGATTAATTCCGGATCATTCTGCAAAGCAGTAATTGTCTGCATGGTTGCTGGATCACTAGACATTTTTCTTTTTAATGCTTCCACTCCAGCTTCCACTGCGCGAGGATCAGCTGGATTTTGGGGAGCAAACTGCAAATCATTTGCATCCTGATTAACAATATTATTTCCTTGAGTTTGATTTCGGATACTCACAACTTTTTCTTCAGATATAGTCAGCAGACCCATATCATTGGTTTTAATTTTATAAATCCCATTTTCCAAGCCCACAACTTCACCATAGATTACGGTATTATCCTGCAAAGTTATTTCTTTTCTTTGCGCACAAAAAGCGCTGTTTACAAATAAAACCAAGCTCAGCAAAACCAAGGATATTCTAAGCCTCATTATTTCTCCTTCTTCTTTTGATCAATAAATTCCGCTGTTTTGCTAACACACTCTGCGCAAAAAGCGATTTTTTTCTTAATAATCTCCGAACATTTATTGCTTCCGGCAAATCGAATAAACTCCTGTTCAAATTTCTGAGCTTTGTCTGATTGTTGATTATTTTCAAAAATATACTTTGCCGCATAGAGCATGCCGCATTCGCCCTTTGGCGCTTTTCCAAACCCCATTCGCTTAAATTCCTTTATTGTCTGATCAGTAATAAAACTATATTTAAGCTTAAATGTCTGGGCAATAGCCTGAGCACAATTCAAGCGTTTATGTTCAGGCTGTTTTCCTAAAAATAGTTTTTTCGCGAATTCTGAATTCATCGTAAATATGCCTTAATCATGATTTATTATATCCTTTAATATTATTTTCTTATCAAGGCAATTGTCTTTATAGCCGACTTTTCTTTTAATCTTTGACAATAAAAGCTTACTTTTTATTTAATGAGTTTAAATATTCCGCGATTTTTGCTTCCTCTGCTTTATTGATTAGACCTTGTTTCTTTTTCGCCATTCTTTGTACGGTGACTTTCCATTCTTCCAAATTTTTTGTTTTGGATAAAGATCGTGAAATATCATGACATTGTCCGCATTTACTTTCAAAAATCACTTTACCTTCTAATGCATCTTCAGCTTGTAAAACAATAGGAGCTGTTATTAATAAAAACACATACATACTAATACTGCTTAAGATTATTTTTTCGTATCTCATTTTTCTCTCCCATTCGGTTACCCGGCAGCAAAAAAGCGTGGCGAAATTGCCAGCCAAAGCGATGCCAGTAATACAATATTATTTCTTACAAGTTGAAATGCCAAACGGCAAGTAAGCCGGACACCAGCCTATTGCTGCTGTAAAAATCAGAACAATTCCAATTGCTCCCAACCATGATTTAAAATAAAAACCAGCGATAATAATTCCCACTCCCATAATCAATCTGATAATCCGATCTATTTCCCCCAGATTACGCTTCATGCAACCCTCCTTTTTTAAATTTTATTATATTCTCCAAACATAATATTTTAATCCATACAAGGCAATCAACGTTATTTGTCAATGCGTCATGTTTACATACTAATTTCAGATTACCTGCTACCCTAGTTTTTTTAACTTTACCTTAATTATTTACAGTTTTAAAACAAAAAAGCAATCCCCTGGTTTTAAAGGATTGCTTTGGATAATTTAATTTTTTGCTTCATTTCACACTTCTCGGGTTAATTGATTTAACATCAATCTGTGTATTATGTTATATAAATAATACTCCTATTATACCCGATAGTCAATAAAAAAAGGACGGGTTCCCCCATCCATTTTTTCTGCTTTTCTACGCAATACTCAATACATTTTTAGGCTTTTCTCTAGGCGCTAAACCCTAATCGCTATCCGCTGCTTTTACGCTTTGGTATAGCTTGTCGCCATTATTCTTTGCTTATCCAGCGAATTGATCTCTTCAAGTTCTATTCCAGCATCAACATTGTAAAGTGCTTTGATACTTCTTTTCTTTGACCAGATAACTTTGCCCTTTGCTTGAACCGGAGTTCCGGGAAAGCGTATATTAAAGCTTATCCTCGTTCCGGGAGAGACAGTTCTAGTCAAGGATACGCCGCAGCCGACATGATTAATATTAGTAAACAATAAACAGCCTTGACGATTATTATTTAATTTAAATGCGCCGTCAATTAAAGTAAATAAACGCGGTTCTTTGCGTTTATTATTTTTTTGTTTTTGGGTTTTCAAGCATTGTCTCCTTTTGATTAATTCATTAAAACGCTGAAGTATATCATATTTTAACAATAATTGCTATTGACTCTTATATTATAAACTCCTATAATACGGCTAATAACAAAGGAGCTTTAAATGACCGCAAAAGAATTATTCGATAGAGTAATTAAAGAACAAGTATCTGATTTACACCTTTGCGTAGGATTACCCCCCATGGTACGCAGAATATCCAGTTTAGAACCATTTTTTGAAGAAAAGCTTACCAATGATGATATTCAAGGAATTATCCGTGATATTTTGCCAGAACATCATAAGCTGCAAATTGATCATGGCAAAGAAATTGATATTGGAATAAGTATCGGTGAATCAGCTCGCTTTAGAGCTAATATATACAGTGACCGCAAAGGTACTTGCGTGGCTTTAAGACAAATACCTCAAAAAATTATGGGTTTAAATGCTTTGGGGCTTCCCGGAGCTGTCAGAATGCTCTGTGAACTAAATCGAGGTTTGGTTCTGGTCACCGGGCCTACTGGATCAGGAAAATCAACAACGCTTGCTTCAATTATTGATACGATCAATACTGAACGTTCTGAGCACATTATTACATTAGAAGATCCAATTGAATACCTCCATCCGCACAAACGCAGCATTATCAATCAAAGAGAAATTGGCACTGAATCGGAAAGCTTTTCCCAAGCTTTAAGAGCTGGGCTGCGAGAGGATCCGGATGTTATCTTAGTCGGTGAAATGCGCGATCTGGAAACTATTTCTAATGCAGTAACCGCTGCGGAAACCGGGCATCTGGTATTTGGTACGCTGCACACGCGAAATGCCGCTCAAAGTGTCAGCCGAATCATTGATGTCTTTCCTTCTGAACAGCAAGCTCAAATCAGAATACAGTTTGCTGAATCAATCCATACGGTTGTTTCCCAAATTTTAGTCCCTTCTGCATCGGGTAATGAAAAATTGCTGGCCACAGAGGTAATGGTTGCCAATACAGCTATCCGGAACCTTATCCGTGAAAATAAAACTTATCAAATTAAGAATATTTTGGAATCCGGCGGAAAAGAAGGCATGCATACTATGGATCAGAGTTTAAAATCATTACTCGACGCTAGAAAAATTAGTTTGTACACTGCCAGGAAATTCGCTGAAGAGAAATCTTATTTTGCCTGATAAAGATTATTTACGGGTATCCCAAACAAAGTTGCTACCCTGATTAGCTTTGGCTAACTTCTTGAGTTCAGCGCCGATTTCTCCGATTTCCACTACATGGGAAATACTCTTATTCCGATTAGAAACAATCCCAATTGAAACTGAAATCAAAGCAACCTTGTCTACATTGCCTTGCCGATCCTTAGCAACTATATAGCCTTTTTCTCTATCTTCCTGATTGTAAAATGAAGGCGCGATTTTATCAAAATCGGCAATAATTCGATTGCAGAGAATTTCCGTTTTATCCACACTAGTAAGAATAACATAATCATCGCCACCAATATGCCCGACAAAATCATCAGGATTGCCTAATTCATTTACCGCACTGAGAATAATTCTGGCGGTTTCCCGAATAACTTCATCCCCATGTTCAAAACCATAAGTATCATTAAATGATTTGAATTTATCCAAATCAATATAGCATACGGAAAAAGGTAGATTTCGGGTAATCGCTGCTTCCAACTCATGCATTATTGTTATATTTCCCGGCAAACGGCTCAGAGGATTAGCGTCAAGATCTCGAGAACTGCGACGGAGAATCATCTTTATCCTAGCAACAAGTTCTGTCGGTTCAAATGGTTTAACCATATAATCATCAGCCCCGGCATTAATCCCATTTACTTTATCCTGTGTCTCTCCTTTGCCAGTCAACATTATGATCGGCATATGGCGCAAGAGAATGTCTTTTTTTAATATCTGACAGACTTCATGTCCATCCATTTTCGGCATTTTATAATCCAAAATAACCATATCCGGAGATTTCTTATGGACTTTTTCCAAACCATCCACGCCATCAATGGCTTCAAACACTTCAAATCCCTCGCATTCCAGAGTAATTTTTAAAACATCTCGAATATCCGGCTCATCATCAATAATTAAAATTTTTTGTTTTATCACTCTATGCTCCATTTTTCTTATACAACAGAAATTTGTGAATCCTCAATTTGATTTATTGATAAATTAAAATGGAAAGTTGTGCCTTTGCCGACTTCACTAGTTACCCAAATATTACCTTTATGCGCCTGCACAATTTTCTTAACCAATGACAACCCTAAACCAGTACCTTTTTTCTCGGCGTTTATCGCATTTTCCACGCGGTAAAACTCGTCAAATAAACGCGGAATATCCTCCAGGCTAATCCCAATTCCTGAGTCTGCGATTTCCACATTAATATATTCAATATCGGGTTTTACCCTGATAACGATATTCCCCTCTCTGGGAGTAAATTTCATCGCATTACCGATAAGATTGATAAATACCCGTGAGATCTGACTGGGATCCATCCAAACCATCAAGGGATCATCCGGCATTTCCGCAATCAAATGAATCTGGTTTTCCTCGGTCTGGGGAAAAAATAAATCAGCAATACTTTTAATTATTTCCGTTAACGAAGAATGCTTAATACTCATGCCGATCTTACCTGATTCAATCCGAGCAATATCTAATAAGTCATTGACCAGCTTAACCAGCTCATCACTATGAATACTGATCTTATTTAGTTTTTCCGCTTGGACCGGAGTTACTTCTCCCAAACGGCCAGCACTGAGAATTGCCGCATACCCTTTTATCGATGTCAGCGGAGTACGCAGTTCATGAGAAACCGCACTAACAAAGTCTGATTTCATTTTATTTAATTTAACCAATTCTTTATTAGCCTTGGCTAATTCTTTGGTTCTTGCTTCTACCCTTATTTCTAATTGATCATGCGATTTTTTTAGAGCAGCATACAGCTGAGCATTATCCAAAGCAATTGCCAGCTGATTAGATAAAATGAACAAAGAATCAATATCGCCTTCGGAAATATAATTGTAATTCGAGGCATTACCCACAAAAATATATCCTTGAACAATTTCTTTGATCACCAAAGGCACAATCACAAAAGCGCTAACTCCAAATAAGTTCAGCCATTCCTTTTGATCGGGATTAGCAGTATCCGCGTTTTTAACCAAGACCGCGCTGCCGATTTCAAAAACGTTTTTTAGAAAATCACTGGTCATATTAGCTTGCTTTATTTGCTCAATATGCGCGGCATCAAAACCAATCGCGGCTTTACATTGTGGCAACGACTGGAGATCATCCTTTAAAAAAATCATTGTTTTTTCAAATCCAAGCTTTAAAATTAAAGGCTCCGTAATCTGAGCGAATAATTTATTAACATCAAGCGTTGAACTGATCAGTTTTCCTAATTCATGCAAAGTATACAAACCGCTGACTTTTTTATCTAATTCTTCTTGAGTCCGGTTTAATTCAACGTCAGTACGAATAATAATCTTAGCTTGTTCATCAAGTTCGCCATAAGCATTTCTTAATTTATCCAAGGCTTTCTGCATCTTATCAATTTGATCTTTTTCATCACGAGATACTTCAGCTAAATAAGCCAGTAAAACTAATAGGATAAAGCCGCCTAGCAGCTTTGCGACCATATTATCCACAATAACCACAACACTAAGAACTGCCGCTCCAATGATTAAAATTAACCAAATATTAATTTTCAACTAGAAATTCTCCTTATTCCCCAATAGCAAAAACAACTATTGTTTCATTATGAAAAAAAGTCTGTCCCAAATTGATTGTCGCGCCGAGAGGTGCCTGCTCACCGTAAGTATAAAAACCAACGATCGGCGTATCCGGACCAAAAATTTTCTGCACGACTTCAATTTCTTCTTTGGCTTTTAAGCCAAACAATCTTTCCCGGGAAACTGAGTCAAATACAAAAACTATACTGGCTTTTTTTCTGCGTAAACCGCCCAAAGCTATTTCCGCGGCTTTTTGCGCGGCCTTAAGCGCTGTTTCTTTAGAACCCATCATTACCCGAATTTCTGAACCTTTGGGAACTTCTCCGGCGCAAATCAATGCGCCATCAGCATCAACTTTCATCGCGTTTCGGATAATACATTCTTCTTCTTCTGGAATCGACATACCCAAAGGATACATAACTGACATCCGAGCCATTGGTTCATTCTGAAGATCAGCTACCCGTTTGCCAAAATAATCCTCATAAATTCTTGCCGCAGGCTTACCATCAAGTTGCTTAATTATATTATGATCCGCGGCTGTGACAATCCTTGGCTTACCCAAAGGATACCAGCCATGTCTGGCGCCGATACCAATGCTGATATCTCCGGAAAATAATATTCCACACACACTATCCTGATAAACGCTTTGATCATAATATTGGAAAGTATTGGAAAACAAGAAATCATCAGCTGCTGAACCGCCGACAATCGGAAAACTTGTACCTAAAACTTCTTGTACCCCCCGAATAATATCCACTCCATTGCCGCTAAGTCCGTCTGAAAGCATCATAAAAGCATGCCGGGCTAAACCCTGTCGGGTTTTGACCACAACATCATGCGCTACTTCTTGCCCAGCACGGCGTGAATCTTTACTTAAATTTTTACCCAAACCAACAGCAGCATGCAAAGAGTTTGAAGCAATTGCCATAACAACTACTGACTTTTTATCCGGACCGTCACTGGTTATTTCTCCAGCAGTGCTACAACCAACCAAAGGACAATCTGGAACAATGCTTTTAATCCCCCGAATAAGTTGCTGATGATCAAAACGCGACGAAGCAAATACAAATACTATATTTGGCACCGCTGCTTCTAATTGGATAATAGCACTCTTTGCCGCAAGTGAACCCGCGCCAAATGAATCAATTTCCTTACTTTTTCCTACCCCAACTTTAATAGCCATATGTTGTCAGTTTACAATCCGATCGGTAAAATGTCAATATTAAGATTCATGATTAGAGTACAATTAATTTATGTTTTAACTCAGCAGAATATTCACGAGCTTTTCTCATCCATTTTACTCTTAAAACAACCTGTTTAAATCCATCTAAAGAATTGCTGTAATCAATTTCCCAAGAAAAATCCTTACCTTGGAATGATTGAATGCCTATCGGAGCAATCACTTCTCTTGCGTATAAACGATTAAGTAAATTGTCAATTAAAAGCATCGC
The DNA here is from genome assembly GCA_018817165.1 of Candidatus Omnitrophota bacterium. Taxonomy (GTDB): domain Bacteria; phylum Omnitrophota; class Gorgyraeia; order B26-G9; family B26-G9; genus JAHITE01. The sequence goes on from JAHITY010000026.1 coordinate 15,633, forward strand.
ACTATAATTATCGCTGATATGCTGATTGCTCTGGGTTATAGCTGAAAGGGTTTGAACCAGAAACAATACCCCAATACTAAACACCAATACACTGATTAATATCTCAATTAAAATAAAACCTTGAGCTGTTTTTTTTCTCATCAGATAATCTCCATGCTAATCTGACCGCTAAGAGTTGTCTGAAATTTCGCGCTATGCTGATTCTGATCGTAGAGTAAAAATTCCTGAGCAGTGATCCTACCTCTCGGCTCAAAAATTATTTCAATTGTCTGTTGATATTCAGTCTGGCTTTTAAATCCAAAATTTGAACTTAATTTTTTTTTAGATAATAAAGAATCATTTACTGCGGCATACTCTTCATAATTAGAATCAGACTCATCAGTTCTAAACGCTGCGGAGTAAGAATTTTTATCTAGATCAATCACAAGTTTATATTTTCGATTTTCCAAGGCAGCAGTTTTTTTCAAGTAAATCAGTAAATATTCTATTTGCTTAGCTTTACTGGTAAAGTGAAAGTTGCGAGCTGTTTTACTAATAGCCGGAATACTTAAACTAAACAGCATGCTGATTATCGCCATAACGCAAAGCAATTCAATTAAAGTAAATCCCTTATTAGCCTGCGGAATCGCCAGCTTACTCCTCCCAGTTTCCGATATCATCATTACCACCTTCAGTCGCGTCTTTGCCAATCGAATACAAATCATAGTCCTGAGTATTATGGACTCCCGGACTTACATAGCGATAAGTATTTTGCCAAGGATCAACTGGTTTTTTCTTTAGATATGGCCCATTCCAGTTTTTTGGCATTGGCGCGCTGGTTGGAGCTTCAACCAATGCCTCCAGACCCTGCTGAGTCGAAGGAAATGTCCCATTATCAAGTTCATATAGATCAAGCGCCAAAGGAATATTAGACAAAATATCCGCTTTAGCCGCTGTAACCCTGGATTGTTCAGCCCTGCCGGCTAATCGAGGAATAACCAGACCAGCCAAAGTCGCAATAATTACCACAACCAGCATTAATTCAATTAAAGTAAAACCTTTATTTTTTTTCATATTAATTCCTTTGTGTTATTGGATCAAAAAATTCATTTCAAATACAGGCAATAAAATCGCCAAAACAATAATACCAATGATTGCCCCCAAAGACAATATTAATATTGGTTCAAGCATAAATAAAAAACTTTCAATCAACTGTTTAGATTCATTCTCATTCATCTGGGCTATACGTAAAAGCATATCTTCCAGCATACCGCTTTCCTCACCAGCGGAAATCAAATCAACTACGTTTCGGTCAAAAACCAAACTTGATTTAATTGCCTGAGAAATATTCTGCCCCTTACTGACCAAAGCATGAATCTGCGAAATTTCCTGAGAAAAAACTTTATTAGTCGCCACTTCACTGACAATTTTTAAAGAGTTGATTATTGGCACTCCGTTTTTAATTAAACTGGCCAAAGTCCGGGCAAATCTTTCAGTCTGAATTTTAATAATAATATTACGCAAACCAGGGATTTTCAGTTTAAACTGATCAAACCACAATCTACCGCTTTCGGTTTTAAAATATTTCAGGCTAAAACCAGCAAATATTGCGCAGCCCAAAACCACGCCGATCCAATAATGACTTAAAAACGTACTAAGTAAAATCAGCAACTGAGTCAATAAAGGCAAACTCTCCCCCAACTCCTGAAATAAAGTAATAAATTTTGGCAAAACAAAAGTAGTTAGGAGAAATAAAGTCAGGATACCCACGCTGACCAATAAAATTGGATAAGCCATTGCTGAGCGGATGCGCGTGGAAAATTCCATATCCTTTTCTTTTAGATCAGCGATTTCAGAAAGAACTTGGGCGAGAGTTCCAGTTGATTCGGCGGATTTGACCATATTTACTTCCAAAGCAGAAAAAACCTTATTGTTCATCTCTAAAGCCTGAGAAAACGAATTACCTTTTTGAATATTTTCCCGCATTGCCACGATAACTGCTTGAAGTGCCTTATGGCTCGATTGATCACCGATATTTTTCAAAGATTTAACTAAAGATAAACCAGCGAGATTAAGATTAGCCAGCTGTCTTAAAAATATATATATATCTTTGTTGCTAATTTTACGCTTAAACTGGAAATACTTTGAGCACTCTTCAGTTTTAAGTTCAATTGATATAGGATAATAGTTTAAAAGCCGCAATTTATTAACTGCTGCTTTTTCACTTTCCGCTTCAATAGTTCCATTGCGAAAAGTATTGGGGCTAGTTTTAGCTTTATAATTATAAATAGGCATAAATTAGAAATAGACTTTATATTTTAATTAATGATTATTATTCTATATCCTGCTGCGTAACCCGAATAATTTCTTCCGGCGTTGTTATTCCGCTAATAACTTTTTCCCATCCGCTTAAACGGAGAGTTTTCATTCCCAAAGTTACGGCTTTTTGCTTGATAATATTTGACGGGTCTCGATTTAAAATCATTTCTTTGATCTGATCATTAATATTTAAAACTTCAAATATTGCTGTCCGGCCAATATATCCGGTAAATTTACATTTATCACAGCCGCTGCCAAAATAAAAATGTTCTTTAGCAAACAGATCTTTGTGTATACCAAACTCCTCCATTAATTCTTTATGCGGCTTAAATTCCTGTTTGCAAGAAGGACAAATTACTCGTACCAAGCGCTGCGCGATAACGCAATCAAGCGAGCTAGCCACTAAATAAGGCTCAATCCCCATATCGAGCAATCGGGCCATAGCTCCCGGAGCATCATTTGTATGTAAGGTGCTGAATACTAAATGACCGGTTAAAGCCGTGCGAATTGCCAATTCCGCTGTTTCCAGATCACGAATTTCTCCAACCATCATAATATCCGGATCATGCCTGAGCATCGAACGCAATCCATTTGCAAAAGTCAGATCAATTTTCGGATGCACCTGAATCTGAGTAATCCCATGCAATTTGTATTCCACAGGATCTTCGATTGTAATAATTTTACGTTCTTCCGCGTTAATTTTTTCCAAACAAGAATAAAGCGTGGTCGTCTTACCTGATCCGGTTGGCCCGGTTACCAAAATAATCCCATGCGTTCTTTTAATCATTTTATTCAACATTTCGACACCGCTCTTATCTAAACCCAATTGCTCCATCGAAAAGAAAATTTGCTTTCTTGATAAAATTCTAATTTCAATGCTTTCGCCATAAGCTGTGGGCAAAATCGAAATACGCAGATCATAATCGCCATTATCAATCCGCACCTGAATCCGGCCATCTTGCGGCAGACGCTTTTCCGATATATCTAAATTCGACATTATCTTTAAACGAATAATAATTGCTGATTGAAAGTGATGAATTGTTGAAGGCACAGGTACCGAATAAAGTAATCCGTCAATCCGATAACGAACTCTCAAATTCTTATCATAAGGTTCAATGTGAATATCTGTCGCTCTTTCCCTCACAGCTTGCTGAATCACCTGATCAATAAATTTAATTACCGAAGGATCTTCAGTATCATCGGATTTTTCAGTTTGCTGTTCAGCGTTTTGCGCGGAAATAATTTCAATATGCGGAGAATCATCAACCATTTGGGCCATGGTCTTTGCTCCCACACCATAATAACGCTTGATTGCTTCGTTTATTTCAAAAGAAGTTGCTAAACAAACTTTTACCGGCTGTTTAAGAATCAGCTTTATTTCATCAATTGTATACAAATCCAAAGGATCACTTACCGCTATATGGAGAATGCCGTCTTCTGTTTCAGAAATCGGAATAAAATTATAATGCGTAATAAAGCGAGCCGGAACTTTTTCAATAATTGAGCGATCAACCTCTATGCTCCGCAAATGCACAAAAGGAATATTCATTTGCTCCGCCAGAGACTGGAGAATATTTTCTTCGGTGACAACTCCGCTGCGGATCAGCTCTTCGCCAATTCTTAAATTAGATTTTTGCTGCCGAGCCAAAGCACTATCCAGCTGTTCGGAAGTAATCATTTTTTTATTAAGCAGCAGTTTTCCGAGTTTTTCATTTTCAGACATATTCTATACTCCTGATCTTAGCAGCACATTTGGCTCAAAGACCTGATATACTGTCCAACCTTTTTAAACATCTGCTCATTTTGGGAATATTGCTCAATGACTTTTATAATCCCGCTACCCACAATCACGCCATCGCTTATTTTAACTACCTGTTTTACCTGCTCCCCAGTAGAAATACCAAAGCCGACAAAAACCGGTGTTTGGCTGCATTTTTTAATTGCTTTTACCGATTGTGCAATATTTTTCGGCAGATTTGTCCTCGCTCCGGTAACTCCGGTCAAAGGCACATAATAAATAAACCCTTGGGATAATTTAGCAATCTTTTGCATCCGGGCAGGTTCCGTAACCGGAGAAATAATGAATATCTGAGCAATCCCCTGACTATTTAGCGCCTGGTTTAATTCAACAGCTTCTTCCGGCGGCAGATCTGGCACAATCACTCCGTCTAAACCAGCAAGTTTTGCGTCAACCGCGAATTTTTTAATTCCATATTTAAAGATCGGATTATAATATGACATCATAATCAAAGGAATCTGCGTCTTTTGCCGTAGAGTTTTAACTAAATTAAGAAAATTTATCATATTCATCCCGGCGGCCAAAGCAGCGCAGGATGCAGCCTGAATCGTCGGGCCATCAGCCACTGGATCAGAAAACGGCATACCCAATTCAATAAAATCCACGCCGTTTTCTTCAAGAGTATATACCAGCTGCTCAGTTGCCTTAGCAGTGGGAAAACCCGCAGTAATATAAGCAATAAATGCTTTGCGTTTTTGCTGCGATAATTCCTGGTTTTTTTGGTTGATTCTATTCATCGTATTTAAATCCTTTTAATTTAGAAACCATTTCCATATCTTTATCACCCCTGCCGGATAAACAAACTACAAATACACTGTTCTTTTTCGCTTTTTTTGCCGCGGTCAGCAGATAAGCTAAAGCATGTGATGATTCCAAAGCCGGGATAATTCCTTCCAATTCAGATAATAATTTTAAAGCCTTAAGCGCCTGAGTATCAGTTACCGCTACATAGTTTGCCCGTTTAGACTGTTTATAAAAAGCATGTTCCGGACCGACTCCCGGATAATCTAATCCCGCGGAAACCGAATGGGCGATTTTAATTTGTCCATCATTATCCTGCAATAAATAACTCTTGCTGCCATGCAGCACTCCGGGCGTTCCTTTGCATAAGCTGGCAGCATGATGTTCCGTGTTTAAGCCCAAACCCGCGGCTTCCACCCCAATAAATTTAACAGACTGATCTTTATAAAATTGATGAAACAAGCCCATCGCATTGCTGCCGCCGCCAATACAGGCAACCAGATAATCCGGGAGTTTTTTCTCTTGCTTTAAAATCTGCTGACGCGCTTCTTTGCCGATTACAGCCTGAAAATCTCGGACGATCGTCGGAAAAGGATGTGGCCCGACTACTGAACCAATAATATAATGTGTGTCTCTTACTGTTGCCACCCAATTGCGCATCGCTTCATTGGTCGCGTCTTTTAAGGTTTTACTGCCGGATAATACACAGGTTACTTTAGCGCCCAGCAAACGCATTCTAAACACATTTAAAGCCTGGCGCTCCATATCCTCTTGCCCCATAAAAACTTCGCATTCCAAGCCAAAACGCGCAGCAGCAACGGCTGTAGCCACTCCATGCTGCCCAGCACCGGTCTCAGCAATGATCCGTTTTTTTTTCATATTTACGGCTAATAAGACCTGTCCCAAAGTATTGTTTATTTTATGCGCTCCGGTATGCAAGAGATCTTCTCTTTTTAAATAAACTTTTATTCCCAAATGATCACTCAGTCTGGCCGCAAAATACAAGGGTGTTGGCCGGCCGGCAAATTGCTCTAAATAAAACTTTAATTTTGTTTTAAATTCTTTGTCATGTTTCGAATGATCGTACGCACTTTCCAGTTCTTTGAGCGCATGGCTTAAAGTCTCGGGAATGAATTTACCGCCAAATTTGCCAAAATATCCATGGTTTTTCTCAGTTGCTGCCATTATTATTTGCTCTCCCGGATAAAAGAATCATTTATATTGGTTTTTTCACGGAATACTTGATTATACTGCTTGGCTTCATTAAAGGTATCAAATGAACCCACATTGATTTTAAAATAAGGCCGGGTATTGTTCGGCCCGCGGTAAATTGTATTTAAAAAAACCTGAAAACCTTTGGCTTCCAGCTCTTTGACAAAACTCATTGCCGCTGTTTCATCAGCATATTCCGCTACCTGAATCGTATATCTACGCACAGACTCAGCTGTTGACTGCGGCTTTGGCTGTTCAACTTTTGATTTGCCAGTTGTTTTTGTTTGGGCGCTGGGTTTAACGGGTTTCGCTTTTAAGCTCTGTTGCGTTTTTGCAGCCTTAGGACTGGTTGTTAGATCAGCTTTCTTTTGCGGAATAAATTTCACAAACATAATCAGCAAAAACATAACTATAATTACGGAAACTAATAAAACAAATTTTTCCGGCATTTTATTTAAAACCAGGTCAGCCAAGCCTTCCCGAATATTAATCAGTTTTCTTTTTTGGACCAGCTTTACTTTTAATTTATGTTTTTGCAGCTCGGTTTTCTGGAGTTTATCCTCTAAATTCGCAATTGCCTGTTTAAGCGCATTGATCTCATCCTGATAAATCGGCAGAATTTTAACTTCTGCTGGTTCCGGAACAATATTGGCCGGCTTGATTACTTTTTCCGGCTCTGACTTGAATCCTTTGGACTTGGCTTGTTCTGATTTTACTGGTTCTGGTTTTGCTTGTTCTGGTTTTGCTGGCTCTGATTTTTTCGCGCTAAACAAATCATTGCCTACCGGAGCTGGCTCGGATTTCCGGACAATTTCTTTTTGCTCTGGCTGGGGGGATCCATATAATTTATTTTTAATAAAGTCTTCGGAAAACTTCCCCTTTATCGTCTTATCATTATGATTAGGCTTGCTGTAATTGCCATATAACTTTTTTTGGATATCATTTTCAGAGATACGTACATTATTTTTATCTTTGTTCTTATTATTTTCACTACTCATAATCTACCTCTCGGTTTTTAAACATTCATTTTTACAGCTGATATCAGCGCTTTAAGTTTTTTCAGATCTTTTATCCCTGGCTGTTTTTCCACAGCGCTGGAAACATCAATCGCGTAAGGCATTAGCAAACTGATGATTTTTTCCACATTTTCCGGATTAATCCCCCCGGAAATAATAATCGGCTTGGAAAATTTAACATTTTTTAATAAATCATGAGCGAATATTTTCCCAGTACCGCCATAACACTCAGGATCATAAGCATCAAATAAAAAAGCATCCACATTTTTATATGAACTTACAACCTTAAGCACAGACTTATCCTTTACTCTGAATGCTTTTATTATTTTACAATACTTTTTAAAAAAAGCACAGTATTTATCACTTTCATCGCCATGAAGCTGAATAGTATCCAAACCGCAATACTTAACTGCTTTTAAAACATCCTGCTGTCCGGCATTAACAAAAACCCCTACTTTACTGATAAATGGCGGCAAAGCAGCGCATATTTTTTTAGCTTGGACTAAGCTTGTCCGTCGAGGACTTTTAGCAAAAATAAACCCCAAAGCATCCGCTCCCAACGCAACTGCCGCCACAGCATCTTTTTCCTGAGTAATTCCGCATATTTTAATTCTAGTCATTTTCTTTTTCCTAAAAGCGTTTTAATCTGCAGACCCATATCCCGAGCTGTGACAATACCTTCACCGATTAATACGCAATTTACTCCTAGTTTTTTTAAATAAACCATATCCTGGCGCTTAAAGATGCCGCTTTCACTGATTATTGTTTTAGTTTTGGGAATTTTTTTAAGCAAAACTTCAGTTGTTTTAAGATCAAGGGCAAAAGTATTCAGATTTCGATTATTGATTCCCACAATCCGCACCTGGGACATGTCTATTTTTTTTAAATCAGCCTGATCATGGACTTCGACAATCGCGTTCATATTCAGAGCATGAACTAAATCAAGCATTTGTTTTAGCTGCTTTGCGCTGAGGATCGCGGCAATCAAAAGCAGAGCATCAGCACCCGCTAAATAAGACTCATAAACCTGATAAACATCAATTATAAAATCTTTGCGCAGTATTGGGATAGCTACTGCTGCTTTTACTTTTTTAAGATCAGCGATTTTTCCTTTAAAATGAATATCAGTTAATACTGATATGGCGCTGATCCCAGAATCCTGATAAAGTTTAGCGGTTTTAACTAAATTTAAATTTTTATGTAAATAACCTTTAGAAGGCGAAGCGATTTTAAGTTCACCGATGCAATTTAATTTTTTCTTCCGGGAAATCGCGTTTAAAAAATTTCTCGGCGGACAATCTATTTTTTTCAATTTAGCCGCTGCTTTTAATTTAAGCGCAGTCAAAGGAATTTTATGCTTGTGCAAAGCAATTTCTATTTTTTTAGCTTTAATAATTTGCTTAAGAATTGATTTCATTTGAGTGTTTTTTTAAAAGTTCGAGTTTTTGCAAAGCGCGTCCATCCGCTAAGACTGCTTTGGCTAATTCAATGCCCTGTTTTATATCAGTAACCGCATCAGCAGTATACAGAGCGAATCCCGCATTAAGCACAACCAAATCATATACTGCCCCGGTTTCTCCCTTAAGGATATCGCTTGCTATGGCGTAACTATGCTCTAGATCTTTTATCTGGAGGTCAGCTAATTTACTTTGCTTAAACCCAAAGTCTTGGGCATTAACCGTATAATTTTTTATTTGTTTATTTTTTAATTCATAAATCATTGTATTCGAAGCAGTGCTTATTTCATCCATTCCCTGTTCACTGTGTACGACCATAGCATGAGTTAATCCCAGATTAGCTAAAACCGCGATTATCGCGGGTGATAAATCCGCGGAACAAACACCCATCAGCTGATGCGTGGCCTGCGCTGGATTAGTCAAAGGTCCGAGAATATTGAAAATCGTTCTGATTCCGATTTCCCTTCTTGGCCCAATTGCGTATTTCATCGCAAGATGGAATTTCGGAGCAAACATAAATCCAATGCCGATTTCATTTATACACTTTTCCACTATTTTGGGTTCGGCATTAATATTTACTCCCAGCTTTTCCAGCAAATCAGCACTGCCCGCTTTGCTCGTTGCGCTGCGGTTTCCATGCTTGGCCACAGTTACTCCGGCTGCACTGGCAATTAAAGCAACCAAAGTTGAAACATTAAAAGTTTTAAGCCCTGAGCCGCCAGTGCCGCAAGTATCCAGAATAATCCGCGCATTGACCTTTATCGGCTGAGCAAACCCGCGCATACACAAAGCCGCGGCAGTAATTTCATCAATAGTCTCACCTTTAATATGTAAAGCCGTAATAAAAGCCGCTATCTGGCTAGCAGTAGCCTCACCTTGCATAATCTGGCTAAAAATCTCCTGCATCTCATTTCGCGAAAGACTTCCCCCTTTACTAAGTTTTTGAATTCCGCTTACAATCATTTCTGCCCCTTAAGATTTAAGAAATTTTCCAGAATTTTTTTACCTTGCTTAGTTAAAATTGATTCTGGATGAAACTGCACCCCGTAAATCGGAAGATTTCTATGCTGCATAGCCATAATCATTCCATCTTCTGAACGCGCGATTATTTTAAGACATTGCGGCAAGCCTCGCTCTTGGACAACCAATGAATGATAACGCGTCGCATCAAAAGGACTGCTCAAACCTTTGAAAATCCCTTGACGATCGTGAAAGATCGCAGAAGTCTTACCATGCATTAATTTATCTGCCCGGATAATTTCCCCGCCAAAAACAGCGCCAATACACTGATGGCCCAGACAAACTCCCAGTATTGGAATTTTTCCAGCAAAGGTCTCGATAATTTCACAAGACATACCCGCTTCTTTAGGCGTACAGGGACCGGGAGAAATTACCAAATAATCCGGCTTTAGTTTTTTAATTGCCGCAATACTGATCTTATCATTGCGGACTACTTTAACTTTCTGCTTAAGTTCTCCGAAATACTGCACCAGATTGTAAGTAAAAGAATCATAATTATCAATTAATAAAATCATAATAACCCCTTTTGCGCGATTTCAATTGATTTAATCAATGCTTGAGCTTTATTAACTGTTTCCTGATATTCTTTTTCCGGAATTGAATCAGCAACAATACCTGCTCCTGCCTGCACATAAGCAATATTATTTTTTAGGACAATAGTCCTAATCGTAATACAAGTATCCAAATTACCGGAAAAGCTGAAATAACCAATACAGCCGGCATATGGACCGCGGCGTACATTTTCCAGCTGATCAATAATTTCCATTGCTCTTATTTTCGGAGCGCCGCTAACCGTTCCCGCGGGAAAAGTCGCGCTCAGCAGATCAAAATCATCTTTATTTTTTAAAAGCCTACCTTGCACATCGCTGACAATATGCATTACATGCGAATATTTTTCAATAGCCATGAATTCTTTAACACTAACACTGCCGTATTTACATACCCTGCCCAAATCATTGCGGCCTAAATCAACCAGCATTATATGCTCCGCGATCTCTTTAGGGTCATGCAGCAGATCAGCCGCCAAACTAATATCTTCCTGCTCGTCTTTACCGCGTTTTCTTGTCCCGGCAATCGGCCTAACTTCGGCAATATTGTTTTCACAGCGAACCATGATCTCCGGCGATGAGCCGATTAATTTCAGATCATCAAATTTAAGATAGTACATATACGGGGAAGGATTAACGATCCGCAAAGAACGGTAAATATCAAAACTCGGCACATCGACTTTAACACTGAAACGCTGAGAAAGCACGGTTTGAATAATATCTCCGGCATTAATATATTCCTTGATCTTTTCCACGGCGGATTTAAATTCTTTTTTTGTGGTATTGGAATTTACAATAAACGGCTGTTTGCCTATTTTTGGTTTGGAAACTTTAAGCGGTTTCTGCAGAGTCAGAGCCAATGCATCAATTTTTTCCAAAGATTGCTTATAAATTACTTCTAGCTGTTTAGCGGATTGCGCTGTTTTGATGTTTTCAACGTGAACATTGGAAACAATTTTAATTTTATGACTAAGATGATCAAATATTAAAATTGTATCAGTGAGGATAAACACCGCGTCGTAAAGCTTTAAATCGTCTGGATTCTTATCGGGAATTTCTTCATAAAACCGCACAGTATCATAACCCATATATCCGACCAAACCACCACAAAACCGCGGCAGGCCTTCCACATTAACAAATTTATACTGTTTAACTATTTTTTTGATCTCAGCAAGCGGGCCCTCAGGATTGCGAATTAGAGTTTTTTCAAATCCTTTGTCAGTTTTTTTTAATATCTCAACATTCTGCCCTTTGCTTCTTAAGATCAACGATGGATTATTCCCTAAAAAAGAATAGCGGGCGATCTTCTCGCCGCCTTCCACAGATTCCAGCAAATAAGCATATTTACTATTATCAATTTTCATAAATGCTGATACTGGAGTTTCCAGATCAGCGAGTAATTCCCGATAAACCGGGATTACATTGCCTTTTTTACTTAATTTTTTAAATTGTTCTAAATTTGGATAGTACATATAGCTTTTTCACCTTTTTTTGAGAATCTGTCTTAGCATTGTAAGGCTACCCGCTATAAATCTACAAATTATTTAAACCATGCGGGTATAAAAACAAGAACGCTCTCCGGTATGGCAAGCAACTCCGATTTGCCTTACTTCCAGTAATAAAGTATCTTTATCACAATCATAATACATTTTCTTTATAATCTGAAAATGTCCGGAAGTATCTCCTTTTAGCCATAAACAATTTCTTGAACGTGACCAATATGTAGCCAGGCCTGTAGACAAAGTTTCATTCAATGACTGCTTGTTCATATAAGCGACCATCAGGATATCCTTTTTCTTATAATCCTGAACAATCGCCGGAATAAGCTGTTTATCGTCAAACTTTAATTCATTGATTGATTTTAAATTTTTCAACTTTAATGGTTTTAAATCCGGTCTTTTAACTTCTTCCACAATTAATCGCCTCCTTAAGATCGATCTTATTTTCATATAGGGCTTTGCCTATAATGGTTCCATATAAATTTACATACTCTAGTGACAATTTCTTTAAGACTTTAATATCTTCAATGCAGGATATCCCTCCAGCAGAAATAATATTCATTTTAGTTGCTCCTAGTACCTCTTTGAGCAATTCAGTATTCGGCCCCTCTAAAGTTCCATCGCTGGATATATCCGTGATTACCGCTGTTCTAACTCCCTGTTTTTCAATCTGCTGAACTGCCTGAGTAACTGTTAAATCAGTCTGACCGGTCCAGCCTTTATCCAATACCACACCGGCTTTGCTATCAATACTCACGATCACTTTCGAGCGGGTAATCGCATCCAGTGTGCCTAGGAATTTATCGTCTTCAAATACGATAGTACTGATAATTACTTTATGCACACCGAAATCCAGGACTTTTTTTATCGCTTCTTCTGTGCGTAATCCACCGCCTAAATGCACTTTTAAGCCGATCTGCTTAATAATCTTCTCAATCACATCCATGTTTTTTGATTCACCGAAAAATGCTCCGTCTAAATCAATAACATGCAGAATTTCCGCTCCCTGATCTTTCCACTTCTTGGCAAAACTCAATGGATCAGTAGAATAAATAGTCTCTTTATTATACAGTCCGCGATACAGTCTAACTACATTACCTTTTCTTATGTCTATTGCCGGTGTAATTATCATTAATCGATTATCCCCTTGGTTGACGGCACACCTTTACGTCGAGGATCAATCTGCGTGGCCATATCAAGTGCTTTGCCCATTGCTTTGAACAAAGCTTCTAAAATATGATGCGGATCCCCTTCTCCTGATTTGATAACATAAACCAGGCTAATGCCGCTATGCTGGAGAAAAGATTCCAAAAATTCTTCAGCATGTTTAAAAGTAAAATCAGTATTATCAAAACTCTCATTTGCTAGCATATTCTGAATTTTATCAGATGGATCATAAGCAATCCGGCCATGCAAACTTGGCCGGCCGCTGATATCAATCACCGCTTCTACCGCCACTTTATCCATCGCCACAGTAAAACAGCCGTAACGGTTTATTCCCTCTTTTTCTCCTAATGCCTGTTTAAATGTTTTACCCAAAGCAATGCCGATATCTTCGATTATATGATGCGGTAAATCACCTTTGGCCTCCAGTTGCAGATCAAACAAACCATGAAAACAAAATAAAGTAAGCAAATGGTTTAAAGGTTCAAACCCTGTTTGAATCTTTGTAATCCCACTGCCATCGATATTAAATGATCCATTAATATCCACTTCATTAGTTTTTCGCTTAATTACTGCTGCTCGTTTAGCCTCTCCCTGAGTCATATTATTAGCTCCTTAAAATTATTCGAATCTGGCTTTTAATGACGCGACGTGTTTTTTCATGCCCTCTAGTGTTGCAATCTGTTCAATTGCCGGAGCCACTTTTTCCAGAGCTTTTTTTGTATAACTGATCACATGCGTACTTTTCATAAAATCATTTAATCCCAGTCCTGAGAAAAATCTCGCGGTTCCGGATGTAGGCAATACATGGCTTGGTCCGGAAATATAATCACCAACCACAACCGGTGAATATGGGCCGATAAACACTGCCCCGGCATTTTTAATTTTCTTGAGCAGTTTATTCGGCTGCTTGACCATTATTTCTAAATGTTCTGGCGCGATTTTATTCGCGACATCCACTGCTTCATCCAGATTATTAACCATAATAATAAAACCATTAGCCACTTCTTTACGCACAATATTTGCCAATGATTTAGAAGTCGTGACTAAAATTCCAATACCCAAACGATGCTCGGCCTGCGCGTAAAGATCGGCAATTACATGTGCTGGATTAGCAAAATTATTGGCAATAATCACCACTTCACTCGGACCGGCAAGCATATCAATCGCGCAATAACCAAACACCTGTCTTTTTGCTTCCGTAACATAATCATTGCCCGGACCAACAATCTTATCAACCTTGGGCACGGTTTTTGTACCAAAAGCCATGGCGGCGATTGCCTGAGCACCGCCGAGTTTAAATACCGCGTTTACTTTTAACATATTAGCCACTGCCAAAATATAAGGATTAACATTGCCGTCCGCATTAGGCGGAGTGGCAATATATATTTCACTGACTCCGGCAATCTTCGCTGGCAATACACTCATGTATACCGATGAAACCAAAGGCGCTGTTCCGCTGGGGACGTATATCCCGACTTTTTCAATCGGATTATATATCTCTCCCAGAGTCACCCCTTCATCACCTTTTATTTTCCAGGATTTTTTAACTTGTTTTTTATAAAAGCTGGTAACATTATTGATTGCCACTTTTAAATTAGTAATAAAAGTCGCGTCAATATTTTGATAAGCCCCGCTAGTCTCAGACTCGCTGACTTTTAATTGTTTTTGGCTGAGCGTTGCGCCATCAAGTTTTTTTGTATACTTTATTAAAGCATCATCGCCTTTAGCTGCCACATCAGCTAAAATCTTTTCCACTGTTTTCTTTACCCTTACTTTGCGGCAATTCAAGCGTCTATAAATTTTTTCTAAAGTTTTTCCGGAAAATCTAACTACTTTCATCTAACACCTCGATAATTGATTGTACTATCACAAAGTCAAGTTTACATTTTCAGCTTTAAACGGTTACGTCCAGGGTTATGATGCCCGTTTCGTCTTACGGTTACGGCTGTCGTCTTAATTTTATTGTTTTTACCTAAACCGATAAACGTTACCGATACGGGCTTCGTTACCGTTAAACCTTGCCGAGTGCCACGGCATTTCTGCTATTTCCCGTTGACATCATGGCGCAGTTTTATTATTTAATAAATTTTTCTACAATTTCTAAAGCCTGGTCCATGGCTAAGCGCAAAGACGCAATATCTTTCGCACCGGCTTGGGCAAGGTCTTTTTTCCCGCCTCCTCCGCCGCCGGCAATCGCGGAAATTTCTTTAATTATCGCCACAGCATCAATCCCCTTATTTACTAAGGATCCACTAACGCCAACTAATAACATCGATTTAGCACCGGCTGTTGAGCCTAAAACACTGACCATCGGATCAGCCTTAACCTTCAAACTATCATTCATTTTCCGCAGCGCGTTCACATCATAATTATCAAATTCCTTAACAATAACTGAAACTTGATTTATTGTTCGGGCATTAGCTAAAAGTGAACTGGCATCACTTGACAAAGAACCCAGTTTTAATCCGGCTATTTCTTTTTCCAGCTGCTTTACATGCTTAATAGTTTTTTCTACAGCATCGGGTATTTTATCAGCTTCTATTTTTAACAAATCACTCAGCTGTTCAATAAGTCTCTGCTGATTTTTAATTAAATCAAAAGCTGCCTGAGATGTAATGGCCTCAATTCTCCTAATCCCCTGAGCAACCGAACTCTCAGTTATTATTTTAAATATTCCAATCTCGCCAGTTGCCTTAACATGCGTACCGCCGCAAAACTCTTTGCCTTTTGGCAATCCTAATACCGAAACAACTCTAACTGTATCGCCGTATTTATCCCCGAAAAATGCCAATGCTCCGGAGGTTTTCGCCTTCTCAATACTCATTACTTCAGTCTGGACAGTTAAATTTTCCCATATCAGTTCATTGACCAGATTTTCCAGTTTATCAATTGTTTCTTTTTTCAAAGCCTTTAAATGGCTAAAATCAAACCGCAACTTCTCACTAGAAACCGCGGAACCTGATTGTTCGATGTGCTCACCCAATATCTGCCTCAAAGCAAACTGCAATAAATGAGTTGCGGTATGATTGCGGGCAGTGGCATTGCGTTCAGGGGTCAGAACTTCAGCTGTAACCAGATCATTTATTTTAATACAGCCATTCTGGACAATCCCTCTGTGCAAAATCGCATTATTAACTTTTTCAGTTTTTACAATATCAATAAATCCATTATTAAACAAAATTTTCCCCTTATCGGCAGCTTGCCCACCGGATTCAACATAAAACGGAGTTTTATCTAAAATCAGATCAATATAATTTTTATTATCATTGCTGTCAATCTGAGCTTTAAGCTTTTCATCCTGAATAATCGCGATTATCTTAGCCTGAGTTTTTAATTGATCATAACCGACAAATTCAGTACTTAAATCTTTGATCAAAGGGCCAATACTCTTGGTAAATATTTCACTTGATATCTGAGTACCGCTGCGGGAACGTTCGCGCTGCTCATCCATTAATTTCTCAAAATCATCATCAATGATTTTCAAGCCGTGTTTTAGCGCGTTTTCTTTGCTGACTTCCAGCGGCACGCCATAAGTATCATATTGATTAAAAGCGATCTCTGCCGCCGTAATCCCGGATTGCGGATTTTTTGCCTGATTGGCAAACTGCAATTCATTTTCTTCACTGCGTTCATCAAGAATTTTCCAAAACATTTCCTCTTCTTTTTGAATAATTCCGGCAATCGTCTGCTGTTTTCTTTTAATTTCCGGATACTGCTGTTCCATGACAATCCCAATCGTATTAACCAATCCAAAACAAAGCGGGCCTTTAATTCCCGCTGCTTTTAAATTCATAATCGAACGACGAATCAATTTTCTGATTACATAACCCCGAGTTTCATTAGACGGGACCACGCCGTCAGCAATCGCAAAACAAGCTGCCCGGATATGATCGGCAATTGCTTTAGCTTTTGAGTTAAGCCATTCTTTGTGCGGAGTAATATTTTTTCTTTTCAGCTGTTTAGTTATTGAATCGAGAATCGGTACAAATAAATCAGTGGAATAATTTTCCCGCACCTTCTGAACAACGCTGGTGATTCTTTCTAAACCCATCCCAGTATCAATATTTTTACTCGGCAAAGGCAGCAAACTTCCGTCATTTTGCCGGTCAAATTGCGTAAATACCAAATTCCAGATTTCAGAAAATCGTTTACAATCACAAGCCGGTGAACAATTTGGGTCTTTGCAGCCATATTCCTGGCCCCAATCATAAAAAATTTCCGAACAAGGACCGCAAGGACCATTTGGTCCGTCTTGGGGCGCGTTTGCCGGCCAGAAATTATCTTTATCGCCTAATTTGACAATTCTCCTTTTATCAATTTTTATATCATTAACCCAAATATCATAAGCCTCAATATCGCTATGATGCACTGATACCCATAATTTATCAATTGGAAGATTTAATTCCTGAGTAATAAATTCCCAAGCCCATAAAATCGCTTCTGGTTTAAAATAATCACCAAAAGAAAAATTTCCCAGCATTTCAAAAAAAGTATGATGCGTTGGGCTGGTCCCTACATTTACCAGATCAGCAGTGCGCATGCATTTCTGCGAACTGGCTGCTCGACGAAAATCAGTAATATTACCCATAAACTGCTGCTTAAACTGATTCATTCCCGCGGAAGTAAACAAAACACTAGGATCATCAGTGGGAACTAAAGTATCACTGCTGATAATTTTATGTTGTTTAGATTTAAAAAAATCTAAAAACTTCTGTCTTACTTCATTACTCGTCATTATTAATCAGTCCTTTAACTATATTTATTATATTTGCTGAATCAAAACCTTTGCGTTGTAAGAAACCAATCAAGCGCTGTTTTGCTGTTTCCGCTGGCAATTGTTTTAGTTTTTCGTATTTTCTGCTCGCAAGTTCCTGAGCAATCTCAAGATCTGAAGCATTGCCCAATACTCTAAAAGCTTGTTCGATAATATCAGAATCAATCCCTTTTTGTCTTAACTCGTAAGTTATAAGTCTTTTACTGCGTGGCTTTAACTGCCTGCGATTAGTAATCCACGAACGGCAAAAGGCTAAATCATTAAGATATCCTAAATCCGACAAAAAATCAAGTACTTCTCTGATCACAACATCAGAAAACTTTTTTTGTTTTAAACGGTTTTCCATTTCTTTTTTGCTGCGGATGCGGAATTTAAGCAAGCGGAAAGCACTGATTTTTGCTTTTTCAAGTTCTGTTTGCATAATTAACCATAAGCTTTAGCCGTTGATTATTCTTGAATCATCATATAGCCGCGATTTGTTTTAACCAGCGCATTACCGGACAGTTTCGAAACTATTTTTTTAAAATCATCTACCGAAACTATTTTTCCTGTATTAATTTGAGTAATGATATCATTAACTTTTATTCCCGCGCGTTCAGCCTGCGTGCCAGCTTCTATTTCCATTACAATTACGCCCTGCGTATTTTCTAGATTAAACATTTCAGCAAAATCATCATTAATTGGGCTAAATTTTATTCCTCGCCAGGATTCATCTAGAATATCAATATTATTTGGCGGCTGTGCTTCTGATTGATCAAATGTTTCTGTTTTCTTTTCTGATCCAAGCTCTTTACTTTTCTGCGGCGGCAAACTTGTAGTAATCACTAATTCTTCAAGAGTTGGCAGTTTACCCATTTTAAGTTTAAGCGTTCGGGGCAAGCCATTACGAATAATCTTTATTTTTATTTCATCGCCAGCTTGTGTTTTAGCTACTTCTTTTAACAAATCCAAAGTATTCCTGATTGGTGTATCATTAAATTTAATAATAATATCTTCCACTTCTAAACCGGCTTTTGCCGTAGCGCTGTTTTCAAAGATTCGAATAATCAAAACTCCATCTGGTTTGAGCATACCAAAATAATCCGCTAAAACTGAATTTAATTCCTGGACTTCCAGCCCCAACCATCCATAAAGAACTTCTTCGCCTTTAAGTAATTTATTTAAAATTCCCTTGGCATCATTTATCGGGATGGAAAACCCAATTCCGGCAGAGCCAACAGCAGAACTAGAGATTGCCACATTAATTCCCATAACTTGGCCATTAATACCCATTAATGGCCCCCCGGAATTGCCGGGATTAATTGAAGCATCAGTCTGGATTAAATCCAGATAAGCTCTATCACGAGCCGCTGTGGTTGGCAAAGAGCGATGTAAAGAACTAATCACCCCTAAATTGACTGTTGGTTTAGGATTTTTCGCCGCAAAACCAAATGGATTACCCACTGCTATTGCCCATTGCCCAATACGCAGAGTATCAGAATCTCCTAATTCAGCAAAAGGCAGATCATCTGCTTCAATTTTAATAATTGCCAGATCCGAACGGTAATCTGAGCCCTTAAGCACTGCGTTAAATTTTCGGCCATCGGATAAACTTACAGTTATTACCTCTGCCCCGCTGATTACATGCTCATTGGTAAGAATATAGCCTTTCCGATCAATTATTACTCCAGAACCCAATCCCAATTGAATACGTTCACGGGTTGGAGTTTGGCCATAAAAAAAATCCTGAAAAAACTCAGCAAACAAATCATCCTGAGAACCGCGCATATAAGAGCGGACCCGAGATGTTTTCTGAGTACTAATGCTTACAACGGTTTTCCCGGATTGTTCAGCAATAGCAGTGATTGTCTGCTCTAGCTCTAAAACAGAATTAGGTATATCCATCGCCGCTGCTTGTTTGGGATAAAAATCCCAGACAACCACGCAAGCAAATAAACTAATAATTAGCTTTAATTTTAATATTCGCATTTTAATTTTGCTTACCTGTTTTATTTTATATTCGCTGCTGCTTTTATTTTTTTCTCAAGTTCATTACAGATTTTCTTATTTTCCCGCAATGTTTCTTTGGCTTTTTCTTTTCCTTGTCCTAGTTTTTCTTCACCGTAAGCAAACCAAGAACCGGCTTTTAAAATCAAACCCTCTTTTATCGCTAAATCAAGAATATTTGATTCACGGGAAATCCCTTCTGAATGCATTATATCAAATTCCGCTTGTCTAAACGGAGCAGCTACTTTATTTTTAACCACTTTTACTCTCACCCTTGAACCAATTACCTCTTCCGCGTTTTTTAAAGTCTCAATCTTTCTTATATCCAAACGTACTGACGCATAGAATTTCAAAGCTTTACCACCAGTTGTTGTTTCTGGATTACCAAACATTACTCCGATTTTCATTCTGATCTGATTGATGAATACCACGCAAGTTTTTGATTTGGAAATCGCGCCAGTTAATTTACGCAAAGCCTGCGACATTAATCTTGCATGTAATCCCATATGCGAATCACCCATATCGCCTTCAATTTCCGCTCTGGGAGTTAAAGCGGCTACTGAGTCAATGATAATAATATCCACGGCATTACTTCTAACCAATGTTTCCGCGATTTCTAAAGCCTGCTCGCCGGTATCTGGCTGTGAGATCAATAATTCATCGAGATTTAAACCTATCTTTTTTGCGTATGTCGGATCAAAGGCATGCTCGGCATCAATAAAAGCAGCAACTCCACCCAGTTTTTGCGCCTGGGCAGCTGTGCTCAAACATAAGGTTGTTTTTCCACTAGCTTCCGGGCCATAAATCTCAATTACTCTTCCCCGAGGAAAACCGTTAACTCCTAATGCCAGATCAAGCGCTAAAGCGCCAGTAGGAATTGCTTCCACATCTAGTTTTGAATCCTGACCCAGCGTCATAATCGAACCTTTGCCAAATTGCTTCTCAATATGACTTAAAGCAAGATCCAAAGCTTTGAGTTTATCTGCTGAAGGATGTAGTTTTCCATCTTTAATTTCTTTAACTTCTTTTACTTCTTTTACATCGTTTATTTCAGTGATTTCTTTGGTATTTTTTTTCATTCTTGCCTCCGCAAATAATCAATCTTTTAAAAATCTCTTTTTGCTGTTAAATTATTTTGATAATTCAACATACTTCATCCGCAGCTGAAACAACATCTGTTCAAGCATGCTATTTTCCTGCTCATTAAGATTGCCTTTAGTTTTTTCCTTAACCATATCTAAAGTATCAATCAAATACTTAGCCTGAGGCAAAGAAGGTTCTTTTTTATTACTAATCGGATTTTCAATTTCCCCTAATCCCATTAATGCCTGCATCCCTAAGCTGGAAATAAATAAGTTGAAATCAACTGGCGGCATTTCATGTTCTTGATCATCATCTGCCTCAACCGCTTCCGGGTGCGAATCGATACTTGGGTTTAGCGGCTCCATAGTCTCTTTAGTTTTTTCAACATTAACTTTATCCTTCCAACTTTCATCAACTTTTTTTTCGGTCATTACAAACTCCTTCCCATATTTTAGATCATTCGATATTATTTCATTGAATTATTATTCCGGCATAGCCAACAACACTTGTTTGATCATGAGTAACTTCACCGCTGGTTTGATATTCAATCAGCTCAGCAGTTTCTGCTCCCATTTTTTTGCAGGCATACAAAGCAATTGCCGCAGGGCCAAAACCGCACATTGATATATTTTCCTCAGTAACTTTATCAAACATTTCCTTAGGATTAAGGCTGACAATTGATTGAATAACTTTTTTATCTTTTGCTTTAACCATATGCACAGGTTCATAATGCGATAGATCCGAACTAATCACAATCAATACTGGTTTAGCGAACTGCTCGATCGACAAAGCCAGGCAATTGCCAACTTCTTCAAACCGGCTGAGCATAAAATCAGAAACAATCATCGGCACAATCGACACATTAGCATTTAAATATTTCAAAAAAGGCAACTGCACTTCAATCGCATGTTCATTAATATGAGGGCTTTCATCTTCAATAATCAGCGGAGAATTTGCCAGGATTAAACCAGCCAGCTTTTCGCAAATTCTTACTGGACCTAAGGGAGTCTCCCAGACACCGCTTTGAATAATACTATAAGGCCGTCCCAAACCCGTATGATTAGGCGCTAATACAATAACCGTGTCCGGAATATTTACGCGGGAAATTGTTTTAGCAGCCACTGCTCCGGAATAAAAATATCCGGCATGCGGCAGCATTACAGCTTTTACATCCTGCTTTAGCGATGTTTTATCAACATTTTTTTCCATATATTTCAATAATAAATCTTTATTATCTGAATAAAATTTTTGGGGACCAGCCCATACAGCTTTTCTGTCCATAATGATTCAAACTCCTGTTAATTGAAAATCCCGATTTCTTTCAGATAAGTGATTCCTGCTTTTAATTGGTCTGGAGTAGCTGGTTGATGGACTTCGATTACTTTTATTGTATGCTTTTTTATAAAAGGTTTCAATACTCTAAAATCAAAATCACCCAAACCCGGAACCTGGTGATCATGCGTTCCTCGAACATCATGCAAATGCATTCCTGCCATTTTATCTGAATAAGCTTTTAAGAAATCCAGGTTTTTCGCGAAACCCAGGTTCTCACCCACCTGAGCATGCCCCAAGTCATACCAGTAAAAAAAATTTTTCGCCTGGTTGAAATGTTCAAACAAGAATTCAATTTCATCAAAACAAGGTATTTCCCGGTGGTAATAGCGATTTTCAATACAAATATTTATATCCGCATCAGCGGCATAAGCAATAATTGTATCCAGGCTCTTGATTACCGCCTCCCAATAAGGTTGTTTCTTTTGTTCTCTTTCCTGCTTTATTTCCTCAAGTAATTGCTCATATTGCTCCGAATCTCTTTTGCCGGAATTATACAGCCAGATCAGTTCTTTAGTTCTTTGTTCCATATCAACTCTGCCGGCATGAACAATCAGGTTTTTTGCGCCAACTCGCTTAGTTGTATCAACCGAACGTTTGGTTAAAAATAAAGCTTTTTCTCTTTGGTCATTTTCAGGCGAAGATAAAGAGAAAAAATCAGGGGTGAATTTACCCGCTGTATATCCCGGCAATACTGGACAAAAATTATGGACACTACTGATTTCAATCTCCTGATTCTCTACCCGCTTTATAATTGACTCAAGCATCTGCTCATTTATCGAAAATCCCAACTCTATAGTCCTAATACCTAATTCTAGGATCTGCTCGACAATTGCATCGCCATTATCATTGTTCGTTGAATTCCATGCCGTAGAAACACTAATCATCAAAATTATCCTTTGTAATAACCAAAACACTCTTATCCCAAACTAAATATTTTCGGGCAATCCATTGAATTTCTTCCGCGGTTAAATCCTTGATTCTTTGATCTAGATGCTGATAATATTCCGATCCCAACCCATAGAGGACATCCAATCCCACAATAAATCCCAGACTAGAATTTGCCTGCCGGCTCAGCTTACTGCTGCCTTTAACATAATTTTTCATCGGCTCTATTATATCAACTGCAATCAATTCATTCTTCGCTTTGTTTATTTCTTCAATAATAATTGATTTAACATCATCTAATGATTCACTGGTAGTTGCTACATAAAAATAAAAAAATCCAGTATCCAAGCCGGAAATTGAAGATCCGCCCATGGTATAAGACATCCCCGCTTTTTCCCTGATCCGCTTATAAAGAATTGAGCCCGAGCTGATCAGCAAATCATTTAAAAATTCCAGACCCTGACGATCCGGGCTGTAAATATCACATCCGGGAAATGCCCAAACCAAAACCGCCTGTTGTTTATCACGTTTATTTTCAACTATTTTCTGCTCAGTTTTAAGCGGTTCATTAAATACCGGCTGAGCCGCTATTTCCCCGGATTTAAGCAATTTACTTATTTTCTGGTCAATTAATTTCTCAACTTCTTTCTGATCAAAATCCCCAAAAACCGTAATAACCATGTTCTCAGGAATCAAAAAAGCATTTTTTTTGGCAAGCAGGATTTTTCGGTCCAGAGCTTCAACTGACTGAGCATTTCCAATTTTATCTAAACGATAAGGATAGCTGGCAAACAAAGCCTTTCTCGCCAAATTAAAAGTATTGCGAAAAATATCATCATCCTGAATCGCGATTTCTTTTTGGACTAATTTCTTGGAAATTTCAATCTCTTTTTCCGGAAAACTGGAATTAAGCAGCATATCGCTAAACAGCTCAATCCCGGCAACAAGATCCTTGCTCAGGCAATCAAATTGCAAGCCAAAACTATTATAACCGGAAAATCCGCTAACCGAAGCGCCCAAGCTCTCCACTGATTGGGCGATATCTTCCGCACTTCTTTTATTTGTGCCTTTGGTCATTAAAATGCTCATTAAATTAAATAAGCCATTATCCTGATCAGTTTCCCAACGCGTCCCGCCATGAGCAGATAAACCAATGCTGACAATCGGCTGCTGCGGATTGTGTTTTAAAACTAACCGCAATCCATTGGGAAAAGTTATTTCTTTGATTGCTGATTCTGTTTTAACTTGTGTTTTTTCTTGCGGATTATCTGGACTAATCGGCTCCAGGATTACACAAAGATAATTTTCTTGGTTTAAATATTTTTTCGCGCAACGCTGAATATCTTTTGCGGAAATTGAGGATAATTGATTAATATAATTACGGGTAAAATTAATATCAGCAGTATAGGCATAATCCGTAGCCAAACTACTTGCCTGCGCCTGCACTGACTGTTGATTAAGAAAATAATCATTTAGATATAGATTCTTCGCTTTTTCAATATCCGCATTAGAAATTTTTCCATTCTTAAGCTTGTCAAATTGTTCAAAAATCGCGTTTAAAACTTTTTTTTCATTCTCTTTGTCCAGCATGCAATTGATCGCAAAAACACCTCTAAATCCCGGTGTATAATTAAATGCGCCCACAGAATAAACCAGTTTCTTTTCGCGAAGCAAACTATTGTGTAATAAACTACTGTCTCCCTGCCCGAGGATTGTGGCAATAATATCCAAAGCCGCGCTATCCGGGTCAGTTAAAACCACACTGGGAAACCCCACAATCATCTGAGCAACATTAACATCAAAAGGAATCCGCTGAGATTTAATTCCTTTGACAGGAGCAATTGTCGGCAAAGCAATTTGAGGATAAGGCTTTATCGCAAAATCACTAAATGCTTTTTCCAAGCTTTGTTCAATCAAATCAGCCTGAACCGCTCCGGAAACCGCGATTATCACATTGTTCGGCATATACCATTTATTGTAAAAATTCACTAAATCCTTACGTTCCAAGCTGTTAAATAAAGGCTCCAGGCCAATAACCGGCAGATTATAAGGCGCGATATTATAAGCATACTCCCAGAATTTTCTGCTTAATAAACGCCCAGGATCATCCTGGTTCATTTTAATTTCACTTAAAATTACATTTTTTTCTTTTTGCAGCTCCTGATCATCAAACAAAGGATTTTTAATCATATCGCTTAATAGATCAATAGCCTCTGGGTAATTTGCTGCCGGAACAACCAGAGTATATCCGGTAATCTGATGCGATGTATACCCATTCATTGTTCCGCCGAGAAATTTAACCTGATCCTCAATTTCTCCGGCCGGACGAGTTAAAGTTCCTTTAAACAGCATATGCTCAACCAGATGGGCAATCCCAGAACCTTGCAGATCAGATTCATAAATACTGCCGGTTTTCACAATAATTTCAAAAGCGACTAAATCATGCGCATGATTTTCTTGAACTAGCAGAGTTATTCCATTTTTCAGAGTTTTTTCCTGGACATGCAAAGCAGGCAGCTGAATATTAGTATCAGCTGCCTGCACAATTATTTGATCAAACATAAATATTCTAATGATATTCAAAAGCAAAAACAACAAAACTAATTTGGTTTTATACATAAGTTTATTCTTTGTTAATGACGGGCAGTTCGCGCATTTTTCGCTTTTCTTTTCTTTTTCTCACTGGGTTTTTCGTAATGCTTTTTAGCTCTCATTTCTTTTAAAGTACCTTCTCTATCAAGCTTTTTCTTAAAAATTCGTAAAGCTTTTTCCAGAGCTTCTCCTTTTCCGACTCTTACTTTAGCCAATCTATATCACCCTCTCTATATTTTTTTTTAAAAGTATTTATTCATTTAATTTTCGCATATATAGCTTTGCTTGTCACAAAGTTATATAATTATAACAGTCTTATGTTTTATTGTCAAGAACATCAAATTTAATATCCCCATAAGCCATTAATTTAGAAGATGTTATTGCGATTAGCCCCCTAATTGATCTTTGTTTTTTAGCCATTTTAATTGCTTTTTCAAGATCCGCATCCGTTTTTATTAAATTTCCAATTGCTGTGGCAAAACCATCCGCGAGTACAGAAGTCTCGGCAATTACAATAGTAGCATTAGAATTACCCAAACTTAAAGAATGCCCAAAAGTACCGCTGGAAGCGCAAATACCGCAAGGTGTTTGCCGCGGATCAAGCGTAAACACAAGCTGATTATAAACACAGCCAATTCCGGCAAAAATTCCGATTTTCCGCGGATATTTTGTGGAAAGAAAAATATCCCCTCCGTTTTCCACAATAATTTCAGGACTTATTTTTCCTAAATCCTGCCCGACTGATTGAGCAATAGCCCCGGCAACCGTGGCCATTGGCCCGACTTTTGTTTTTTTTGCCGCCTTATACATTTGCTGAATTATTAAAGGCGCTTTTTTATCCACAGGCAAAGGCAGCAGACTGTGTTTAAACAGGGGGTTTTTCTGAACATATTCCTGCACCTGCTGATGATAAAAAACCAAGGCTTGTTTTGCTTGCGATTCAATGTTTTTTTCCGCGCAGATCAATAAATCACTTTCAAAATGATCGATTTTAAAAGAAATCAGATCCTTATTATGTACGCCAACTCTGTATTGTCTTTGTTTATACATAAGCAAAAAAAATCATTGTAGGGGAGGGCCTTGCGTCCTCCCGGATATTAATACCATTATTGTCGGTGCGACTGCCATCGCCCCCTACTTGTGTCTTTGTGACTTGTGTCCTGGCGGCCTGGAGAACTAGCTTCTTTCGCGGAAACAAAAAACCACATTAAAGGTTAACTGGTCTTGACGAAGTTCTTTGGGAAAAGGCGGGAATGGTGAAGCGCTTTTTACAATTTGCTTGGCTGTTTCACTCAAAGAATTATTATTATAAGAAGTATCTTGCAAAACATCAACATTTACCAGACTTCCGTCAGCATTTAAGATAAAAGTCAAAGCAATCTCTCCCTCAGAAAAATCATCGGGATAAATAACTGCATCACGCAATAATTCATTGATTAATCGGTAGTAAGATATATAGTATTTATCTTTACTTAAATCTTCTTCTTTTTTCGGTAAAACCGGACTCTCTTTAGTTATAATTTCTTTTTTCGGTTCAGGTTTTACTACCGGAGTTTTTACAATTTGCTCGGGTTTTTCTTCAATTTCATTTACTGGGTTTTGAGTTTTTTTATTCGATTTAATCGTGCGATATGTTTTTTTAGCTATTTGTCTTTTTTTTTGCTCGATATTTGACTTATTTAAGTTCTTTATATCATTAGTTTTCTGCTGAGGAATATTCACAGCCAAATAATTAAAAAAAACCGGCTCAATAACCGCTGGCTGCTTTTTTTGAAATTTAGGCAGTGGAAACAAAATCAAGCCATGCAGAATAAGCGAAACAAGCAAAGTGATTTTAAATATTTTATTATTATTGTCCATCCGTGAACTTCTCCTTGAATTAATTATACGTCTCCCGATCCTAACTGTCAATACTAAAATATGAAAATCATTACACAATTATGCTCTTAGCGACAAGTTTAAAGCTTATTAATCCTTGACATATTTCCGAACCGTAGAATATAATAACCCAACTAAAAAATTATCAAATTAAGGAGTAATCGTGAATAGAACACCTTTTATTTCAATAGTCATTCCAGTTAAAAATGCGCATAGGACATTAGATAAAACTTTTGAATATTTGCTAAATGTCGAATATCCACGGGATAAAATGGAAATCGTAATTGGCGACGGCGGCAGCACTGATAATACGCGGGAAATTATTAAAAAATGGCAAGAAAAATATGCTTTTATTAAACTGCTCGATATCCCTGATTGCCAATCTCCGGGATATGCCCGAAATAAAATTCTCGATATTTTACGCAGTGAGTTTATCTTCTTTACTGACGGAGATTGCGCTCCCTGCGCGACCTGGATCACTGACATGCTGGCGGCATTTGACAAAGATCCGCGGATTGGGATTGTCGGTGGCGAAATTTATACTTTGGTCATCGACCCGAATAATTTAACTGAGCTTTATTGTGAGCATTTTCGCTTTAATATGGTCGCCCCGAGATACGGATATTCGATTAAGCAAGGTTATTTTCCAGCATTGACGGATAAATCACCGACTCAGATTGCCGGACATCAAGCTTACTTTTTTGTTACCGCCAATGTGGCTTTTCGCAAACAAGCGATTGACCAAGCTCATGCCCGTTTCTGGGATGAAAAAACCGGTGAAGACATGGACTTTGGACTGCAAATCCAGCAATACGGCTGGAAACTATATTTTGAACCAAATGCTAAAGTTGATCATATGCACCGCTCGGATTTCGCGGCATTAAAACAAGTTTGGGTCACCTATGGCATGGCGCATCCCGCGCTTTTGGCCAAGCATGCCAGCAATAAATTCGATATTGTATTTCAAACCTTTGGTGCCTGGCCGAAAATCCCGATGCTCAGCCTCAACAGCCCGATCAAAGGTTTTATCTATATCGGCTATTTCCAAATCATGCATCTAACCGGCCTGCTCGCCTTGCTCAGCGGAATTTCCATGATCATGGGAACAGTTAATAGCCTGAACAGTAGTTTATTATTTGTTTTTTCGATATTGACTTTATACTCTATGCGCCGTTATTTTGATTTCTGTTTTCAGATGAAACCATACAAGTATTTTTTCACCTGGTGCAAAATGAAATATTTAACCAACCTGATGTTTACGATCGGCGGCTTAAAACGCTCGGTGAAATTCAAAACTTTCTGCATTGAGCCAAGCTTCTGAAAATAGCGGATAGCGATTAGAGTATAAAGTTTGTAAAGTTCATAAAGTTATAAAGTAAAAATAACAAGGCGAATACTAAATGTGAAAGATGAT
This sequence comes from Candidatus Omnitrophota bacterium, assembly GCA_018817165.1. Lineage (GTDB taxonomy): Bacteria > Omnitrophota > Gorgyraeia > B26-G9 > B26-G9 > JAHITE01. The sequence goes on from JAHITY010000026.1 coordinate 44,336, forward strand.
GGTGAATTTTTAAGCTTCTCAAAAATTTAGGCAAATACGTGTCGGATTTTTGGGGACCCTTTAGGGTACGAGGACCTGTCTGAGCCCTTGCAATTTAAGAAAGGCGGAACGCCAACTTTTAAGGGCGAGTTCCGCAAGTGCCAGAAATACGGCGCGGATTTGCCGATCTTGCTGTTTTTTAGCAAGAAAATTTTTGTCTGCGTAAAATTTACCTATCAGCTTTTAGCCACTTCACCCATGCAATTTTTATCGAATAAATCATTCTTAATCAATATCGGTTAGTTTTTAATTTTTTACTTTAGACTTTATTCTATACGCTATACGCTAAACGCTATCTGTTAAGTATACAAATAAACGCACATGGTTTTTTACATAAAAAGCTCTTTGAAAGTATACAAATAAGCACACATTAAAGAGAAATTTCATTATAATAACTTCCAAAAAGGAGGTTAAATATGAATATTTCTCAAGAGCTA
>JAHITY010000027.1 GCA_018817165.1 Candidatus Omnitrophota bacterium
AAAATGCTAGCTTGGAAACAGGAGTTGATGTTGGGGCGTATTGTTTAATGACGAATCATTTTCACCTATTGTTATATCCCCGAGACAGGGAGGGGTTAATTGGATTGATGAAAAGTGTTTGCCAACATTATACGCAGTACGTTAATCGCAAATATGGTAGAAGCGGAAAATTATGGGAGAATCGATATAAATTAAATATAGTTGAGCCGGAGTATGAATGGGTTATTTCTCGATATATAGATCAGAATCCTGTGAGAGCAGGGATGGTGAACGATGGGGAGAAATATGAATATTCAAGCGCCCAGGCTCATATCAAGGGCGAATTTAATGAAATTCTCAATAAAGATATAATAGGACAAAGAAGAAAAGAATATTGTGAGTTTATGGAAGAGGTGAAGGAAAGCGGAAAAGAGCAGCTAAATCAAATCCGAACAACAATACATCAGGAGAAGGTAATAGGAACTAGGGGTTTTGTAGAACGTATGAGTGAGAAATTTGAGGTATCGTTTCAAATAAGAGGAAGAGGCCGGCCGGCAAAGCAGAATAAATAGGTGTGACCCCTTTTTATGGAAGGTAGATTATGGGATTTGGGTTTATAAATAAAGCGCGGAATAATAAAGAAGGTATTTTATATGCTATTCTAATTGCTTTTTTGTTGGAACGCGTGAGAGTGGGATATAATAAGATTGAAGATTCTGGCAGGCGTAACAATATTAACGATGCAATCATTTTAAATAAGCAACGATTTTTGCTCGGAGGTTCTTCTCTCTTGTATGCACTTTTATTTCTCTTGCCAATATTAACATATGTTTATAATTGCATTGGAGATTTGTGTTTTCATGTGAAAGCACTTGAGTTTTTAAAAAGCATCCCTTTCTTTTTTATTATATTATTTTTAATTGAGGGTTTCTTGGCGACTGTGATTTATAATTTCTTAAAAATTTATATTGAGAAAATGAATACTGCAATTGGTTTTTTTAAGAAGATTGGCAGAAGCGTTAGAGATGGGTCAAAATTAGCTGTTCAGGCAAGTAGTGATCTTGGGTCCAAAGTTGTTAGCGGTGTAAAGCATGTTTCAAGATCGGCAGTGAAAACGACAAAAACTATGTCGAAGAAATCCGTAAAAAGTATCGGAAAAATCTCAGGGAAAGCTGTGGTTCTATTTAAGTCGCCGTTTGGGTTTATATTAAATAAGCTAAAACGTAAAAAGTAGCAAAGCGGAGAAAGAGTAGTTTGATGATAATTATGGGAAATCAATGAAAAATTTAATAGTTTGGATTAATCAATTAGACTGGGGATTAGTTGTAATGTTGTGTGGGACACTAGGGTTAGCCCCTTTTGCTCCGCCGCATATTATTGAAAAGCTGGGAATGCTTTTTAGGGGCAGCCTGATAAAACCCTTGGATTGGTTTGATTTGTTTTTGCACGGATTTCCCTGGGTAATTTTAATTATAAAAGTTGTTATTTTTATTAGTAATAAGAAATAATCGAGAAAGAGTAGTTCTGGAAGGGAGGTAAAATGATCACAATAGCATTAATTATTGTGGCTGGAATTATTTTTATATTGAGCCAAATAGGAATTATTAAGATTCCATTTATTATATTTGTGGTCGCTGCAATTATTATTGGAATTTTCGCATTAGTTTTAAAAGATAGACTAAATTGTCCTTTTGCTAAAAAATGTCCATTTACCATTTGTCCTCTAAATAAAGCGGAGAGCAAATAATTATAATAGCGAGTTGTTCTAAAGCGATCAGGGAAACTGTGGATTTAGCCTGCCTTAAAAGATAAGATTTCAATGGAAAGCAGCTTAAGTAATATATCAAAACGATATGAATGCGAATTGTGATTTTTAGTGCCCAAACAGTGCCTCTTGCAACATCTAATATTAAATGATATGCTTTATTAAAAGCTTTTAAAAGATGTTAATAAAAATGTAAAATTGAAAACCCTTTATCATGAAGGGCTCGTTTGAAATAGGCGAGGGTAAACCTGGGGAAACCTTTAAAATAAATCTGGAGAATGCCGGGGGTCAGGCTACTTTGATTAAAGCCACAACATTAAGTCATGTAGGGAATAATAATGCCGTAGGCATTGACAATTTCGTAACTCCAGCTATTCAGAAATTTCTCGATTCGAATCGGTTTTAAAGACTTGTTGCAAGACAAAGATAAAAATTCGCTTAAAGTTGGGTGCTGCCCGTTGCACAATAGCGGGACAAGTATCCTCTGCAGTAATATCGGTAAACATCCGTAATCAAACTCTCCGTTAGTTTAAAATATAGCCCCAGTGTGTTTCATCTCTTACGCTTAGTCTGTTATTTTTTAAAATGCTTGAAAGGGACGAAGAATAGGAGGATAATAATAGCTTAAACTGAAAACAAATAAAGAGATATTATCAATTCACTTCCCAAGATAGGTGGTTTTAAAGTTATGAAAAAAAACTCAAAGCTGCTGCTAAAAACCACACAAAAAAAACAGGAGCTGCTTCACAATCAAAAGGTTCAATCACTAAAAAGCAGAACATTACTTCATTCAAGAAAAATATAAGTGTAATTGCTATCGGAGCTTCCGCCGGAGGGCTGGAGGCAATAATCGTTTTGCTTAAAAATTTTCCGGTCGATATGGGGGTAAGTCTGGTAATTATTCAGCATATGGAATCATCTCGCGGTAGTTTGCTCGATGATATTTTGTCGCGTAATACCGCGATGCCGGTTTGTTTTGTTAAAAATAAAATGCGTTTACAGCCTAAGCATGTTTACATTATTCCTCCCCATCGCAGCATAAAAATCGCAAAGAAAGAATTTAAATTGGTTAAATTAAAACTTGAATCTGTGGTACCGCATCCGATAGATGCTGTTTTTAAAGAATTAGCAAAAAATTATGCAAATAAGCTTGTGGGAATAATCTTATCGGGGACTGGTTCAGATGGGGTTATTGGACTAAAAGAAATCAAGGCGCAAGGCGGAATAACCTTTGCTCAGAGTGAAGATAGCGCGCAATATTCGGATATGCCGCATAATGCGATCTTCAGCGGAAATGTTGATTTAATTATGAGTCCTGAAGATATAGCAAGCAAATGTGTGGAATTATCTAAATCATCGAAGGAGTTTTATTTTGGTAATAAAAAATCATCTAGGATAATAACCGATGGGGGAGAAAAGGCTGTAGCGCTAATTCTCGAGTTATTAAAGCAATATTCAGGAGTGGATTTTCCTAATTATAAACGTCAGACATTAATTCGCCGGATTGAGCGGAGGATGATGCTTCTGATGATGGATACGGTGGATGAGTATCTTATTTATATAAAAAATAATAAGTCGGAGCTACAAGAGCTTTTCGAAGATGCTTTGATTAATGTAACAAGCTTTTTTCGCGATCCAAAAGTTTTTAGTTTATTAAGCAAAAAAGTATTCCCCTCGATCTTAAAAAATAAAACCTCAGGAAATCCGATACGAATATGGGTTCCCGGGGTTGCCACAGGCGAGGAAGCCTATTCGATCGCTATTCAATTAACGGAATTTTTTAAAGATAAAACCAGCTTGCCGGAGATCAAGATTTTTGGCACAGATATAAGCGAAAAAGCTCTGGCGCAGGCGAGAAGCGGTATATATAACGATAATATCAAAGCGAATGTTTCCGCGGATAGACTCAGGCAATATTTTACTAAAACCGAACAAGGGTTTAAGATAAAAAGATTTATTCGGGATATGTGCGTATTCGCGCGACATGATCTTACCCGAGATCCTCCTTTTTCCAATATGGACTTAATTAGTTGTCGTAATGTGCTGATTTATTTGGGGGATTCTATACAGAAAACAGTTATACCCATGCTGCATTATGCTTTGAAGCAGGAAGGGAATCTACTTTTAAGTGATTCTGAAGGTGTGGGGATCTTTGCAGATTTGTTTGCCAGCGCTGATAAAAAACATAAATTGTTCTCCAAAAAATGGGCGACAAGAAATTTAGCGCTAAGCTATTATACTCCGCATATAAGCTTAGCTCAGGAAGAACTGCAAAATGATATGCGGCCTTTAAATAATTCAGGGCTTGAGGATGGGCCGCTTGCTGATATTTCGCGGATTCTTTTAAAAAGGTATGTTTGTGCATCAATTTTGATAAACACTAATATGGAACTTTTGCAATGTTGGGGCGACGTGTCATGGTGCATTCAACATAAGAGCGGAAAAGCAACGCTTAATGTTCTTCAGCTAATTAATGAGGAACTTGTTCCTGATATGCGTAAACTTATTTTGGAAGCTTTTAAGAAAAAACAGAAAATTGCGGCAAAGAAGATCCAATTTTTTTATAAAGAAGAAGTCAAATACGTTGATATTGAAGCGATGCCGATAAGAGGCAAAGATAAAAACGGTTATTATTTGCTGATAATTTTTAAGGAAGCTAAGTTTCCCTTGAACAAAAAAAGCATTATGCTTAAAACGGCTAAAAAAACCATCGGCAAACAGAGCGATGACGCGAAAAATCACGAGATTGTGATTTTAAAAGAGGCCTTAAATAAGAATAAAGAATATTTGCAGTCAGTAATTGAAAGAGCTGAATCAGCTTCTGAAGAATTAAAGTCATCGCTAGAAGAACTGCAGTCAACCAATGAAGAATTGAACAGCACCAATGAAGAATTGCAGACCGCCAAAGAAGAGCTGCAATCAAGTAATGAAGAATTAAAAACAATGAACGCGGAGATAAGTAATCAAAACATTGAATTAAACGTGGTTAATAATGATATTCTTAATCTGCTTAATTGCATAAATATTCCGATTATCATGGTGGGACGAGATCTCTGTATCCGGAGATTTAACCCTATCGCGGAAAAGTTCTTAAATCTAATTCCTCGGGATGTCGGCCGGAAGATCACAGATATCCAGCCTAAATTAGAAATTATAGATTTGGAAAAAATGATAATAGACGTGGTGGAGGAGCTGAAAATCCAAGAACGGGAAATTCAGGATAAAAACGGGCGCTGGCATTTAATTCAAATCAGACCGTATAAAACTACAGAGCATAAAATTGACGGCGCGGTTATAACCTTAATTGATATTGATAATATAAGACGCACCGCGGAAATGGAGCGTTTGGCAACGGTTATTCGTGATTCAAATGATTCTGTTTTGCTGGTAAATTTTGCAGGAAAGATTATTGCCTGGAATAAAGGCGCGGAAAAAATTTATGGGTGGACAGAAAAAGAGGCCCTGACAAGGACTATATTTGAGCTTATACCTCAAGAGAATATAAAAAATATAAAGTTGTTGATAAAAAAAATTAAAAATGGAGAATTAATTGATTCTTTTGAATCAAAACGGATAGACAAAAATAAAGAAAGTATAGATGTTTGGGCAACGGTTACTGTGCTTAAAGATATGAATGGTCAGAAAACAGCATTTTCTCTGACGGAGCGGAGTACTACAAGAATGCGTTTACTTCAGGCGAAACTTGTTCAGTCTGAAAAGCTGGCTGCCATGGGCAGCATTGCTGCCGGCGTGGCGCATGAACTAAATAGCCCCTTGGCCGGATTGATGCTGATGGTAAATTCTTACGCGAAAAAAACTAAGCAGGGGACGATCGACGCGGAAAATTTCCGGGATATGACTAATGCTTGTAAATATATGGCGGGGATTATTCAGGAATTAAGTTTTTTTGCAAAGCCGGAAAAAGAAGGGTTATCCCGGCTGAATGTGAATGAAGAAATTGTAAGCGCTTTAAAGTTGATTTCTGGCAATTTAAAGGAGAAATCAATAAAAATCCAAAGGGACTTTGAAAAAAATATCAAAAGTATGTCTGGACATAAACGGGAAGTGCAGCAAATAGCACTTAACTTGATTAATAATGCTTGTGACAGCATGTCAGGTAGTGGAAAACTTATAATCAGAACCAGCAATGTTGATAAGAGTAAAATAAAGCTGGAGTTTATCGATAAAGGCCAAGGGATAAGCAAAGAAAACCTGGGAAAAATATTTGAACCATTTTTTACCACAAAGAAGGGGAAAAAAGGTTCAGGACTGGGTCTGGCAATTGTCAAATCTTTGGTAAATGAGCATAATGGTACGATATCTGTGGTATCTAAAAAAAATAAAGGGACAAATTTTATCCTGATTTTCCCTTCAATATCTTAAAAAGGTAAGTTTATGGAAAAAAACAAAGTTTTAATTATAGATGATGTTAAGATTGTTTGCGTGGCAGTTAGGATGGAGCTATCGGAAAAAAACTATGAATGTGATATAGCTGTAGAGCATGTTACAGCGCTTAAAATGATAAAGCTTAAAAAATACGATATAGTATTTATTGATTTATTGATGGATGATATAAACGGAGTTAAGTTATGTGCAATGATAAAAAAAGAATTGCCTGATGGCATAATGATTCTGATGACAGGGTATGTTGGCTCTGACTTGGAGGAAATACTGAAAAATTTTGTTAAGGCCGGAGGCAGTGCGAGTTATTTATTAAAGCCTTTTCAACCCGGAGATATTTTTAATGCAATTCGTGACTCATGATTGTAAAAAGGTCTTGATGCGGATGATCAGATCTTTCGAGGGCTGTTTATTGGTTTAAACTTGATAATAAAAATTAATTGCTTTACAGTCAGCTAATCAAATAGTAAAATAACAAAAAAAAGCCACGGAATGGTTTCGTGGCTTTTTTTATAAAATGAAGGGAGGGGTAGAATGTCGATTATTAGTGAATTTAAGGAATTCGCGATTAAAGGCAATGCTGTGGATATGGCAGTAGGTATTATCATCGGCGCGGCATTTGGTAAAATTGTCAATTCTCTGGTCAATGATATAATCATGCCGCCAATCGGATTTCTGTTAGGGGGAACGAATTTTAGTGATTTGAGGTTAATTCTCAAAGCAGAGGTGGGGGATAATCCTGAGGTAGCAATTAGTTATGGACTATTTATAAACAATGTGGTTAATTTTTTAATTGTCGCGTTTAGTATTTTTTTAGTGGTAAAAGCGATTAATAGTATGAAAAAAGCCGCTCCGGAAGTTAAGAAATAAACTGAAAACTTATCTGGGCGATAGGTTTGTGAAAAAAGCGAGTTATCTTAAGCAGTCGCTTAAAGATAATCTCGGATAAAATGGAGGAGAAGAATGAAAAAAGTAAGTATAGTAATTTTAGCAATTGTTTTTATTGCTGGTTTTGTTATACCGGTATTCGCGGAAGGCAGTTGGGAGCAGGAAGTCGCGGCGGGTTATACTAGTAAGACGGGGAATACCCAAAATAGCCAGTTAAATCTCGCTTACCAGGGGAAAAAAACAATGGATGAATCCGAGCTTGATTTAAAGGCGGCCACTCTTTATTCTTCACAGAATAAGAAAATGGACGGGCAGAAAAGCAATGGCATGGCTCGTTACGCTCCAAATTTAGGAGACAGCGACTGGTTTACTTTTGCTAAGGTTGAGGCAGAACATGATAAGTTTGCCAGTATTGATCATCGAATTATGCCGTCGCTGGGTACTGGTTACTGGTTTGCCAAAGAGGAAGAATGGAAAGCTATGGCTGAAGTTGGTATTGGTTATGAAACAGTTAAATATACTGACAGTACTACAGAAGAGAATATGGTCTTATCGCCGCGTTTTTATTGCGAAAAGATGCTGTTTGACAGAACAAAATTAACTCAGGATCTAGTTTATTATCCGAGCTTGGAAAGAGCGGATAATTATCGGGTTCGTTCAGAAACTGTTTTAACTAATGCTTTGAGTGAGGAAGTGGCTTTAAGGGTAAGTTTTATTGATGAATTTAATAGTACGCCGATTGGTGATATCAAGAAGAACGATACTCAGCTAGTTTTCTCGTTGGTTTATAGTTTTTAATTAAAAAGAATAGTATTACCAAAAAAAAGACGCAGGGTTATAATCCTGCGTCTTTTTTTATTATTAATTATATTTAGAGTCCAAGCATGATTCATTTAAGTGAATAACTAATCCATTGACAAATTAAAAGTTAAGTTGTAATCTATTGTATAATAGAGAGTTGCGAAAAAAGTTTTTGAGATAAAAGGAATAATAGTTCTGAACAAGGGAAGGAACTTGGCTGGTGTTTGGACTCTTTGATCGTAAGGATGGATCCGTGAAAAAACAAATCTCGCTGGGTCATTGCTTGTTTTTACTGGTATTGACTGCCGCAGTTTTTTATTTTCTGTTTACCGCTTTTTACTGTTATTTTTCGCCAAAATATGGTTTTTTATTTTTAGGATTGTTCAGTGGGTTGTTGGTGTTGTGGCAATTTTTAAGCGTTCGACTAAAAAACGCGGATCATGCTGCTATGGTACTGATGCCGCTTTTTTTTCTTTTGTTTTGGGATCCTTCTCGGGGGCTTTCATTGTTTTTTCCGCTGACGGTTGTGTTTTTTTCACAAGCCGCGGTTTATGTTCTGCTTAGCGGTCGGTTATCAGTTAACAATGGACAAGCGAAGGCGCTTGTCTTTGGCATAGCAACGGCTTATTTTCTGAGTTTTGCTGCTTTGGCAGTTTATCAATATGATAATTTGATTTTTTTTAACCCAAAAGATTTCGGGTTGTTTAATCAAACGTTTTGGAACGCGTTACACGGCCGGATTTTTGAAAACAGCGCATATGGTTCGATTTTTGCCAGCCACAATACGCAGTTTTTCTTTTTATTGGTCCCGGCATATTATTTTTTTCCGCATCCGCTGACTTTGATGCTGCTTAAAACGCTGTTTTTAAGCTTGGCGGTGATCCCGTTCTATTTGATTGCCAAAGATTATCTGGAGGGGAACGCGCGGGTCTTAAGCTGCGTTTCTTTTCTCTGTTTTCCGTATTTGATCAGTCTTAATCTTATTCCTCCGCATGAAATTTGTTTTGCCCCGTTTTTTGTCCTGTTTACAACATATTTTTTCTTGCGCAAACGGTTTATGTTATTTTTGGGATTTTTGATCCTGACCCTGTCGATCAAAGAGCATTTGATATTTCTTGCTGTGATGTTTGGGCTGCTGGCTGTTTTTGAACGCCGCAAATGGATGTGGGGCTTTTTTTCGCTGCTGCTCGCTTTTGCCTGGGCGGTTTTCTCTGTGGCGATCATGTCGTATTTTCAGCAGGCTTATTCGCATCCGGAAGCGTCTTGGTTTTCTGTTTATTTGCAGAACAACTTTTCCGGACAAGGGCTTTTGCTGGGCTTAAAGAATTTGATTTTGTTATCTAAGTTCGGCAGCTGGGCAAGTTTTCTGGATGTGCGTTTCTTGTTTCTTCCGTTGCTGATTCTTCCGCCGCTGCTCAGTCCGCTCGCGTTGCTCGGAGCGCCTGAGATTTTGATGAACCTTTTGTCTGATAGCGCGAATCCGCTGCTTTTGCCTCCTTGGCATTACAATGTTATAAGTTCTTGTTTTCTGGTTTTAGCCACACTGCCGGGCTTAAGAAAGTTGTCGGTTTTGAATATCGGAAATATTGATTCGCGAAAGCGCGCGGATCTGCTCTCGCTATTTATTCTGACTGCGGTAATCCTTCACGCATTTTTGTGGCTGAATTTACTCAAAGGACCGCATCCGCAGGCGGCGGCGATCAAGCAAGCGATCAGGATTATTCCGCCTCGAGCTTCGGTGACGGTAATCAGTCCGGCAATTGTACCTTGCTCGTCCCGGCCGGATTATTCCTTGATCAATGAATCTCCGGAAAAACTGGGAGAATATCTTATTTTGGATGAACAAACTCAGTCTTTGGAATCAGACAAGGAAGATTTGTATCAAAGGATATTTGAAAAGCAGGGTATTGTTGTGATGAAACAACGGTAGAGGTGAAGTTAAATCTGGAAATAGCTTTAACGAATCATTTAGGAGAAACTTATGAGATGTGTTATCTGCAGTGAAGGAGAACTTGTCTCAACAATGACCAAACAAGGGGTTGTTGTTGATGTATGTCCAAAGTGTCAAGGGATATGGCTGGATAAGGGAGAGATATTTTATTTTACAAGCACGCCTCAGTATTTGCAGTTGCAGATAGAAGCAGCGCTTAATAATTCTAAACCATCTCTTAGGTGTAATCCGTATACGCAAAAACCGCTGGTTGAGCTAAGTTTATTTGATGGTGATCTGCTTATTGATTATTGTCCAGAGACACAGGGGATATGGCTGGATATAGGAGAAATAAGTAAACTTCCTACGGCGAGAAAGAATAATCTAGAAATTGATCTTGAAGCCGGGCAAGACGATAATCCTGAGCAAGATCAGAAAATTATTCCGATTGCATTGCCGAATTTATCGCTGACATCTTCCTTAACTTTGGTTTCTTTGTATGGATTGCTGAGTTTGGTTTTAATAAGTTTAGTCCATTTTGAGATCATGAGTGCTAGCTTTGCAATGATATTTATGCTTGCGTTTGCCGCGCTGCAGTTTGGACTGTCTCCGTTTATTATGGATATCACGCTGCGCTGGTTTTACCAGGTTAAATGGATTAATCTGGGGGAGTTGCCCGAACATTTAAAAGATTTTGTAATCAGCGCCTGCTCTAAAAACAAAATTGAATTGCCGAGATTTGGCTTGATTCCGGATGGCTCGCCCAATGCTTTTACTTATGGGCATACGCCAAATAATGCGCGGATAGTAATCACTTCCGGACTGATCGCTTTGCTTGAGCCCGAAGAGCTGGAGGCAGTGGTTGCTCATGAAATCGGACATGCGGTTCACTGGGACATACTGGTAATGACGATTGCTAATTTGGTTCCTTTGATCCTATATCAAATTTACCGTGTTTTAATCAGGCTGAGAATCCGGAGTAATGATAAGTCGGCTCCGGTGCGGTATATGATCGCGATTATTGCGTATGTGCTGTATATTATTTCGGAATTTATTGTATTATTGTTTTCTCGAGTAAGGGAGTATTATGCTGATCATTTTGCCGGTGAGCTGACTGATAATCCGAATTCTTTGGCATCGGCATTGGTAAAAATAGGTTATGGTTTGGCAGGTAAAGATAATAAAAACAATCAATCAAACAGAAAATATGAGCTTGACAGTATGAAAGCCATGGGTATTTTTGATTCGATGAGCGCCCGCGCTTTAGCCGTAATCAGCTATAATCCGAAAAACATGGGTGGCGAGGTTGACAAAGAAATTTTAAGAGGGGCAATGCGCTGGGATCTTTGGAATCCTTGGGCGATGTACTATGAGCTGCATTCAACGCATCCTTTGATTGCCAAGCGATTGCTGGCTTTAAGCAATCAATCTCGATCAAAAGGGGCTGTGCCTTATATCCGGTTTACCGATAAAAAACCCGAGAGCTACTGGGATGAATTTTTTGTTGACCTGATGGTGTCTTGGCTGCCGATTTTGGTTATTGGAGCAGCTTCAGTGCATTTTGCGGTAAATCGGGATATTGGTATGCTTAAAGCAGTAGTCTTCTGGTTTGGTCTGGCTGTTTTAATCAAGGTAACTTTTTCTTATAAATTCTCATGTTTTCCGGAGATGAACATAGCTTCGCTATTAAAAAAAGTCAAGGTATCAATGGTCAGACCAGTGCCATGCACGCTTAAAGGAAAGCTTATTGGCCGCGGTAAACCCGGTTTGCTTTGGAGTGAAGATTTTGTGCTTCAAGACGATACAGGGATAATATTTTTGGATTATAAACAGCCTTTGGCTTTGTTTAGTCTGATCTTTGGAGCATTTATCGCGTCATCTTTGATTGGCAAAGATGTGGAAATAATCGGATGGTATCGTCGGTCGCCGGTACCTTATATAGAGCTCAAATCAATTAAATCCGGCAATAATATTAATCAGGGTTATGTGTTTAATGCTAAGATTATTTTTGGGATGATTCTGATTGTTTTAGGATTTATTCTTTTGTTTGTCAAAATTTAGATCTAAAAATATGCTTCCTGTTTGCATGGGCATGACTTGACTTCGCCTTCATTTTTGTAACCTTCCGCAGTGTAAATATTTACCTCTAAATAGCCGCGTTTAAGCAAATTTATTTTTATGTGATTTTTTTAGCAAAATATTAAAGATTGTGATATACTTTATTACTTTTTTATATTCTTTAAAAAGTCATTTAGGATAAGGTATGTTCATAAAAAAAACCACGACAATTAAACTGATTTCAGCTGTTTTAATCAATGCTTTTTTATTGCTTGATTTTACCTGGGCAGCAGGCGCAAGTTTTGATGCCGCGCAAGATCAGGCAACGCTTTCTCTGCTTGTCCAGATCAGCCAGGATTATTTTCTTGCAGAGTTTAAACAAAAATCATTGGATGAAGAAATAGCCCCCATTGAAAGCTTTCCAGTCAAAACGCAGGATTTGCCTGATTCCACAGAGTATATTGATAAAGATCAGGAATTCAAGGGAATTAGTATTGAACATTTTATTTGCGCGCAATATTTTTTAGCTAAACAGGATATATCAAAAGTATTGGCAAGCCTGAAAATCGCGGCCAGCGGAGATGAAAAACAAGATCGTTTGCAAGCATATAAAATTTTATGTTCAAAAGGCTATTCTAAGCAAATTATTGATCTGATCAATGGAGATATGTATAAGAATCCGCGTTTAAACTTAGCTATTTTTAATCAGAATATCGATGCTCGCGCGCAAAGCATATATGAAGCTGTGTCCAATAGCTTGGATGCCTTGGGATTGGATATTGGTCAGTTTGGTGAAGGAGTTAAACAAATATTAGCCTGGCTTGAACCCAGCGGGATTGATAAAGTAGAAGTTTTTACTAAAACTCAGCAAGGTTTACCGCATAAGCTTACTATTCTAAAAGATAAACAGGATCAGCTTTTTATCCAGATCAATCAGATTTCTCCAGATGTTTATAATCGTGCTTGTTCTGATCAACAAGAGCAGGGAACAGTTGTTAAGTTGAGCGTAGCGAATAAAATCCCCGGAAATCGTCAGGAAAGCGGAGATAGTGGCCTTAATTCATTAGAGGAGATCAAAGCCGGAATACATCGCCGCTTTGCTTATATTACCAGTGTAGAAGTGACAACTCAGATAAACCAAGGAGCAATTGAAACTGTAAATAACTTTAATACCAAAGAAATAATTGTTCCGGAAAAAAATAGCGGAAAATTGATCTCAGATACGCAAGGGCGAAAAGTCGCGATGCAATTAGACAGCCATTCGATCACGATCAGTGATAATGGCAAAGGCATGGATGCTGGGGACCTTTCTAATATGTTTGTTCCGGTTATTGGGGGCACAAAAACTTCTCATGTATTAAGTCCCAAAGAAGTGCAAGAAGAATTAGATAAAATAAAAGTTATTCAGGATAGGACTTTGGCTAGCTGTGTTTCATTTTCGCGTAATGGAGAGGTTGTGGCTTTTTTTGATATAAAAAATAATTTTCAAGCTGATTCCACACTCCAAGGTGGAATTTGCATCGAGGCCGGGAAGTTGTTTGAAGTGGATAAATCCAGAGCGCATATTCGGATGTCAGTAAATTTAAAACAAGCAAAGAAATCAAACTTTCAACTGGCCATAGAAAGAACAGCAGAAAGCTTGCTTGAGCATAAACAATTAACCGACCTGGAAAAAATCCAGTATATAAATTCCTTGGTTATTGGTTTAGATGGGATTGCCGGCAGTAATGAAGATTATAAGTATGTGGCGAAAACTCTGCGGATGCAGATAAAAAAAAATTTGCAGGAAAAAAAGATTATCGAACGTTTGCGCCAGGATGATTATATTATTCTGCCGAATGATAAAGAATACTCTAAGTTAGCGATACCGGCTGGAAAAAAAGCACTGTATTTGCATGAACAGTTATTTGACTGGCATGGCGCGATCAGTCTAGAAGCTCTAGGCGGGACAATTATTTCTCAGATTACTATAGATGAAGATAAAAAACTGCCTTTGGTGATTGTTCCTTTTAATGAAGAATATATGGATAGGGTGAAAAACTTTCATAAGAATTGGCATACTTGGACAAAGCAAGATAGGCTTCCGATTATTGAAAATAAGCGTTTTATCGCAATTGCCAGCCAATTAGCCGGTAATAGACTGCTGGAATTGATCAATCAGAAATTATCAACCCAAGGCTTGAGTAAAATAGAAGAGGATGAGCTATTATTTATCTTGCATGGGATAAATATTCTTACTGCTCAGGAAGTATTTACTAGTTATGAAGTGGTAAAGCCGCGGAAAAATCTGATGTTTGAAAATATTGAATTAAAAACCCGCAGCGGAACGATCTATTCTGCAGCGGAAAACAAGTTTTTAAGCAAGCCGCCTTTGGTTGAGATGTCTAACCAAGAGCTGAATTCAAAAAATCAGATGCCGGAGGATGCTAAGCAGAAATATATGGTTTTAGCAAATAATGATCTGGTTAATATTTCTGACGGCAAAGTCATAATGCGGAATATTGAATCAATCGAAGCGCTTAGGTATGGCGGCTATAAACTAAAAACTAAGCAAGCAGAGCCTTTATTTTTTTCCTGGGCGGATCATAAGATGAATCCTAAAGACAATGGGTTTATAATTATTACTGACCAGAAAACAAAACAGGTTTGTTACAAAGGTTTTGGACTGCGGGATGGCAAGGTTAAAGGTCTGAACATCTACCCGATTGCAGCAGAAGCTATTTTTAATGATCCGCAAAATAGTGACCCTGAATATGTGGTAGATTCAGTCGGGGGAGAATTAAAATTTTCTCCAGGCGGCCGTTTTGCTTATATGCAGATGCATTCCTCAGCCTTAGAAAAAGAAGTGGATATAGAAATATATGATTTTTTAGAAAATCGACCATGCGGTCTTGTTGGTTTGGCCTCGAGCAATAGGGGATTAAGGCGGATGCAGCAGGATATTTTAACTGAATCAAACAGTCGGTTTATTAATCTGCAATTCAGCGCAGATGATAAATATTTAGTTTTTGAGCAGAGTTCGGATGACTCTAAGTTTATGTTCGCTTTTTTTACAACAAGAGACGAGCAAGCGGTTAATTTGGATGAACTGCTGGATATTATTAATTGCCGGATAGAGCTTAATCGTTTCGCTACAGTAGTATATATTCAGGATAAAGACAATAAAATGCGGTTGTTTGATTTGGAAAGCATGCAGCTGATTAATTCTGTTCCCGTGGAACAGCTGCATACTGATTCTTCCGGCAGTTATACTGTTTTAGTGAATAATTATGAGGACAAGAATATTACGGTATATGATCATGTTACAAAACAACCATATACAACTTTGCCTTCAGGGGAGATGATTACAGGAGCGCGGACAATTTACAAGGCTAATGGTGAATTTAAATTCACGGTATTTAATAATGGATCAAACAGACATTATACGATTGATCAGGCCGGAGAATTGAGTTATTCTCCGACTTTTAGCCGGAGGGAAGAGGGCTTTATTTATGAAACAATTACGAATAAAACAGTAATATTTCATAGCAATGGAATAGATGACGTGCTAAAATTCAGGCGGTTTTCTCCAGAGCAAAAGCTAAAGAGAGGGTTAATATTTAAACATCCTTATACGCATATTGTTTGTAAGGAAAAAAATAAATATGCTGATTCTAAACTGATAGCTGTTGCCGCAGACGCTACTGTTGAACATTTGTTTGCAGCAATTGGGGTAGAAAAAGGCAAGATATTATTAATCCGCAGCGGGTTGGATGGGCGAGAAATAGCGAAGACATTAAAGGATGTGTGCATTGATAATCTAGAAAAACCGCGATATGTTATCGCTACGATTGAAAATGATTTGGATGCAGACGGATTTGTTTTATTGAAAGTAGAGAGTGATAAAATCACACAAACAAAAACCACGTTAAGCAAGCAAGAGTATGATGCGGTGCAATGGGATGGGATTTATTTTGTGTTTACAAATGCGCACAAAGGCCGCGCAGCTTATTTAAATCCCGATAATCCAAAACAAGTGTATCAAGTTCAAGTTCCGATGTTTGTGGCAGTTGTAAAACAAGAGGCTTTACAGTCCGGAGAAATCCCTAATGACGCGCGGCAAGTTTATACGCTTTTAGACAATGGGGATATTGTAAAGATAGGTACTCAGGAAAAAGCCGACTCAAATGTAAAAAGCCTGGAATATATGCAGAATGGCTATTATTTGGTTGAAAAGTATGATGGGATTCAGGAACTTAAAGCATTAGATCAAACAAGAGTTTCCGCAACAGAGGTATTTTGTTTAAAGCTATCAGAAGGAAGGAAAATAAAATATTCTCAGGATAAGCGGTTTGTTTATGTTCAAAGCGAAGACAATGGTATTGGCTTGATCATGTTTGATTGTAAGCTGGGGGAATATTTTGATGCTAGTACAATGATCTATTTTCCGCAGAGTGAGGTTCAATATTATTTAGATAAAAAGCTCAAAGCTTCTTTAAACCCTTTGGATAAAGGCGATGGTTTGCCAGAAAAAAAATTATATGATTTACAGTTTAGTCGTGATGGTAAAAAAATGTTGTTTAAAACATTATCCGAGGGTAAATATTATTTAGTAATGCTTAAAATTGCTGATAAATTATCCGAGGACTATAGTTTAAGCGATTCTCTCACCAAGACGGCTTTTAATGCCAAGGATAATCCATTTCAGGAAATGTTTCAGGAAAGGCTTGAAGCCGGGAAGGCTAAGGTATGGTATTTACCCAATGACTTTGATTTTAAAATTCATCCTTTGTCAAATGCGGCTTATGTTCAATCTAAATCGTCAAAAAATATGATATTGTTTAATCTAGCGCGTCAAGAAATCGTGCTGACGGGTGGAGAGGCAATTGAATTTCTGCATACAGATTCCGCGGGTATTTATACAATGCTTTATTACCGCAATCATCAAAAGGCAATATATCATCATTTATCAGGCGAATTAATCGAAGTATTGCCGGATGGTAATAGCCCGGATTATATCGAGACTGTTTATGACGGCCAAACCATCAGAATGTTTTGTACCAGCCAAGATCCAAAATTGGGCGGCGGTAATTGGTTTGAGTTAGATAAATCAGGTGAGTTTATTGAGATATATGGTTCTTGGTCACAAAGTTTTGAAGCGATTATTTCGGAAGTTCAAACCGATAAACAGCTTTATTGGAATAATAAGGACAAAGCAACAATTTATAATGCTACTTTAAAAAACTTAGATCCACTTTCAGAAGAAAATCTTAAGCAATATCAGATTGATCAGAACTATCAGATACTCGTGGTCAATGATACTTTTAGCTCCCGAGTTATTATTCCTGAATCCGGGCGGCAATTCAATTCCAGTGTTTTGGGGGGAGAATTGCTGTTTTACAATCAAGATACAGTAACTGTTTTTACAAAGGGAAAATTTTTAAAACAGACAAATATGCTTGCAAGGCATATCAATAATCAATATACCGCTGTTGAGTGTGTGTTGGATAATAATAGTCCGCATAAATTTATGGTCGCCTTGATTCCTATTTCTGAGACAGATAGTGAATATCGTTTGTTTTCTTTTGAAAAAAAACATATGCCTTTATCTAATTTAGGGATGAATCTTTTTGATATATCCACAAAAAAATTTACGCAGGTTACATTTGACGGCAAATATTTTATGTTTATTGATCCTAAAACTGCTGACGCGGTTTATCTTGATCCTGCGCATCCTGAAGCAAAGCGGTTTATTTTAGGACATAGACAAGAAGAAGATATTGATGATCAGCAGATATATGCAGAGAAAAAGAAAGTCTACGAGGCCTGGAAACAAAAAGTTTTAGTCAGCCGCGATCAATTCCTTGCTCAGGCGGAAAACATCATAGAGGAATTTATTGAAAAAACCCCAATTGAGTTTCGATCAAATATAGAAAATAAAATAAAATCATCAATTGAGCAGTTGTATGATAAGCAGGATAGTGAAATTCGGCAGCGCTTTGATGATTTTATAAAGCAAGCAAATGATTTTGATTTTGAACAGCCGCTGCCTTTTGATATTTTTAGTCAGCGCATGGAATTATTCGCGCCTTATATCGCAAGCTTTATCGAAGAGTATAAACCGCGCTTGGCTCAGGAAGAGTTTTCCTGCCAGCGGGAGTTTTATGAGAATTTATTTTATAATTTATTCGCGCTGTGTTTGGACAATAATATTCAGATCAAATCATCAGCACAAACCATAATGCAAACCGCAGCCTATGGCTGGGATATTAACAATCAAGAACAGTTGGAAATAACGGATAATATTGAGCAGCTTATTCTTGGTTTAAATGAAGCTACTGATCAGCGCATTGAAATAGCCCAAGCCATGAAAATAATCAGCTTCTTGAATTATTCCGCAAATAAGACAGGGGCAGATTCCGCGGAGATTGTCCAGCAGCAGGTCAAGAAGCTGTTTGCTAAAAAATCGCAGGTCAGAGAAAAATTTCTGGAAACCTTATGGCAATCTTTCAGAGATATTGATTTTAAAACTTTGAAAGCAGCAGTTGATTATCCGGATAAAGCGCATGAGCTGGATAAGGCCCGCGCGTTTATTGTTTTTTTTACCAGTGAAATAGATGATTTGAAAATAAAACAACGTTTTGTGCCAAACGGAAAACCAGAAGAGATGCCTCGAGATGGAGTGTTTATTTCTCAGATCATGCAGTTGGAAAAACTGCGCAAAAATAAAGGCAGTGAAAATAAAAAATATTCGATGATTGATATGAAATATTTTCTTAAAAATATTAATAATTTGCCGCCAGAAGATGAAAGCATGGAAGCTGAAATCCGCAGATATACCACTGTGCAGCGAGAAGCCAGAGCGCATACAGGCGAAACCGCGCAAAATTCACGCGATGCCACAAAAGGTAAAAAAGGTAAATTAGTAGTTGATTTTTATTTGCAAATAGGCCCTGATGGCAAAGAAGAATATGTTGAGCAGGCCACGGATAATGGCACAGGCGCTTTAAAGGAAGTATCATTGCTTATTCCTGACACAACAAAAACTGATGGACAGCAAATAGATTCAACCGGGTTCTTCGGAACCGGCAAATACACTATATTTGAAGATGTTGACAGGGTGGAAATCATTACTAAAAATGATAAGCAGTCCTATATGTTTACTTATCAGGTAACCGAGCTGGGACCGAAACTTGTAAGCATTATAGAAATTGACGATGAGCGAGTCCAGCAGGGCGTAACGGTCAGAAGAATAAAAGCAGTGGAAAATTGCATGCCGGAACTTGAGCAAATGCTTTCAATCCGCGCTTGGAAGACATTTGCTGGTTTGTCGCAAAATGATAATTTTAAAATATATATCGTTGATAGCCAGGGTATTGAAAGGCCGCTAAAGGTGGACGCGGAAATATTAAGCGAAACTGATTTTATCGCGGTTAAACCAGGCGATAAAAAAGCGACAAATTTTGGCAAGATGCGTATTTGGAGCGCCAAAGATATGCCGTTGCAGCTTATAGACAGCGCGGGTTTTAGAATTAAAGATATGCCGTTGCAGCTCATAGACAGCGAGGATTTTAGAATTAATGATATTGAGAAGGAAAATTACTTGCAATTAGTTCCGCACTCTTTGCGCAAGCACGTTGATGAATTAAGAATGATTATTCAGATTCCCTTGCCTTTGATTGACAATCGCAGTGGTTTTGAGAATGAGTCTAGGTATCTGCCGATTATTCGGAAATATGTGGCTATTGAAATATACAAGGCCATTGCCTATAAAACCTTGACTTCTACAGTGTCAGGCCGACAATTTACTTTTGAAAATTTTCCTTTAAACTGGGAGCGAGAATCTAATTATTGGAACGCGATTGATTTATCAGATGAAGATATAGTGCATTTAGCTCAGCAGATCGATGACGCGGAATATGGCTTGATTGCTAACGCGCAACTTCGAGACTTGTTGCCCAAAAAAGATTTAATGGATTTTGATAAGAAATTTGTCAAACTTATTTTATTACTGGAAGTAATCACAGATTGGAAAAACCCGGAAGTTCGAAAAAGTTTATTTTTACGGCGCAAAGCGGTTCAAGAGCTGATTGACGCAAAAAAAGCAAAGGCTTCCCAAGCATTGCTTGAGTCTATGGGCAAGCGGAGCTCAGGCGGAACTCTAAGCGCTGAGGATCGGCTGATTTTTCAGGATATGATTATTGCTGAAAACCAGAGAAAAGAGAACGACGAGATGGGGCTGGATATTGAGCAGCTGATTGTTTCACCAGAAGCGTATTCTAGTTTTGAGGCGAGGTTTGTATTGCTGGCCAACCATATTGTAAACGAATGGGGATTGGAGGGGATCAATATTGTACAAGGCGGAGTTAATTTTGACGGGAAAATAAGATATAGTAATGATGGGGTTACTTTATATTTAAACCGGGATATTATTGGCGCGGAAGTTTTAAGAGGAGCTTCATCAGACTATGTAATAAATAAAGCTGTGGACTCATTGTTCCATGAAGGGGCGCATTATTTGGTGGACTATTTAATAAATTTTAAAGGCCAAGTTTCCCTTAAAAAAGGGTTTAGCGCGCATAAAGCTTTGCTTACCCATGACTCTGTGGGCAATTTTGCTGAGGGTATGAAATATAGCGCGGTAATAGCATTAGCTAATCATAAACCCTTTTCAGAATTATTAACAGAGTGTCCGCCAAATAAGCCGCTGCGCTTAGATGCTTCAATCAGCAGCTTAATCGCGCAGGCGATTTGAGCAGAATTTAAATTAATTTTTATTCTGGGAAAATAAGCTTTGAATTTTTAGGAGCAAGGCAAGTCAGATATCAGGGGTTAAATGCTAAATATTGCTTTTAAATCAAAGGGGTGTTATGATAATAAATCACGGGAATTTATTTTTATCAGTCAAAAATGTGAGTAGATAATGTTTATGAGTGGAGGTAAACATGGATTTATCAAATTTAACAAAAGAACAATTGATTGATCAATTACAGAAAGCTAATCAGCAAATCGCCAGATTGCAACTCAAGTCAATCACAAAAAATGAAGATTATAATCAGCCGCTTTATACAAAGGCCTTTCTTGAAGAAGTGATCAATCAGATCGCAGACCCTTTATTTGTGAAAAACGAACAGCACCGCTGGGTTTTATTGAATGATGCTTTCTGCGAATTTATGGGCTATGAGCGCAAGGAATTAATTGCCAAAACTGAGTATGATTTTTCCCCCAAAGAGCAGGCTGATGTGTTTTGGGCAAAAGATGAAGAAGTTTTGCGTACCGGTAAGATGAATGTTAATCAGGAAACGCTTGATGATGCCAAGGGTAAAACACATACAATTATTACTAAAAAAAAATTGTATGTGGATATGATCGGCAGTAAGTTTATTGTCGGGCTTATTCATGATTTAACTGTTTGATCCAGGGTGAAAATCTGGATATACGCTAGATTCACTTTTGGATGAAAAAGGCTGGGCAAGTATTGGCAAAAAACAAAAATAATGATAAACTTAATTGGTTTAAAATAAAATTAATTTAAAGTAATCAGGCTAAACAGAAGGAATTAAAAGCTTATGCAGGGAAAAATATTAGTGGTTGATGATGAGCCCATTGTTTGCCGAGGCCTGGAAAAGATATTGCAAAGCGCGGGGTTTGAAGTGCATAGTGCCTGCAGCGGTAAAGAGGCAATAGAAAAAATCAAACAAACAGATTATGGTTTGATGTTTGTTGATCTGGTTATGCCGGAAATGGATGGCATTGAAACTTGTAAGCAGTTAAGACAGCTCGCGCCGAAGGCGTCAATAGTTTCGATGACCGGTAAGTTGGATCAGGACCCGATTGATAAAGAGATTGAATTCACCCGTGCCGGCGGAGTAAGCCATTATCTGTATAAGCCTTTTGCGCGGGATGAAATTATTACTGTTGTAAAAAAAGAATTGGGATTTAACGAACAGTAAAGCTTGTTTTATGTCTTGGGTCTTAATTGCGCGTTGATTTCCTCTAATAATATGTCTGCTGTTTTTAAATCAGGAATGCCTTTGCGTCTTGAGGTTATATCAATTGCTACTGGTCTGGCTTTGATTTGGGCGATCCTAATTGTTATATCGGATTGTTCAAGCATTGCTTGAATAACTCCGCTTTCCATATTTTGTTTATTGATCTTAGCATCTTGCTGTTTTAAAGCGGCAATTGTGGCGTTCCAGGCGCGATCATAGGTTATATTTCTTTCCAAACGGATTGTATCAATGCTTACTGCCGCTGTTCCGGCAGCGCCTAAAGTCAGCAAAAAGGGAGCACAGCCGCAAGCCGAGACTAAAATAATTATACTGATAATTGCAATTGAAAAATTCTTCATTTATTCCTCCTGATAAAAGGTTTGCAAGTGACTGTCCGCACTGTAACTTAATCACCAGCCTATGTTTTGATTGTATTACATAACCATATAATGTCAATAGAAAATTCACCAAGTCAATGGTCAATAGCTAATAGTTGTCTTGTCCTAATATAGTTGACAATATTTTTTAAATATTGCGTTGTGCATATTGCGCAAAAACACGTCTTTTCGCTAAGCCTGAGCCTGCATCGTGCAGTCTCAGCCGCGCGTTCTCACTATTTTGACATCCATATCAAAATTACGTTCGAAAGCGCCGCTCAAAGAGAATTTTTGCTACCAGTCAAGCGCTTTTTGCTTTTCTGTTTCTTTGTCTTTTCATCCTTAGATTCTACATTTTTCACTCGTAACTCATAATTAGTAATTCATAACTACTTTTGCGTCCTAGCGCAGCGATCGTCCCTCATCCCTCGATTTGCTGTCAACCTATTTCAGGATATCACATTTTTACTATTAGCCATCGACCATTAGCTATTGACTTTGTGTCCTTGTGACTGGTGACTTGGTGACCTAGAATGTCTAAAGTCAACAGGCTGACCGAGAATTAAAAAAATCATATTATTTTTAAATAGTTTTGGTTAAATATATTCGAAGTCAGTAATTTATTTTGAGATAAAGTTTTTGCCTTCTTCGGATATCAGCTAAA